>NZ_JBXAMI010000015.1:0-501 GCF_058800455.1 Allobosea sp. GW822-FHT05A11 | reverse complement strand
TATGGCGGTTTCTCCAAACGATCCGATCCGCCCTGTCTCAGTCCACCTCTGCCGGGAGGGTTGGGGAATGATAGGGGGCATCCGCGAGCTATCCTCACCTACCTGGCAGCCGATCGAAACGGCGCCGAAGGATGGAAGTGAAATCCTCGCCTACAGCGACCACGGCGGGACAGGCACAATGCTCGTCCGGCACATTGCGATGGTTGACTTCCTGACCGACGCGGAAATCCAGGAATACGCTCAGCAGGGCGCATCAGACGAGATGCTTGAGACCGCAGACTGGTTCTATGCTGATTTTCTGAACGGGGACCGTCTTTCGCAGGATTGTTACCCCACTCACTGGATGCCGCTTCCGGCACCTCCTTCTGCTCTGGAGGACCGTGGTCAAGGTCCCGCGGATGCGCACTATAAAAATCCCCCGGACGCAGAGCATGGCTGAGAAGATGAGACGCGCGCCGCTTCGATGGAACTACGAACCAGGCGGCTACAACAATGCCAGCT
>NZ_JBXAMI010000014.1:0-520 GCF_058800455.1 Allobosea sp. GW822-FHT05A11 | reverse complement strand
GTGGATCTAGCCGAGGCCATCGGAACGAGCGAGTTCATGGACCCGCCGGACGGTGGTGATGTGCCGCTCGTCGAGCAGGTTCGACGAATGGCGACAGCCTTCAAGCGGCGTGGCGAAGACATCGTGGCGCTGATGGCGGCGGTTGACTCTGAGAAGGCCGAACGCCGTCAGGAGCGTGCCGCTCGTTTGGCCTTCCTGGGAGCAGCGCGCGAAGCTCTGATCAACAGCGGTCTGACGCGCGAACAAGTCATCATCGCGGACAATGCCATATCGGAGTCATTCCGGCGCGTCCGTGAGGAGACCCGCCATGACGGCTGATCCCATGAGAGCGGCCATCGATGGCTTCAACAACCTCATCGACCGTATCGAAACACGATGCCTCGCGGCGGATGGCCCCGTGACACCGACCTTGCAGGAGATGCGAGAGGACGAACTAGCGGCAATATGGCGGTTTCTCCAAACGATCCGATCCGCCCTGTCTCAGTCCACCTCTGCCGGGAGGGTTGGGGAATGATAGGGG
>NZ_JBXAMI010000013.1:0-755 GCF_058800455.1 Allobosea sp. GW822-FHT05A11 | reverse complement strand
GTCTATTTCCTCGACCAGGCCTCGGCGCTCGGACGCTGGGCCGAGGTCGATTTCGAAGCGACGGGCGAGGCCTCGGACGATGCCGGGCTCACCGGCGTCGATCATGTCTCGCAGAGCATGCAGTACGAGGAGATGCTGACCTGGCTGCTGTTCTATTCCTCGCTGTTCGAGACGCGGAAGACGCCGAGCCAGGCCGTGCTCGACCCCGGCGGCGTGGTCCAGAGCCAGGTGATCGAGAGCGGGCTCGACGGCAGGAACGGCCATGGCTTGAGGCTCATCCTCAACGGCTCGCAGAGCCACCGCACGCTCTCGGCCCGCTTCATCACCGATTTCTTCGGCTCGGGCGTGCAGCATATCGCCTTCGCGACCGACGACATCGCCGCGACCGTCAAGCGGCTGGTTGCCAATGGCGTCGCCATGCTACCCATCCCCGAGAACTACTATGACGACCTCGAAGCCCGCTCTGACCTGACGGCGCAGGAGATCGATGCGATGAAGGCGCTGAACATCCTCCATGACAGCGATGCCGGCGGTGCCTTCCGTCAGGCCTATACGCAGACGCTGGATGGCGGGTTGTTCTTCGAGATCGTCCAGCGCGACGGCTATGTCGGCTATGGCGCCGCCAATGCCGGCATCCGGCTCACCGCGCAGTCCAGGCTCGCGCGTCCGATCAGCGTTCCCGCGCCGAGCCATGGCTGAGGAGAGAGAAGCCGCATGAGCAGCCTGATCCTTCCCTATGCGGGGCTCGATGCCGG
>NZ_JBXAMI010000012.1:0-2822 GCF_058800455.1 Allobosea sp. GW822-FHT05A11 | reverse complement strand
CGTCCTTTCGATCCCGTTTCTCAGATTCATCCGGAAGCCATGACCATCAACGCAGCTTCGTTCCGCGAGCTTCGGCTCGACCGTCTGAGCCGTGACTTCGGCACCCATAACGCGCTCAAGGACGTCTCGCTGACGATCGGCAAGGGCGAGTTCATCGCGCTGTTGGGCCCGTCGGGCTGCGGCAAGTCGACGACGCTGAACCTGATCGCGGGGCTGCTTCCGGCGACCGGTGGCGGCATCTGGCTCGACGACAGGCGCATCGATCCGCTGCGTCCGGAAGAGCGCGGCTTCGGCATGGTCTTCCAGAGCTATGCCCTGTTCCCGCATATGAACGTGAACAGGAATATCGGCTTCGGCCTGAAGATGCGCGGCCTGCCGCGCGCCGAGATCGACAAGCGCGTGGCGGAAGCCGCCGCGCTGGTGCGCCTGCAGGGCCAGACCGAGAAGCTGCCGGGCCAGCTCTCCGGCGGCCAGCAGCAGCGCGTCGCGATCGCGCGTGCCATCGTGGTCGAGCCGCCGCTGGTGCTGATGGACGAGCCGCTGTCGAATCTCGACGCCAAGCTGCGTCTCGAGATGCGCGCCGAGATCCGCCGCATCCACAACACGCTCGGCGCCACCACGATCTACGTCACCCACGACCAGGAGGAAGCGCTCTCGCTCGCCGACCGGATCGTGGTGCTGCGCGACGGTCAGGTCCGCCAGGTCGGCGCGCCGGAAGACCTGTTCATGCGGCCGGACCATCTCGACGTCGCCGAGTTCATGGGCTTCCGCAACAAGGTCAAGGGCAAGGTCGCCTCCGTCGGCGAGGGCAGGGCGACGGTCGCTGTCGGCGATGCGCAGCTTTCGGGCCGCGCGCGTCACGCACTCTCCGCTGGCGCCGACGGCTATCTGGCGATCCGCCCGGAGGATCTGCATCCGGTCGCGGCCGGCCAAGCCGGCCTCAAGGCGCAGGTCGTCTCGACCGAGTTCCGCGGTCGCGAATTCGTCGGCTTCGCCCGCATGGCGGATGGCACGGATCTGTCCTTCCTCGCCCATGACAAGCTGGCGCCGGGCGAGGCGGTGACGCTCGCCGCCGATCCCGAGCGCGTCCTCGTCTATGGAGCGGCGGCGTGAGTGCGGACATCACCTCCATCCCGCTGAAGCAGCGGCTGGCGGCGCGCGGGCTGGACGGGCTGACGCTGCTCGTCGTCCCCGCGATCCTGTTCCTGCTGGCGCTGTTCATCTACCCGTTCCTGTACGGGCTCGTGCTCTCCTTCGAGCCGAAGCAGGGCGGCATCTTCGCCAACTACCAGCGCTTCTTCTCCGATTCCTTCCTCTATGGGACGATCGGGACCACGCTCTGGCTCGCCTTGCCGGTGACGGTCGCGACGCTGCTCTTGGCGATCCCGATCGCCTTCCGCGTCCGGCTGATGAAGAACCAGCGCCTGCTGACCACGATCCTGGTGATCCCGATCACGCTCGGCACCGTGCTCGTCGCCGAGGGCCTGCTGAACTATCTCGGGCCGCAGGGCTGGTTCAACCGCGTGCTGATGACCTTCGGCATCATCTCCTCGCCGGTGAAGCTGCTGCATAATTACTGGGGCGTGATGCTCTCGCTGGTCATCACCGGCTTCCCCTTCACCTTCCTGCTGACCTTGTCCTACCTCTCCGGCATCGATCCGGCGCTGGAACAGGCGGGCGCGACGCTGGGTGCCGGGCCGTGGGAGCGCTTCAAGCACATCCTGTTCCCGCTCCTGCTGCCGGGGCTCGCGATCACCTTCTGCCTGAGCTTCGTGCAGGCCTTCTCGGTCTTCCCCTCGGCCGTGCTGCTCGGCGCGCCCTCGGGGCCGACCCGGGTGATCTCGATCGCGGCCTATCAGGCGGCCTTCGAGGAATACGACTACTCCATGGCTTCGGCCGTCGCGATGATCATGGGCGTGGTTCAGCTCGCCATCGTCGTCGTGGTCCTGGCCGCGCGCGGCATGTTGTATCGCGGCCCTGCCGGCGGCGGAAAGGGCTGATCCGATGGTCAAGGATACCCGTCTCTCGACGAAGCTCTGGGCTGCCGCCAACTGGACGCTGATCGGCTTCTTCATCGTCAACCTCTTCGCGATGATCGCGACGGTGGTGACCTCGTCCTTCTCGACGCGCTGGCTCGGCACCTGGCTGCCGGCGGGCTGGACGACGCGCTGGTATGCGGCCGCATGGTCCGAGTTCCAGCTCTATGAGGTGCTGCTCGTCACGTTCCAGATCGTCTTCCTGGTGGTGGCGCTCTCCGGCCTGATCGGCGTGCCCGCGGCCTATGCGCTGGCGCGGCGCGACTTCCCGGGCAAGAAGCTCGTCATGCTGCTCTTCCTGCTGCCGCTCCTGGTGCCGCCGATCACCTTCGGCATTCCGCTGGCGACGGTGCTCTACCAGGCGGGCTTCGCCGGCCAGATGTCGGGCGTCGTGCTCGCCAATCTCGTGCCGACGGTGCCCTTCGTCATCCTGGTGATGATCCCGTTCATCGAGCAGATCGACACCAAGATCGAGTCGGCGGCGCGCGTCTTCGGCGCCAACACCTTCAAGCTCTTCGTGCATGTGCTGCTGCCGCTGCTGCTGCCCGGTATCCTCGCCGCGTTGCTGCTGGTGCTGGTGCGCACCCTCGCGATGTTCGAACTGACCTTCCTCACGGCCGGCCCGACCAGCCAGACGCTCGTCGTCGCGCTCTACTACGCTGTCTTCGCCTCCGGTGTCCGCGCCGTGCAGTCGATCGACGCCATGGCGGTGATCTACATGGTCACCACCCTGATCTGGCTCGTCATCGCCCTGCGTTTCGTCAATCCCACGCAGATCGTCGCCAG
>NZ_JBXAMI010000010.1:0-96042 GCF_058800455.1 Allobosea sp. GW822-FHT05A11 | reverse complement strand
TCAGCCTCAGCGTCCTTAGGAAGCGCAGAAGAGGCGCCGCTCAGCGGCGGCGCCGTCTCGATGGCCGGTTTATAGGCCAGGCCCGGATTGGAAGTCAACACGCTCGATGAAGTTTTTTTGACGAAGCGCGTTTCTTTTTCCCGAGGCTGCCGAAACCCGCCTGGAGAGCCTGTTTCCTGCGGTTTTGGACGGGTTCGGCGCCTGGCTTGGATTTGCCCGCCGCAGCTGGCTTGCTCTGCCGCTGTCGGGGCGCGCAGATTTTCCAGGCAAGGACCGGGGGATCGCGAGGCCTGGATGTCCCGCCTCGCTCGCCTTGCCCTTTCCGATCGATGAGCCGGCGCTTGGAAAGCCGGTATCCAGTACGTGCGGGCATGCGCGCGCAAGCGTCGCGCGGGATGCCGCGAAGGCCGCACAGGCCGTTTCCCAAAACAGCCGCAATCTCTCCGCAGAGGAGATCGTCCACGACCGAGCGGATTGATTCCGGCTTCCGGCGCGGGCATGGTCCTGGCGCGCTTTCGTCAGGACGCGCTCAGGGCGCCTTCGCTGTGCGGAGTTGCCACCAAGGTCTCGAGACAGCCCGCAAGAAGCAGCCGCCACGATATGAACGCCCATCCCGAGTTCGCACAGCCGGTCGAGCCGCTTGCCCCTGAGGCGGCGGCCCTGCTGGTCGATCTCGGCATCGAGCCGCCGATCCAGCCCGGCGACTCGCGCCAGCAGCCGCTTGACCGTCGCGGCGTCTCGCTGCGCTGGCTTTTTGCCTGCGCCCTCGTCGGCTCCTGCGGCGCAGCCCTGCTCGGCGCTGCGATCCTCGTGGCGATGCGCGGCGACACCAGCTATCCCGAGCAGCCCGAGACGGTCGCCATCCGCGCATCCTCGGTCGCGGGCGATGGCGGCGGGGCCCGCAAGGCCGACAAGCTGGTCACCGACCAGCCGGTCATGTCGGCGCGCCATGCCATGCGGGCGCCGATGTCCCAGCGGACCGGCGACCGCGAGGTCATCCGCGTCCGGCCCTTCGTCCGTCTCGCTTCCAATCTGTCGCTCACGACCGGCGTCTACGCTTCCAATATCCCGCCCTTCAACCCGTTGCGCCTCTTCGCCGAGGGCGGGCAGCCCGAGGAGCGCTATGCCGAGCCGGCCCAGGACATGCCGGATGCCGACGTCACCATCGTCAAGCGCGACCTCGACGATCTGACCCTGCCCTCCGGCAAGCCACAGCTCAGCGATGCCGAAGTGATCTCCCAGATCGAGGAAGAGCGCGCCAACATGGCGAATTCCGGTCGCCAGCGTGCGCTGCCGATCCCGCCGCAATTAATGCTCAGCCGGACGCTGACTGGTGCGGCGGCGCCGGGCACCGACCTCCTGGCTTATGCTCCGGCGACCGATACCCGGTTCTCGGGGATCGAGGTCCGCGTCGTGCCGGAGAACCTGACCAACGCACCGAAGACGCCGATCCCGGCCTCGCGCGAGCCCCTCGTCGAGGACAAGTTGCTGATGGCCAAGCGCGGCGAGAATTTCGAACAGGTGATGCGCGGCGCCGGTGTCGCCCCCGAGCAGATTCGCACGATGATCACCGCCTTCGGCGGCAAGGTCCGCACCTCGGCCCTGCCCGATGGCCAGGTCCTGCAGGTCCTCTATGCGCCGGGCCCTCGCCCGGGCGATTCCCGCCAGATCATGCGCGTCTCGCTGCTCAGCAACGGCCAGCCCGACGGCACGATCGCGATGAACGACAAGGGCGCCTTCGTGCCCGTCGACCTGCCACGCCAGGACGCGGCCGGCCCGCAGAAGCCGCCGCGGCGCAATACCGAGGACGGCGACGAGGACGAGGGTTCGGGCGGCGCCCGTCTCTATGAAAGCCTCTACGAGACCGGCGCGCGCCACGACCTGCCGCGGCCGCTGGTCGACGAGCTCGTCCGCATCTTCTCCTACGATCTCGATTTCCAGCAGCGCGTCCATGGCGGCGACAATCTGGAGGTGATCTTCACCGAGGAGGACGAAGGCGAGCGCGCCGAGATCCTATCCGCGACCCTGACCGTCAATGGCGAGGCGCGCCGGGTCTTCCGCTACCAGGCGCCCGATGACGGGCTGATCGAGTATTTCGACGACGAGGGCAAATCGCTCAAGAAGTTCCTGCTGCGCAAGCCGGTCGCCGATGGCGAGCTGCGCTCCGGCTTCGGCATGCGCTACCACCCGATCATGCGCTATTCGAAGATGCATACCGGCATCGACTGGGCGAACCGGATCGGCACGCCGATTCTTGCCGCCGGCAACGGCACCGTGCTCAAGGCCGGCTGGTCCTCCGGCTACGGCAAGCATACCGAGATCCAGCACGCCAACGGCTATGTCACCACCTATTCGCATCAATCGAACTTCGCGGCCGGCATCGTGCCGGGCGCCAAGGTCCGCCAGGGCCAGGTGATCGGCTATATCGGCACCACCGGCCTCTCCACCGGTCCGCACCTGCATTACGAGGTCCTGGTCAACGGCAACTTCGTCAACCCGATGAAGATCCGCGTCCCGCGCGGACGCGAGCTGCAAGGCCCGACCCTGGTCGAGTTCAAGCGCCAGCGCGACGAGATCCGCAGCCTGATCGAGAAAGCCGGCGGCACGCTCGCTCAATTGCGTTGAGCGCATGACGGCAGGGCGTTCCGCCGCCCGCTACGCTTCTGTAGCTTGACAGTACGCGCGCAAGCGGACACCGCGGAAGCAGGCATTCCTCTATCGCGCGAGTTCCGAAGCCATGGTCGCTTCCCTCCTCGTCGTCCTGCCCGTCTTCGGGCTGATCGGCCTCGGCTATCTCGCGCGTTGGACGAAGCTCCTCCGCGAGACCACGGGCGAGGGTCTGTCGGATTTCGTCTTCGTCCTCGCGGTGCCCTGCCTGCTGTTCCGCACGCTCGCCAAGGCCGACATTCCCCTGACCCAGCCATGGGGCTACTGGGTCGCCTATTTCGCCGGCCTCGCCGTGGTCTGGGCGCTGGCCATGGTCATCGCCTCCCGGTTCTTTGCCCGCAAAGGGCCTGAGCTTGTCGTTTCCGGCTTTGCCGCCGCGCAGTCGAACACCGTCTTCGTCGGCGTGCCGATGATCCTGAAGGCCTATGGCGATGCCGGCGCCGTGCCGCTCGGCCTGCTGCTCGCCGTCCATCTGCCGGTCACGATGACGGCAGCGACCTTGCTGGCGGAGGGACGCTCGGCCTCGATCCCGCTGCTGATCAAGCGCCTCTTCACCCATCCGATCATCATCGGCATCATCCTGGGCTCGGCGGCGCGCCCGATCGTCCCCTTCATTCCCACGCCGGTCTGGACGCTGGTCGACCTGCTCGCCGGTGCCGCCGTACCCTGCGCGCTCATCAGCCTGGGCATCGCCATGCGCCGCTACGGTCTCGAATCGGGGCTCGCCCTGCCGACGGTGCTGAGCGGGCTGAAGCTCGGCCTGCATCCGCTCCTGGTCTATTGGCTGGCGACATGGGTCTTCGAGATGCCGGCCCACTGGTCCGGGGTGGCGGTGCTGTTCGCCGCCTGCCCCTGCGGGATCAACGCCTATCTCTTCGCCGAGCGCTACCGGCAGGGCGTGGCCGATGCATCGAGCGCGATCACGCTCTCGACCCTGCTTTCGCTGTTCTCGACCGCGGCCTGGCTGACTTTCCTCGGCGTCGGCTGAGTTCTTCAGGCGAAGCCGAGCTGCCGGCGGATATCCGCCGCGGTGACGCCATCGTCTCGGAGCGCCGCGAGGCTTTGCGAATCCCGGCTCTTGGCGAGCTTCTGCCCGTCATCGTCGAGCAGCAGGCGATGGAAGTGATAGAGTGGCGTCGGCAGGCCGAGCAGATGCTGCAGCAGGACGTGGACATCCGTCGCCGCTTCCAGATCGCGGCCACGCACGACATGGGTCACGCCCTGCAAGGCATCATCGACGGTGACGGCCAGATGATAGCTTGTCGGTACGTCCTTGCGGGCGAGCACCACGTCGCCCCAGCGTTCCGGCGCGATCTGGACAACGTGCCGGACGTCATCCGCATCGAACACCGTATAGCCCAATGATCTCCCCGCCGCGGCGATGGCCGCCGCCATGTCGAAGCGCAGCACATGCGGCTCCCCGGCCGCGATACGCCGCTCCGCCTCGCCCGGACCGAGCACCTTGCAGAGATCGGGGTAGAGCGGCGCGCCATCGGGATCGACCGGCCAGGGCCGTCCGGTGACCGCTTCCCGGGCCACGACCGCGTTGCGGATCTCCTGCCGGGAGCAGAAGCAGGGATAGATCAGCCCGCGCTGGCGCAGACTGGCCAGCGCTCCGGCATAATCGTCGAAATGCGCGGATTGCCTGCGGAAGCCGGGCTCGAACCGGATGCCGAGCCATTCCAGGTCCGTCTCGATCCCCTCGACAAATTCCGGCCGGCACCGCGTCAGGTCGATATCCTCGATCCGCAATAGCAGGCGCCCGCCGAAGCGATGGGCCAGCGCTTCATTGGTCAGGGCCGACAGCGCATGGCCGAGATGGAGGCGCCCGTTCGGGCTCGGGGCGAAGCGGAAAACCGGCCGGCTGGAATCGGGTGGAGCGGACGCCATCTCTCCTGTCTAGGGATTGCGCGCACCTGCGCCAAGCTGCTCCCTGCTGACGAAACCCGTCGCCTCTGCCATCGATATCGGGACCATGATCGAGAGAATCACATCCAATGCCGATCTCGAGGAAGGGATGGCCGCGCTGGTCGCCCTCCACCCGGACTGGCAGCCGATCGTCGCGCGCACCGGCCTGCCGCCGCTGAGACTGCGCGAAGGCGGCTTTGCCGGCCTCGCCGCGATCATCGTCTCGCAGCAATTGTCGGTCGCCAGCGCACGGGCCGTCTGGAACCGCTTCGCCGCGGTCTTCGTGCCGCTGACGCCGGAGCGCGTGCTGGCCGCGACGGATGACGACATGCGCCTGTCCGGTCTATCGCGGCCGAAGCAGCGCACCCTGCTCGCGCTGGCGAACGCCCTTGTCGAGCGCCGCTTCGCCTTCGAGGCGCTCGACCACGCCTCTCCCGAGGAGGTCCATGCGCAGATGACGGCGATCTCGGGCATCGGTCCCTGGACGGCCGATGTCTATCTGCTGTTCTGCCTCGGGCATCGCGACGGCTTCGCCGCCGGCGATCTCGCCATCCAGGAAGCGGCCCGCCATGCCTTCGGCCTCGCAGCCCGCCCGAAACCGGCCGAGCTCCAGGCGATGGCGGAGGCCTGGCGCCCCTGGCGCGGCGTCGCGGCGCGGCTGCTCTGGGCGGATTATGCCCTGCTGAAGCGCCGCGAGGGCATCAATGCCTGAGCGTCACGCCCTGACACACGGCCTTCGCGCGGAAACGCAGGTCATCCCGGACGGGGCGAAGCGGAGATCCGGGATCAACTCCGCGTGATCTTCAGCGCCGTCTGCGCCGCTGCGCGCAGCATCGACGAATCGCTCATCACGGTGACCATGCGCGCGCCCATGGCGAGGCCCTGCTTGGCGCGCTCCGCCGTCGCGCAATAGAACGCGACCGGCTTGTTCACCGCCGAGGCGCGGGCGACGACATGCTTGAGCGCTTCATCGACCTCGCGCGCGGTGGCATCGACCTTCGCTCCGCCCGAGAGCGCAATCGACAGGTCGGACGGCCCGACGAACAGCGCGTCGATGCCGTCCAGCGCCAGGATGTCGTCGACGATCGCCATCGCCTCGCGGGTCTCGATCATCGCGAAGGTCAGCGAGAAGCGATTCGCTTCCTTCAGATAGCTGTTCTGGTCGAGGCCGGAGGCGCTCAGGCCCCCGTAGCTGCCCCAGCTCCGCTCGCCCATCGGCGGATACTTGGCATAGGCGGCGAAGCGGCGGGCATCCTCCATCGTGTTGATCATCGGTGCGATGACGCCGGAGACGCCGCTGTCGAACAGCTTCGAGACGTTCTGGAACTCGCCGACCGGGATGCGGGCCACCACCGGCTTGCCGGCAGCGTTGATCAGCGGAATCGCCCGGATGACCTCGGCCAGCGTGATCGGCCCGTGCTGCATGTCGAGCGTGATCGTATCGAAATCCTCCTGCGCGAGCGTCGCCGAGACGGAGGGGTCCGGCAGGCCGCACCAGGCCGAGACGATGCTGTCCCCTTTGGCGAAGCGATCGGCAAGGGAGGACAGGACGGTGGGCTTGGCCATGGTGCGTTCATCCGGTTCGAAGCCGCGCTTCGGACGTCGCGGCCATCGACGCAAGGTTGACCAGCGCGGAGCCGGAAAAGCAAACGGGCGCCCATGCGCCCGTTTCAGAGACGTCCTGCGTCAACCGGGATGCGCGCCCGGATATGTAACTTACCGGCCGGCCTGGATGTCGTCGGCCGCCTTGATCAGCAGCTCGGTCATCACGGTGCGGATCTCGGTATCCGCGACGGTGATCCCGGCGAGCGCGAAGTCGTTCTTGACCTTGCGCACCACGTCCTCGTCGCCGGCCTCCTCGAAATCGGCCACGACGACCGACTTGGCATAGGCTTCGGCATCCGCCCCGCTCTTGGCGAGCTTCTCGGCAGCCCAGAGCCCGAGCAGCTTGTTGCGCCGGGCGGTCGCCTTGAAGCGCAGCTCCTCGTCATGGGCGAACTTGTTCTCGTAGGCGTCCTTGCGCTGGTCGAAGGTCGTCATGCGGCGTCCATGTCCTCGTCTGGGGAAATACCGTTCAATCATATAGGTCGCCGGTCGAGCGAGGGCCAGCCTCGATCCGTGTCTTCAGCGGTCTTTAAGCGTCCGCAGGCACGCAAATGCCGGTTTGTTGCGTTTGCGGCGCGGAGGCTCCATATAGCAGGCGCGGGGCCACCTCCGGTGTTTCCGCACGCAACCGGCACCGTTGCCGCCGCTGGATTCGCACCCGACGAGTCCGACAGGCCGACGACGCCGGCAAGAACAGAACAGGGGCCAGATCCCGCCGCGACCCCATCGCGTCCAGAGAAGGGCCGACCTTTGGATTTCCTCAAGCCACGGTACATACCCATGAATCGCCGCCGTCGCATTTACGAAGGCAAGGCGAAGGTCCTCTATGAAGGACCCGAGCCCGGTACGCTGATCCAGCATTTCAAGGATGACGCCACCGCCTTCAACGCCAAGAAGCATGAAGTGATCGACGGCAAGGGCGTGCTCAACAACCGCATCTCCGAGCACATCTTCTCGAATCTCAACGATATCGGCGTGCCCACGCATTTCATCCGCCGGCTGAACATGCGCGAGCAGCTCATCCGCGAGGTCGAGATCATCCCGCTCGAGGTCGTCGTGCGCAATATCGCCGCCGGTTCGCTGGCGACGCGCCTCGGGCTCGAGGAAGGCACGCAGCTGCCGCGCTCGATCATCGAGTTCTACTACAAGAACGACGCGCTCAGCGACCCGATGGTCTCGGAAGAGCACATCACCGCCTTCGGCTGGGCGACGCCGCAGGAGATCGACGACATCATGGCGCTCGCCATCCGCGTCAACGACTTCCTCTCCGGCCTCTTCCTGGGCGCCGGCATCCGCCTCGTCGACTTCAAGATGGAGACGGGCCGCCTCTGGGAAGGCGAGATGATGCGCATCGTCGTCGCCGACGAGATCAGCCCCGATTCCTGCCGGCTCTGGGACATCAAGTCCAAGGACAAGATGGACAAGGACCGCTTCCGCCGCGACATGGGCGGCCTGATCGAGGCCTATTCCGAGGTCGCCCGCCGCCTCGGCATTCTCGGCGAGAACGAGAACCCCGGTCCGGCCGGCCCGCGCCTGGTGCAGTGAGCGCCATCGCACAGCCACGATTGCGAATGAAACGGGAGCGCATGCGCTCCCGTTTTCATGTCGCGGCCCTGCTTCTTGCGAGTAGCCTCCTGCTCGGCGCCTGCTCGCATCATTTCGGGCCGGGCATCGCCGATTTGCCGGCCTCGCAGGGCTGGGAGCCTCTGCCGATCGGCTCCTGGGTATTGAATGACGGGCTCGAAGCCCGCTCGATGGTGTTCTGCCCGCGCGACAGCTGCACGCGGCAGGGCTTCGCCGCGGTCATCGCCCTCGAAGGCGATCAGGCCCGCGACATGGAACAGGCCCTCTCGGAAAGTCCGGCGAGCCTCGGGCAGGCCTTCGCCCGCTTGGCGGCAGCCAAGGCGGCCGAGCGCCGCAAGGCGCAGCGCAAGCAGAAGAAGAAGCCGGATGCGAAACCGGAAGCCCGCAGCGCGACCGATGTCGACCGCATCGATTCGACCGAAGCCAAGGGCGTTCTCGTCACGATCCGCTCGCTCGACAGGACGGATCGCCAGGCTGTGACCGCGATCATCTATGGCCGCGAAAGCGACCGTCTCGTTCTGGCCCTCGCCGTGAGCGAGACGGCCGAGGCTGCTCGCCGCGATGCCCAGGCCGCCTGGCGCAGCCGCTGATTCACGTGAAACCGCGGGAAACGGTTGAGCCCGCCCCGATTCGCCTCTAAAGCACCCCGATAAAGCCCGCGCCCGGAGAACCCCATGAAAGCCCGCGTCACCGTCACCCTGAAGAACGGCGTGCTCGATCCGCAGGGCAAGGCGATCGAGGGCGCGCTGAAGTCGCTCGACATCGCCGGCGTCGAGTCGGTGCGCCAGGGCAAGGTCTTCGACATCGAGCTCTCGGGCTCGGACAAGGCCGCAGCAGAAGCCGCCCTCAAGGCCGCCTGCGAAAAGCTCCTCGCCAACACCGTGATCGAGAACTACCGCGTCGAGATCGGAGCCTGAGCGATGAAAGCCGCCGTCATCACCTTCCCCGGCTCCAACCGTGACGGCGACGTCGCCAAGGCGCTGAAGCAGGCCGGCGCCGAGGTCAATCATGTCTGGCACGGCGATACCGAACTGCCCGATGGGACCGACCTCGTCGTGCTGCCGGGCGGCTTCTCCTATGGCGACTATCTGCGCACCGGCGCCATCGCCGGCCGCGCCCATATCATGGACGCGACCCGCGCCCATGCCGCCCGCGGCGGCTATGTGCTGGGGATCTGCAACGGCTTCCAGATCGCCTGCGAAGCGGGGCTCCTGCCCGGCATCCTCGTGCGCAACGCCCATCTGAAATTCGTCTGCAAGCGCCAGTACCTCAAGGTCGAGCGCAACGACACGCCCTATACGAGCGCCTATGCCAAGGGCCAGGCGATCGATGTCTGCATCGCCCACGGCGAAGGCAACTACATCGCCGATACCGAGACGCTCGCGCGCCTCGAAGGCGAGGGCCTCGTCGCTTTCCGCTATGCGGATGAGCAGGGCAACGTGACCCCGGCAGCGAACCCGAACGGCTCGCTCAACAACATCGCCGGCATCTACTCGCCCGGCTTCAACGTGCTCGGCCTGATGCCGCACCCGGAAAACCTGATCGATTCGCTGGTCGGCGGCACCGATGGGCGCGGCCTGTTCCAGAGCCTCGTCGGCAGCCGCAAAGCGGCCTGAAGAAGGCGGCGTACGGGAACACGCACGTCATTCTCGGGCGAAGCGAAGCGCAGACCCGAGAATCTCTTTCAGGATAAATCGCCCTTTTTGGCATGAGATGCTCAGGCCAAGCCGAGCATGACAGCGGTTTATCGCGCCTTCAGCGCCCGCTGCAGCAGCCGGCTCGCCGCCGCCTGGTCGAGCGGGCCGACATGCTTTTCCAGGATATGGCCGTCCGGCCCTATGACGAAGGTCTCGGGCACGCCGTAGACGCCCCATTCGATCGCGCCGCGCCCGGCCCGGTCTGCGCCGACCGCCGAGAACGGATTGCCGAGCGCGCCGAGGAAACGGCGCGCATTCTCGGCTTCGTCCTTGTAGTTCATTCCGACCAGCGCGACCTTGCCCTGCTTCACCGCATCGGTTTCGGCGAGGCCCATCAGTACGGGATGCTCGACCCGGCAGGGCGCGCACCAGCTCGCCCAGACATTGACCAGCGTCGCCTTTCCCTTCGCGAGATCGGCATTGCCGAAGGCTGGCACGGGCTTGCCGTCCCGTTGGAGCCCCTCCAACGGCGCGAGCGCGATCGTCGGTGCGACGCGGCCGATCAGGGCGGAGGGCACCTTGCTCTTGTCGCCGCTGAACAGCCCGATGCCAAAGACGATCGCGAGCCCGCCGAAAATGATCAGCGGCGCAAGGAAAACCAGCGGCGAGCGCCGTTGCGGTGCGGCCTCAGTCTGGCTCATGCCGCCTCCCGGCCCGAACGGCGGCCGGCGCCGCGACGCTCCAGCGCATCGAGCGCCCGCTTCTGGGCGGCATGATCGCGCAGGATCGCCAGCGTCAGCCCGGCGAGAACGAGCGCCGCCGCGCCATAGGAGGCCAGGATGAAGCCGGCATGCGGCCCGATTGCGTCGAGAAAGCCGCTCATGCCGGCACTCCCTGCGCCGCCAGCCGGTCGAGCCGCTCGGCTTCGAGGATGGTCAGCGTCCGCACGCGCCGGCGCATGATCTCGGCGCGCATCGCGACCATGTGCAGCGACAGCGCCATCAGCGTAAAGCCGACCGCCAGGATCAGGAGCGGCCAGAGCATCGCGGGATGGATCGTCGGCCCGCCCATGCGCAGCACCGAGGCCGGCTGGTGCAGCGTGTTCCACCAGTCGACGGAGAACTTGATGATCGGCACGTTGACGAAGCCGATCAGCGTCAGGATGGCGACAGCCCGCGCCGCCCGCGAAGGCTCGTCCAGCACCCGCCAGAGCGCGATCAGGCCGAGATAGATCAGCAACAGCACGAGCATCGATGTCAGCCGCGCATCCCAGACCCAGTAGGTGCCCCACATCGGCTTGCCCCAGAGCGCGCCGGTAACCAGGCAGACCAGCGCGAAGCAGGCCCCGATCGGGGCCGCCGCCTTCTGCGCGACATCGGCGAGGGGATGGCGCCAGACCAGCGTGCCGAGCGCCGAGAGCGCCATCATCGAATAGAACATCATCGCGAGCCAGGCGGCCGGCACATGGATGAACATGATGCGGATGGTCTCGCCCTGCTGGTAATCGGCAGGCGCCTTGAACCAGGCGAGATAGAGCCCGACGACGATCAGCAGCGTTGCGATGGCGGCAAGCCACGGCAGCACCACGGCCGAGAAACGCATGAAGCGCGTCGGATTGGCGAGGTCGATCAGGCTGGCCATGATGCCGGCGATGTCAATTGCGGGGGCTTGAGCGCCATGAGCGCAGCTTTAGCAATCTCGACGGGTTCCAAGCAATGCATGCTTGAGGGATGCGACAATCACGCTTCGGCTAGGCATCCTCGTCTGCCGAGGCATCCGCGCCGCCCTTGTCGACGATACCGAACTGCTTGGACCGGATGCCTTCGCCGGCCAGATCGAACCCCTCGGCCGCCAGACCCCGCCGCAGAAGCTCGCGCACGGCCGCCGCCCGACTCGGCATGCGCTTGTCGAATCGCCAGTTTTCCAGGGCCCGCAACTCGTCCTGGTTGAGCATGATCTGGAGGCGTTCGCCCCGTTCTTCGGATGGCATTTTGTTGCAACCACATCAAAATGAGTAAGTGACGATAACAGCGCCTGGGACTGGGATGCAAGAGCCTGCGCCGATGCCGTCATCAGCGGCATTTCCTGCAATTTATTATCTTGCTAAACTATTGAATTAATTCGATTATTTATCGAATCCGCATTGCTCTTGGCAGCACGCCGCGCTAGCTTGCCTGCAGGAGGATCGACCATGTTGATCAAGCTGTCGGAGGACATGCAGCGCGCCGTCGAGACGAAGGTGCGCAGCAAAATCGACGAGGTGCTCGTCCTTGACGTCAACGCCACCGCCGAGGAAATCCGCCGTGCGTTTGTCGAGCGGAACGTCGCACTTGAGGATATCGCGGTATCCGTCGCCAAATTCGCGACCCAATGCGGCTACCCGATCGAGTTTGCGCCGCAGGCACCCCAGCGCGACTGAGCCGCCTATTCGGCCGATCTCAGGGCTGCCGCCGCAGCCACCGTGCCCACCACGATCGCACCCAGCGAGATCGCGCACAGGATCAGGAACGGCGTCAGGAAGGGCACGGTGCCCCCCACAGCCGCATTGGCAGCGGAAACACCGAAGATCAGGACCGGCACCGTCAAGGGCGCGACCAGCACAGGCACGATCAGCCCGCCCCGCCTGAGGCTTGCGGCAAGTGCCGCTCCGCCCGCCCCGATGAAACTCAAGGCCGGCGTGCCAACCAGCAGCGTTGCGACGAGCGGCAACACACCCTCGCCCGGCAACGCCACCAGCAGACCGAGCAATGGTGAGACCAGCGCCAGAGGCAGGCCCGTCGTCAGCCAATGCGCCAGCCCCTTGGCCAGCACGGCGAGTTCGAGCGGCAGGGCGGAAGCCCGGATCAGGTCGAGCGAACCGTCCTCCTCGTCGCTCTGGAACAGCCGATCGAGCCCGATGAGGACAGACAAAAGCGCCCCCAGCCAAAGGATCGCCGGGCCGATCCGCGAGAGCAGGTTGAGATCGGGCCCGAGCGCGAAGGGCACGAGCACGACCATTGTCAGGAAGAAGACGAGCGCCAGCTCGCCACCACCGCCGGCCCGGCTCGCAACGGCAAGGTCGCGCTTCAGGATCGCCAGGAAAGCGCGCCTCATGGCCCGATCCTGACTTCGCGCGCACCCTCGATCCCGAGCGGACCATGGGTGGCCGCCAGGATCGCACCGCCCTCGGCGAGATGATCGCGCATCAGCCCGGCGACCATCGCCTGCGAAGCCGTGTCGAGCGCCGAAAGCGGCTCGTCGAGCAGCCAATAGGGCCGGCGCGAGACCAGAAGCCGCGCCAGCGCGACGCGCCGCCGCTGCCCGGCCGAGAGATAGCCGGCCGGCAATTCCGCCGCATGGCCCAGCCCAACCACCGCCAAGGCTTCGTCCGGCGTCGCCGCGGCGTCGCCCAGCACATCCTGTGCGAAGGCGAGATTCTCGCGAGCCGTCAGCGCCGTCTTGAGCCCGTCGCGATGGCCGACGAGATGCGAAAGCTCGGCGAGATCGGCCTCATCCTCCGAGCCGGTCAATCGGATACGGCCGCCATCAGGCCTCAACCTTCCGCAGAGCATGGCGATCAGGCTCGACTTGCCGGCACCGTTGCGGCCGGTCAGCGCGATCGCCTCGCCGGGGCGAAGCACAAAGCTCAAGCCTTCGAAGATCAATCGGCCGCCGCGGCGGCAGGCGAGATCTTCGGCGTGAAGGCTGGTCGGTGGGAAGGAGGCGGGTTTCAAGCCAGCGCTGCCGCAGATGCGTTCGAGCTCATTTCGTTCATCTAGCGCGCTTCTTGGAATTGCTCTATAGAACCCGCGGCTACGCCGCACGCCGATCCGGCGCGGGGCTCGGGCACTCCCGAGGCGGCGCGCGCGTCATGCGCATTAGGCCTTCGAACGGCATCGTCCGCAAGGGCAGTATCCCTTGAAGACATGTCGGTCGCGACCGCAACCCCTTGATCAGGATCAAGCCCGAATGGCCTCGCTCGACTCATTCAAAGCCCGCAAGACACTCACCGCCGGCGGCAAGACCTACACCTATTACTCCCTGCCCGATGCCGAGAAGAACGGCCTCGCCGGCATCTCGAAGCTGCCCTTCTCGATGAAGGTGCTGCTCGAGAACCTGCTGCGCTTCGAGGACGGCCGCTCGGTCACCAAGGCCGATATCGAGGGCTTCGTCGCCTGGCTCGACGACAAGGGCACCGCCGGCAAGGAAATCGGCTTCCGCCCGGCCCGCGTGCTGATGCAGGACTTCACCGGCGTTCCCGCCGTGGTCGACCTCGCCGCGATGCGCGACGGCGTCAAGGCGCTCGGCGGCGACGCCCAGAAGATCAACCCGCTCGTTCCCGTCGATCTCGTCATCGACCACTCGGTCATCGTCGACGAGTTCGGCACGCCCAGGGCACTCGCCCAGAACGTCGAGCTCGAATACGAGCGCAACGCCGAGCGCTACAAGTTCCTCAAGTGGGGCCAGGGCGCCTTCGACAATTTCCGCGTCGTCCCGCCCGGCACCGGCATCTGCCACCAGGTCAATCTCGAATATCTCGCCCAGACCGTCTGGACGAGGGCTGAGACGATCGATGGCGCCGAGGTCGAGGTCGCCTATCCCGACACGGTCGTCGGCACCGACTCGCACACCACCATGGTCAACGGCCTCGCCGTTCTCGGCTGGGGCGTCGGCGGCATCGAGGCCGAGGCCGCCATGCTCGGCCAGCCGCAGTCGATGCTGCTGCCCGAGGTGATCGGCTTCAAGCTGACCGGCTCGCTCAAGGAAGGCATCACTGCGACCGACCTCGTGCTCACCGTTACGCAGATGCTGCGCAAGAAGGGCGTCGTCGGCAAGTTCGTCGAGTTCTTCGGCCCCGGCCTCTACAACCTGACG
The DNA here is from genome assembly GCF_058800455.1 of Allobosea sp. GW822-FHT05A11. NCBI lineage: Bacteria > Pseudomonadati > Pseudomonadota > Alphaproteobacteria > Hyphomicrobiales > Alloboseaceae > Allobosea > Allobosea sp. GW822-FHT05A11. The sequence goes on along the minus strand of NZ_JBXAMI010000010.1, from coordinate 81,787 downwards.
CTGGCCGACCGCGCCACCATCGCCAACATGGGCCCGGAATACGGCGCGACCTGCGGCTTCTTCCCGGTCGATGCCGAGACGCTGGATTATCTCACCACCACCGGCCGCAAGTCCGACCGCATTGCACTGGTCGAGGCCTACAGCAAGGCGCAAGGCCTTTTCGCCACCCGCGAGACGCCGGATCCGGTCTTCACCGACACGCTGGAGCTCGATCTCTCGACGGTCCAGCCCTCGATGGCCGGCCCGAAGCGTCCGGAAGGCCGCGTCGATCTCTCCGGCGTCAAGGCCGGCTTCGCCGCCGCGATGGACACCGAGTACAAGAAGGGCGCCGAGCTTTCGCGCCGCGTCGAGGTCGAGGGCGAGGATTTCGATCTCGGCCATGGTGACGTCGTCATCGCGGCGATCACCTCCTGCACCAACACCTCGAACCCATCGGTGCTGATGGCGGCGGGCCTGCTCGCCCGCAACGCGGTCGCCAAGGGCCTCAAGGTCAAGCCCTGGGTGAAGACCTCGCTGGCGCCCGGTTCGCAGGTCGTCGCCGAATATCTCGCCAAATCGGGCCTGCAGAGCGATCTCGACAAGCTCGGCTTCAACCTGGTCGGCTTCGGCTGCACCACCTGCATCGGCAATTCCGGCCCGCTGCCGGCACCGATCTCGAAGACGATCAACGAGAAGGGCCTGATCGCGGGCGCCGTCATTTCCGGCAACCGCAACTTCGAAGGCCGCGTCTCGCCGGACGTGCAGGCGAACTACCTGGCCTCGCCGCCGCTGGTCGTCGCCTATGCGCTCGCCGGCTCGGTCCAGATGGACCTGACGACGCAGCCGATCGGCACGGGCTCGGACGGCAAGGACGTCTACCTGAAGGACATCTGGCCCTCCAACAAGGAGATCCAGAGCTTCATCCAGCAGAACGTCACCCGCGCCATCTTCGAGGCCAAGTATGCCGACGTCTTCAAGGGCGATCAGCACTGGCAGGCGGTGAATGCACCGACCTCGGAGACCTATGCCTGGGACGACGATTCGACCTATGTGCAGAACCCGCCCTATTTCCAGGGGATGCACCGGAAGCCGGACGCGATCACCGACATCAAGGGCGCGCGCATCCTCGGCCTCTTCGGCGACAAGATCACCACCGACCACATCTCGCCGGCCGGTTCGATCAAGGCGGCCTCGCCGGCCGGCGCCTATCTCACCGAGCATGGCGTTGCGGTCGCCGACTTCAACCAGTACGGCACGCGCCGCGGCAACCATGAGGTGATGATGCGGGGCACCTTCGCCAATATCCGCATCCGCAACCACATGCTCGGCCCGAACGGCCGCGAGGGCGGCTACACCATCCATTATCCGACCAAGGAAGAGCTGCCGATCTACGACGCGGCGATGAAGTACCAGGCGGAGAAGGTGCCGCTGGTGATCTTCGCCGGCGTCGAATACGGCAACGGCTCCTCGCGCGACTGGGCGGCCAAGGGCACCAACCTGCTCGGCGTCAAGGCCGTGATCGCCCAGAGCTTCGAGCGCATCCATCGCTCGAACCTGGTCGGCATGGGCGTCGTTCCCTTCACCCTGCAGGAGGGCACGAGCTGGGCTTCGCTCGACCTGAAGGGCGACGAGATGGTCACCATCCACGGCCTCGCCAACGTCAAGCCGCGCCAGATGATGGAAGCCGAGATCACCTATGCCGACGGCTCGGTGAAGAAGGTGCCGATCCTCTGCCGCATCGATACGCTGGACGAGATCGACTACTACAAGAATGCCGGCATCCTGCATTACGTGCTGCGCGGCCTCGCCGCGTAAGCCGCAAACGCAGCAACAAGACAGGTCATGGCCGGCGCAAGCCGGCCATGATGCATGGGGGACGCCTCCCGGTTGTCCTCGCGCCCGCCGCAGTGTAAGGGGGCGGTTCAGTCATCCTCGGTGGCGACTTGGGGCAGGCGCAGGGCGATATCCCGCGCTCGGATGTCGTCCGCCATCACCGATACCAGACGGGAGCACCCGCAGCATGTCCGCCACGTTCGAGACGGTCGCCGGCATCATTTCCGAAACCTGCGATATTCCGCGGGAGAAGATCACGCCGCAGAGCCACGCGATCGAAGATCTCGGCATCGATTCGCTGGCCTTCCTCGACATCGCCTTCGCGATCGACAAGGCCTTCGGCATCAAGCTGCCGCTCGAGCAGTGGACGCAGGAAGTCAACGAGGGCAAGGCTCCGGCCGAGCAGTATTTCGTGCTCGAGAACCTCTGCAAGCGCATCGACGATCTCGTCGCCGCCAAGAAGGCGTGACGCCTGCGCCGAACCGCCGGACTTGAGCCGGCGCTTCGCTCCCGATAGAGCATAGGGGCCGTCGCGCGGATCACCCGATCCGTGCCGCGGCCTTGCGCCGTTCTGGCGCTCATCAGGCCAAGGATCGCATGCGCCTCGAATATTTCGACATGATCGACAGGGTCGTGACCTTCGATCCGTCGCAGAAGCGCATCGTGACGCGCTCCACCGTCCCCGCCGAAAGCCCGGTCTTCGAGGGTCATTTCCCCGGTCACCCGCTGGTGCCCGGCGTGCTCTTGACCGAGACCATGGCGCAGGCCTCGGGCTATCTCCTGCTCGGCCTCAACGGCCTCTCGCAGATGCCGTTCCTGATGACGGTCGACAAGGCGCGCTTCCGCACCTTCGTCGAGCCCCGTACCGAGCTGGAGACCAGCGCCGAGCTGGTGATCGAAGGTTCCGGCTACGCCGCGACCAAGGTGAAGCTGACCAGCGCAGGCAAGCCGATCTGCGATGCCGAGCTGCGCTTCCGCCTGATGCCTTTCCCCGCCGATATGCGCGCGCTGATGCTCAGCCGCATCGAGACAATCGGCCTGACGCCGGAGCCTGCCCCATGAACCGCCGCGACGTGGTGATCACCGGCATCGGCATCGTCTCCAGCCTCGGCGAGGGCATCGAGACGCATGCCGCCGCGCTCGCGGCAGGCGGCCCGCCGGTCGTCGATACCGAAAGCTTCAAGCCCTATCCGGTCCATCCGCTTGCTGCACTGGAGCTGGACAGGCAGATCCCGAAGAAATCCGACCAGCGCCAGATGGAGCCCTGGCAGCGGCTCGGCGTCTACGCGGCCGGCCTCGCCCTCGATTCCGCCGGGCTGAAGGACGACACCGAGGCGAAGAGCGCCCTGCAGGTCATCGTCGCCGCCGGCGGTGGCGAGCGCGACCATGCCGTCGATGCGACCATCCTGGAAGGGTTGCGCGGTGCAGGCGAGCCGGGCGCCTTCCTCAACGAACGCCTGATGAGCGATCTCCGGCCGACGCTCTTCCTGGCACAGCTCTCCAACCTGCTCGCCGGCAATATCGGCATCGTCCACGGCATCACTGGTCCGTCCCGCACCTTCATGGGCGAGGAGCAGGCCGGCGTCGACGCGATCCGCACGGCCCATGCCCGCATCGCGTCGGGCCAGTCCGACCTGATGCTGGTCGGCGGCGCCTACAATGCCGAGCGCCGCGACATGCTGCTGCTCTTCGAGCTCGGCGGTTATCTGCACCGCGACGACTTCAAGCCTGTCTTCGAGCGCGAGAAGGCGCCAGGCCTGATCACCGGCAGCGCCGGCGCCTTCCTCGTTCTCGAATCGGCCGAGCGCGCCGCAGCGCGGAGCGCCAGGGCCTATGCGAAACTGAGCCATGCCGGCGCCGCCCGCAGCCGCCGTGCCGCCGGCACCGTCGAGACCGCTCTGAACGGCTTGCTGGCCGGCTTCGGCCCGATTGCCGGCGATGCGCTGGCCATCTCCGCCGCCACCGGCTGCGCCGGGATCACGGACGAGGAAGCCGCAGCCATCGCCGCAGCCGCTCCAGCCGCGAAACGCATCGCGGCCGGCGATCTGGTCGGACACGGCGTCGAGGCCGCTTTCCCGGTTTCGGTGGCGCTCGCCGCGATCGCACTCTCGGCCGGGCAGGCCAGGGAGGCGATCGTCACCGGCGCCGGCCATTGGCGCGGCGAAGGCGCCGCGCATCTCGTTCAAGCGTGAGGGTTGAAGCCATGACCACGCATCGCGACGCCAAGGGCCGTCCGCTCGTCGCCGTCACCGGGCTGGGTGTCGTCACCTCGCTCGGCCAAGGCAAGGACGTCAACTGGCAGGCCCTGACATCAGGAAAATCCGGCATCCATCGCATCGACCGCTTCCCGACCGAGGGGCTGAAGACCAGCATCGGCGGCACCGTCGACTTCCTGTTCGACGGCCCGTTCACGGCCCCCCAGCTCTCGGAGAAGCTCGCGACGCTGGCGGCCGAGGAAGCCGTCGGCCAGAGCGGTATCGGCACGGAAGGCGATTTCCCCGGCGAGCTCTTCATGGCGGTGCCGCCGGTCGAGATGGAGTGGCCGCAGAAGCAGGAGATGGCCCGGGCCACCTCGGGCGAAGCCGATTATGACGGCCTCCTGCGCACCGCCGCGACCGGCCAGTTCCGGGCGATGCACGAGCTCTTCGTCTTCGGCGGCGTCGCCGACCATATTGCCGACCGCTTCGGCACCAGGGGCTCGCCGATCTCGCTCTCGACCGCCTGCTCCTCGGGCGCGACCGCGATCCAGATGGGCGTCGAGGCGATCCGCCGGGGCGATACCCAGGCCGCCCTCTGCATCGGCACCGACGGCTCGATCCATGCCGAGGCGCTGATCCGCTTCTCGCTGCTCTCGGCGCTGTCGACCCAGAACGACCCGCCGGAAGGCGCTGCCAAGCCCTTCTCCAAGGGCCGCGACGGCTTCGTCATGGGCGAGGGCGCAGGCGCCCTGGTGCTGGAGGATTACGACCATGCGCTGGCGCGTGGCGCGACCATTCTCGGCATCGTCGCCGGCTGCGGCGAGCGTGGCGACGGCTTCCACCGCACCCGCTCGAGCCCGGACGGCAAGCCTGCGATCCTCGCCATGCAGGACGCGCTGGCCGATGCCGGGCTGACGCCCGACGATGTCGACTATATCAACGCCCACGGCACCTCGACGCCCGAGAACGACAAGATGGAGGCGATGAGCTGCGCCGCCGTCTTCGGCGAGCGCATGGCGCGCCTGCCGATCTCCTCGAACAAGTCGATGATCGGCCATACGCTGACGGCGGCCGGTGCCGTCGAGGCGGTGATCTCCTTCATGACCATCGCCAACGGCACGATCCCGCCGACGATCAACTACGTGAACCCGGACCCGGCCATCGCGCTCGACGTCGTGCCGAACGAGGCCCGCAAGGCGAAGGTGAGGACGATCATCTCGAACTCCTTCGGCTTCGGCGGCCAGAACACCTGCCTCGTGCTGACGGCGCCTCCGGAGGCTGCATGACAAAAATCCTCGTCACCGGCGGCGCCAAGGGCGTCGGCGCGGCGATCGTGCGTGCGCTGGCCGCGGCCGGCCATGATGTCGACTTCACCTTCCGCTCCTCCGCCGACCAGGCGAAGGCGCTGGCGGAGGAGATTGCTGCGAGCCATCCCGGCCGCAGCATCGTCGCGCTGCCGCTCGACCTCTCCGACAAGGAAGCACTCGACGCCTTCTGCGAGGCGCGCGAGGGCGAGAGCTATTTCGGCCTCGTCCACAATGCCGGCCAGCCCTATGATTCGCTTGCCGCGGTGATGGTGCAGGACAAGGCCGAAGCCGCGATGCAGGTCAATTTCTGGGCCTTCACCCGCCTCGCCAAGAGCCTGATGCGCACCATGATCCGCGCCCGCGCTGGGCGCATCGTCGCGATCGGCTCGGTCGCGGCCTTGCGCGGCAATCCCGGCAATGCGGCTTACGCAGCCTCCAAGGGCGCGCTGATCTCCTATGCCAAGACGCTCGCGGTCGAGACCGGCAAGCGCGGCGTCACCGTCAACGTGATCGCGCCGGGCTTCGTCGATACCGACATGATGGCGCCCTACGCCGCCTATCGCGACAAGATGCAGGCGCAGATCCCGGCCGGCCGCTTCGCCAAACCCGAAGAAGTCGCCGGCCTCGCCGCCTTCCTGATGAGCGAGCCCGCCGCCTATATCACCGGCACCGTGCTGCCGATCGACGGCGGCGTGACGGCGCAGCTCGGCGTGCACCGCTGACAAGATTGTTCCGAAAGGTCGAAAACCGATGCGTTCCCTCCAGCTCCACGGCGATCGCGACCTGCGCCTGGAAGAGATCGAGCCGCCGCCGCCGCCCGCTCCGGGCGAGGTGCAGATCCGCATCAAGGCGGTGGGCCTGAACTATCTCGACCTCTGGGGCTTCCGCGGCATGGCCTTCGCCAAGCGCAAGATGCCGCAGGCGGCGGGCGTCGAGGCAGCCGGCGAGATCGTCTGCGTCGGCGAGGGCGTGACCGGCTTCGCGCCCGGTGACACCGTCACCGCCTATGGCGCCGATACCTGCGGCCAGTGCAAGGCCTGCCGCGACGGCCGCGACAATCTCTGCGAGAACGTCGCCGGCATCATGGGCTTCCATATCGACGGCTTCGCCCGCGAATTGCTGAACCGCCCGGCCCGTCTCACCATCAAGGCGCCCAAGGGCGTCTCCTTCGAGGATGCCGCCTGCGCCCCGATCGGCTTCGGCACGGTCCAGCACATGCTCTTCGACAATGCGAAGCTGGAGCCCGGCGAGTCGGTTCTCGTCCATGCCGGCGGCTCCGGCATCGGTACTGCCGCGATCCTGATGGCCAAGGCGATCGGCTGCACCGTCTTCACCACGGTCGGCGACGACGAGAAGGGCACCAAGGCCAAGGCGCTCGGCGCCGATCACGTCATCAACTACCGCGAGGACCGCTTCGAAGGCGTCGTGCGCAAGCTCACGGGGCGCAAGGGCGTCGATGTCGTGTTCGAGCACGTTGGAGCCGACACCTGGAACGGCTCGCTGCTCTGCCTGAAGCGCGGTGGCCGGCTCGTCACCTGCGGCGCGACCTCCGGTCCTTCGGCGACGATCAACCTGATGCAACTCTTCCAGCAGCAATACCGTATCACCGGCTCCTTCGGCTGCCGCATCGAGAACATCGCCCAGTCGCTGGAGAAGATGGCCGGCGGCATGAAGCCGGTGATCGACTCGGTCTTCCCGCTCGCCGAATTCGAGAAGGGCCTTGCCCGGATCGAGGGCCGCAAGGTCTTCGGCAAGGTCGTCATCGCCTTCTGACCGGGACCTGTTTCCCGCCAAGGACTTGACGCGGGCGGCTTCCTGCCCCAGATCGCCTTTTTAGGCCCGGTCTTGCTCTCGGCACGGGCGTTTCACGCAGGACCGACCTTGAGACGATTGAAGGCTATCGCCGCGCGCGCCGGCGCCGCGGTGATGATCGGCGTGATCCGCGCCCTGTTCGGCTTCCTGCGCCTGCTCGGGCCCGAGCGCGCCAGCGATCTCGGCGGCTGGCTTCTGCGCAGCGCAAGCCCGCTGATCCCGGTCAACCGCGTCGCACTCGCCAATATCCGCGCAGCCTTTCCGGAGAAGGACGAGGCCGAGGTCAGGCGCATCGCGCGCGGCGCCTGGGAGAATCTCGGCCGCGTCGCCGGCGAATACGCCCATCTGAAGACGCTCTTCGATTACGACTACCACAACCCCGACAAGCCCTCACGCGTCGAGGTCAAGGGCATCGAGCACTTCATCACGCTCAAGGACGACGAGAAGCCGGGCCTGATCTTCTCGACCCATCTCGCCAACTGGGAGCTGCCGGCGATCTGCGCCCAGGCCTACGACCTCGAAACCACCGCCGTCTTCCGGGCTCCCAACGACCCGGCGATCGCCGCCGTCGTCCACGAGATCCGCTCCGGCGCGATGGGTGGGCTTGCCGCCGCGAAGCAAGGCGCCGCCTTTGCCATGCAGGGCGTGCTGGAGAATGGCGGCCATCTGGGCATGCTGATCGACCAGCATTTCACCCGTGGCGTGGTTGTTCCGTTCTTCGGCCGCCCGGCCCTGACCAACCCGATCATGGGCAAATTCGCCAAGCGCTTCGAATGCCCGGTCCATGGCGTGCGCGTCATCCGCCTGCCGAACCACCGTTTCCGGCTAGAGCTGACCCCGCCGCTCGACCTGCCGCGCGACGCCAATGGCGAGATCGACGTCCAGGGCGCGATGGCGATGATGACGGCGGTCGTCGAGGGCTGGGTGCGCGAATATCCAGAGCAATGGCTCTGGATGCATCGCCGCTGGCGGCCCAACATGATCTCGGCTGCCGCGCGCGAGGCCTTCGATCACGCTCACGCGACCGTGCCGGTTTTCAAGGCAACGTGATTTCCCTCGTGACGGGATTGCGGGCTTTGGTAACCTCCGGAAAAGAAGTCGTCCGCAGAGTCCTGATCATGTCCCCTCGCCCGCGCCATCTCGCAGCGACCGTTGCAGCCCTTGCCCTCGGCATGGCGGCGGCCCAGGCGCAGACGCCCGCGAAGCCTCCCAAGGCGGTGATCGAGCTCTTCACCAGCCAGGGCTGCTCATCCTGCCCGCCGGCCGATGCACTCGTCGTCGAGCTGGCCAAGGACCCCGAGCTGATCGCGCTCACCCTGCCGGTGACCTATTGGGATTATCTCGGCTGGAAGGACACGCTCGGCAAGGATTCCTTCGCCAAGCGCCAGAAGTTCTACGCCAAGGCCCGTGGCGACGGGCAGGTCTACACCCCGCAGGTCGTCATCAACGGCGCCGCCCATGCCATCGGCTCCGAGCGGGCCGAGATCGAAAAGGCGGTGAGCCAGTTCGCGACGACGGGGTTCGCTGCCCGGATCGCCCTGAAGGAAGAGAACGGCGCGCTCCAGATCCAGGTCGCTCCGATCGGAGGCGAGAGAGAGGCCACAGCCGGCATCTGGGTGTTGCCGACCACGCATCAGGCTGCCGTGCCGATTGCGCGCGGTGAGAACCAGGGCCGCACGCTGTCCTACGCCAATGTCGTGCGTGGCATGGTCCGCGTCGGCGACTGGACCGGCAAGGAGACGACCGTCACCGCGCCGCTCTCGGCGACCGAGGCACCCGAGGCCGACGGCTATGTCGTCATCGTCCAGGCCGAGCGCCCCAGCAAGTACGGCCATATGATGCCCGGCGCGATCCTCGGTGCCGCCAAGGGGCCGGCGAAGCGCTGAGCTTCTGCGCGCTGCGATCTAAAGCAGGATCACCTTGTTCGAGAGCTCGTCCGTATCGCCGGGCACGGGTGGCACATGCTGCCCCAATACCGTCCCGACCGAGCCGACAGCCGCGATCAGCCCTTCGGTCAATCGATCCTCCCGCGCCGCCGCGAGCAGGGGTTCGATGATGCCGCGCCAGGTATCCTTCTCAACCAGCCCGTCGATGCCGGTATCGGCGAGGATCTCCGCATAGCGCTCCTGCAAGGCGATATAGAGCAGCACGCCGGTGCGCCCCTTCGTCCGGGTCAGGCCACGCGCCGTGAACTCCCGTAGCGCCACGTCATGCGCGCGCCCGCGCTTGACGAAGCCGGGCACGAAGCGCCCGCCGCGGCCATACCAGAGCAGGCTCGCCAGCAGGCCGACGGCGCAGAGCAACTGGATCAGGAAAATCCGCTGCGCGCTCATCACCGTCAGCGACAGGAGCGGCCACGGCACGACCAGCGCCAGCGTCAACGCCAGCATCACCGGGATATTGCGATAGCTCGACGCCGCCCGGTCGATCACCAAGACGATCTCACCGGCCGTCTGCAATTCGGCCCGGCGCACGGCTTCCGCGATCGCGTCCCTGTCGGCTGCGTCCATCACCAGTCTCCCGAAGCCCCGCCGCCGCCAGACGAACCGCCGCCACCCGAAAACCCACCGCCCCCCGAGCTCCAGCCGCCTCCGCCGCCGCTCCAGCCCGAACTGGACCCCGAACCGGTGCTCCAGCCCGTGCTCTGTGGCAGCGTCACCCACTGCCCGTTGCGCAGACGGTGCCGGCGCGCGCCGCCCTGCCGGCTCAGGCCACGCAGGAAGGCGACGATGAACAGGAAGATCAGGATCATCGCGATGACCACCGCGATATCCTCGCCCAGCGTGCTCTCGTCCGAGCGCACCTCGGCGCGGCGCTGCCATTCCTCGGCATCTCCAGCGAGAATGGTCAGGATGGCGTCGACCCCGGCCTCGATTCCCCCGGCGAAATCGCCGGTCTTGAATTTCGGCGCAATCGCCGTGGTGATGATGACCTTCGAGAGCGCATCGGTCAGGGCCCCTTCCAGCCCGTAGCCGACCTCGATGCGGACCTTGCGTTCCTTCGGCGCGACGATCAGCAGCGCGCCGTTGTTCTTCGCCTTTTCCCCGAGCTGCCAGTGGCGGAAGAGGCCGTTGGCGAAATCCTCGATGGTGATGTCCTGCAGCGAGGGCACGGTCGCGACGACGACCTGGTCGGAGGTCTTGTCCTCATGCGCCTTGAGCTTGTCCTCGATCCGCTGCCGGACGTCCGGTGCCAGCAGGTTCGCGCCGTCGACGACCCGCCCGGTCAGCGCAGGATAGGTCGGCTCAGCGGCGAGCGCGAAGCTGCTCCAGAGCAGAAGCAGCAGGGCTGCAACGGCGCGCGCCGCCGTCATTCCCGGGCCGACCCGAGAATCTCTGGCAGGAGATGCCCGGGTCAGGCCCGGGCATGACGGCCTTGTCGACATCACGCCGGCCCGATCACCGCTCTCAGAACTTCACCGCGGGCGGCCGCTCCGCTCCAGCGGTCGCCGTGAAGGTCTCCATCGGCTTGGCGCCCCAGAACAGCTTTGCCCAGATCACGCCCGGGAAGGTGCGGATTTCGGTGTTGAAGGCCTGCACCGCCTGGATGTAGTCGCGCCGCGCCACCGCGACGCGGTTCTCGGTGCCTTCGAGCTGCGACTGCAAGGCCAGGAAGTTCTGGTTGGACTTCAGCTCGGGATAGCGCTCGACCGTGACGAGCAGCCGCCCGAGCGCGCCGGTGAGCTGGTTCTGCGCGTCCTGGTATTCCTTGAACTTCACGGGGTCGTTGATGGTCGAGGCATCGACCTTGACCTGGCTCGCCTTGGCGCGGGCCTCGACCACGGCGGTCAGCACCTCGCGCTCCTGCGCGGCATAACCCTTTACGGTCTCGACGAGATTCGGGATCAGGTCGGCGCGGCGCTGATACTGGTTCTGCACCTCCGACCAGGCGGCTTTCGCCTTTTCCTCCAGCGTCGGCACGTTGTTGTAGCCGCAGCCGGCGAGCACGAGGCCGAACATGCCGAGGACAAGCCAGGCGAGCGGGCGGCGAAGATGGGTCGCGAAAGACATGCCGAAAACCCCTTTTGGCAACGTCAGAACAATCGATTCGGACCTTACCCGCCAGCGCCCGCCCCTCCAAGCTGTCAGGTCGCGGCGAATGGCCTATCCTGCGATTCCTCACCGGAGCTTCGCCATGCGCCTGTCTCTTTTCCTCTCCCTGCCCCCCGCCTTGCTGGCTGCCCAGATCGCCATCGCCCAGCCACAGGCGCCCGCTCCCGAAGCCGCGACCGGGCGCACCGTCAAGACGTTGGGAACGGCCCAGCGCTTCATGGCCGCCGCCGCCAATCCGCTGGCCGCGACGGCCGGGCGCGACATTCTGCGCGCCGGCGGCAGCGCCACCGATGCCGCCATTGCCATCCAGCTCGTCCTCAATCTGGTCGAGCCGCAGAGCTCCGGCATCGGCGGCGGTGCCTTCTTCGTCCATTGGGACGAGGCCGGCCGCAAGGTGACGACGCTGGACGGCCGCGAGACCGCGCCGGCCGCCGCCAAGCCTGATCGCTTCATGAAGGACGGCAAGCCGATGCCGTTCCGCGAGGCCGTGGTCGGTGGCCGCTCGGTCGGCGTGCCCGGAACGCTGAAGCTGCTGGAAGAGGCCCATCGCCGCTGGGGCAAGCTGCCTTGGCCCGATGTCGTCGCACCCGCGCTGAAGCTGGCCGACGAAGGGTTTACGATCTCGCCGCGTCTCAACGGCCTGCTGGCCGGAGAAAAGGATCTGCCCAAAAATGCCTTGGCCGCCGCCTATTTCTACGAGCCGGACGGAAAGCCCAAGGCGGTCGGCACCATCCTGAAGAATCCGGCCTTCGCCGCGACGCTGCGTGCCGTGGCGGCGCAAGGTGCGGAGGCCATCTACAAGGGGGCGATCGCCGCGGACATCGTCGCTACGGTCACCGGCCATCCGACCAATCCCGGCGACATGACGCTGGCCGATCTCGCTGGCTACAAGGTCGAGGAACGCGAGCCGGTCTGTGGTCCCTACCGGATCTGGCGCCTCTGCGGCATCGGCCCGCCCAGTTCTGGCGCCGTCGCCCTCCAGCAGATGCTCGGGGTGCTCGAAGGGCAGGACCTGCGCCGGATGGGGCCCGGCGCCGACGCTGCCCACTGGTTCAGCGAGGCCGGCCGGCTCGCCTTCGCCGATCGCGCGCTCTATCTCGCCGACCCCGCCTTCATCAGCGTGCCCGTGCGCGGCTTGATCGACCGCGACTATATCCGCTCGCGCGCCGGTCTCGTCAGCCCGGATCGCTCGATGGGGCGCGCCAAGCCCGGCGATCCCCCGAACAAGCGCGCGCAATTGCTCGCCCCTTCCGACGGGATCGAGAACGGCACCAGCCATATCTCGGTCGTCGACGCCGACGGCAACGCCGTCGCCATGACCACGACAATCGAGGACGGTTTCGGCTCGCGCCTGATGACGAAGGGCGGCTTCCTGCTCAACAACGAATTGACCGATTTCAATTTCGCCCCGGAGGAGGACGGCAAGCCCGTCGCCAACCGCGTCGAGCCCGGCAAGCGCCCGCGTTCGTCGATGGCGCCGACGCTGGTCTTCGATGCCTTTGGCAGGCTCTATGCCGTGGTCGGCTCGCCCGGCGGCAGCCAGATCATCGGCTATGTCGGGAAGACGCTGGTCGCCCTGCTCGACTGGAAGATGGACCCGCAGCAAGCCGTCGATTTCAGCAATTTCGGCAGCCGCAACGGCCCGACAGAGCTGGAGAAGGGCACCGAAGCGGAAGCCTGGAAGGCCGCACTGGAGGCCAAGGGCCACGAGGTCCGCCTGCTGGAGATGACCTCGGGCACGCAGGCCATCGTCAAGACGCCGGAAGGCTTTCTGGGCGGTGCCGATGGCCGCCGCGAAGGCGTCGCGATCGGGGATTGAGCAGAGCTAGGCTTGCGCCGGGCGCTCGCCACCAGCGCCGCGCCCGGCGATCAGCCAGTAGACGAAGCCCGTCGCCGCACCGACCAGGAAGAGCCCGGAGATGATCTGGATCTCGGCCGTGCTCGGTGCGCGCGACAGCCTGAGCATGGCAAGCGGCAACAGCGCGGCGAGCAGGCCGGTAAAGCCGCTCTGGAGCAACCCGCTGCGCAGGCGAAACAGTTCCGAACCGACGGCGACAAGCACGACCGGCGCGACGATGATCGCAAGCCCCAGCCGGCCGATCAGGGCGAAGGCGGCCTGCGCGGCCGGCCCCGGATCGACGCCGCTTTCGGCGAGCCCGAACAGGATGTCGACGAGCCGCTCGATACCGCCGCCGATCAGCATCGCCACGGCCGGCGAAGCGAAGCTCGCCACGCCCAAGAAGAACACGCCTGCCCCCATTGCAACGAGGCAGGCGAACGGAATCAGAACAATCCAGCGCAGCAAGGCTTATTCCGCCGCCACGGCCGGCGCGTCGGCCTGCGCCTCGTCCAGCATCAATCGGGCGCGGGCGGAGAGCTTCTCGGTCTCGCTCTTGAGCTGGCCGCAGGCGGCGAGGATGTCGCGCCCGCGCGGCGTGCGCACCGGCGAGGCATAGCCGGCACGGAAGACGATCTCGGAAAAGCGCTCGATCCGGTCCCAGTCGGAGCACTCGTATTTCGTGCCCGGCCAGGGATTGAACGGGATCAGGTTGATCTTGGCCGGGATGCCCTTGAGCAGGCGGACGAGCTCGCGCGCCTCGGCATCGGAATCGTTCACGCCCTTCAGCATGACGTACTCGAAGGTGATCCGCTTCGCGTTCGACAGCCCCGGATAGTTCCGGCAGGCCTCGAGCAGGTCCTTGATCGGATATTTCTTGTTGAGCGGCACCAGCTCGTTGCGCAGCTCGTCGCGCACCGCATGCAGCGAGATCGCCAGCATCGTGCCCATCTCCTCGCCGAGCGGGCCGATCTGCGGCACCACGCCCGAGGTCGAGACGGTGATGCGCCGGCGCCCGATCGACAGGCCCTGATCGTCGGTGATCACGCCGATCGCATCGCGCACGCCGTCGAAATTATAGAGCGGCTCGCCCATGCCCATGAAGACGATGTTCGAGACGAAGCGCCCGCCATCATTCGGCACGAAGGCGCCGTCCGGTGCTTTCCGATTCGGGAAATCGCCGAGACGGTCGCGCGCCACCATTACCTGCGCGACGATCTCCTCGGTGGTGAGGTTGCGCACCAGGCGCTGCGTGCCGGTATGGCAGAAGGTGCAGGTCAGCGTACAGCCGACCTGGCTGGAGACGCAGAGCGTGCCGCGATCGACCTCCGGGATATAGACGCATTCGATCTCGGCGCCGCGGTCATGCGGGCCGGTCGAGGGCATCCGCATCAGCCATTTGCGGGTGCCGTCGGTCGAGACCTGCTCGGCCGTGACGCTCGGCAGATCGAGCGAGAAATGTTCGGCGAGCTGCCCGCGTAAGCCCTTGCCGATCGTCGTCATCGCGTCGAAGTCGCGCACGCCGTAATGGTAGATCCAGTTCCAGAGCTGGCCGACGCGCATGCGCCGCTCCTTCTCGGGCACGCCGATCTCGGCCAGCGCCTCGGTCAGGCCGGCGCGGGTGCGCCCGACCAGCGAGGGGCGTCGCAAAACGGGTTCGGCCGCCGGAGCGGCGGTAGCGGGAACGGATGCGGTCATCGGAGCTCTGTCGTCGCCCATCGGGGAAGGCGCGGGATTTCGCGGCTCCCTAGCACAAATCGCAGAAAATCGGAAATTGCGCGATTCGAAGGCGGTATCCGCTTAATTCGCATGCCCCTCGAACTGCGGGAGGTCGTCGGTGATCTCGTACCAGGGCGCCTTCGAGCCGACGAAGATGTGATGGTCGGGCCGAATACCCGGCGCATCGTCGAGCGTGCCCAGGGCGACATGGACATACGCCCCGTCGCGAACCACCGAAAACAGCAACGAGCCGCACCGGCTGCAATGCGCGTTGTGATTGTCGGCTTCCCCGACGATCAGCAGGGCTTCGGCCCCTGCGGTGACGGCAAGCTTGCCGCGCTCGATCCCGGCGAAGGGCTTGAAGGCCGACCCGGTCGTGCGCCGGCATTGCGCGCAATGGCAATTGGCGGCGTAGCGGAAGGCATCTGCAACCTCGAATCGAGCCTGCCCGCAATAGCAGCGGCCCTTCAGCCGGCGTTCCGGTGCAGGAGCGGCCAAAGCCATGGCCCGAAGCGCCTTACTTGCAGGCGTCCTCGGCCCGCTTCACGATCTGGCTGATGCCGGCGAGCGAATACTTGTCGCTGGTCGGGTTGCCGCGCTTGGAGGTGCCCTTGACCTCGAGCCCGGCGCCGCGGCGCAGCGCATCGAGCATGCGCGGCTCCTCGGCCGGGTTCTTCAGCCACATGTTCTGGCCCTTGGCGACCAGCGCAAAGCGCTCGCTGCCGATGATCGCCTGATGCTCGACCCCTTCCTTGAGGTCGAAATTCATGACGAAGCTGATCTCGTTGCGCACGCCCTCGCCCGGCCGGCTCGAAACGAAAAGCAGACCTTCGACATCCTTGAGATTGGCAGGTAGGCGGGCCTCGGCCTTGGACAGGGCGTAGCAGACCTTGGAGCGGCCCTGCTGGGACGAGAACGCCTGCCATTTGCCCGCGGTCTCGAGCAGCATGGCCTGGCCCTGGCCCGAGCTGGCCGCGGCAGCGGCAGGCTTCGGTTTGGCAGGCGCGGCCTGCGCCGGAAGGGCGGCAGCGCCGAAGACGCCAGCCATCAGGCAGAGCGCGAGGGCGGAGCGGGAAGGAGCGGCGTCGCGGATGCGGAGGAACGAGCTGATCATGGACCGCCATCAGTCACTAAAAATCTTAATACCGCGTTTACCACCTGTTGATCGGGCGGATCGCGCGGACGGCGGCATAGAGTGTCACGATCCTGGCGAAAATACGAATGGCGGCAGGCCGGTTCCGTGCCGCTTGCAGTCATGCCAGAATCGGGACCGGTAACGGCGAATGGCGGATCGACGATGAAAGCCCTGCTTTGCGAACATCACGGCCCTGCCGAGGACCTGGCGATCCGCGATCTGCCCGATCCGGAACCGGGCCCCGGCGAGGTCGTCGTCGCCGTGAAGGCCGCCGCCCTCAACTTCTTCGACACGCTGATCATCCAGGGCCGCTACCAGACCAGACCGGCCTTCCCCTTCTCGCCAGCGGCCGAATGCGCCGGCACCATCGCCGCCGTCGGCGAAGGCGTGGCCGGCTGGCAAATTGGCGAACGCGTCGCCGCCTGGCTCGGCTACGGTGCTGCACGCGAAAAGGTCGCGGTCTCCGCCGATCAGATCATCCGCATTCCCGAGCGGCTCGACGATGCGCAGGCGGCCGGCCTCTTTGTCACCTATGGCACCGCGATGCACGGCCTGATCCAGCGCGCCGGCCTCAAGCCCGGCGAGCGGCTCGCCGTCCTCGGAGCTTCCGGTGGAGCGGGGCTCGCCGCGGTCGAGATCGGCGCTTTGCTCGGCGCCCATGTCATCGCCTGCGCCTCGTCGCCCGACAAGCTTGCCCTCGCCCGCGAGCACGGCGCGCAGGAGGAGATCGACTATGCGCAGGGCGACATTCGGGCCGAACTGAAGAGGATCACCGAAGGCCGCGGCGTCGACGTGCTCTACGACACCGTCGGTGGCGAGCTGGCCGAGCCCGCCCTGCGTTCGATGGCCTGGGAAGGGCGCTATCTCGTCGTCGGCTTCGCCGGTGGCGAGATCCCGAAGATTCCGCTCAACCTGCTTTTGCTGAAAGGCTGTGACCTGCGCGGCGTATTCTGGGGGCAGTTCGTCGCACGCGAGTCGGCCGCTCATCGCCGCAACATGGAACGCCTGCTGGACTGGGCGGCGAACGGCCATATCCGCGCCCATGTCCATGCCAGGATCCCGCTCGAACGCTGGACCGAGGCCTATGCGCTGATCGCCGACCGCAAGGCGAAGGGCAAGATCGTGCTGACGCTGTGACGGAGCCTCAGAGCTCCGCCAGCGCCTGCTTCGCCCGCTCGCGATGCTCGGGTGTGATCGAGCCGGCGACGGCCGCGATGGCAGCCGCGATCACCGCTGCGTCATCGGTGAAGCCGAGCAGTGGCATGATGTCGGGAATGGCATCGACCGGCAGCACGAAATAGCCGAGCGCGGCGAGCAGCGTCATCCGCACGCGTCGCGGCGTCGCCGGATCGCGCGCGCAGAACCACGCCGCCAGCAGATCCCTGGCAAACGGAATGCGCTTTGCGACGCGCTTCAGCCGGGCCATGAAATCGGACCCGAACTTCGCCTCGTCGCGCAGGCTCTTGCGGATCGCCTCGATCTCCTCGCGGCTGAAGCTTGCGCTGAACCCCTCGCTCATCCCTGTCTCGCTCCTTTGCGTCCGATGACGCTCATCATCGCGCGCTCCCTCGTGAGCCGCCATGTCGAAAGATGGCCCCGCCGCAATCCTGCACAAGAGGCCACCCGTAAAACCCGCTTGGAGCGGCACGAAACGCCCTCTAAACCGTCTTCAGAACACGATTGACGGGAAATGCGCCATGAAACTCGACTCCTCCCTTGCTGCTGTCGTCACCGGCGGCGCCTCCGGCCTCGGCGAGGCGACCGCGCGCATGCTGGCGAGCGAGGGCGTCAAGGTCGCGCTGCTCGACCTCAACGCCGAGCGCGGCGAAGCGACCGCCAAGGAGATCGGCGGCGTCTTCGCCCATTGCGACGTCACCAGCGAGGCTTCGGTCGACGAGGCGCTCGCCAAGGCCCGCGCCGCCCATGGCGTCGCCCGCATCATCGTCAACTGCGCCGGCATCGCGCCCGGCCGCCGCGTCGTCTCGAAGAAGCGCGACACCGGCGAACTGATCGCGCATGACCTCGCGACCTTCGAGAAGGCGGTCGCGATCAATCTGACCGGCACCTTCCGGATCATCGCCAAATCGGCGGTCGCGCTGGCCGGGCTCGATCCGGTCACGGCCGATGGCGGCCGCGGCGTCATCATCTGCACGGCCTCGGTCGCGGCCGAGGACGGCCAGATCGGCCAGGCCGCCTACGGCGCCTCCAAGGCCGGCGTTGTCGGCCTGACGCTGCCGGTCGCGCGCGATCTCGCCGGCGTCGGCATCCGCATCGTCACGATCATGCCCGGCCTGTTCGAGACCCCGATGTTCGCCGGCCTCCCCGACGACGCCAAGGCCTCCCTCGCAGTCTCCGTGCCGCATCCCTCGCGCCTCGGCCGCCCGGCGGAATATGCGGCGCTCGCCCGCAGCATCATCGAGAACGACATGCTGAACGGCACCGCGATCCGCCTGGACGGCGCGATCCGGCTGGCACCGAAATAGGCTTCAGACGATCCGGAAAACCTCGCCGGCGCTGCGGTCCCGGTAGAGGTCCACCCGCTCGCCGTTCCAGTGATAGTCGAGATGCCGCCCCTGCACTGGGTGGCCCGCACCATCGGGATAGAACAACCCGGCGCATTCGCCGCCGGGACAGCGCACGCTGGGATAGACGATGCCGGCCGAGCCGATCGCCCGCAGAGCGATGCCGAGCGCCTGGCTCGCGGTATAGTCGGCGGGATCGAGCACCGCAGCGGCTTCGGCCTCGAGCGGCCTGATATCGTGAAGCTCCGCGTCGACCTCAAGCACGATCTCGCGGAATTGCGAGGTCCAGCCCGAGGGTTGCGTCGTCGCCAGCATGAAGCGGGCATGGTGGTGGATCGTCTCCAGCAGCGCCACCTCGAAGCGGTCGCCGACATAGAGCACGCCGAAGCTGCCATCGCTGAAACGGCTCGGCCGGTCCGGGCTGACATGGGTGAAGGGCGCCATCAGCCAGCTCGCGCCCGGCCCCGACACGCGCCGCTCGGCCGGCACCAGATCGAGATTGCCGATGGTCTCCATCAGGCGCGGATTGGTCTTCTGCTCGGCCGCGATCAGCAGCGGCCAGTCGGCGGGGTCGGCGATATCCTCGAACAGGTCGATCGGCGGGAAGATGCTGCGGATGATCCGGACCGCCCCGCGCCATTCGATCTCCGCGATCGGCAGGCTCGCCGGATCGATCACCAGGCGCCCCGCTCGGCGTCGAGCAGGCGGCGCACCCGCATCAGGTCGGTCAGTTCGCCGCCGAGCATGACATCAACAGCCGATTTGCCGCCGAAATCGGCATTCACCCGTTTGATCCAGTCATAGCCGCGCTGCGGCTCGGCGAAGATCAGGCGCAGCGCCTTGTGGATGCCCATCAGGTTCGAGAGCCTAGCCTTGCCGTCGCGCGAAATCCGGCCGATCTCGCCGGCTTTCCAGCGCCGATAGCTCCTGACCGGCAGGTCGATCAGGACCGCCGCTTCCTCGTCGGTGATCCGCCAGAGCCGGAACAGGTTGACTGCGGCGCGGAACATCGCCGCCGCCTCGTCATCCGTGATCGGATCGGGGACGAAATCGCGCTGGGCCGTCTCGATGCGCAGCAGGCCAGTCATGGCATTGCTCTCCATTTGGCATAAAATGGAGATAATATTGCCAATTGGCAAGAGCGGCCAGAAACCCGGCTATTCCTCGGTCTTCGCCGGCTTGATCTCGTGCTTCAGAATCAACGGCGTCTGCGCCAGGGCGAAGATCATGGTCAGCGGCATCACGCCCCAGACCTTGAAGGCGACCCAGAAATCCTGGGTCTGGGTGCGCCAGACCACCTCGTTGATGGCCGCCAGCACGAAGAAGAACAGGCCCCAACGGAAGGTGAGCTTGCGCCAGCCCTCGGCATCGAGCTGCAGCACCGTCTCCAGCACCAGCGAGAGCAGCGAGCGCCCGAAGAACAGCCCACCGAGCAGCACCGAGCCGAACAGCGCGTTGACGATGGTCGGCTTGACCTTGATGAAAAAGGCGTCGTCCAGCGCCAGCGTCAAACCGCCGAAGACGGTGACGACGATCGCGTTCACGATCGCCATGCGCGGCAGATAGCCCATCAGCACCCGCGACAGCACCAGCGCCACAAGCGAAGCGGCGATGAAGATGCCGGTCGCGACGAAGATGCGCCGGTCCTCAGCCACGTGGAACAGCCGGTCACCGTAGGAATTGGCGAAGAAGAAGATCGCCAGCGGTCCGAATTCCAGCGCCAGCTTGAGCAACGGGTTGACCGCCTTGCCCTTACCCGCCGCCTCGACTGGAACCTGCTGAGTCGTTTCGCTCACGCCGCTTCTCCCAATCCCGCCACGGCCCGCGCGAAATCGCGCGCCGAGAACGGCTCCAGGTCATCGACGCTTTCGCCGACGCCGATGAAATGCACGGGCAGGCCGAACTGCGCCGCCAGCGCCACGAGAATGCCTCCGCGCGCGGTGCCGTCGAGCTTGGTCATGACCAGCCCGGTCACGCCCGCCGTCTCGCGGAAGGCCTCGACCTGTGAAATCGCGTTCTGGCCGACGGTGGCGTCGAGCACGAGCAGGGCCGCATGCGGGGCGTTCGGGTCCTGTTTACGGATGACGCGCACGACCTTGGCAAGCTCGTCCATCAGCCCTTGCTTGTTCTGCAACCGGCCGGCCGTGTCGATCAGCAGCACATCGGTGCCATTGGCCTTGGCCTTCTGCAGCGCCTCGAAGGCGAGGCCCGAGGCATCGGCGCCCTGCTGGCCGTAGACGACCTCGGCCCCGGTGCGCTCGCCCCAGACCCGCAACTGCTCGATCGCCGCGGCGCGGAAGGTGTCGCCGGCCGCGAGCATCACGGATTTGCCCTCAGTGCGGAATTTCGCGGCGAGCTTGCCGATCGTCGTGGTCTTGCCGGAGCCATTGACCCCGACCATCAGCAGCACGAACGGCTTTTTCGTGGCGTCGACCACCAGCGGCTGGGCGACGGGCAGAAGGATCGTCTCGACCTCGCGCGCCAGGATCGCCTTCACCTCGGACGGCTCGATCTGCTTGTCGTAGCGCCCGTCGCCGACCGCTTTGGCGATCTTCGCCGAGGTGGCGAGACCGAGATCGGCCTGGATCAGGATGTCTTCCAGGTCCTCCAGCGTGCCGGCATCGAGCTTTCGCTTGGTGAAGAGCTCGGTGATCCCCGTCGTCAGTGCCGAGGAGGTCCGCGACAGCCCCTCGGTCAATCGCCGCCACCAGCTCCGCTTCGGCTGCGGCGCAAGGACGGGAGCGGGCTCGGGAGCAACGATCGGCTCGGGCTGCGGAGCGACGGCAACGACAGGTTCCGGCTCGGGCTCCGCCGGAGGTGCAGCCTCCTCAACCGGAGCAGGCGGCGCAACGGGTTCAGGGGTCACCGCCTCGACGACAACCGCTTCCGTCTCGACAGCCGGGGCAGGAGCGATCTCTTCGGCTTCCGGCTTCAGCTCCTCAACCGTCTCAACAACCTGCTCGGTCGCCGTCTCGGGCGCGGGCGCCGGTGTGGCCGCTTCCTCGTCGCGTCCGAACAGCCTCGAAAAGAAGCCGCGTTTCTTCGGTTCGGTCTCGCTCATCGTCGTCCTGTCTTCGGTTCGGCAGGCATCTTCGGTTGCGCCGCCGGGCCGGGTTGGGTAGCGCAATGCCATGGCAGCGCCGGACCGACCAGAAAATTCGCAATCACCCGGGCAGATCGACGACGAGCTGCCGGTGCCGTTGCTCTATCGCGACGCCATGATGCTCGTCATCGACAAGCCTGCCGGCCTGCCCTCGCATCGCGGCCCGCAGGCCAAGCGCCGCGTCATCCCGGTCCTGACCGATTATCTCGATGCCCTGCGCTTCGGCCTGCCACGCAAGCCTGAAGCCGCGCATCGGCTCGACAAGGACACCTCCGGCTGCCTCGTGCTCGGCCGTCATCCCCGCGCCATGGCCGAGCTCAACCAGATGTTTCGCGACGGGCGCATCGACAAGACCTATTGGGCGATCGTGCAGGGCCATCCCGCGCAGGATGAGGGGCTGATCGATCTTCCCCTGGCCAAGCGTTCGCCCGAGCGCGGCTGGTGGATGAAGGTCGATCCCGCCGGCCTGCCCTCGCAGACCCGCTATCGCGTGCTCGGCCGCGGCGAAAGCGAGCACGGCCCACTCGCCTGGCTCGCGCTGGAACCATTGACCGGCCGCACGCACCAGTTGCGCGTCCATTGCCAGGCCTCGGGCTGGCCGATGCTCGGCGACGAGATTTATGGCGATGCCCGGCGCGAAGGCGGGCCGGGCCTCCAGCTTCATGCCCGCGCGATCACCGTGCCACTCTACAAGAAGCGCGATCCGATCACGGTCGAGGCGCCGCCGCCGCCGCATATGCTGGCGGCGCTCACGGCTTGCGGCTGGAACAGGGTTTAGAACGCGTCAACGCAGCGCTGGCGACATGCCGGCAGCGATCAATCCTTCGCTAATCCGGGGCTGCTATGCCACGGCTGCACCTTCTCCCGTCATGCAGCCATGACCGATAGCGCCAACGCCGATCCGCAGCTCCTGACCTTGCCCGAAGCCCGCGCCCGCTGCGCGGACGGCGCCCCGCCGCCGCTGGCCGTACTCGTCGGCTGGGTCGAGACTTACCTGATGAGCAGCCATGCCGATCTCGGCCGGACAGGCGCGGTCTGCCCCTTCACCCGCCAGGCCGCGAAGCTCGACACGGTGCGCCTGGGCGTCTCTACCGCGACGGCAACCGATGAGAATGCAGCCTTCGCGGCCGTGAACCGCAGCTTCGCCGATCTCGACGCGATTCCCGCGCAAGCGACCCTCCAGCATTTCCGCACCGTGATCCTCGGCTTCCCCGGCTGCGCCGATCCGGCCGGCACGGCGATGCTGCAACGGGTCCAGAAACGCCTGAAATTCGCATCCCTGCGCCGCTTCCGCATGATCGGCCTGATGCACCCGGACTCGGAGGCGCCGGGCCTGTGGAACCCGCAGTTCCGCCCCTTGCGCGCGCCCTTCCCGGTCGTCGCCGTCCGCCACATGGTCGAGCAGGACGCGCCCTTCGCGGCGCGCCATCCGCTCCTGATGCTGCCCTATCTCGCCCGCTTCCGCTTGGCGGGCGCGAAACGCCTCATCGCGCATCTGCGCACGGGGCCATGAACGCGGCGTTGCCCTTGGCCAACCGGCCGGACGACGCCGTGACGCTCGATCTGGTCGAGGATGTCGCGGGCTTCCTGGCGCTGCGCCGCGATTGGGAAGCACTGTTCGGACGCTCGGCTGCACCGTCGCAGCTCTTCCAGAGCCATGTCTTCCTGCGCCATTGGACGACGCATTACCTCAACCCCGATACCCGGCTCAGCATCGTCATAGCCCGCCGGGCCGGTGAACTGGTGATGGTCTGGCCGCTCATCCGCCAGAGGCGCTACGGTCTCGACACCTTGCGCTTCATGGGCGTGCCGGTCGCCCAGTTCGGCGACGTGCTCGTCGGCGATGGCGAGGACGCCCTGCTGAAAGCCAGCTGGGCCTTCATCCAAACCCTGCGCGCCGATCTCTTCGAAGCCCGCAAGCTGCGCGCCGATTCGCGCCTTGCGCTGAGCGGCCTGCTCGATGGCGCGGCCCATGGCGATCGGCAGGAGGCGCCCTTCGCGGACCTCGCCCGCCGCGTCGGCGAATCCGGCCCAAGTCTCGCCTATACCGCACGGGAACGCTCGAACCACCGCCGGCGCCTGCGCCGCCTGGAGGAACGCGGCCCGCTCGCCTACGCCATGCCGCCACCGGGCCCCGACGCGGCCCGGCTCGCCGCCGCCGCCATCGCGATGAAGCGCGCGACGCTCGCCCGGCGCGGCATCGTCGCGCCGGTCATCAACGATTCCCGCTTCGGCGCCTTCTTCACCGATCTGGCGGCAGACGCCTCCGGCGAGGCCACGCTGCAGATCATGTGCACCCTCAGCGATGGCGCGCCGATCGGCATCGACCTCTCCTTCGACTGCAAGGGCCACAGCTTCGCCCATGTCCTCGCGACCGATCCGGATCATGAGCACGACGGCATCGGCAAGATCCTGATCCACCACAGTTTCGCCGGCGCCCGCGCCCGTGGCAGCACGGTCTTCGACCTCCTGGCTCCGGCCGAGCCCTACAAGCGCGAACATGCCGATGGCTGCGTCGCGATCAGCGACCGGCTCCGGCCGCTGTCATTGAAAGGGCGGCTGGCCTGCCATCTCGGCATCCAGCACTGGCGACCGATGTTGAAGAGCGTGGTGAAGCGCCTGCCGGCAGGCCTCTCGCGCCATGTCATGCCCGCACCGCGGCAAGGCAGCTAGGCAGCGACCTAATCCGAGATCGCGTCGATGGCGCGGGCCAGCTTGACGTCGAGCTCGGTCAGGCCGCCGGCATCATGGGTTGCGAGCGTGATATCCACGGTCCGGTAGACATTCGCCCATTCCGGATGATGGTTCATCGCCTCGGCCAGCAGCGCGACGCGCGTCATCCAGCCGAAAGCCTCGCTGAAATCACGGAAGACGAAGCGCTTGGCGATGGCCTCGCGCCCCTGCACCAGCTTCCAGCCGGTCAAGGTCGCCAGCGCTTCGGCCTGCGCCTCGGGGCTCAATCGTTTCGGCCGCGTCATCGGCGCATCTCCCGCGGCAGGCGATTCGGGTAGGACGGGCCGAGCGGATAGGCCGCCTCCAGCACATAGGGCCCGCCGCCGATCGAATCGCGCGATGACATCAGCGCCACCCGGCGCGCGGTGAAGACGAAGGGCCTGACGATCGGGTGCTGGCCGAGATGATGCGCGACCTCGCCGGGCGAGGTGTCGCGCAGCCGTGCCAGCGTGACATGGGGCACGAACTTGCGCGCCTCCGCCGGCAAGCCGAGGCGGCGCATCTGCCGTTCGAGATCGCCCTGGAGATCGCTCAGCGCCTTGCTCGGCTGCACCCGCGCGAACAGCGCGCGCGGCTTGTCGCCGCCGAAGCTGCCGAGCGCATCGAGCGTGACCTCGAAGGGATAGGCCGTGAGATCGGAGAGCATGTAGTCGACATCGTTCGCCATGCGCCGGTCGACATCGCCCAGGAAGCGCAGGGTAATGTGATAATCGGCCGGCTCGATCCAGCGCGCACCCGACAACCCGCCACGATGCAATGTCAGGCCGGTCGCGACTTCGGCGGGGATTTCCAGAGCGATGAACAGCCTCGGCATGAGCGAATCCCTGCCAAGCGATTGTGACTCTGGCGAGACGGTAGAGCAGGAAGCCGGCTTAGGGGAATTGTTTTTGCGCCCTCATCCCCACTCCCGCGCGGTCATCCCGGACAAGCCGCGATAGCAGCGTCGATCCCGGGTCTCCCTTAGGTCGCCCGGGATGACCGTGTCTGGACTGGAAACGAAACCTACGGGCAGGGATTGCCGACGAGCTGATGGATCGCGTCGATCTTTGCCTCAACCTCCGGCGAGAGCTTCACGTCGATCGAGGCGATGTCGGTCCTGAGCTGCTCCATCGAGGTCGCGCCGATGATGTTGGCGGTCACGAAGGAACGGCTGTTGACGAAGGCGAGCGCCATCTGCGCCGGGTCGAGCCCGGCTTCGCGGGCGAGCGCGATATAGCGCTTGATGGCCTCCTCCGCTCCGGCCGTCTGGTAGCGCTGGCCGCGATCGAACAGCGTCGTGCGGGTTCCCGCCGGGCGGGCGCCGTCGAGATATTTGCCGGTGAGAAAGCCCTGCGCCAGCGGCGAATAGGCGAGCAGGCCGACATCCTCGCGCAGCGCCACTTCGGCGAGCGCCGTCTCGAAGGTGCGGTTGAGCAGGCTGTAGGCGTTCTGGATCGACTGCACCCGCGGCGTGCCCCGGATTTCCGAATCGCCAACGAAGCGCATCGTGCCCCAGGCGCTCTCGTTGGAGAGGCCGAGATGGCGGATCTTGCCGGCCTTGATCACCTCCGCGAAGGCATCGAGCTGCTCGGCGATCGGCGTTTCGTCGGCCGGCTGCTCGAAGGCTGCCTTGGAGAATCGCGTCGGATTCGAGCCCCAGGGCATCGGCCGCTCCGGGAAATGGATCTGGTAGAGGTCGATATAATCGGTCTGCAGCCGCTGCAGGCTTTTGTCGACGGCTTCGAAGATCTGCTTGCGCGTCACCCGCGTCGGGCTCTTGTCGTCGCGGAACCAGGTATTGCCGCCGCGTCCGCAGATTTTCGACGCCAGGATGATCTTGTCGCGCTTGCCGCGCGCCTTGAACCAGCTGCCGACGATCCGCTCGGTCGAGCCTTGCGTCTCCGGCTTCGGCGGGATCGAGTACAGCTCGGCGGTGTCGAAGAAATTGATGCCCTGCTCGACGGCATAGTCCATCTGGGCATGGCCTTCGGCCTCGGTGTTCTGCTCTCCCCAGGTCATGGTTCCCAGGCAGATCACCGAGACCTTGAGATCGGTGCGTCCAAGGCGGCGGTATTCCATGGCGAAGCAACTCCGGGAGCGGGGCCGGCGGGCGGCGATGCGGAAACGGAAATACGCCGCGCGGAGAACCCGCGGGCGGATCAGGACCTGGGCGGCAGGCTGGCGATGAAACGCTCGACCGTCGGCAGGATGGTCCGGACGATGACGGCGACGCCCTCGGCCGTGGGATGCAGCCCATCCGCCTGGTTCAAAGCGCGGTCTCCCGCGATGCCTTCCAGGAAGAACGGGTAAAGCACCAGCCCGTGCGTCTTCGCAAGCTCGGGATAGATCGCATCGAAGCGTTTCGCATAATCTTCGCCGAGATTGCGCGGCGCATACATGCCGGCGAGCAGCACCGGGATCTTCCGCTCGGTCAGGCGCACGATCATCGCCTCGAGGTTTTTCCGGGTGAGCGCAGGGTCGACGCCGCGCAAGGCATCGTTGGCGCCGAGTTCGAGGATGACGCCGTCGGTGCCGTCGGGCACCGACCAGTCGAGCCGTTCGAGCCCGCCCTGCGTCGTGTCGCCGGAGACGCCGGCGTTCACGATTTCGACAGCGAGGCCCTTCTGGCGCAACGCCTGCTCCAGAACGGTGGGGAAGGCTGCGCTGCCCGGCAGGTTGTACCCCGCCGACAGCGAATCGCCGAAGGCGACGAGCTTCAGCGATCGCGCCGCGCTCGCGTTGGAGGGAGGAGTCTGCGCGCCGGCCATGTCAGGGGACCCGATGAAAAGCAGCAGGAACGCGACCAAAAACGTCGCAGCCGATTGGACAAGCGCGAAGCTGAGCCCATATGGCCGCAGACCGTACCGTGCCGAGAACCTGCCCCGTTCGGGGCGCGATTCCGTGCGAACGGGGATGGCGATGGGTCGTGAAATCAGGATCATGGCGTGATGAGCGAGAAGGCCGCTTCGGCAATCGAGTTGCAGGATGTCCACCTGAGTTTGGGGCGCGGCGCCGCCCGCGTCCATATCCTCAAGGGCGTCTCGGTGTCACTGGCGGATGGTGAGGCGACCGGCCTCGTCGGCCCCTCCGGCTCCGGCAAGTCGACGCTGCTGATGACCATGGCCGGTCTGGAGCGCCCCGATTCCGGCCTCGTCAAGGTCGCCGGCCAGGATCTCGGCGCGCTCGACGAGGACGGGCTCGCAATCTTCCGCGGCCGGCATATCGGCATCGTCTTCCAGTCCTTCCACCTCGTCCCGACGATGACGGCGCGCGAGAACGTCGCCCTGCCGCTGGAGCTCGCCGGCCACACGGACGCCTTCGCCCGTGCCGAAGCGGAACTGCGCAATGTGGGCCTGGGCCATCGCATGGACCATTATCCAGCCCAATTATCCGGCGGCGAGCAGCAGCGCGTCGCGATCGCACGCGCCGTCGCGCCCGACCCGGCGATCCTCGTCGCCGACGAGCCCACCGGCAATCTCGACGAATCGACCGGCCGTGCGATCGTCGACCTGATCTTTGCCCTGAAGCGCGAGCGCGGCGCGACGCTGGTGCTCGTCACCCACGATCTCTCACTCGCCGCGCTTTGCGAGCGCACGGTCCGCCTGCGTTCCGGCGTGATCGAGGCCGAGCCCGAGACGGTGGTCGCCTGACGATGCACGCTCCCGTCAAGCCGCCGCAAAGCCCGGCCTATCGAACCCCAGGCATCGGCCTCGTCCTGCGCCTCGCTATCCGCGACCTGCGCGCGGGCCTGCGCGGCTTCGGCATCTTCATCGCCTGCCTCGCGCTCGGCGTGATGACTATCGCCGCCGTCGCCTCCGCCTCGCGCGGCCTGACCGAGGGGCTGGCCCGCGAAGGCCGTCGCATCCTCGGCGGCGATGCCGCCTTCAGCCTGATCCACCGCGAGGCGACGCCGCCCGAACTCGCTTTCCTGACTGCGCGCGGCACCGTTTCCAGCATCGCCACCATGCGCGGCATGGCCAATGCAGGCGAGAAGGGCGCGGCTCTCGTCGAGATAAAGGCGGTCGACGCCGCCTATCCCAGCATCGGTACGGTCGAGACCGACCCACAGACGCCGCTGCCCGGCCTGCTCGGCCAGCGCGACGGCGTCTACGGCGCGGTCGCCGATCCCGTCCTATTTGGACGGCTCGACCTCAAGCCTGGCGACATCGTCACGGTCGGCGGCGCGAAAATCCAGCTGCGTGCCAATCTCGTTTCCGAGCCCGACAAGATCGCGGCCGGCGTCGGCTTCGGCCCACGCCTCCTGATGTCGCAGGAAGCGCTGAAGGCAACCGGCCTGATCCAGCCCGGCAGCCTGATCCGCTGGACCTATCGCCTCCAGCTCCCGCAAGCCGCGACGAGCGATGCCGATCTCGAGAAGCTGATCGCCGATGCCGGCACGCAGCAGCGCGATGCCGGCTGGGAAATCCGTTCCCGCGCCAATGCCGCGCCGAGCTTCCAGCGCAATCTCGAGCGCTTCACCCAGTTCCTGACGCTGGTCGGCCTCACCGCCCTGCTGGTCGGCGGCGTCGGCGTCGCCAATGCCGTGCGCCGCTTCGTCGAGGCCAAGAAGCTCGATTTCGCCACGATGAAAGCGGTCGGCGCCACCGGCGGCCGCGTCGTCGCGATCCACCTCACCGAGGTCATGCTCGTCGCCGCGATCGGCACAGCGATCGGCCTTGTGCTCGGCGCCGCCGCGCCCTTCGGCCTCGGCGCCGTCGTCCAGAGCATCCTGCCGGTGCCGTTCGAGCCGACGCTGGCGCCGGGCGAGCTCGCCATCGCCGCGCTGTACGGCCTGCTGACTGCGTTCGTCTTCGCGATCATCCCGCTCGGGCGCGCCCATGACATTTCCGTCTCGGCCCTGTTTCGCGACAAGGTCGAGCCCGATCCGCGCCGCCCCCGCGCGATCTATCTGGTGCTCTGCGCGCTTGCGCTGGCCGGTCTCGCCGGCGTCGCCATCGGCTTCGCCTATGATCGCCGGATCGCGCTGATCTATATCGGCGTGATGTTCGGCGTCTTCCTGCTGCTGCGTGCCGTCTCGTTCGGCCTGATGGCAATCGCCCGCCGCATCCCGCGTCCGCGCCGCCCGGCGCTCCGCATGGCCCTCGCCAACAGCCACCGGCCGGGCGCTCTGACGCCCGCGCTCGTGCTCTCGCTCGGCCTCGGCGTCACGCTGCTCTCGGCGCTCTCTTTCATCGATGTCAGCCTGACCCGGCAGCTCACCGGCGCCCTGCCCGACAAGGCGCCGAGCTTCTTCTTCCTCGACGTGCCCAGCCGCGATTCCGAGCGCTTCGACGCCTTCCTCGCGGCGGAACGGCCGGGAGCGAAGACCGAGCGCGTGCCGATGATGCGCGGCCGCATCGTCTCCGTGAACGAGACCCGCGCCGAAGACATCAAGGCGAGCGAGCAATCCGCCTGGGTGCTCGATGGCGACCGCGGCATCACCTATGCCGCCACGCTTCCTGAAGGCTCGCGCGTCTCCGCTGGCGAATGGTGGCCGGCCGATTATCGCGGCGAGCCATTGGTCTCCTTCGACGCCCAGAACGCTGCCGGCATCGGCCTGAAGATCGGCGACAAGCTCACCGTCAACGTGCTCGGCCGCAACATCACCGCCCGCGTCGCCAATTTCCGCACGGTCGACTGGCGCTCCTTCGGCATCAATTTCGTCATGGTGTTCTCGCCCAATACCTTCGCGGGCGCACCGCACACCAATCTCGCCACCGTCGCGTCGAGCCCGGACGGCAAGGGCGCGACCGATGCCGTGCTGATGCGCCGCCTCGCGCTCGACTTCCCGGCGGTGACGGCGGTGCGGGTCAAGGACGCGCTCGAAGCGGTCAACACCATCGTCGCCCAGCTCGCCATGGCGATCCGCGGCGCCTCCGGCCTCGCCATCGCCGCCAGCCTGCTGGTTCTGGGTGGCGCACTCGCCGCCGGACAGCGGGCGCGGCTCTATGACGCGATGATCCTGAAAACGCTGGGCGCTACCCGCCGCTTCATACTTTCGTCGTACGCCCTTGAATACGCCGCCATCGGCCTCGTCGCGGCCGTCTTCGGCGTTGTCGCGGGTACTGCGGCGGGCTGGGGGATCGTCACGCAAGTGATGCGGATCGAATTCGTCAGTGACCCGACCGGTGCAATACTCTCTGCGACTGCCGCTGTCGGGGTTACCGTCCTGTTCGGTCTGGTCGGTACGATAAAAATACTGACGAAAGCGCCGGCTTCTCATCTCAGAAATTTATGATGACTATCTGAGATCGAGCCTCGATAGACATTAAAATCCTGTAATTCTGCATGGCAGCAGCACCGAACTTCTATGACCCGCCCGGCCTTAACCATGGCGGGGTCTTGTAAGGAAAGCGAAAGCCCCTCATATTCCCGTCATCGCGACGATCGATCGCGAGGACGGCTGGCGCCTGCGCGCTTGCCGTCGTCCGAAACACCGTCAGGGGAAACTCGCTTAATGAGCAACTTCGACCGCAATGCTCCAGTCTGGGGTGCCGGCCGCGCACAGCAGACCAGCGCCGTCGAGATGGATCAGGGCCTGCGCTCGTTCATGCTCGGCGTCTACAACAACATGGTGATCGGCCTTGCGATCTCGGCGCTGTTCGCGCTGGGCATCAACAAGATGGCCGTGACCGATCAGGCCAACGCCGTCGCCAAGATCGGCAACACCTATCTCACCTCCTTCGGCCAGCTGCTTTATGGCACGCCGTTGATGTGGGTGGTCGCGCTGGCGCCGCTGGCCTTCATCTTCTTCTTCTCGTTCCGCGCCGACAAGATGTCGGCCTCGTCCGCCCGGACGATGTTCTTCGCCTTCGCGGCGGTGATGGGCGTCTCGCTTTCGACGATCCTGATCCGCTACACCGGCGCGTCTGTGGTGCAGGTTTTCTTCATCACCGCTGCGGCCTTCGGTGGCCTCAGCCTCTACGGCTACACCACCTCGAAGTCGCTCTCCGGCATGGGCTCGTTCCTGGTCATGGGCCTGATCGGCCTGATCCTGGCCTCGATCGTGAACATCTTCCTGGCTTCGGGCGCTCTGGGCTTCGTCATCTCGCTGGTCGGCGTCGGCATCTTCGCCGGCCTGACCGCCTGGGACACCCAGCGCCTGAAGGAGATGTATCTCTACTCCGAGCTCGGCCCGGAGGAAGCTGCGAAGCTCTCGGTGAACGGCGCGCTGTCGCTCTACCTGAACTTCATCAACATGTTCCAGTTCCTGCTCGCGCTGATCGGCAACCGCGAGTGAGAATGACAGGCTCCTGAACAGGAGCGCACGAGCCCCGGCCTCACGGCCGGGGCTTTTTCTTTGGGCGGGCCTTCCCTTCTGGCACGCAGATTGCTCATGCTTTGGGCATGACGCCGCCTTCGATCCGCCCGGCCGCAACGGCCGACATCCCCGCCATCGCCTCGATCTACACCCATGCGGTGCTGCACGGCACCGCCTCCTGGGAGCTGGAGCCGCCGGGCGAGGCCGAGATGCAGCGGCGCTACGAGGCGATCCTGGCCGGCGGCTACCCCTATCTCGTCGCGGAGCGGGAGGGTGCCATCCTCGGCTATGCCTATGCCGGCGCCTACCGGCCGCGACCGGCCTATCGCGCCACCGTCGAGAACTCGATCTATGTTGCACCAACGGCGCAGGGCCTCGGCATCGGCAGCCTGCTGCTCGACGCCCTGATGCAGGCCTGCACTGAGCGCGGCTTCCGCCAGATGATCGCGGTGATCGGGGATGGCACCGGCGCCTCGATCGGCTCGCGCCGCCTGCATGAGCGCGCCGGCTTTCGCCTGATCGGCGTTGCCGAGAAGGTCGGCTTCAAGCACGGCCGCTGGCTCGACCAGATGCTGATGCAGAAGGAACTGGGCGAGGGCGGCCGCGCGCCGCCGGGCATCTGAACCCGGTGCGGGCAGGCCTGTCAGCTCACCACGCTGAGCTTGTTGTCGAGCACCTTGAGCACGCGCGAGAGTTCCGAGCCGCGCTTCAGGATCAGCCCGGTCGCCGCGACGACCGAATAGGCGCCCTGCCGCCGCGCCAGCGCCGGATCCTTGACGATCCGGTAGAGCGGCATCTCCGACGAGCGCCGGAACACCGAGAACTGCGCCTTGTCCTTCAGGAAATCGATGGCGTAGTCGCGCCATTCGCCGGCCGCGACCATGCGGCCATAGAGGTTGAGCAATTCGCTGAGTTCGCGCCGGTCGAAGGTCACGGGCGCCGGTCGCGCCGGCGCCGGGAAATTGACGACCGCACCGGCGGCTTGCGATTGCGGCGTTTCGCTTTCGCTCATGGCGCCTCCCTGTCCGGGGCCTCACCAAATCATTCCGGGATGATGCGCCCGCAGTCCTGCGCTGGCAAGGGATGCCGGCGCAGCAATCACATTCGCGCGCGAGTCGAGCCCTCACGGCGATTGCCCCATTTTCGCCGCGAACGCGTCAAGCGAGCGCCAAGTTGCGCCGTTCAACTCTCCTCGTTGCCTCGACGGCCCGGTTTCGCTGATCACCGGTTTGTCAGCCCCCCAGCCCCCCGGAGTTCGGGCGGAGCCGGGCCACCGAGTCGGGGCCAACTAGCGGCTGGCATTGCGCCGGCCGTTTTTCTTTTGTGGCAATGCTCGCGGCCGGCGTGCCGGAACCCGGCTCACCGCACCTGCCGGTGATACTCGGCGTTGGGCCGCATATCGACCGCCGAGGCCATCCGGTTCGACATGTTGTAGAAGGAGGCGACGGCGCCGATATCCCAGATGTCGCGCGCGTTGAAACCCGCCTTGCGCAGGCCTTCGCGATCCTCTTCCCCGACGAGATGCGGGGTTTCCGTCAGCTTGACCGAGAAATCGAGCATGGCGCGGTGCCGCACCGAGAGATCCGCTGCCCGGTAGTTCATCACCAGCAATTCGCCCAGCACGGGATCGCCCGAGAGCTGGCGCACCGCCGCACCATGGGCGGTGAGGCAATAATAGCAACGGTTCACGCTGGAGACCGCCACCGCGATCATCTCCCGCTCCAGCTTCGACAGGCCGGAAGGCGCCAGCATCAGGTCGTTGTAGAAGGCGGCGAAGGCCGTGAGCTTGGCATCGTCATGCGCATAGGAGGTCAGCACATTCGGCACGAAACCGAGCTTCTCCTGGCATTTCGCGAAATAGGCCTGGTTCTCGGCCGAGAGCGCACCGGGCTTCAGATCCAGAGCCATCACGCTCGGGGGCGAATCCTGGCGCGCCGGCTCTTCTCCCACCTTGGGTTTGTCATGCTTTGTTGCCATGGTGTGTCCTGTCGAGTCGGGGGAGCGTCAGTTTGCCGCTTTTTCAGGCACGGCAAGTTGAAAGGCTCCGCAGCCTATGTCATCGCTGCGGCAAAACAACTGGGGTTGGGATATGGGCAAACGGGTGACGAACGCGACTGCGAGTGCAATCGCAGCGATCGAGGCCGCAGCCACCGGACTGAAGAGTTCGATGCCCGCCGAGTTCCCCCGCCTGCTCTTTGGCCGTTCCGTCGCCGAGGATCTCGAGGCCCTGCCGGCCGAAATGCTGGCTCACACCGCGGCCGCGGCCTTCGAGCACCTCGCCCAGCCGCGCAAGCCCGAGACGATCAACCTGCGTTTCCGTGACGAGGAATTCGGCGAGGGCGAGCGCAGGAACCAGCTCACCGTTCTCGAGGTCGTCAACGACAACAAGCCGTTCCTGCTCGATTCGACGCTGGCCGAACTGCAGGAGCAGGGCCACGAGCCGCGCCTCGTTGCCCATCCGATCCTCGCGGTCGCCCGCGACGCCAAGGGCAAGTTCGCCTCGCTCGCCGGCGAAGCCGCCGGCCGCGCGCCCGAAGGCACGCGCCGGGAGAGCCTGCTCCATATCCACGTCCCACGCATCGACACGCCGGAGGCGCGCGAAAAGCTGCGCATCGGGCTCGAGCGCGTCTATGCCGATGTCGCGCTGGCGGTCGACGACTGGGCCGCGATGCGCGGCCGCATCACCGAGGTGATCCAGGCCTACCGCGCCAATCCGCCGCCGCTGCCGGAGGACGAGATCAACGAGGCGCTGCAATTCCTCGAATGGATCGCCGGCGACAATTTCACCCTGCTCGGCATCCGCGCCTATCGCTTCCCCGGCGGCGACGTCGCCGCAGACCCGATCGAGGGCTCGGGCCTCGGCATCCTCCGCGACCCGACGGTCAAGGTTCTGCGCAAGGGCCGCGAACTGGTAACGGTGACACCCGAGCTGCGCTCTTTCCTGGCCAAGCCCCAGGCGCTCATCATCACCAAGGCCAACGTCAAGAGCCTGGTCCATCGCCGCGTTCATCTCGACTATGTCGGCGTCAAGCTGTTCACGCCGGATGGAAGGCTCGACGGCGAGTTGCGCATCGTCGGCCTGCTGACCTCGAACGCCTATACCGGCTCGGCCCGGGCCATTCCTTATCTGCGGCTGAAGGTCGCGCGCGTCGCCAAGAATATCGGCTTCGACCCGGCGAGCTATTCCGGCCGGGCGCTGATGAACGTGCTCGACGCCTATCCGCGCGACGAGCTCTTCCAGATCGACGTGGCGACGCTGGAGCAGTTCGCCCTCGACATCCTGCAGCTCACCGAGCGGCCGCGCATCCGCGCGCTCGCCCGTGTCGACGAGTTCGACCGCTTCGTCTCGATCCTCGTCTTCATCCCGAAGGACCGCTACGACACCACCGTGCGCCAGCGCGTCGGCGATTTCCTGGCGCGGGTCTATGGTGGGCGCCTCTCCGCCGCCTACCCCGCCTATCCCGAGGGGCCGCTCTCGCGCACCCACTACATCATCGGCCGGGACGAGGGCAAAACCCCGCGCGTCGAACGCGCCACGCTGGAATCCGGCATCAGCGCCATCGTCCGCACCTGGAGCGATGGGCTGAAGGACGTGCTCGACCAGGAGAAAGCCGGCCCGGCCGCCCGTGCGCTGGCCGAGCGTTATGCCGCGGCCTTCGGCGCCGCCTATCGCGAGCGCTTCTCGGCGGCTGACGCGCTCGTCGATATCGAGATGCTCCAGCAGCTCACGCCGGAGCGGAGCCGCGCCGTCAATCTCTACCGGCGCGAGGGCGACGACGCCAAGCGCGCCAATCTCAAGGTGTTCTCGCGCGGCGCGCCGATTTCGCTCTCCGCCCGTGTCCCAGTGCTGGAGAACATGGGCTTCCGCGTCGTCAACGAGCGGACCTACAACGTCATGCCGCAAGGCAATGGCGACACTGTCCGCATCTGGCTGCACGACATGACGCTGGAGCGCGCCGACGACGGCGAGATCGATATCGAGCATCTCGATCCGACCATCGAGGCGGCGCTGATGGCGCAGTTCCGCGGCCTCGCCGAATCCGATCGCTTCGACCAGCTCGTGCTCGCCGCCGGCCTCGCCTGGCGGGAAGCGGCCCTGCTGCGCGCCTTCGGCCGCTATCTGCGCCAGGCCGGCGCGCCCTATGCCCAGGGCTATATCGCCGACGCCCTGACCAGCCATCCCGACATCGCCTCGGGGCTCGTCGCCTATTTCGCCGCGAAGTTCGACCCGCGCATCGCGGCGAGCGAGCGCGAGCAGCGCATGGCCCAGAAGCATGCCGAGATCGAGGAAGCGCTCGACGCCGTCACCAGCCTCGACGACGACCGCATCCTGCGTCGCCTCGTCAATCTGGTCGATGCTGCGCTACGCACCAACTTCTTCCAGCTCGGCCCCGACGGCCAGCCGCGCCAGACCATCACCTTCAAGTTCGACTGTGCCAGGGTCGACGGCCTGCCACTGCCGCGCCCGCTCTACGAGATCTTCGTCTATTCGCCACGCGTCGAGGGCATCCATATGCGCTTCGGCAAGGTCGCCCGCGGCGGCCTGCGCTGGTCCGACCGGCCGCAGGATTTCCGCACCGAGGTGCTCGGCCTGGTCAAGGCGCAGCAGGTCAAGAACGCGGTGATCGTGCCGGTCGGCGCCAAGGGCGGCTTCTTCCCGAAGCAGCTTCCGCCGGCCTCCGACCGCGCCGCCTGGCTCGCCGAGGGCACCGAGAGCTACCGCATCTTCATCCGCAACCTGCTCGAGCTCACCGACAATCTCGACGGCGAGACCATCGTCCCGCCGCCGGATACGGTGCGCCATGACGGCGACGATCCTTACCTCGTCGTCGCCGCCGACAAGGGCACCGCGACCTTCTCCGACACCGCCAACGCGATCTCGCTGGAGAAGCATCACTGGCTCGGCGACGCCTTCGCCTCCGGCGGCTCGCAGGGCTACGATCACAAGGGCATGGGCATCACGGCTCGCGGCGGCTGGGAAGCGGTGAAGCGCCATTTCCGCGAGGTCGATATCGACATCCAGACCACGCCCTTCACCGTCGCCGGCGTCGGCGACATGTCGGGCGACGTCTTCGGCAACGGCATGCTGCTCTCGCCGGCGATCAAGCTGGTCGCGGCCTTCGACCACCGCGACATCTTCCTCGATCCCGACCCGGACACGGCGAAGTCCCTGGCCGAGCGCCAGCGCCTGTTCAAGCTGCCGCGCTCGTCCTGGGCCGATTACGACAAGAGCCTGATCTCGAAGGGCGGCGGCGTGTTCTCGCGCCAGGCCAAGAGCATCCCGCTTTCCCCGGAAGTTCGGGCGCTGCTCGATCTCGACAAGAAGGAGGTTTCGCCGCCCGAGCTGATGACGGCGATCCTTAAGAGCCGCGTCGACCTGCTCTGGTTCGGTGGCATCGGCACCTATATCCGCGCCTCCGACGAGACCGACGCCCAGGTCGGCGACCGCGCCAATGATCCGATCCGCATCACCGGCAACGATCTCAGGACGCGGGTCGTCGGCGAGGGCGCCAATCTCGGCGTCACCCAGCGTGGCCGCATCGAGGCGGCCCGCAAGGGCATCAGGATCAACACCGACGCGATCGACAACTCCGCCGGCGTCAACACCTCCGACGTCGAGGTCAACATCAAGATCGCGCTCGCCGGCCCGGTGAAGGACGGCCGCCTGAAGGAAGACAAGCGCAACGAATTGCTGGCCGCGATGACCGACGAGGTCGGCGACCTCGTCCTGCGCAACAACTACCTGCAGACGCTGGCGCTTTCGCTGACGGAGGCGCAAGGATCGGCCGCAACGCCGGGCCTGCGCTTCCTGATGCAGACGCTGGAGAAGGATGGCCGGCTCGACCGCGCGGTCGAGTACCTGCCGAGCGATGCCCAGCTCGCCGAGCGCGAGAAGCGCAGCGAAGGCCTGACCCGGCCGGAGCTCGCGGTG
The DNA here is from genome assembly GCF_058800455.1 of Allobosea sp. GW822-FHT05A11. NCBI lineage: Bacteria > Pseudomonadati > Pseudomonadota > Alphaproteobacteria > Hyphomicrobiales > Alloboseaceae > Allobosea > Allobosea sp. GW822-FHT05A11. The sequence continues at coordinate 44,385 of NZ_JBXAMI010000010.1, read as the reverse complement.
CTGCTCGCCTATGCCAAGCTTTCAGTGCACGACGCGCTGCTCGAATCCTCGGTGCCGGACGATCCCTATCTCGCGACCGAACTCGTGCGCTATTTCCCGAAGGCGCTGCGCGAGGCCTATCCGGATGCGATCGCCAGCCACAAGCTGCGCCGCGAGATCGTGGCGACGCAGCTCGCCAACGCCATCGTCAACCGTGGCGGCCCGGCGCTTGTGCCGGTGCTGGCAGCACTGACCCGCTCGGACGCGCCGGCCATCGCCGCGGCCTACGCGATCGCGCGCGATTCCTTCGATCTCATCGCGCTCAACGGCGAGATCGATGCGCTCGACGCGAAGATCCCGGGCAAGACCCAGCTCGGCCTCTACGGCGCCGCGCAGGAACTCGTCACCAACCGGATGGGCTGGTTCCTGCGGCGCGGCGTCGCCAAGCCCGGCACGATCGAGCAGACCATCGCGCATTACGCCAAGGGCGTGAGGGAACTGTCGGAGGAACTCGGCAGCCTGCTGCCGGAGGCCGCTTCGCAGGCAAGGCTCGCGCGCATCGCCGTGCTCTCCTCGGAAGGGGTGCCGGAAGCGCTGGCCGCTCGCGTTGCCAGCCTACCGGCGCTGGCCGAGGCGACCGACATCGTCGATATCGCCGAGCGCAGCAAGCGCAGGATCGGCGAGGTCGCCCGCATCCATTTCGGCATCGATGCGCAATTCGGCCTGTCGAGTCTCAAGGCGGCGGCGGCCGCCGTGCCGGCGACGGACGACTATGAGCGCCTTGCTCGCGAACGGGCGATCGAGACGCTGGACGACGCCCATTCCAGCCTGACGCAGGAGGTTTCGGCCTCGGCCAAGGGCCAGGGCACGCTGGAAAGCTGGCTGGCGGAGCGCGGCGAGGATGCGGAACGCACCCGCACCACGATCAACGCGATCACCAGCTCCGGTCTCACCTTGCCGAAACTGATGGTGGCAGCCGGCATGCTGGCCGACCTGCCGCGCAAGCATTAGATTGTCGAGTGCGCTACGCGCGAAGCGATCTAGGCCGAGTGTCATGACATCGGACCGGAAGGCGGCATCCGCTTTTCGGTCCGATGCCCTTTTTGAACGGAAAGACCGATGACCGGCGAAGCCGACACGACCACCCGCATCGACCCGAAGCTGCTTGAAATCCTGGTCTGCCCGCTGACCAAGGCGACGCTGGAATATGATGCCGCCAAGCAGGAGCTGATCAGCCGCCCTGCCAAGCTGGCCTATCCGATCCGCGACGGCATCCCGATCATGCTGCCGGAAGAAGCACGCCAGCTGGAAGATTGAGGCTCATGCCGTTCCCCGGCAGCACATAACGGTCAAAGCGCCTCGCCCCGCAGCAGCCGCGGCGTCGCGCCGGCAACGCCCGCAGCCTCGCGGATGAAGAAGCGCTTTAGCCCCGGCATCCGGTCGACGATCCCAAGTCCGAGATCGCGTGCCAGCCTGACCGGCGTCGCATCGTTCGAGAACAGACGGTTCAACCCGTCGGTCACCGCGCCCATCGCTACGGTGTCGAAGCGGCGCGCCTTCTCGTAATCTTCCAGCACGTCGGCCGAGCCGGGGTCGAGACCCAGCCGGGCCGCGTCGACGATGGCCTCGGCCAAAGCCGCGACGTCCTTCAGGCCCAGATTGAGCCCCTGTCCGGCGATCGGGTGGATCAGATGCGCGGCATCGCCCAGCAGGGCCAGCCGCTCGCCGACGAAACGCCGGGCCACGCCGAAGCCGAGTGGATGTGCGCTCACCGCGCTTTCAAGGGCGATCTCGCCGAGTTCAAGCCCGAAACGCCGCTCGATCTCGGCCAGCATGTCCTGGGTGTCGAGCGAAAGCAGCGGTCCGACATTCTCCTTCCGCTCGGTCCAGACGATCGAGGAGCGATGCCCGAGCCTGCCGCCATCGGCCAGCGGCAGGATCGCGAAAGGCCCCGACGGCAGGAAATGCTCGACGGCCCGTCCCTGATGAGGCCGCTCGTGGCCGATCGTCGCGACAATGCCGGACTGGCCATAGTCCCAGCCGACCCAGCCGATGCCAGCCTGCTCGCGCAGTTTCGAGCGCGCGCCATCAGCCGCGACCAGCAAGGTAGCCTCGCAGCGCGTTCCGTCGCTGAAAACCAGCCCGACCGCCGTATCGTCGGCGGTGAAGCGGCGCACGCCAGCGCTGCGGAGCTCGACACCGGCCTCCTCGCAAGCTGCTTTCAAGGCCGCGACCAGCGCTGCATTCTCGACCATATGGGCAAAGGGTTGGCCGGGCTCGACCTCGCCGTCGAAGGTGAGGAAGACCGGCCGGACGGCGTCCTCGGTCCGGCTGTCCGAGACGATCATCTCCAGCATCGGCTGGGCGGTATGGGCGATCGTCTCCCAGATGCCGAGCGTCTCCAGCATCGCCCGCCCGCCGGCCGCGACCGCATAGGCGCGGTTATCGGCGCGCGGTGCAGCCGCCAGCGCCGGATCGGCCAGGATCACCGCGAAATCCTCGCCCAGCCCCTGCTTCAGCGCCAGAGCCAGCGCCAGCCCGGCGATGCCGCCGCCCGCGATGACGATGCGCATGGCGCTGTTGCCCTGTTCGATAGCCATGCCGTCCTTCTCTCCGCGTCGACTTGACGCCACGGGATGCCTCGGTGCTGATGCCAGGCGAAACCGGCTGTCCCTGTGCGGGCCGCCGGCCGCTCCGTCAACCTGACCGCGATGCCGCCGACCATGTCCCAGATCAGCGCCTCCCTGACGGCGATTCTCGACCTCGAACCGCTCGAGCGCAACCTGTTCCGCGGTCGCAGCCCGAAATCGACGTGGCCGCGCGTCTTCGGCGGGCAGGTGATCGCACAATCGCTCTATGCCGCCTGCAAGACCGTCGAGGGTCGGCAGCCGCATTCGCTGCATGCCTATTTCCTGCTGGCGGGCGACCCCGAAGTGCCGATCGTCTACGAGGTCGACCGCCTGCGCGACGGCCGCTCCTTCACCACGCGGCGCGTGCTCGCCATCCAGAAGGGCGAGGCGATCTTTGCGATGTCGGCCTCCTTCCATGTCGATGAGCCCGGCTACGAGCACCAGATGCCGATGCCGAAGGTGCCGATGCCGGAAGAGCTGCCGGATCGCGAGGAAATGGCGAAACTGTTCAATTCGCCGAAGCCCAATCCGCTCCAGACCTTCTACCAGCGCAAGCGGCCGATCGAGATCCGCCCGGTCGAGCTCGAACGCTATCGCGGCAGCGCCAACCTGGAACCGAAGTTCAACGTCTGGATCCGGGCGATCGAGCCACTGCCCGACGAGCCGGCCTTCCACCAGAGCGTGCTCGCCTACGCCTCCGACCTGCTCCTGCTCGATTCCAGCCTGATCGCCCATGGCGCGACGGTCTTCGACCAGAAGATCCAGGCTGCGAGTCTCGACCACGCCCTGTGGTTCCATCGCCCGTTCCGGGCCGACGACTGGCTGCTCTATTCGCAGGACAGCCCCTCGACCGCCGGCGCGCGCGGCTTCTCGCGCGGTCTCATCTTCGATCGGCAGGGCCGCCTGGTGGCGTCGGTGGCGCAGGAAGGCCTCGTCCGACCCCGGCCTGATCTCGGCTGACCCGATTTCAGGCAGCTGCGCAGAAACCAGACGATTGCCTTATTATTAGGCAAACTCGACGGTTCTTCCCGCTTCTCCTGCATGATTTCGCCTCTGGATGCGGCTTTGCCGCTCCTGGAGCGCGTTGGCACGTCCCTTGAATTGCATGTTGCGACGCAACTGCGGTCCCGCAGGCGCGAGAGGTGCAACGAGATCGCCGGGGCTGACGACCGGGCGGCGCAAACGGGAAGCCCAGCACATGAAAATCGTGATGGCGATCATCAAGCCGTTCAAGCTGGAGGAGGTGCGCGACGGGCTCACCGCCGTCGGCGTTCACGGCCTGACCGTGACCGAGGTGAAGGGCTACGGCCGCCAGAAGGGTCACACCGAAATCTACCGCGGCGCCGAATACGCGGTGAGCTTCCTGCCGAAGATCAAGATCGAGGTCGCCGTCTCCGACGATCTCGTCGACCGAGTGATCGAGACGATCACCACCGCGGCCCGCACCGGCCAGATCGGTGACGGCAAGATCTTCGTCTCCTCGATCGAGAAGGCCGTGCGCATCCGCACCGGAGAGACCGATGCCGACGCGCTCTGAGCCCCGCCCCCTCAAGGAGTTTTCGACGATGATTCTCAGGACCTCGCTGCGGGCCGGATCGGCCGGCCTCGCTCTCGCCGCACTCTCGGTCAGCGCCGCGCTGGCACAGGCGCCGGCTGCCGCTGCCGTTCCCAACAAGGGCGACACCGCCTGGATGCTGGTCTCGACGCTGCTCGTGCTGTTCATGACGCTGCCCGGCCTGGCGCTGTTCTATGGCGGCCTCGCCCGCTCGAAGAACATGCTCTCGGTGATGAGCCAGGTCACGGCCACCGCCGCCGTGATGTGCATCGTCTGGGTCGTCTATGGCTACAGCCTCGCCTTCACCGGCGGCGGCTCGCTGACCAGCTTCATCGGCTCCTTCTCCAAGGCCTTCCTGGCCGGCGTCACCAGCGAGACGACCTCGGACACCTTCACCAAGGGCGTGGTGATCCCCGAATATGTCTTCATCTGCTTCCAGATGACCTTCGCCATGATCACGCCCGCGCTGATCGTCGGCGGCTTCGTCGAGCGCATGAAGTTCTCGGCGCTGCTGCTCTTCGTCGTGCTGTGGGCGACCTTCGTCTATTTCCCGATGGCGCACATGGTCTGGTTCTCGGAAGGGTATCTCTTCACCCTTGGCGCGCTCGACTTCGCCGGCGGCACGGTCGTCCACATCAATGCCGGCATCGCCGCGCTCGTCGGTGCGCTGGTGATCGGCAAGCGCATCGGCTACGGCAAGGAACTGATGTCGCCGCACTCGCTGACGATGACCTTCATCGGCACCGCCGTTCTCTGGGTCGGCTGGTTCGGCTTCAATGCCGGCTCGAACCTCGAGGCCACCGCCGGCGCGGCGCTCGCCATGATCAACACCTTCACGGCGACCGCCGCAGCGGCGCTGGGCTGGCTCTTCATCGAATGGATCGTCAAGGGCAAGCCCTCGCTGCTCGGCATGCTCTCCGGGATCGTCGCCGGCCTGGTCGCGGTCACCCCGGCTGCCGGCCTGGTCGGCCCGATGGGCGCGATCGTGCTCGGCGCGATCGCAGGCGTGGTCTGCTTCTTCTTCTGCACCACGGTGAAGAACGCGCTCGGCTACGATGATTCGCTCGATGTCTTCGGCGTCCACGGCGTCGGCGGCGTCATCGGCTCGATCGGCACCGGCATCTTCGTCGCCCCGGCGCTGGGTGGCGTCGGCGTCGCCGATTACGCGATGGGCGCCCAGGTCTGGAAGCAGTTCGTCGCCGTCGCCGTCGCCGTCATCTGGTGCGGCGTCGGCTCCTTCGTCCTGTTCAAGATCATCGATGCGGTGGTCGGCCTGCGCGTCACCTCGGACCAGGAACGCGAGGGCCTCGACATCGCCGAGCATGGCGAGCGCGCCTACAACATGTGATCCTCCCACCGCTTCGGCGGTACCTCGACCCCGGCGGGCAACCGCCGGGGTTTTTCTTGGCGTCAACCCGGCTCGTTCACGACGATCTCGAGGACCTGTACGCCGTCGGGCAGCTCGATCAGGAATTCGGCGTCACGCGCCAGGTGATGAATGCGGCGTGGATCAGGGCCGGCGAAGCGCGACATCGCCTCGATGCTCTCCCAATAGGAGATCGTGACGAATTCGCTCTCGGTCTCGCGATCCTCCCGGAACATCTGCGCGCCCAGTGCCTTTTCCAGCAAGGGCGCCACGCCCTCGCTCCTCAGATAGACCGCGTAGGCATCGGCCTTCGCGCGCGTCGTACGTCCGCGCCAGATCCGGGCGATCCGGGCTTCAACAGTCTTCGATGCGGTCATGGAACACCTCCTGTCCGTCTCGGATCCAAAGGCAGGGCACCGCGATCCGTTCCATCCGCTCCCGACAATCGGCGGCAGGAACCGGCGAGCGCGGTTCAAGGTTAAGCGGGTCTTAACCTCGGCTTCCTAACCTTCCGCTGATGGCCGAATGGTGCGGCCCGACAGTCCGGACAAGACCCGAAACCGCATGCGCACGATCCGCCGCTCCCAATCGCTCATGGACCGCCTGCCTGACCCGGTGCGCGAGTTCCTGTCGCGCCGCGCCTCGGAGCTGACCGGAATGGGCGTTCTCGCCCTGATGATCGCCATCTCCACGGCGCTGGCGAGCTGGTCGGTCGACGACCCCAGTCTCAACAACGCCACCAGCGGCGCGATCCGCAACTGGCTCGGCCGCCCCGGCGCCATGGTCGCCGATCTCCTGATGCAGCTCATCGGCCTCGGCGTCATCGCCCTGCTGTTTCCGCCGGTGATCTGGGCGCTCCGGCTCGTCCGCTTCCACATCTTCGATCGTGGCGCATTGAAGCTCGGCCTCTGGGTCGTCGGCGTCGCTGCGACTGCCGCCGTCGCTAGCGCCCTGCCCGCGACCCCGCGCTGGCCGCTGCCCACCGGCATGGGCGGCGTGATCGGCGACGGTCTCCTCTTCGGCACGCGCAATATCGCGGGCATCGCCGGCGGAGCCGTCGGCAGCCTCGTCGGCTTCCTCTATGCCGGCATCGCCATTCTCGCCGTCACCGCCGCCGCCGGCTTCGGCTTCGTCACCGACGAGGACCCGGTTCTCGACAGCGACGAGGCCGAGGACAACTGGTCCGACAGCGACGAGCGCCGCGATGACGAGCCCGGCATCGCCGTCATCCTGATCGGCTGGCTCGCCCATGGCGCGATGGCGCTGCGGGCCGCGATCCTGCGCCGCCTGCCGCAGCCCCCCGAGCCGGCCGTCGATACCGGCCTGGTTCCGACCCGTGACAACGGCCGCGTTCGCCGCGAGCCGCAATTCGGCGAGGCGCCGGCCGGGCGCCGCGGCCTGCCCGATTTCGATCCCGAGCCGCTGCCCGGTGCCCGCCCTACCACGCCCGGCCGGGCGACCGACGATGACGACGCGCCTTTCGATCTCGACGACGAGCCGCAGGATCTGCGCGATCTCAACGCTCCGCGCGTGGCGATGCCGCGCGCCGCGCCGAAGCCCGGCAAGCGCATGCAGCGCGAGGCCCAGCCCTCCCTGCTCGACCGCGACTCGTTCGAATTGCCGCCGCTGACCTATCTGGCCGAGCCCAAGAAGGTCGCTGCGAACGCGGTCTCGACCGATGCGCTGGAGCAGAACGCCACGCTGCTCGAAGGCGTGCTCGAGGATTTCGGCGTGCGCGGCGAAATCTCGCAGGTGCGCCCCGGTCCGGTCGTGACGCTCTACGAGCTTGAGCCTGCGCCGGGCACGAAATCCTCCCGCGTGATCTCTCTCGCCGACGACATCGCGCGTTCGATGAGCGCGGTATCGGCGCGCGTCGCGGTGGTTCAGGGCAAGAACGCGATCGGCATCGAACTGCCCAACACCCGCCGCGAGACCGTCTTCCTGCGCGAGCTCCTCGCCAGCCAGGATTTCGAGGCGACCAAGCACAAGCTCGCGCTGTGCCTCGGCAAGACCATCGGCGGCGAGCCGGTGATCGCCGATCTCGCCCGCATGCCGCATCTGCTCGTCGCCGGCACCACAGGCTCGGGCAAGTCGGTCGCCATCAACACCATGATCCTCTCGATCCTCTACCGGCTGAAGCCGGAAGAGTGCCGCCTGATCATGGTCGATCCCAAGATGCTCGAACTCTCCGTCTATGACGGCATCCCGCATCTGCTCACCCCGGTCGTCACCGATCCCAAGAAGGCGGTCGTCGCCCTGAAATGGGCGGTGCGCGAGATGGAGGAGCGCTACAAGAAGATGTCGAAGCTCTCGGTGCGCAACATCGACGGCTTCAACGCCCGGGTCGGCGAGGCCAAGGCGGCGGGAGAGGTCATCACGCGGACCGTCCAGACCGGCTTCGACAAGCATTCCGGCGAGGCGATCTACGAGGAGGAGGTCATGGACCTCGAGCCTCTGCCCTATATCGTCGTCATCGTCGACGAGATGGCCGACCTGATGATGGTCGCCGGCAAGGAGATCGAGGGCACGATCCAGCGCCTCGCCCAGATGGCACGTGCGGCCGGCATCCATGTCGTGCTCGCGACCCAGCGCCCCTCGGTCGACGTCATCACCGGCACGATCAAGGCGAACTTCCCGACCCGCATCTCCTTCCAGGTCACGAGCAAGATCGACTCGCGCACGATCCTGGGCGAAATGGGCGCCGAGCAGCTGCTCGGCCAGGGCGACATGCTCTACATGGCCGGCGGCGGGCGCATCACCCGTGTCCACGGCCCCTTCGTCTCGGACAGCGAGGTCGAGAAGGTCGTGGCCCATCTCAAGACCCAAGGCCGGCCGCAATATCTCGATGCCGTCACCTCCGAGGAGGACGAGGGCGCCGAGGACGAGGATGGTGCCGTCTTCGACAAGACCGGCATGGGCTCGGTCGAGAGCGACGACCCCTACGAGCAGGCTGTGGCGGTCGTGCTGCGCGACAAGAAGGCCTCGACCTCCTACATCCAGCGCCGCCTCCAGATCGGCTACAACCGCGCCGCCTCCATCATGGAGCGCATGGAGAACGAGGGCATCGTCGGACCCGCTAACCACGCCGGAAAGCGCGAAATCCTCGTCGAGAGCCAGAATCAGCACGACGAATGAGGCTTGCGAGGGCCGCCCGCCCTTGCAGGCACCGGCACCAGTCCTCAAATTGCCATGACGATGCTGCAACCTCCGCAGTAGACCAGACGTTGGAATAGGCAGATGAGGTCGGGAACGGCCTCGACTCCCGCACCAGCGATCGTTCAGGCTTTCGACAGGGATGGCCGCGGCACAAGGAATGGAGCAGCCTTGCTCGACAGATTGACCCCGACCGTTCGGGCTTCGGTCCTGCTGACGACGATCGTCGGCTGCGCGCTGTCGGCTGCCCCGCTGGCGGCCCAGCCGCTTCAGCTTCAGCCGCCGAAGCCCGCGGCCACGAAACCAGCCGCACCGCGCCTCGTTCTACCGCCACCCCGGCCGCCGGGGCTCGGCCAGGCGCGTGGCGCCGCGACGGAAGCCCCTGCGGTTCAGGCCGTGGCATCGAACGCGCCTGCAACCGCGGCCCCCGCAGCCGAGGCGGCCAAGCCGGCAGCCGCGCCCGCCAAGGGCAGGCAAGCGCCTCCCGCGACGCAGGAAGAGGCCGTCGAGCGGCTGAACGCCTATCTCAACAGCTTCACCACCTTGCAGGGCAACTTCATCCAGCACGCCTCCAACGGGCGGCGCCTGGAGGGGCGCATCTATATCCAGCGCCCCGGCAAGATGCGCTTCGAATACGAGCCGCCGACGACCACGGAGGTGATCGCGGACGGCACCTCCGTCGCCATCCGCGACAAGCGCCTCGCGACGCAGGACATCTACTCGATCGGCCAGACGCCGTTGAAGTTCCTCGTGCGCGAGAAGATGGACCTGGCGCGCGAAGGTACGCTCAAGGGCGCCAGCGTCGATGGCGACCTGCTCACGGTCCGGCTGGAGGACCGTTCGACGCTGGGCGGCACCTCCAAGATCACGCTGAAATTCGACCTCGTCGCCAACGAGCTCAGGCAATGGGTCGTCGTCGACCCGCAGGGCTACGAGACGTCGATCTCGCTTTACAATCTCGACACCCGCCGCCGGCCCGATCCGCAGAATTTCGTGATCGACTACCAGCGCAAGCTCTGACGGCGCTAGGCAAGCTGAAAACGGCTTGCCTTTTGGGCCCGGGCGACCCAGTTTCCGGCCTCCTCACCGCCGGAATACTCGCGTGCAACTCACCGTCACCAGCTGGAACATCAATTCCGTCCGCCTGCGCATCGGCATGGTCGGCGAGTACCTCGCCACCTACGCCCCCGACGTGCTCTGCCTGCAAGAGACCAAGACGCCGGACGAGCAGTTCCCGGCCAAGGCCTTCCACCAGTTCGGCTATGTCCACCAGGCCTTCATCGGCCAGAAGGGCTATAACGGCGTCGCCATCGTCTCGAAATTGCCCTTCAGCGAGAAGGAGGCGATGTCGATGTGCGGCCGCAACGACGCCCGGCACATGACGGTGACGCTCGACAAGGCGGCCGGCCCCGCCGCCGGCATCGCCATCCATAACTTCTACATCCCCGCCGGCGGCGACATCCCCGACCCCGCGAAGAACGACAAATTCGCCCACAAGCTCGCCTTCCTCGACGAGATCGGCACCTGGGGCGTGACAAAGAAGCCGACCGACCGGCCCGCGATCCTCGTCGGCGACCTCAACATCGCGCCCTATGAGCACGATGTCTGGAGCCACAAGCAGCTCCTGGACGTGGTCAGCCATACCTCGATCGAGACGACGACGCTGGAGAAGTTGCGCAGCGAGCTCGGCTGGACCGACGCGGCGCGCACGCTGCGCCCCGAGCCCGAAAAGCTCTATTCCTGGTGGAGCTACCGCGCGCAGGATTGGTCGGCAACGAACAAAGGCCGCCGGCTCGATCATATCTGGCTCTCGGACGCCCTGAAGCCGACGCTGCGCGACCTGACCTTCCTGCGCGAGGCCCGCGGCTGGGAGCGCCCCTCCGACCATGTCCCGGTCACGGTGACGCTGGAACTCTGAGGGGCTCCTACCGCGGCTTTCCATGTCGCGCGGGCCCCTCAGCCATGCCGGCCCGCCCTAACGACGGGGTCGTTCCGCATGTTACTGGCCTTCGCGAACCGTCAGGCGAAGCCAGTCCCGTGCAGCCAGCTCTCCCCACGACACTCTCATTCCGCGACGCGCTGCTCACGCTGGCGGTGATGGTCGTCTGGGGCACGAATTTCGTCGTCATCCATATCGGCGTCGAGCATTTCCCGCCGCTGCTCTTCGCCGCCTTGCGCTTCACCTTCGCGCTGCTGCCGGCGGTGTTCTTCCTCAAGCGGCCGGACGCGCCCTGGAGCAAGCTCGCCGCCTATGGCGTGCTGATCGGCGCCGGCCAGTTCGGCCTGCTCTTCTTCGCGATCAAGGGTTCTATCGCGCCGGGCCTGGCTTCGCTGGTGGTGCAATCGCAGCCCTTCTTCACGATCCTGCTGGCAGCCGCGATCACGCATGAGCGCGTGCAGCCCTTCCAGATCGCCGGCCTGCTTCTCGCCGGTGTCGGAATCGGCGTCATCCTCTGGCACACCGACGGCTCGACCACGCCGCTCGGCATCATCCTGGTACTCGGCGCGGCCGTTTGCTGGGCAGCCGGCAACATCGTCGCGCGCAGCACGCCCAAGGTCGACATGCTCGCCTATGTCGTCTGGACCAGCCTGTTCGCGATCCCGCCGCTGGTCGCGCTGTCCTTGATGATCGAGGGCTGGCCGGCGATCCGCGACGGTCTCACCCATGCTCCCGCCGTCGCCTGGGCCGCGGCGATCTGGCAGGCGGTCGGCAATGTCATGTTCGGCTATGCGGTCTGGGGCTGGCTACTCTCGCGCTATGCCGCCGCAACCGTCGCGCCGACGGCTTTGCTTGTGCCGGTCTTCGGCATGGGCGCCGCGGCGATCTGGCTCGGGGAGCCTCTGCCCGGCTGGAAGTTCGCCGCAGCCGCGCTCGTCATGTCCGGGCTGTGCATCAACATCCTCTGGCCGCGCTTCGCCGCGATCCGTGCTGCCCGGCATCCGCCATCGTCCTGAGCGGACAGCTTACTTCCGATCGATCGCGCTCAGCGCTTCCTGGACGGCGGAGAGCTCACCGACGAAGCCCCGCAGCCGATCCCCGATCGCAGCAGCGATCGCCTCGGCCGAATCCGGCGATTCGCCGAGCACGCGGCGCATCACGCTGCGCGGCAGCCGCATCACCTGCGTCGGCTCGCGTGCGATCGCCGTGACCTGTCGTGGGACGGAGGTGAAAAGCGCAAGTTCGCCGATCAACGCTCCGGGCCCGACAATCTCGCTCGCCGGCTTCCCATCGTCCTGCATCGTCAGCGCGACGGCACCGGACACCACCAGCACGGCGCCATCCGATGGTTCGCCGGCGCGGAACAAAACGTCGCCGGCACGCAGAATGCGGCTTTCGGCCGCGAAGGCGAGCAGTCTCAGCGCATCGCGGTCCATCAGGCTCAGCAGCGGCTGCCGGGCCAGCAGGGCCATGTCCTCGTCGAGCGCCATTCGTCAGGGATTCAGCCGGTAACCGCCGGCATCGGTGACCAGCAGCCGGGCATTGCCGGGATCCGGTTCGATCTTCTGGCGCAACCGGTAGATATGGGTTTCGAGCGTATGGGTCGTCACCTGGCTGTTATAACCCCAGACTTCCTGCAGAAGAACCTCTCGCGCGATCGGCTTGCGGCCGGCGCGGTAGAGGAAGCGCAGGATCGCCGTTTCCTTCTCGGTCAGCTTGGTCTTGGAGCCCTTCTCGCTGACGAGCAGCTTCGATCCCGGGTGAAACGTGTAGGGGCCAACCTGAAAAATGGCGTCCTCGCTCGCCTCGTGCTGGCGCAGATGCGCGCGGATGCGCGCCAGCAGCACCGCGAACTTGAACGGCTTGACCACATAGTCGTTGGCGCCGGCCTCGAGCCCGAGCACGGTATCGGCATCCGAGCCCTGTGCCGTCAGCATCACGACGGGGCTCTTGAAGCCGTTCTTGCGCATCACCTTGACGGCTTCGCGCCCATCCATGTCGGGCAGGCCGACATCCATCACGGCAAGGTCGACGCGCTCGCCCTGCACGGCCTTGATGGCCGCCGTCGCGTTCTCGGCGGTCGACAGCCGGAACTCCTCGTAGAGGGCCAGCTGCTCGGACAAAGTGTCGCGCAGGGTCTGGTCGTCATCAACGAGCAGGATATGATGGACGGCGGACATGGACGGATCGCTCGGACGGAAGGGTTGCGGCAACATGAGCCTGCTGAGTCGTCATCGCAAGTGAGGCCGCCTGGAATTCCCGTGAGAAACCGTTCGAACCATACAGCCGCGCCGCATGGCGGACCGCGCAACCTGACCTCGCTGCGCGTCTTCGCCTCGGTCCATGACCGGCGCAAGGGCTTCCTCGTTGCCGGCGGCGCGGTCTTTCCCTGCGCGCTCGGCCGCTCCGGCATCGGTACCGTGAAGCGCGAGGGCGATGGCCGCACGCCGCGCACAAATCTGCCGCTGCGCGGCGTTTTCTACCGGGCCGACCGCCTTTCCCGCCCCCGCACGCTCCTGCCGCTGAAGCGGATCGGACCGCGCGACGCCTGGTGCGACGACCAGAAAGATCGCCGTTACAACCGCCTGATCGACCGCCCGCCCGGCGAAGCCGAGGAGCGCCTGCAGCGCGAGGATCATCTCTATGATGTGATCGTCGAGCTCGGCTGGAACGACCGGCCCGTGCAGCGCGGACGCGGCAGCGCGATCTTCTGGCATCTCGCCCGCGCCGGCTTCACCCCGACCGCCGGCTGCGTCGCCGTCGAGGGCCATGTCTTCGCCAAGCTGCTGCCGCGGCTGGCGCGCCATTGCCGGATCCTGGTGAGGTGAGCTAGGAGAGACGCGGGCACCGTCTCGATCATATCTTCGGATCAGGCAGCTGCGCTCCCGGGCACCGTCCCGCGACGCGGCGCCATCCCAGCCAGAGATTTGCGATGACTGATTCGGTTTCCACGTTCCGCTTCGGGCGGATTGCCGCCATGCTGCCCGTCGCCGACATGGCCCGCGCCTGCGACTTCTACATTGGCGCCCTGGGCTTCCGGAAAACCTTCGAGAACGGCGATCCCGTCGGCTTCATGATCCTGAAGCGCGACGCCGCCGAACTGCACCTGACGCTCCAGCCCGGGCACAAGGCCGCGCCCTTCAACGTCGCGCATATGATGGTCGAGGATATCGACGCCGTGCATGCCGTGATCCGCGCGCGCGGCCTGCGCATCGTCAAGGGCCTGCGCGACAAGGATTACGGCCTGCGGGCCTTCGTCTTCGAAGACCCGGACGGCAACCGCATCGATGTCGGCGAGCCGATGAAGACCTAGCCCCGCGCCCCGAAAATCGCGCTGCCGACGCGCACATAGGTCGCGCCGAGCTGGATCGCCGCCTCGTAATCGGCGCTCATGCCCATCGACAAGCCCTTGAGCCCGTTGCGGGCGGCGATCTTGGCGAGCAGCCCAAAATGCGGCGAGGGCGGCTCGTCCGCCGGTGGAATGCACATCAATCCCTCGATCGCGAGGCCGTGAACCTCGCGGCAGCGGGCGATGAAGGCATCGGTATCGGCCGGTAGCACGCCGCCCTTCTGCGCTTCCTCACCGGTATTGACCTGGACGAAGAGCCGCGGGGTCTTGCCCACCCGGGCGATCTCGCGTGCGATCTCCTTCGCCAGGCTCTCGCGGTCGAGCGACTGGATGACGTCGAAGAGCTCGACCGCCTCGCGTGCCTTGTTCGACTGCAGCGGGCCGATCATGTGCAATTCGGCGTCCGAGAAGCGCTCCTTCAGCGCCGGCCACTTCGCCTTGGCTTCCTGGACATAGTTTTCGCCGAAGACGCGCTGGCCTGCTTCGAGCACCTCGATGATCTGCTCGGCCGGCTTGGTCTTGGAGACCGCGACCAGCGCGGCCGAGCCAACTTCACGCCCGAAATCGCGCTCGGCGCGGCCGATCGCCGCCCGAATTTCTGCCAAACGCGTAACCGTATCGCTCATCTGCCAGCCTCTCATGCCGTGGGCGCCGTTGACCGCGTGCGCGCAATGGTGTCCTAGAGCAGGTTGCAAGATTCCGACATCCGGTTTTTGCATTCAGCCCCTGCGCCGGCCTGCCTCCGGGAGCCGGCAAACCCGCAAGAATTGCCCGCTGACATGGCCGTCGAACGCTACAATCCGAAAGAGTCCGAGCCGAAATGGCGCACCGTCTGGGAGGAGCGCAAGCTTTTCGAGACGAAGAACGACGATACGCGGCCGAGCTACTACGTCCTCGAGATGTTTCCCTATCCGTCGGGCCGCATCCATATGGGCCATGTCCGCAACTACGCGATGGGCGACGTGGTCGCGCGCTACAAGCGCGCCAAGGGCTTTTCGGTGCTGCATCCGATGGGCTGGGACGCTTTCGGCCTGCCGGCCGAGAACGCCGCCAAGCAGAAGAAGGTCCATCCGCGCGAGTGGACCTATGAGAACATCGCGACGATGCGCAAGCAGCTCAAGTCGATGGGCCTGTCGCTCGACTGGAGCCGCGAGCTCGCGACCTGCGACCCCAGCTATTATCGCCACCAGCAGAAGATGTTCCTGGACTTCCTGAAGGCCGGGCTGGTCGACCGCAAGACGGCCAAGGTCAACTGGGACCCGGTCGACGAGACCGTGCTGGCGAACGAGCAGGTCATCGACGGCCGCGGCTGGCGCTCGGGCGCATTGGTCGAGATCCGCGAACTGACCCAGTGGTTCTTCAAGATCACCGAATACGGCCAGGAACTGAACGACGCGCTCGACGGCCTGAGCCGCTGGCCCGAAAAGGTCCGGCTGATGCAGAAGAACTGGATCGGCCGCTCGGAAGGTCTGCTGGTTCGTTTCGCTCTCGAATCGAACGGGGCCGGGCAGGACGAGGTCGAAGTCTACACGACCCGCCCGGACACGCTGTTCGGCGCCAAATTCGTCGCCATCGCGCCCGATCACCCGATCGCCAGGTCGATCGCGGCGAAGAGCCCGTCGCTGCAGGCCTTCATCGACGAGTGCAAGCGCACCGGCACGGCGCAGGAAGCGATCGACAAGGCCGAGAAGCTCGGCTTCGACACCGGCCTGCGCGCCGTCCATCCGCTCGATCCGAACTGGACGCTGCCGGTCTATGTCGCGAACTTCGTCCTGATGGAATACGGCACGGGCGCCATCTTCGGCTGCCCGGCGCATGACCAGCGCGACCTCGACTTCGTCAACAAGTACGGTCTGGGCAATATCCCGGTGGTCGCGCCCGAAGGCACCGATCCCGCGAGCTTCGTCATCACCGACACCGCCTATGACGGTGACGGCCGCATGATCAATTCCCGCTTCCTCGACGGCCTGACCATCGCGGAAGCCAAGGAAGAGATCGCTCGCCGGCTTGAAGGCGAAACCCGCGGCAACCGTCCGGTCGGCCAGCGCAAGGTCAATTTCCGCCTGCGCGACTGGGGCATCTCGCGCCAGCGCTATTGGGGCTGCCCGATCCCGGTCATCCACTGTTCCGCCTGCGGAACGGTGCCGGTTCCGGATGCCGAGCTACCGGTCACGCTGCCGGACGATGTTTCCTTCGAGAAGCCCGGCAACCCGCTCGACCATCATCCGAGCTGGAAGCATGTCGCCTGTCCGCAATGCGGCAAGGATGCCCGCCGCGAGACGGACACGATGGACACCTTCGTCGATTCGTCCTGGTATTTTGCCCGCTTCACCGATCCGTGGCGCACCGAGAGCCCGACCGACCGCAAGGCGGTGGATCGCTTCCTGCCGGTCGACCAGTATATCGGCGGCGTCGAGCACGCGATCCTGCACCTGCTCTATTCGCGCTTCTTCACCCGCGCGATGAAGAAGACCGGTCACGCCGGCCTGGACGAGCCCTTCGCCGGCCTGTTCACGCAAGGCATGGTCGTGCACGAGACCTATCGCGCCGCCAACGGTGACTGGGTCGAGCCGGGCAATGTCCGCATCGAGGTTTCCGGCATCGACCGGCGCGGCTTCGACGTCGACACCGGCGCGCCGATCGAGATCGGCTCGATCGAGAAGATGTCGAAGTCCAAGAAGAACGTCGTGGATCCCGACGACATCATCGCCTCCTACGGCGCCGATACCGCGCGCTGGTTCATGCTCTCGGATTCGCCGCCGGATCGCGACGTGATCTGGACGGACGAGGGCGTCCAGGGCGCCGCCCGCTTCGTCCAGCGTCTCTGGCGCATGGTCGCGGAAATCGCGGAACGCACCGGCGGCAGGGCGGACAAGCCTGCCCAGATCGGCGAAGCAGCCCTGGCGCTCCGCAAGGCGAGCCATCGCGCGCTCGACGCGGTCGGCGCCGATATCGAGCGCCTGGGCTTCAACCGCTGCGTCGCCCATATCTACACGCTGACCAATGCGATCGGTAAGGCGCTCGACGGCGCGGCCGAGAAGCCCGATCTCGATGCCGATATCGCCTTCGCGCTCCTTGAGGCTGCCACGATCATCACCCAGCTTGTGGCGCCGATGATGCCGCATCTGGCCGAGGAATGCTGGCATGTGCTGGGCCTGCAGGGCCTTGCCGGCGAGGCTTCCTGGCCGGAGGTCGATCCGGCGCTGTTGAAGGACAATCAGCTTACCCTGCCGGTCCAGATCAACGGCAAGAAGCGTGCGGAAGTGACCGTGGCCGCCGATGCCGATACAGTGGCCGTGGAAGCGGCCGTGCGCGCCAGCGAGGCCGTTCAGCGGGCCCTCGAGGGACGTGCGACCCGCAAGATCATCGTGGTTCCCGGGAGAATCGTGAATGTCGTCGTCTGAAGCCGCTCTCTCCCGCCGCTTCCTGCTCGCGGCCGTGCTGACGACGGTCGCGGGCCTTGCCGGCGGCTGTTTCCAGCCGCTCTATTCCGACTACACCACCAGTACGATGGGCGGCAGCGTCAAGACGGCGCTGCGCGGCATCGAAATCCCCGAGATCAAAGGCCTGATCGGCCATTATTTCCGCAACGAGCTGGTCTTCGAGCTCGACGGCAGCGGCGAGCCGGATGCGCAGAAGACCGCGAAGCTCGAAGCGTCCGTGGCCGAATCGGTCGAGGTCGTCACGGTCGATTATGCCAATGGCCGCGCCGATTCGGCCGTTCTCGTGGCGACGATTTCCTGGAAGCTCACCCAGAACGGCACCGGCAAGGTTCTCGCCTCCGGCACGAACTCCGTCCGCGTTCCCTATGAGCGGTCCTCGCAGCGCTTCGCCACGGTGCGCGCGGCGCGCGATGCACAGGTTCGCGCGGCGAAGAACCTCGCCACCATCGTCCGGGGCCAGATCGCCGCCGACCTCACCTCCTGACGCGCCATGGTTGCGATCAAGGCGCACGAGGCCGAGCGCAGCCTCGCACGACTCGATCCCGCCTGGCGGCTGATCCTGATCTACGGCCCCGATGCAGGCCTCGTCTCGGAACGTGCGGCAGGCCTCGCCCGGGCCAGCGTCGATGACCCTCAGGACGCTTTCCAGCTCGTCAGGATGGACGGCGACGCCGTCGCTTCCGATCCGCTGAAGCTCGCCGACGAGGCCAACACGATCGGCCTTTTCGGCGGCCGCCGCGCCATCCGCGTCTCGCCGACCTCGAAGCCATTGCTGGCCGCCCTGGCGCCGCTGCTGGCCACGCCCTCGCAGGATGCGCTGGTCATCGTCGAAGCCGGCGATCTGCAGCGCAACAACCCCGTCCGCACCGCCTGCGAAAAGGCCAAGACGGCACTCGCCGTGCCCTGTTATGGCGATGCAGCGCGCGACCTCGGCTCGATCATCGACGACATGGTCCAGGGGGCCGGCAAGTCGATCGACCGGACAACGCGCGACCACCTGACAGGGCTGCTCGGCGGCGACCGCCAGACCTCGCGCCGCGAGATCGAGAAGTTGCTGCTCTACGTCGGCACGGACCCGGCCGTTCAGGTCGAGCATGTCGATGCCATCGTCGGCGACACCGCGCAGCGGGAGCAGGCGATGCTGGTCGATGCGGTTTTCGCGGGAAAGCTGCCGGTGCTCGACCTCGCCCAGGCCAAGCTCAGCAGCGAGGGGCTGGACCCCGGCGTGATGCTCGGCGCCGTCCTGCGGCAGGCCATCACGCTTCTGAAGGCCCGCCAGAGCATCGATGCCGGGCGCAGCGTCCGGGATGTCGTCGCGACGATGCGCCTGCCCTATCCGCGTATCGCGACCACGGAGGCCGCGCTGAATGCCTGGTCCAGCGCAAAACTGAGCGAGGCCATCGGTCTTCTGGGCAATGCGGTGCTGGCGACACGACAGAATGCCGAGATGGGTCGGGCCATTGCGACCCGCGCCCTCTGGACACTGGCCCGGCTCGGGCGTGCCGCTAGAGCGGAGTAGCTCAGGACTTCAAGCGATGGCAGAGCGCGTCGAGCTGTTCGAGCGTCTTGTACCCGATCTTGACCTCGCCCGCGCCGTTCGCCCGATGCCCGATTGAGACGGATAGGCCGAGCGCCTCCTCCAGCGCCTTCTCCAGGGCCCGCGTATCGGGGTCCTTCACGGCCTTCGGCTTGCTCGCCACGGCGCTCTTGGTCTCGCCGCGTGCCTCTTCCTGCACGATACGCTCGATATCGCGAACGCTCAGACCGTCGTCGATGATCTTCTGCGCCATGAATTCCGGGTCCGAAACGGACAGGAGCGCACGGGCATGGCCGGCCGACACCGCGCCCTCGCTAACCAGCTTGCGCACCGGCTCGGGCAGTTTCGACAGGCGCAGGGTGTTGGCGACATGGCTGCGGCTCTTGCCGATGACGCGTGCCAGGTCGTTCTGCGTATAGTTGAATTCGGCGATCAGCCTCTCATACCCGGCCGCTTCCTCGATCGCGTTGAGATCCGTGCGCTGTACGTTCTCGACGATGGCGATTTCTAGCGCCTCGCGATCATCGGCCTCGACCAGAATAACCGGAACGTCGTGCAATTCGGCCCGTTGCGCCGCACGCCAACGGCGTTCGCCGGCAATGATCTCGTAAGCGTCCATCATTCCGGGAATGGAACGAACGATGATGGGCTGCAGAATGCCCCGCTCGCGGATCGAGGCAGTCAGATCATCGAGATCCACTTCCACGAAATTGCGGCGCGGATTGCGGGCGCTCGGCCGCAGGAATTCGACGGGAACGCGGCGCTGCCCGCGCGCCCGCTCGATCGCCCCGATCTCATCGCCGACATCGCCGATCAGCGCCGCCAGACCGCGGCCAAGGCGGGAACGCCCCTGTTCTTCGGCCATCGCCATCCTCATTAATCTCTAACTTGTAAACTCAGGCCGCGGCCCGCAAAGCGCGCTCGCGCTTGATCACTTCCGAAGCCAGTCGCAGATAGGCCTGCGATCCCGAGCAGCGCAGATCGTAGAGCAGCGCCGGCTTGCCATAGGACGGCGCCTCGGAGATCCGCACATTGCGAGGGATCACGGTCTCATAGACCTTGTCGCCCAGGAAGCTCTTCACATCCGCCATAACCTGACCCGACAGGTTGTTGCGGGGATCGAACATCGTCAGCACGACGCCCTGGATGATCAGGCGCGGATTGAGGCCGGCCTTGACCTGCTCAACCGTCTTGAGCAGCTGGCTCAGGCCTTCCAGCGCGAAGAATTCGCATTGCAGCGGCACCAGCACCGCATCCGAAGCCGTCATCGCGTTGATAGTGATCAAGCTGAGCGAGGGCGGGCAATCGATCAGGATATAGGTCAGGTCCTGGCAGCGCTGGTCGTAGACCAGTTCGTCGATCGCATTCTTGAGTCGATGCGCGCGGTCCTTGGAGGAGGCGATCTCGAGTTCGACGCCGAGCAGATCGAGCGTCGAGGGCGCCAGTGACAGGCCGGGAACCGCCGTCGGCTGCAAAGCCTGCCCGAGCCCGACATCGCCGCAGAGCACGTCATAGGTCGAGGATTTGCGGTTGCGGCGGTCGACGCCAAGCCCCGTTGAAGCGTTTCCCTGCGGATCGAGATCGACGATCAGCACCTTCTCGCCGATGGCCGCTAGGGCCGTGCCGAGATTGATCGCGGTTGTCGTCTTGCCGACCCCGCCCTTCTGATTCGCGAGCGCGATCACGCGCGGGCGGCGCGGTGTCGTCACGGATGTGAGCTCAGTCATCGATCGGCTCGTCTCTCCGCCGAGCGCACCACCAGGATTCGCGCGGCATCATCAGTCACGGAGGAAACCGTTGTCGCCTGAATCTTCCAATATCTGGCTGAGTCGGTCAATTCCGCATCTAGATGTTGTCCCTTGGGAAAGAGACCGAGCGTGCCGGTTCTCAACAGCTCTTCGCACCAGCCGAGCAATTGGGGCAGGGGAGCCAGCGCGCGGGCCGTAACCACATCGACCTTGCCGGTGAAATCGCCGATCACATCTTCGATACGGGCCGCATGGACCTTGACCGGAGCGCCGGTGATGCGGGCGGCATGGCGCAGAAACGCACATTTCCGGGCATTGCTCTCGACCAGGTCGATCTGGCCCTTGCCCTGCTCGGCCAGGCAGATGCCGATCACCAGCCCCGGAAAACCGCCGCCGGAGCCGAGATCCAGCCAGCGCTCGCGCCCCTCGGCCAATCCGAAGATCTGCAGCGAATCCGCGATATGCCGCGTCCAGACCTCGGCGAGCGTCGCCGAGGAGACGAGGTTTTTCGCGGCCTGCCAGCGCCCGAGCTCCGCCACCAGAAGCGCCAGGCGCTCCTCTGTTTCACGTGAAACAGGCGTCAAGCGCAAAGCGCGTTGCCTGTCGTCCTTATCAACAGTCACGTCGAGCCTGTGGAAAACGCAGCGGCACGGCCCTTCCGGGCATGGACCGCCAACAAGGTCAGGGCGGCCGGCGTCATCCCCTCGATCCGGCCCGCCTGGGCCAGATCGGCGGGGCGCTGGGCCGCCAGCTTGAGCTTCAGTTCGTTCGACAGACCCGAAATCGCATCGAGATCGAGATCGGCCGGAACCTTCAGAGACTGGTCGCGGCGATAGGCCTGGATCTCGGCCGCCTGCCGATCGAGATAGACGGAATAGACGGCATCCGCCGTTACCCGCGCCACGACCGGAGCGGGATAGTCCGTCAGCTCCGGCCAGACCGAAGACAACTGCTCGAACGTGACATCCGGATAGGACAAAATTTGGTAGGCGCTGCGCCGCGACCCATCGTGATTGAGCTGCAGACCGACAGCTTGCGCCTGCTGCGGCGTCAGCGAGAAGCCTTTCAGCGTCTCGCGCAGCGCCGAGATGTCCCGGTTGCGCGCTTCGAAAGCCGACTGCCGGGCTGACCCGACGATGCCAAGCTGCAAGCCTAGCGGCGTCAATCGTTCATCGGCATTGTCGACGCGCAAAGACAGGCGGAATTCCGCCCGCGAGGTAAACATTCGATACGGCTCCGTAACGCCATGCGTCACGAGATCGTCGACGAGCACGCCGATATAGGACTGCGTCCGATCGAACACGACCGGCTCCCCAGCACCGGCCCTGCGCGCGGCATTGAGGCCGGCCAGCAAGCCCTGCGCGCCAGCCTCTTCATAGCCCGTCGTGCCGTTGATCTGGCCAGCGAGGAACAGCCCCGCGATCGCTCGCGTCTCCAGCGTGTTCTTCAAGGCGCGCGGATCGACGAAATCATACTCGATCGCGTATCCCGGCCGCAGCATCCCGGCCCGTTCCAGGCCGGGTATCGTCTTCAGCAGGTCGAGCTGGACGTCTTCGGGAAGCGAAGTCGAAATGCCGTTCGGATAGACCGTGTCGTCGTCGAGCCCCTCGGGTTCGAGGAAGATCTGATGGCCATCGCGGTCTCCGAAGCGCCCGACCTTGTCCTCGATCGACGGACAATAGCGCGGCCCCCGCCCCTCGATCTGGCCGGAGAACATCGGTGCGCGATGCAGATTGGTGCGGATGAGATCGTGGCTCGCCAGCGTCGTGCGCGTGATCCCGCACGAAATCTGCGGATTGGTGATCGCGGTTGTCAGCGCTGAAAACGGCTCCGGCGGCTCATCGCCGGGCTGCATCTCGAGCGCGGCCCAATCGATGCTGCGCCCGTCAAGGCGGGGCGGCGTCCCGGTCTTCAGGCGCCCAAGCGGAAAGCCATGGCGCTCCAGCGTCGCGGAAAGGCCGAGCGAGGGCGCCTCGTCAACGCGCCCGGCCGGAATTCGCTTCTCGCCGATATGGATGAGGCCGCGGAGGAAGGTGCCGGTCGTCAGCACGACCGTTCCGGTTGCGAATCGACGACCATCAGCCAGGACCACGCCGACAACGCGGCCAGCTTCCACCTCCAGGTCGAAAACCTCGCCGGCGACGATATCGAGATTGGATTGCGCCGCCAGCAGGTCCTGAACGGCCTGCCGATAGAGCTTGCGATCCGCCTGGGCGCGGGGACCCCGAACAGCCGGGCCCTTCCGGCGATTGAGCATGCGGAACTGGATACCGCCCAGATCGGCGGCCCGCGCCATGATGCCGTCGAGCGCGTCGATCTCGCGAACGAGATGTCCCTTGCCGAGCCCGCCGATGGCGGGGTTGCAGGACATGACGCCGATCGTTTCCGGCTTGTGCGTCACCAGGGCCGTGCGCGCACCGTAGCGCGCCGCAGAGGCGGCGGCTTCGGCTCCGGCATGGCCGCCGCCGACGACGATCACGTCGTAATGCTGCCGATGAATTGACATGCGATTTCGCTAGCGAAGCCCGGCGGGCGGGTCAACGACAATCGCGGAGAGCGCGGGCCGATCCCGGCCGCCGCCTCACTTTCCGATGCAGAATCCCGCGAAAAGCCTGTCGAGCACGTCCTCCACGTCGATCCGGCCGACAAGCCGCTCGAGCGCGACGACGGCCACACGGATATCCTCGGCCAGCAATTCTCCCTGTCCGTGGCCCGCCATCACCGCCCGCTCGAGCGCGGCAACCGCGTCGGTGACGGCAATGCGATGGCGTTCGCGGGTCAGGAGGGCCGGCTCGCCCGATCCAAGCTGCTGAAGACGCGCGACGATCTCGGCAAGCAGATCGGTCAAACCCGCACCGGTCTTGACGGAAATCGCCCGTTCACCGGGCAGGACCGGCCCCGGAAGGTCGGCTTTCGTGGCGATCTGAAGCAATTCGGCCGTGCTCTCGACTCGATACGGCTCCGAATCGACTCCACGCAGCGCGACAACGAGATCCGCTCGCGCGACGAGTGCCCGGGCGCGCCGGACGCCTTCAGCCTCGATCGGATCGGCGCTGTCGCGCAGGCCCGCGGTATCGATCAGGATGACCGGGAGCCCGGCCAGATCCAGCCGCACCTCCAGGATATCGCGCGTTGTCCCCGCAATCGGCGAGACAATCGCGACGTCGCGCCGCGCGAGCGCATTGAGCAGGCTGGACTTGCCGGCATTGGGCGGTCCGGCCAGCACCACGACGAAGCCTTCGCGGACGCGCTCGCCCATGGCAAAGCTACCCAGCGCCACGCGCAGCGAGGCCAGCACCTCTCCCGCCAGCGCCAGCGCCTGCTGTTGCAGCGGGCCGGAGACGTCGCCTTCGTCGGAGAAATCCAGTTCGGCCGCGAGCAGGCTCATGGCATCGATCAGCGAATGGCGCCAGCTCGTGGCGAAGCCGCTCAAGGCCCCATCCATCTGGCGCAGCGCCTGCTGGCGCTGCCATTCCGTTTCCGAATCGATCAGGTCCGCCAGGCCCTCGACCGCAGCCAGATCAAGCTTTCCCGCTTCGAAGGCCCGCCGCGTGAACTCTCCGGCTTCGGCCAGCCTCACGCCAGGCAAGGCGGTCAGAATGGCAAGGAGACGCGCCAGGACTGCGCGAGAGCCGTGGACATGAAATTCGGCTACGTCCTCACCGGTAAAGCTGGCAGGTGCGGCGAAGAACAGGACGAGCGCGCTGTCGATCGTATCCCCTGCGGCATCGACCAGTCTTCGCAGGGTCGCCACGCGGGGCTCGGGTATGATTCCTGCAATCGTTTCGAGAACGAATCGAGTCAGGCTTCCGGACACGCGGATCACCGCCACTCCGGCTTTGCCCCGCGCTGATGACAGGGCCACAATGGTGGGATGGATGTCCGAGCCCGTCATTGTTTGTCGAGTTCCTCCGCGAGCCCTGCGATCGCAGCCGTCATGAACGAGGCCTTTGCCAACATCAAGCCAGCCGCGAAGCGGACAGGACCTCGCCTCCCGCTCGCGCAATCAGCCGCCAGAACCTGAACCCGTCAACACGCAGCACTCGCGAGGCTGCGTCGGCCCGAATCCATATGCTCGAGATCACGGCACTACCCGGCACTACCGGCATTTCCAGCCGTCCGGCACTACCGCAGCAGCAAGCGCTTCCCCTCTGAAAATTTAGTATCTTCAATGGGCTGAACCAGATCGGCGGATCGGCAATCAGCGGGACGGTCGCTGCAGGTAGTACTGCTTCGCACCGATAGCGTTCCATCGCGCAAGTGACCGGAGAGCCCGGTCAGCCGGGCGTGCGCTGCTTGCTGCGCGAGACATGGCAGGCCGCCGTTTCGCTGCCGAATCGATGACGGAGCCGGGCTGTGTCCTGCACGAGGCTCGATGCCGCCGGTCGAGACGGCAGCCGGGCGGCGGGGGTCTTAGGTCAAACCTCGGACGACTTCGCGATGCGGCCGGACATCCGGGCGTCGGGTTTGCGGGTAGGCTGAAACAATTTCGCCGCCGCACGACCCTGGTCGGGTCGATACGGCGGCGAATCGAACGCCGAAACCGGTCGTGCCGATGGTCAGGTATTCATCGAATCGAAGAATTCCGAATTCTGCTTGGTCTGGCGCAGCTTATCCAGGAGGAACTCGATCGCGTCCTGCGGGCCCATCGGGTTGAGGATGCGGCGCAGCACATAGGTCTTCTGCAGATCCGAGCGCGGCGTGATGAGCTCTTCCTTGCGGGTGCCGGACTTAATGATGTCGATCGCCGGGAAGATCCGCTTGTCGGCCACCTTGCGGTCGAGAATGATCTCGGAATTGCCGGTGCCCTTGAATTCCTCGAAGATCACTTCGTCCATGCGCGATCCCGTATCGATCAGCGCGGTCGCCACGATCGTCAGCGAGCCGCCTTCCTCGATATTGCGGGCCGCCCCGAAGAAGCGCTTGGGACGCTGCAGGGCGTTGGCGTCGACACCACCGGTCAGGACCTTGCCGGAAGACGGCACCACGGTGTTGTAAGCGCGGCCGAGGCGGGTGATCGAGTCCAGCAGGATCACGACGTCACGACCGTGCTCGACCAGGCGCTTGGCCTTCTCGATCACCATCTCCGCGACCTGGACGTGGCGGGAGGCCGGCTCGTCGAAGGTCGAGGAGACGACCTCGCCCTTCACCGAGCGCTGCATGTCCGTGACTTCCTCGGGCCGCTCGTCGATCAGCAGCACGATCAGATAGCACTCGGGATGATTGGTGGTGATCGACTGGGCGATGTTTTGAAGCAGAACCGTCTTGCCGGTGCGCGGCGGCGCGACGATCAGAGCACGCTGGCCCTTGCCGATCGGCGCGACGATATCGATGACCCGCGGCGAGAAGTCCTTCTTGGTCGGGTCCTGCACCTCGAGCTTCAGGCGCTCATCCGGATAGAGCGGCGTCAGGTTGTCGAAATGGATCTTGTGCTTGATCTTCTCCGGGTCCTCGAAATTGACCGAGTTGACCTTGAGCAGGGCGAAATAGCGCTCGCCATCCTTCGGCCCGCGGATCGGCCCTTCGACGGTGTCGCCGGTGCGCAGGCCGAATTTGCGGAGCTGCGACGGCGAAACGTAGATGTCATCCGGCCCTGGCAGGTAGTTCGAATCGGAGGAGCGCAGGAAGCCGAAGCCGTCCTGCAGGACCTCGACAACGCCCTCGCCCAGGATCTCGGTCTCCCGCGCCGCAAGCTGCTTCAGGATGGCGAACATCAACTCCTGCTTGCGCATGGTGCTGGCGTTCTCGACCTCGACTTCCTCGGCGAAGGCCAGGAGTTCGGTCGGCGACTTGCTCTTGAGCTCTTGAAGCTTGATTTCCCGCATGGGGCACCCGGATCATGAACGCCCTGCGAACCGGCAGGGGTTGGGATGGTACTGGATTGATCGACTTATCGGTCCTGGCCGGACCTGCGCTTGGGTTGCGCGACATGAGCTGCTGCTAAGGCAGGCGGCTCATGAACAGTCGACAACAAGGGAGGACGCTGGAGAAGCGCAGCGTCCTGATAGCGGGAATCGGCCCGGGGCTCAAGCGGGAAAGCGCGAAAGGCCTCAGAACGGCTTCACGATGACGAGAATGACGATGCCGACCATCAGCAGCGCCGGGATCTCGTTGAGAATGCGGAAATAGCGCGGCGACTTCACATTGCTGTCGTTCGCGAAGTTACGCACGTGCTTTACCAGCATGCCATGGATGCCGGAGAGGATGAAGACGAGCAGCAGCTTGCCGTGCAGCCAGCCACCCTTGAAGCCGAAGGCAGACCAGGCGAGGTAGAGGCCCAGCACCCAGGTGGCGATCATCGCCGGGTTGATGATGCCCTTGAGCAGCCGGCGCTCCATGATCTTGAAGGTCTCGGACTGGATCGAGCCGGTCTGCGCCTCCGCGTGATAGACCATCAGCCTTGGCAGATAGAGCATGCCGGCCATCCAGGAGATGACGGCCATGACATGAAAAGCCTTGATCCACTCGTACATTGCCTCAGCCCTCAGCCCCGTACCCGTTTCAGCAAGCGCTCGACATGCGCGATCGGCGTATCCGGCAGAATGCCGTGGCCGAGATTGAAGATGAAGGGCCGATCGCCGAAGGCTGTCAGGATGGCATCCACCTCCCGCTCCAGCGCGTCACCGCCGGCGCGTAGCACCAGCGGATCGAGATGGCCCTGCACCGGGACCCTGGACTGGATCTCATTTCGGGCGAAGGTCCGGTCGATATCGGTTTCGAGGCCGACGGCGTCCACGCCCGTGCCTGCGATATAGTCCGGGATCAGGTGCCCGGCCCCGCGCGGAAAGCCGATGATCCGCGCCTGCGGATGCATGGCGCGTACGCCCTCGACGATCCGTCGCGTCGGCGCGATGCACCAGCGCCTGAAATCCTCCGGCCCGAGCGCACCCGCCCAGCTGTCGAAGATCTGGACGGCATCGACGCCCGCCGCGATTTGCGCGTTCAGATAAGCGATGGACGAGGTCACGATCCGGTCGATGATCGCCTGAAACAGGGCTGGGTCGCGTTCGAAAAGCTCCTTCGCCGGTGCTTGATCCGGTGTTCCTCGACCGGCGACCATATAGGTCGCCACGGTCCAGGGCGCGCCGCAGAAGCCGATGAAGCCGGTCTCGCGGGGCAGGGCAGCCCGGACCCGGCGAACGGTCTCCGGGATCGAATCCAGCTTGGCCTGATCGGCGACGCGATCGATCTCCGCCAAGCGGGTCGCGTCGGCCACGGGTTCAAGCCGCGGTCCTTCGCCCTCGGCAAACCAGAGCTTCTGGCCGAGCGCCTGCGGCACGAGAAGGATATCCGCGAACAGGATCGCGGCATCGAAGCCGAAGCGCCGGATCGGCTGGAGCGTCACCTCGGCGGCCAGCTCGGGATCGTAGCAAAGCGAGAGAAAGCTGCCGGCCTTGGCCCTGAGCTCGCGGTACTCCGGCAGATAACGCCCGGCCTGGCGCATCAGCCAGACCGGAGGGGTCGGCAGGCTTTCACCGCCGAGCACACGGATCAGGGCAGGGGTTTCGCGTGTCGTCATGCCTGACGGGCCATCCATCCCGCTATTTCTTAAATAAGATTCCTAGAGAGAATCTTTTGTTTTGACTCTTGGAGGCAGGGAGATAGCCCGCCGCAATTCTGTCCACAACCGATCCACAGCCACTGGGACAGCGAGTCGCGGGCCGCGCGGGGCCTCGGTCACCGGTTAAGGCTTTATTAACGAATTGAATTCGGCGGACAGCTCGCCGTCTTTCAAAATGATTCACGTGAAACACTTTGTTTACCATTCACAGCCGGGCGGCTGTTGATGGTTCGGGCGGGTTATACAGAGCCGCCACTCGGCCTGCGTTTCCTGTTCGGTTGTCCACACTGCTCCCCACGGCCCGGGATAACCCGGTCGTTCCGAAACCGCGGGAGGGAAACGCCAGCTGCGTCAATTCTCGTCGCGGTGATTCCGGTCGCGCTCAAAGCGCGCTAGAGGATAAACACGCTTCAGGCCGGGGGATGCCGTGGTCCGCAATTATTTCCATCTGCATCTGGTCTCGGATGCGACCGGCGAGACGCTGATCGCCGTCAGCCGGGCCGCTGCCGCGCAATATGAAACCGTCTCGGCGATCGAGCATGTCTATCCGCTGGTTCGCTCCGAGGCGCAGCTTGCCCGCGTCCTCGCCGAGATCGAGGCATCCCCCGGCGTCGTGCTCTACACGCTGGTCGAGCCGGAATGGCAGGAGAAACTGGAGAATTTCTGCCGCGAGCTCGGCTGTCCCTGCCTGTCGGTGCTGCAGCCTGTGCTCTCGCTGTTCCAGTCCTATCTCGGCCAGGCGTCGGCGCCGAAGCCGGGGGCGCAGCATGTGCTCAACACCGAATATTTCCGACGCATCGACGCGATGAACTACACGCTGCTGCATGATGACGGGCAGATGGGCGGCGATCTCGACAATGCCGACGTCATCCTGGTCGGCATCAGCCGGACCTCCAAGACGCCGACGAGCATCTATCTCGCCAATCGCGGCATCAAGACCGCCAATATCCCGCTGGTGCCGAATATCCCGCTGCCGCCGGAACTGGAAAGCGCGCGCAAGCCTCTGATCGTCGGCCTCATCGCCAGCGCCGATCGCATCGTCCAGATCCGCCAGAACCGCCTGCTCTCGCTGCGCGCCGATGACGATACCTCCTATGTCGATCCCACAGCCGTCGCCGATGAGGTCACGCAGTCGCGCCGTCTCTGCGCCCGAAAGGGCTGGCCGGTGATCGACGTGACCCGTCGTTCGATCGAGGAAACCGCGGCCTCGATCCTCGACCTGCTCCGCGACCACCGCATGAAGTTCATCGCAACATGAGCACATCGACCAGCCTCTGGCTCGATCCCGAGCCGTTGATTCTCGCCTCCGGCAGCGCGACCCGGCGCGACATGCTCTTGGCTGTCGGCATCCCGGTCGAGGTGGTGAAGCCGGAGATCGACGAGCGCGCCGTCGAGAAGCCCCTGGTTGATCGCGGCGTGCCGGCGGACCAGGTTGCGGCTGCTCTGGCCTGTGCCAAGGCGCTGGCTGTCTCCCGCGAACGTCCCGGCCGCCTCGTGCTGGCCGCCGACCAGACCCTGACCTGCGGTGGCATCGCCTTTCACAAGCCGGCGGATCTCGCCGGGGCGGCACGCCAGATCGCAGCGCTCGCTGGCCGGAGCCATGAGCTCCATTCAGCCTTCGTCATCGCGCGAGACGGCGCGCCGCTGGCCGAAGGCCTCGAGGCCGCACGCCTGACCATGCGCACGCTTCAGCCTGATTTCATCGCGCGCTATCTGACCGTTGCCGGTCCGGCTGCCCTGTCCAGCGTCGGCGGCTATCAGCTCGAAGGGCCCGGCGCCCAGCTCTTCGACAAGGTCGAGGGCGACCATTTCACCATTCTCGGCCTGCCGCTGCTTGCGGTGCTCGCGTCGCTGCGCGATCTCGATTGCCTCGCCGGTTAACGGACTTCCTTCATGCCGCCTCGCTGCTTCGTCATCGGACATCCCATCGCGCATTCGCGCTCGCCCCTGATCCATGGCGAATGGCTGCGCGAGCATCGTCTTCCCGGTACCTATGAGCGGATTGATGTCGCGCCGGTCGATCTTCCGGCCTTCATCTCCCGCCTGCGCGAGGGCGAATTCGCTGGCGGCAATGTCACCGTGCCCCACAAGGAAGCGGTGATGGCGCTGGTCGATGAGATCAGCGATGCCGGTCGGGCCGTCGGCGCGGTCAACACGCTCTGGCGCCAGAACGGCCGGATCATCGCCGACAACAGCGATGTCGGCGGCTTCCTCGCCCATCTCGATGCGACGGTACCGGGCTGGCAGGGGCGGGTCGGCACGGCGCTCGTCCTTGGCGCCGGCGGCGCGGCGCGCGGTATCTGCTACGGCCTGAAGGCGCGCGGGGTCGCGCGCATTCTTGTCGTCAACCGCAGCCCCGAACGCGCGGCCGAACTGGTCGCCGCTCTTGGGGATCCTCTGGAGGCGGGCGATTGGGCGAAGCGCGACCGCCTCGTCGGCGAGGCCGATCTCATCGTGAACACGACGGCCCTCGGCATGCAGGGCAAACCATCGCTGGAAATCGATCTCGCCGCTTTACGGCCGGGAACTATCGTCGACGATATCGTCTATGTCCCCTTGAAGACCGCGTTGCTGGCCGAGGCGGAACGGCGTGGCGGCGTTCCCGTTGATGGGCTTGGCATGCTGCTGCATCAGGCGGCGCCCGGCTTCGTCCGCTGGTTCGGCGTGACGCCGCAGGTGACGCCGGCGCTTCGTGCGCTCATCGAAGCCGATATCCTGAAGGCCTGATTCGCCGGAGCAGCCATGACCTTCGTGCTGGGCCTGACAGGCTCGATCGGGATGGGAAAATCGACCACCGCGCAGCTCTTCGTGCAGCGCGGCGTGCCCCTGCACGATGCCGATGCGGCCGTGCATCGTCTGCATCGCGGCCGGGCCGCAGCGCCGATCGAAGCCGCATTCCCGGGTACGGTGATCGATGGAGCGGTCGATCGCGCAAAGCTGGGCGCGGCCGTGCTCGGCAAGCCCGATGCCTTGCGTCGGCTCGAAGCGATCATCCATCCGCTGGTGCGTGAGGAGGAGGAGGCCTTCCTCACCCGCTGCCGCCGGGAGGGTGCGGAACTCGCCATCATCGACGTGCCGCTCCTGCTGGAAACCGGAGGCGAGGCGCGCTGCGACGCCGTCCTCGTGGTGACGGCGCCCGCCGAAGTCCAGCGTCAGCGCGTCCTGGCCCGCCCCGGCATGACCGCGGAAAAGCTCGACGCGATCCTGTCGCGCCAGATGCCGGACGCGGAGAAACGCCGCCGTGCCCATTTCCTTGTGGACACGTCGCACGGTCTGATGGCCGCCGAGCGGCAGGTCGGTTCTATCCTGATGGCGCTCGCCGGCCGTCCCGGGCGCGGTGCGCAAGCGAGGTCCTGAAGCGATGCGCGAGATCGTTCTCGATACCGAAACCACCGGCGTGGAAGCCAATAACGGCGACCGCATCGTCGAGATCGGCTGCGTCGAACTGCTCAATCACTGCCCGAGCGGCAGGACCTTCCACGTCTACATCAATCCCGAACGCTCGATGCCGATCGAAGCCTTCAACGTCCATGGCCTCTCGGAAGAATTCCTCTCGGACAAGCCGGTCTTTGCGGCGGTGGCCGATGAATTCGCCGACTTCATCGCTGGCGCCAAGCTGGTGATCCATAACGCGGCCTTCGACGTCGGCTTCATCAACATGGAGTTCAAGCGGCTCGGCCTGCCGCCGATCGAGCAGGGCTTCGTGGTCGACACCCTGTCGATGGCGCGTCGCAAGCATCCGGGCGCCTCGAACAGCCTCGACGCGCTCTGCTCGCGCTATGGCATCGACAACGGCCGCCGCACCAAGCACGGCGCCCTGCTCGATTCCGAGATCCTGGCCGAGGTCTATATCGAGCTGATCGGCGGCAAGCAGGCCTCGCTTGGTCTCGGCGCCGAGACCTCGGCCGGCCGCCCCGGCCTTGCCATGGCGGCGGTCGAGAAGCCGCAGCGTCAGCGCCCGCTGGCCCCGCGCCTCAGCGAAGAGGCGCTCAAGGCGCATGAGGCCTTCATCCTCGGCTCGCTGAAGGCGCCGCTCTGGAAGGGCTATCTCGGCATCACGGACGACGCGGCCCAGTAAGTCGCGCCGCCTTTCGTGCAGGGCGGCTTATCGCGCCCTGCGGCGCGACAGCATGTTGAGCGCCTCGATCAAGGCTGAGAAGGCCATCGCGGCGTAGATATAGCCCTTCGGCACATGCACGCCGAAGCCCTCGGCGATCAGCGTGCCGCCGATCATCAGCAGGAAGCCCAGCGCCAGCATCACGATCGTCGGGTTCCTGTCGATGAAGCGCGCCAGCGGATCGGCGGCGAGCAGCATCGTCAAAACCGCGACGATGACGGCGATCACCATGACCGGAACATGTTCGGTCATGCCGACGGCGGTGATGATCGAGTCGATGGAGAACACCAGGTCGAGGATCAGGATCTGGAAGATCGCCGCGCCGAAGCCCAGCGTCGCGGCGCGCGTGCCGCCTTCTGCGAGGACGGATTCCGGATCGGGATCGACCTTGTGATGGATTTCCTTCGTCGCCTTCCAGACCAGGAAGAGACCGCCGGCGATCAGGATGAGATCGCGCCAGGAGAAGGCCTGGCCGAAGACGGTGAAGATCGGCGCGGTGAGTTTGACGATGAAGGCGACGGTGCCGAGCAGACCGAGACGCATGATCAGCGCCAGTCCGATGCCGATCCTGCGGCCCTTCGAACGCTGATGCTCCGGCAGCTTGTTGGTCAGGATCGAGATGAAGATCAGGTTGTCGATGCCGAGCACGACCTCCATGGCGATCAGTGCCCCGAGCGCGGCCCATACGGCGGGGTCGGCGGCAAGCGTCAGAAGGGCGTCCATCAGGTCTCCATCGGATACGGAAAAGGCGGGCGTCCCGGTTGGGGCGTCCGCCGTCGATCCCACGCACATGGAGAGAGGGGCGTTGTCCTGCAAGGACAACAATCATCGGCAATAAACGAAGAAAGGGCCCGTGAGGGCCCTTCCGTCAGGTCTTTCGGTACGGTGACCGATCAGTTGGTCGCGGTGCCCTGCTGGCCCTCGAGCTCCTGCAGGCGCTGCTGGAAGAGCTGCGCGAAGTCGATCGGCGGCACGTAGAAGGGCGGGAAGCCGCCGTTCTGCACGGCCTCGGCGATGATCTGCCGGGCGAAGGGGAAGAGCAGGCGGGCGCAGTCGATCACCAGAACGGGGTGGATGTGCTCCTGCGGGATGTTCTGCAGGCGGAATACGCCGGCATAGCTCAGGTCGAAGGCGAACAGCGTCTCGCCCTTGAGCTCGGCCTTGCCTTCGAGGCGCAGCACGGTCTCGTAATCGTCGTCGGCGAGAGCGGTCGAGCCGACATTGACCTGCAGCGACATCTGGGGGCCCTGCTGGGCTTCCTGCTGGGCGAGCGAGCGCGGCGCCTTCGGGTTCTCGAAGGAAAAGTCCTTGGTGTACTGGATCAGGGCGTTCAGGCTCGGAGCCGCTTCGGCGCCGGCGCCATTGCCGTTGGGGAGTTCGTTGGCCATCGGTCCCATCTTATTCTGGCAGGCTGTCTCGGGAAATCCCGCGCCTCTGCCGGCACTCGGGACTGCGCTCCATGCTATGGAGCGGCGCGCGCGTCGGCTATCATGGACGCCGTGCCGGCACAAGAAGTCGCCTTCACAAGCGGAGGGGTGGATGTTACGAGCCAGTCTCACCATATGAAGGTGAAGGCCCGGCGCGGACGCGGATGGGCCGGGTAACAACGGGGAGCCGCGGGTCAGCTTTCGATGCAAAATTCCTTCGACATGCAGACTCTGGTCTTCCTGGTCCTCGCCGTCTTCGTGGCCTGGAAGCTGCGCTCCGTGCTCGGCCAGAAGACCGGCAACGAGCAGCCCAAGGATCCTTTCGCCCGCCGCGAGACGCCGCCGATGCGGCCCGATCAGGCGCAAGCACCGGACAAGCGCGACAATGTGATCCGCCTGCCGGGCGCCGCCAACGACCCGGTCGCACCGGAGCTGCCGGCGGCCGAGCGCTGGAAGGACCTGGCCGCGCCGGATTCGCCCGTCAGCGCCGGCATCGAGGCGGTGATCCGCCAGGAGCCCGGTTTCGATCCGCATGAATTCGTCGGCGGTGCCAAGGCGGCCTATGAGGCGATCGTCACCGCCTTCGCCCGCGGCGACCGCAAGATGCTGAAGGGTCTCCTCGCCAAGGAGGTCTATGACGGCTTCGAGCAGGCCATCTCCGAGCGCGAGAAGCGCGGCGAGAAGGCGGAATCGAATTTCGTCTCGATCGACAAGGCCGATCTCGCTGCCGTGGACGTCAAGGGCAAGACCGCCCAGGTCACGATCGCCTTCGTCTCGCAACTGATCAGCGTCACCCGCGACGCGCAGGGTGTGGTCGTCGATGGTAGCGCCGAGCAGGTCTCGGAGGTCAACGACATCTGGACCTTCTCGCGCCAGCTCGGCAGCCGCGACCCCAACTGGCTGCTCGTGGCCACCGAATCCGCGGCGTGAAGCGTGGCGGCGCCGGTGTCGCACTGGCGTTCTCCGCGATCCTGGCCCTTGCACCCGTGACCGCCATGGCCTCGTCGCCCCCGCTGCCTCCAGGAGCCCGCGCCGAGGCGCTCTCGCCAGCAGATCTCGCTGGCTGGGCGCAGGACGATCACGCCAGGGCCTTCGCCATCTTCGCGGAGGGATGCATGGCCGATCCGCCGTTGCGCCAAGGCGTGCCGCTTCCCGAGCGGCTCACCGCCGTCTGCGACAAGGCGAAGGCGCTGGTTGCCGCCGGGAATGTCGATCGCGAGCAGGCCAGGACTTTCTTCGAGCAGAACTTTTCGTTCTGGCGCATCCGGCCGGAAGGCGGCGGAAGCGGCTTCACGACCGGCTATTTCGAGCCGGAGTTCGAGGGTTCGCTGACCCGCTCCGACGCTTTCCCGACGCCGCTCTATGACCGGCCGAAGGATCTGGTGACGCGTTTCTCCGAGGATGACTGGCCGGGCCTCGACAAGGCGCTTTCGGCCGCGCGTCGCACCGACAAAGGCTTCGAGCCGTTCCCGGACCGCACGACGATCGAGACCGGCGCGCTCGACGGCCAGGGGCTCGAAATCATGTGGCTGCGCGATCCCGTCGATCGCTTCGTCCTGCAGGTGCAGGGTTCCGGTCGCGTCCGCCTGCCGGACGGGTCCGTCACGCGGCTGAGCTATTCCGGTCGCAACGGCCATCCCTACACCTCGCTCGGGCGCGTGCTCAGCCAGCGCGAGTCGATCCCGCCCGAGCAGATGACCATGGACCGGCTGAACGCCCGGCTGAAAGCTGATGCCGGCTTTGCCCGCGACCTGATCCGCCTGAACAAATCCTTCGTCTTCTTCGCCCGCCGCGACGATCTTCCCGCCGAAAGCGGGCCGATCGGCGGCGCCGGCCTGCCGCTCACGCCGATGCGCAGCATAGCGGTCGATCGTACGGCCTGGCCCTATGGCGTGCCGGTCTGGATCGACGCCACGATCCCGGATGGGGTCGGCGGCGACGAGCATCTCGCGCGCCTGATGATCGCGCAGGATACCGGCTCTGCTATCCTCGGCCCGGCCCGCATGGATCTCTTCGTCGGCTCGGGGGCAGCGGCGGGCCATCGCGCCGGCCTGATTCGCCATCCCGTCGCCTTCACCGTGCTCTGGCCGCGCTGAGATGCGCGCGCGTCGCGGAAAGACCCTGACGGAGGCCGATATCGCGCTCTGGCGCCAGGTCGCGCGCTCGGTCAAGCCCTTGCCCGGCCGCGCGCCGGTCGAGCCCGAGCCGGTTCCCGAACAGGCGGTCCCCCTAGCGACAGACGCCGCCATGCGCGCCGTTGCGACGGCGTTGCCGGTGAAAGCTGCACCGTCCGCAGCCCCGCCGCTGGCGCCGATCGAGCGGCGTTTGCGCACGCAACTGCGCCGCGGCCAGCAGAGCGTCGACGCCTCCATCGACCTGCACGGCATGCGGCAGGACGAGGCGCATCTGGCGCTCCACGCCTTCCTTCGCCGCGAGCAGCGACGCGGTTGCCGCATCGCCTTGGTTGTGACCGGCAAGGGCGCGCCGGCGCTGGCTTTGTTCGGCGACGAGCGTGGCGTGCTGCGTCGGATGGTGCCGCATTGGCTGCGCCTGCCCGAGCTGCGCACGCTGGTCCTGGGCTTCGAGGAGGCCGAGCAGCGCCATGGCGGCTCCGGTGCGCTCTATGTCCGCCTGCGCCGCCTGCGGGAACACGGGCCGTGACGCCCTTCGGCCACCGCGTGCGCGAATTGCGGGAAGCGCGTGGCATGACCCTCGCTCAGATGGCAGAGGGTCTCGGCGTCTCGCCGGCCTATCTCTCGGCGCTGGAACACGGCAAGCGCGGCCGCCCGACCTTCACGCTGATCCAGGGCGCGATCCACCTCCTCGGCGTGATCTGGGACGAGGCCGACGAGCTCGTCCGCCTCGCCGACCTCTCGCATCCGCGCGTGACCATCGACACAGCCGGCCTCGATCCCGAAGCGACGCTCTTCGCCAACCGGCTGGCGCGCGAGATCGGCTTGCTGGAGGGCGACGATCTGCGCCGCCTCGCCGGCATGCTCGACGAGGCCGCCGCCCGGCGCGATCCGGCCTGAGCGCCCGGCTTGACCGCACGGCATGCGGATGCGACAGGGCCAGCATCTTCCCAATCGGCCGACGGGCCGCGCCCTCCGGACAGAGCTAGAGCCATGACCCAGACCCGCACGGACGTCCTCGCCCTCGGCAACGCCATCGTCGACGTCCTCGCTTCGGCCGAGGAGGATTTCCTCGCCGCGCAGAAGCTGACCAAGGGCGCGATGATGCTGATCGACGAGCCGCGTGCCGAGTCGCTCTATGCTGCGATGGGCCCGGCCCGGATCATCTCGGGCGGCTCGGCCGCGAACACCATCGCCGGCCTCGCCTCCTTCGGCGGCAAGGGCGCCTTCATCGGCAAGGTCCGCGGGGACGAGCTCGGCAAGCTCTATCGCCATGACCTGACCTCGCTCGGCGTTGCCTTCGGCACGGCCGACGCGACGGAAGGCCCGGCCACGGCGCGCTCCTTCATCATCGTCACGCCGGACGGCGAGCGCACGATGAACACCTATCTCGGCGCCTGCCAGGGTCTTTCCGTCGCCGATGTCGACGCCAGGGCCGTCGAGAACGCCGATATCGTCTATCTCGAAGGCTATCTCTGGGATCCGCCGGCGGCCAAGGAAGCCTTCCGCAAGGCCTCGGAGATCGCCCACACGGCCGGTGGCCGCGTCGCCATCACCCTGTCAGATTCGTTCTGCGTCGACCGCTATCGGGACGAGTTCGTCGGCCTGATCCGCAACCGCATGGTCGATCTCGTCTTCGCCAACGAGCATGAGCTCAAAAGCCTCTACGAGACCGCGGATTTCGACACTGCGCTGGCAGCGCTGCGTGCCGAGAACATCCTCGCGGTCGTCACGCGCTCCGAGAAGGGCGCGCTGGCGGTGACGCCGGACGGCATCATCGAGGAGCCGGTCTTCCCGATCGAGCGCGTGGTCGACGCGACCGGCGCCGGCGATCTCTTCGCCGCCGGTTTCCTTTACGGCCTGACCTCGAACCGCGAGACCCGCGATTCGCTTCGCCTCGGCGCGCTGGCAGCGGCTGAGATCATCTCGCATGTCGGCGCCCGGCCGGATATCAGCCTGAAGACGCTGGCCGGGAACGAAGGGCTGCTGTGAGTTCTTCCTTCCCCCATCAAAGTCGGCTGTTGCCGACTTTGACACCCTGAGCTGCTCATCTCGGGCAAGCCCGAGATGAGGGGAGAGGAACAACCGCCTCTCAATACAGCGTCGCCTTGACCCGGCCGGGTAGCGCCTCGTCATAGGCCTGGCCGTCGAAGGTTTCGACCGCGACGTTGCGCGCGGTAATGTCGCGCAGGATCGTGCCGGGCGAGGGCAGGTTGCGCCGGTCGACCTGCCGCTCCGGGTTCCAGAGCTCTGCCCGCACCACCGCGCGGGAGCACTGAAAGTAGACGGCCTCGACATGGACGACCATGACGCTCGCCGGCAGCTTCCCGGCCATCTCGAACTGCGATAACAACTCAGGGTCGCAGGAAATCTCCGCGCGTCCGTTCACGCGCAGCGTCTCGCCGCAACCGGGGATTAGGAAGAGCATTCCGATTCGATCGTCGAACAGGATATTCTTCAAGGAATCCAGACGGTTATTGCCTTTTCGGTCGGGAATCAGGAGCGTTTTCGCGTCCCGGACCGTGACAAAGCCCGGCAGATCCCCGCGCGGCGAACAATCCAGCCCCTCCGGACCGACCGTCGCGAGCACGAAAAACGGCGAGGCGGTGATCAGTGCTGCGTAGTTCGCGTCGACATGATCGATCTCTTTGAAGAGCGACGCTGGGGCCATCGAGTTGGGATAGGCATGGGCGAGGTCGTCGAGCGAGGCGATGCGGTGGTCGGACATGCCGGTCTCCATGGGTCGGCATATGTCTAGACTATT
This sequence comes from Allobosea sp. GW822-FHT05A11, assembly GCF_058800455.1. Classification (NCBI taxonomy): domain Bacteria; kingdom Pseudomonadati; phylum Pseudomonadota; class Alphaproteobacteria; order Hyphomicrobiales; family Alloboseaceae; genus Allobosea; species Allobosea sp. GW822-FHT05A11. The sequence continues at coordinate 5,685 of NZ_JBXAMI010000010.1, read as the reverse complement.
GTAAGTGACGCGTCATCACCTCCCGGCACGTTGCGCCAGAGACAAGCCAGCCGCGATGGCGGCAGCGAGACCGGCCGGGTTGTCCCACGGGATGGAATGTCCGGCCCCCGGCACGATAGCGATCTCGACCCCTGCCTCGGGCAGTCCCGCCGCATCATCATAGGGCAGCGACAGCTCGCCGATGATCAGCGTGCGCGGCACGGGCAGTGACACGAGGGTGCTCCGCCATGTCGGGTCGCTCCCCTCGACCAGCGAACGCGCTGTCCGCTGCACCGCATAGGCGGCGCTGCGGGCGAGCGAGGCTGCCCAGATATCGTTGCCCTCGGCTCGGGCTGCGTGCACGATCGCGTCCTGGCCGCCGGCGCAATACTCCGCTTCCGGGATCGCCGCGATGCCCCGGCTGAATTGGCCGCCGCCCGGATCGAGATTGGGTTCGCCGACGACGAGCCTGCCAAGGCGCGGCCCCAGTATCGCGGCTGCGGCAATGGCGACGGCGCCGCCCATGCTGTGTCCGAAGAGATCGACCCGGGGGAGTTCCAGCGCATCGACCAGCGCGACGATGCAGCGGGCGTGATCCACGATCGTATAGCCGAACGCTTCCGGCCGATCGCTGAAGCCGGAGCCCAGCAGGTCGATCAGCAGCATGCGACGGCCCCGCAAGGCCGGATCGGCTGCGACGGTCGGATAATCGCAGGAGGAGGCGCAGCCAAGCCCATGGATCATGAGCAGGGCCGGGCCGTCGCCGGCGATGTCATAGTAGCGCAACGAAGCGCCAATGGCGGGAACGGCGAAGGATTTCATCGGCAGGCACTCCGGCTTTCACGGAAGACTAGCAAGGACGCTGCCCGGACATGGCGGGACATGCCGCGTGAACGAAAAACGCCCCGCATCATTCGATGCGGGGCGTTCTGTTTTACACAAGCTGGCGGGCAGCGATTACTCGGCCGCGCCCTGCTTCTCGCGGGCCTTGTCGGCCTCGCGCTGGGCCTTGAGCTTCTCGGTGAGGTCCTCACCGGTGGCCTGGTCGACGACCTTCATCGAGAGGCGGATCTTGCCGCGCTCGTCCTGGCCGAGGAACTTGACCTTGACCTTGTCGCCTTCCTTGACGACGTCCGAGACCTTTTGGACGCGATTGGCGGCCAGCTCGGAGATGTGGACGAGACCGTCCTTGGCACCGAAGAAGTTCACGAAGGCGCCGAACTCCATGATCTTGACGACGGTGCCGTCATAGATCACGCCGACTTCGGCTTCCGAGACGATCGACTTGATCCACTTGATCGCCGCTTCGATCGACTTGCCGTCGGCCGAGGCGATCTTGATGGTGCCGTCGTCCTCGATGTTCACCTTGGCGCCGGTCTTCTCGACGATCTCGCGGATGACCTTGCCGCCGGAGCCGATGACTTCACGGATCTTGTCGACCGGGATCTTCATCGTCTCGATGCGCGGCGCGAACTCGCCGAGCTGGCTGCGCGAGGCGGAGAGCGCCTTGTTCATCTCGCCGAGGATGTGATCGCGACCGCCCTTGGCCTGGTCGAGGGCGACCTTCATGATCTCCTCGGTGATGCCGGCGATCTTGATGTCCATCTGCAGCGAGGTGATGCCCGCGGCGGTGCCGGCGACCTTGAAGTCCATGTCGCCGAGATGATCCTCGTCACCGAGGATGTCGGAGAGCACGGCAAAGCGCTCACCCTCGAGGATGAGGCCCATGGCGATGCCCGCGACCGGCGCCTTCAGCGGCACGCCGGCATCCATCAGCGCCAGCGAGGTGCCGCAGACGGTGGCCATCGAGGAGGAGCCGTTCGACTCGGTGATCTCCGAGACGACGCGGATCGTGTAGGGGAACTCCGACTTCGCCGGCAGCATCGGACGGATGGCGCGCCAGGCGAGCTTGCCATGGCCGATTTCGCGGCGGCCGGGCGAGCCCATGCGGCCGGTCTCGCCGACGGAGTAGGGAGGGAAGTTGTAGTGCAGCAGGAAGGTTTCCTTGTAGGTGCCTTCCAGCGAGTCGATGAACTGCTCGTCGTCACCGGTGCCGAGCGTGGTCACGACCAGCGCCTGCGTCTCGCCGCGAGTGAACAGGGCGGAGCCGTGGGTGCGCGGCAGCATGCCGGCCTCTGCGACGATCTTGCGGACCGTCTTGAGATCGCGGCCGTCGATGCGGGTGCCGTCGTCGAGGATGGTCCAGCGCACGACCTTGGCCTGGGCCTCCTTGAACTGGCCGCCGACTTGCTCCTTGGTGAAGGTGGTCTTGCCGTCCGGCTCGGCCGAGATCAGCGAGGCGACCTTGGCCTTGGCGGCGTCCAGCGCCTTGTAGCGCTCGGCCTTGGTGGTGATCTTGTAGGCGGCGCGCAGATCGGCATCGACGAGCTTCAGGACGGCGTCGAGAACGACGGAGTTGTCGGCCGGGGTATAGTCGCGCGGCTCCTTGGCGGCCTTCTCGGCCAGGCGGATGATCGCGTCGATCACCGGCTGGAAATGCTTGTGGCCGAACATCACGGCGCCGAGCATCACGTCCTCGGGAAGCTCCTTGGCCTCCGACTCGACCATCAGGACGGCGTCCTGCGTGCCGGCGACGACGAGATCGAGAACCGAGTCCTTCATCTCCTCGATCGTCGGGTTGAGCTTGTAGGCGCCGTCGATATAGCCGACGCGGGCGCCGCCGATCGGGCCCATGAAGGGCACGCCGGAGAGGGTCAGCGCAGCCGAGGTCGCGACCATCGCGAGGATGTCGGGATCGTTCTCCAGGTCATGCTGGAGCACGGTGACGACGACCTGGGTGTCGTTCTTGTAGCCTTCGACGAAGAGCGGGCGGATCGGGCGGTCGATCAGGCGGGAGACCAGCGTCTCCTTCTCGCTCGGACGGCCCTCGCGCTTGAAATAGCCGCCGGGGATGCGGCCGGCGGCGAAGGTCTTTTCCTGGTAGTTCACGGTCAGCGGGAAGAAGTCGAAGCCCGGCTTCGGCTCCTTGGCCGAGACGACGGTCGCGAGCAGGACGGTCTCGCCATAGGTGGCGAGCACGGCGCCATCGGCCTGGCGGGCGACCTTGCCGGTCTCGAGGACGAGCTTGCGGCCGCCCCAGATCAGTTCTTCGGTTTGGATGTCGAACATGGATTTATATCTTTCGGTCGGGTTTTGACCCGTCCGGTGCCTTCAGGCCCATGGGCAAGACGGCGGAACACCCGGATCATGCGAGATTGCGCGTCCGGGCGCTCGGCGATCCTGCCATGGACGTCTTGGGCGCCCGGCGGGTCACGCGGGAGGGCCGCCCCATGCGGCCGCCGCGGCAGTCAGGCGGCTCGCCCCATGGCGGCCTCACCTGAGAAGGAGCCGCCCGGAGCAGGTCGCACCGGGCGGAAACCGTCGGCTTTCGATCAGCGGCGGATGCCGAGCTTCTCGATCAGCGTCTTGTAGCGGGCCTCTTCCTTGCCCTTCAGGTAGTCCAGCAGGGACCGGCGCTGCGAGACCAGCTTGAGCAGGCCGCGGCGCGAATGGTTGTCCTTGTTATGGGACTTGAAGTGGCCGGTGAGGTTGGTGATGCGCTCCGTGAGGATCGCGATCTGCACTTCCGGCGAGCCGGTATCGTTCGGCTTGGTGGCGTGTTCCTTGATGAGCGCGGTCTTGCGCTCGGCCGTGATCGACATCGGGATATCCTCGTGTTCGGGTTGATCTGGCGGGCCAGGCCGGGATGTCGTCCAGCAAGGTCCGAAGCCCGCGAGCCGCCTCATCGCGGAGGGGTCGCGCCGCCGGCTGGTTAAGCCGGTTGCCCGGGCATATACACGAAATCGGTGGAAACGCCAGCGTTCCCGAATCCGGGCTAGGTCGAGGCTCCGCCGCGATCGTAGCGCTGCTGGGCCGCTTCGACCTCGGCGATATGCGCCTCCGCCCAGAGGGTGAGCTGGTTCACCGTCTGCGCCAGCGTCCGCCCGAGCCCGGTCAGCGAATATTCGACGGTCACCGGCACCGTCGCGAACACCTCGCGCCGCACCAGCCCGTCGCGCTCCAGGCTCTTCAGCGTCTGCGACAGCATCTTCTGCGAGATGTTCTCGATCCGGCGCCTGAGTTCGTTGAAACGCAAGGTGCCGTCGTCGAGCGCGATCAGGATCAGCACGGCCCAGGTATCGCCGATGCGGTCGAGCACGCGCCGGGTCGGGCAGAGCGCCTGGAAAGGATCGGGGCGTTTCAGCATGGCGGTTTCCCGGAGGTGACCATGTCGCGTGAAAGTGCCTTCTTTACGGGGCGGCGCGGCAGGATCAGATAGGTTCCATTAGAGTGCAGGTATCCATTGGATACCATAACAAGGAGCCCCTGTCATGAAAGTCGCCAAGAAGGTCGCATTGATCGGCGCCAGCGGATTCATCGGTTCGCGCCTGCTGGCCGAACTCTCGGCCCGCGGCCATGCCGTCACCGCCATCGTTCGCAATCCCGAAAAGATCGCCGCTCTGGCGGGCGTCACCGCCATCAAGGGCGACGTCTTCGACAAGGACGGGCTGGCCAAGCTCCTCGCCGGCCACGATGCGGTCATCAGCGCCGTGCATTTCTCCGCCAGCGATCCGCAGCTCCTGCTCGCGGCGGTCCAGCAGTCGGGCGTGAAGCGCTATCTCGTGGTCGGCGGCGCCGGCAGCCTCGAGGTCGCGCCCGGCGTGAAGCTCTTCGACACCCCGGAATTCCCCGCCATCTATCTCGACGAAGCCCGGAAGGGCGGCGTCTTCCTCGATCTGCTGAAGCAGGACCAGGACCTCGACTGGACCTTCCTCTCCCCTGCGGCCCTGATCCAGCCGGGCGAGCGCACCGGACAATTCCGCCTCGGGACCGATCAGCTCCTGGTCGACGACAAGGGCAACAGTTCGATCTCGGCGGAGGACTATGCGATCGCCCTGGTCGATGAGCTGGAAAAGCCGGCTCATAGCCGCCGTCGCTTCACGGTCGGCTACTGACGAGGCTCGCGCCGTTACGAAAAGGGCCGCGCCTCCCACCGGAAGCGCGGCCCTGCTTTATTTGAGTGGCTCGCAATGACGCGTCAGGCCTTGCGGAAGCGCTTCTCGCCGATGCTGAGCGTACCGCGCTTCAGCTTCCCGAGCGCGACCCAGCCGGTCTCGCCCTCGAAATAGAGCTTCGAGCGGTCGACCGCATAACGCCCGACATGCTTGGCGCCGGCGGCGGGCTTGGCCTTGTGGAACTGGCCATCGGGCCGGAGGTCGATCAGGATCGACCCGTCCTCGGTCTTCCACTGGCCGATGGCGGCCTGTTCGAAGGGGCCGAGGGCGTCTGCAGTGTCGAAATCGATCTCGAGCGGGCGGACGGAACGGCTGACCGGCGCAAGGCCGGACGCGAACTGGCCGAGAGCCTGAAGAACCTGGCTGATCTGCATGGTTTTCGTCTCCCTGTTGTGGTGACGGCTGAAACCGCTTGTCGCAGACATCCCCGTCGGGACCTGTCAGCAAGCGGTGCGGCATCGATCGACTCCAGCGAGTCGGTCGAGGAACGTCACGGATTGAATGTGCGAGGGCGGCGTCGTGATGGAGCAAAGCTCCGGCGCCTGTCACGGAGATAGGCCGATCAAGCGCCTCGACAAGAGGCGGCGAGCAAAAATTTCTCCTCGGAACACGCGCGGCGCCCGTTGAGGGCGCCGCGCGTGTCGTGTTCGAGGATGTTCGCAGGCTTGGTGGCCTCAGAACTCCTCCCATC
>NZ_JBXAMI010000009.1:0-190029 GCF_058800455.1 Allobosea sp. GW822-FHT05A11 | reverse complement strand
CCCGCGCCGAGCCATGGCTGAGGAGAGAGAAGCCGCATGAGCAGCCTGATCCTTCCCTATGCGGGGCTCGATGCCGGGCAGCCGGCCTCGCTCTCGCCGGATTACCGCTCGACCGTGGCGCGCAGCCCGCGCCAGGCCCCGATCGCAATCCCGCAGACGCTGACGGAGGTGACCGGGCCTAGCGACTGGTCGCGCCTGATGGGGCCGGCGATGGCCGACCTCACCACCCAGCACAAGGCCGAGCCGCAGGGCCAGCGCATCGTCGTGACCGGCCGCGTGCTCGATGAGGACGGAAGGCCCGTGCCCAACACCGTCGTCGAGATCTGGCAGGCCAATGCCGCCGGCCGCTACATCCACGCCAAGGACGACTGGCCGGCGCCGCTCGATCCGAATTTCACCGGCGTCGGCCGCGTGATCACCGACGAACAGGGCCGCTATCGCTATGTCACGATCCGGCCCGGCGCCTATCCCTGGGGCAACCACAAGAACGCCTGGCGCCCGGCCCATATCCATCTCTCGCTGCTCGGCCCCGCCTTCGCGACGCGGCTGGTCACGCAGATGTATTTCCCCGACGATCCGTTGATCGAGATCGACCCGATCGCGAATGCCGTGCCGATGCCCTATCGCCAGCGCATGGTCTCGCGCTTCGATATCGGCACCACCGTGCCGAACTGGGCGCTGGGCTATGTCTTCGACATCGTGCTCAAGGGCCGCGACCAGACGCCGTTCGAGGACGACCATGACGACGACCACTGACTCTTCCGGCGGGGATTTGGAAACCCGCAACGCCGCGCCGCGGCAGGACAGCCAGGACCCGTCGATCTTCGGCCAGACGCCGTGGCAGACGGTCGGCCCCTATTTCCATTACGGCCTGCCGTGGAAGGGCGGCGCCGATCTGGTCGAGCGCTCCGAGATGGGCGCGCGGCCAGACCTGATACCGCCGGAGCATTTCCTGCTCTCGGGCTCGAACGTCTCAGGTCAACCCGAGGGCGAGGTCATCGCGCTCGCCGGCTACGTCTACGATGCCGACGGCAAGCCGATCGAGGACGCAATGATCGAGATCTGGCAGGCGAACGCGAACGGCCGCTATGCCAGCCCGGACGACGATCGCGCGGATGTGGCGCTCGACCGGCATTTCGTCGGCTTCGGCCGCGCCTCGACCGACAAGGAAGGCGTCTACCGCTTCCGCACGATCCGCCCCGGCCGGGTGCCCGGCCCCGGCAACAGCCTGCAGGCGCCGCATGTCGCGCTCTCGGTCTTCGGCCGCGGCCTGCTGAAGCGCCTGCCGACAAGGCTTTATTTCGCCGATGGCGAGGGCAACGAGACCGACCCGATCCTCGCCCTGGTGCCCGAGGCACGCCGGCACACCCTGATCGCCCAGCGCAAGCCGGACGGAACCTGGTGGCTCGACATCAACCTCGCCGGCGAGAGCGAGACGGTGTTCTTCGATCTGTAGGTGATCCTCACTGTCGAGCGGAGGGTTTGCTGCCGCCGGCTCGACCGCATCCCGGAAATAGCCGGTCACCAGCCGCTCCAGCTCGACGCCGCTGAGCCTGGTCAGGTCGTAACGCGCCACTTTCCCCGTAAACGCAGTCTCGGCACTCGCGGTGCGTCGCAGCTCGTCAAAACCGCTCCATGTAGTGATCAAGGTGCTTGCCCATGAGGCGCAGCGCCTTGGAACGCTCATTGGTCCGCAGGCTGAACCGAATGGTCTTGGAACCGAACGCTGCGGCCACACCCACGGGCACGCGCATATCGAAATAGAACCTGCCGTTGCGGGCGATCAGGTACGACGCTCTGGCCACGGTTTCTCTGCTCGCGCATGTCAAAATGTATGACAGCCCAGCCCCGAGTAAACCGTTGAATTTTCGATAGTTTAAGCCCTTCAAGGGCTTAGGTGGCGAATGGCGCTCCCTAGGGGACTCGAACCCCTGTTTTCGCCGTGAGAGGGCGACGTCCTAGACCGCTAGACGAAGGGAGCAGCGCTGGCCGAGGGCGCCTGTGTAGTCGGACAGCCGCGGCACCGCAACAGCTTTTTGCATCGTCAGCACATTAAAGATGCCCGGACCGCCCGGTGCCCTGCGGAAAGCCGTGCAGGTCGTCGACAGCCACGGGGCGATCCGGCGATGCCCGCCGGCCGCGACCATCCGAAGAACGGCGTTTTCCGATATCCTCCGTCTCGTCCGCAGTTGCCCTCCCGCGCAGGAAGCCTGATGCTGCGGCGACCCTGGCCGGCATGAGCCCGCCGGCTTCGACGGTCGGATGGCGGCACGCCCATGGCGGAGTGGCAGATCGAAACCCCGGTTGGCGAGGCGACCGCCGACGAGGCGCTTGTGACGGGGCACACGCGATCGGCGAATGGGGCGCTGCGCGATTCCGTGGAGCGCGCGCGTCTCGCCCTTCGGACGGGCCTGCTCGGCCTGCTCGGCATCGTCTACCCGCCGACCTGTATCGCCTGCCGGGCCGCCACGGGAGAAGCACAAGCGCTGTGCCCGGCGTGCTGGCGCGGCGTCGGCTTCATCGAGCGGCCCTATTGCGAGCGGCTGGGCACGCCGTTTCCCGTCGATCTCGGCCCCGGCCTGCTCTCGCCGGCTGCGATCGCCGATCCGCCCGTCTTCGCCCGCGCGCGCGCCGTCTGCCGCTTCGATGGCACGGCGCGCGAACTGGTCCATCGCCTGAAATACGGCGACCGCGTCGAACTCTCGCTGACGCTCGGCCGGATGATGACGCAAGCCGGTCGCGAGCTCATCGGCGATGCCGATCTGATCCTGCCGGTGCCGCTCCACCGGACCCGGCTCTGGCACCGGCGGTTCAACCAGGCCGCAGCCCTGGCACAGGTGGTTGCCCGCGAGGCCGGGCTGCCGCTCGCCACGACGGCATTGACCCGGATCAGACGCACCCGGCAGCAGGTCGGGCTGACGCGCGCCCAGCGCGCCGATAATCTGCAAGGTGCTTTCCATATACCGGCAGCGATGCGCGGACTTGTCGAAGGCCAGCGCGCCCTGCTGGTCGACGACGTGCTGACCACCGGCGCGACGGTCAATGCCGCCTCGCGCGCCCTGCTGCGGGCCGGCGCGAGCGCCGTCGATGTGCTGACCTTCGCACGGGTCGTGACGGATGGCCGGGAAGGCACTACATGAGGGGCATCGCAACGAGAGACACGTCCTCATGCCGCCGGTTACGATCTACACCACGCCCTGGTGCCCCTATTGCCATGCGGCCAAGGCCCTGCTGGCGCGCAAGGGCGTGGCCTTCACCGAGATCGACGTCGACGGCAAGCCGGAATTGCGCCAGGCCATGACGCTGCGCGCCGGCGGGCGCACCTCGGTACCGCAGATCTTCATCGGCGAGCAGCATGTCGGCGGTTCCGACGATATCCATGCGCTCGACGCCCGCGGCGAACTCGACAAGCTTCTGGCGGCCTGACGCCCCGGCAGGCCCGGTTGCCTTGGCGGCCTCCCGCCACCATCTATGACGACATGATCCGTTACGCCCTCATCTGCGACAGCGCCCACGAATTCGAGAGCTGGTTCGCCTCCTCGGCCAGCTTCGAGGACCAGACGAAGCGCGGCTTCGTCACCTGCCCGGTCTGCAACAGCGCGAAGATCGAGCGCGCGATCATGGCGCCCAATGTCGCCCGCACCGATCTCGGCCCGAAGGCGACAGGGCCGGTAGCGGAGACTCCCGCCCCGGCAGCAGCGACGTCGGCGCCTGCGCCGGTCGCGCTGATGAGCGAGAAGGAGCAGGCCTTCCGCGAGATGGTGACGGCACTGCACCGGCATGTCAGCGAGAACGCCGAGCATGTCGGCAAGCGCTTCGCCGACGAGGCGCTGAAGATCCATCACGGGGAAGCGGAAGAGCGCGCCATCTTTGGCGAGGCGACGCCGGACGATGCCCGGATGCTGCATGAGGAGGGCGTCGCGTTCCTGCCGTTGCCGCGCCTGCCCGGCTGGGGGAACTGAAGCGTCCCTCGGTCGTTTCCGATCACAAAACTGCGCTCGTGGCGACTTTCGTCGGTACCGATATTGCGGTTTCGACATGCAGGGCGAGGCTGCCCGAATGAAATTTTTCGGCGCGACGGCGTAAATTTTTTCGTTCTGTAACAAGGCGCTATCGGTCGGGCCCCTCCCGCCGGAAGGCGCCTCGGGGCGCTCTGCCCCGCTTCCCCTCTTCCGTCCCGGATTAACTTTCTGTTAAGGAATTCGCGGTTCCTTGCCGGCAATACCGGTTTGCCGCCCTCGGCGATCACGGGTCCGGAATTCAGGAGGTTGCCACATGAAGCGGACCGCGATCGCTGCGCATGGTCTTCGTTCCGGTGAGAAATCCCGGCATGGCAGCAAGGCGATCCCGCTTCTGATTGCGCTGGCGGCTCCGGCTCTCGGCGCCTGCAGCATGTCCCCGGTCGAGACGGCCGCAACCTCCGCAGCCGCAGCTCCCGCAGTGAAGGAGCCCGCCAAGGCGCGCAGGCATGCGGTGGCGCTGGCCAAGGCCAATCCGCGCGAGAAGGAATGCCTCGTCCGCGCGATGTATTTCGAATCGAACCGGTCGAGCGAGTCCGGCCTGCTCGGCGTCGGCACGGTCGTGATGAACCGGGTCGAATCGGCCAAATACCCCGAGACGATCTGCGGCGTGGTCGGAGCACCGCGCCAGTTCGCCGCCGGCGTCCTGACCCGGCCGATGACGGATAACGTCCTGCCGAAGGTCGAGGCTATCGCCGAGGACATTCTCAACGGTCGCCGCAACGATGCGGTCGGCGCGGCCAAGCACTTCCACATGGCCGGCCTGCGCTTCGGCTACAAGAACATGCACTACGTGACCGTGGCCGGCGGCAACGCCTTCTACGTCAAGGGCGAGCGTCCCGAGCGCCGCCGCATCGAGGAACCGGCGGTCCAGCTCGCCTCGGCCTCCACCACCTCCGTGCCGCTCACGACGACGTCTTCTTCCGCAACCACCGCGGCCTCTTTCGCCTCGGCCCCGCTCGCCTTCGCGCCCGAGACGCCCGCGCCGAAGCTGCCCGCGCTCGAGAACCCGATCGTGACGCTGGTCAAGAACGCGCCCCTGCCGCCCGGCCGCCCGCTCGATCTCGACCTGCCCAAGGCGCCCTTGCGTGCCTTTGTCGCCCCGCCGAAGGACGACCGCCGCGTCGCGCTGCTGCGGACGGCGGATATCAGGGGCAGCCTGTCCTCGCGGTAATCGCGCGCAAGCCTGCTGCTGCCCCTCACAATCCTTATCCTGAGGAACCGCGCGAGCGGCCCGAGGCGCCGTCAGCCTAACGTCGCAGGGGACACAGCCGCAGCTCTGGCGTTATCTTCGCCGCAGTGCAACATTCAGATTGCTCTGCAATACGGGGAGACGCCATGACCGCGACGGACCAAGGCGGCCGGGAAACGGCCCAGCGCGACAAGCCGTGGATCTTCCGGACCTATGCCGGCCATTCCGATGCGGCGGAGTCCAACAGGCTTTACCGGACCAATCTCGCCAAGGGCCAGACCGGCCTCTCCGTCGCCTTCGACCTGCCGACGCAGACCGGCTATGACCCGGATCACGTGCTGGCCCGTGGCGAGGTCGGCAAGGTCGGCGTGCCGATCTCCCATCTCGGCGACATGCGGGCCCTGTTCGACCAGATCCCGCTGGCGCAGATGAACACCTCGATGACGATCAATGCGACGGCAGCCTGGCTGCTCTCGCTCTATATCGCCGTCGCCGACGAGCAGGGCGCCGACCGCAGGCTGCTGCAGGGCACGACCCAGAACGACCTCGTCAAGGAATATCTGTCGCGCGGCACCTATGTCTTCCCGCCGCGCCCGTCGATGCAGCTCACCACCGACATCGTCGTATTCACGGCCAGCGAACTGCCGAAATGGAATCCGACGAACGTCTGCTCCTACCACCTGCAGGAGGCCGGCGCCTCGCCGGTGCAGGAATTGTCCTTCGCGCTGGCGACGGCCATCGCCCTGCTCGATTCGATCCGCGCCCGTCCTGAGGTCTCGGCGGAAGAGTTCCCCGGCACGGTCGGGCGCGTCTCCTTCTTCGTGAATGCCGGGATGCGCTTCGTCACCGAGCTCTGCAAGATGCGGGCTTTCGTCGAGCTCTGGGACGAGATCACGCTCGGCCGCTATGGCATTGCGGACGAGGCCATGCGGCGCTTCCGCTATGGCGTGCAGGTCAATTCGCTCGGGCTGACCGAGCCGCAACCGGAGAACAACGTCTACCGCATCCTGATCGAGATGCTCGCCGTGACGCTGTCCAAGAAGGCGCGCGCGCGGGCGGTGCAGCTCCCGGCCTGGAACGAGGCGCTCGGCCTGCCCCGCCCTTTCGACCAGCAATGGTCGCTGCGCATGCAGCAGGTCCTCGCCTATGAGACGGACCTGCTCGAATTCGGCGACATCTTCGACGGCTCGACCGTGGTCGACGCCAAGGTGCACGAGCTCAAGGCCGCAGCGCTGGAGGAACTGGCGAAGATCGACGACATGGGCGGCGCGCTCGCCGCCGTCGAGAGCGGCTACATGAAGCAGGCACTGGTCGAGAACGGTGCCCGCCGCATCGAGGCGATCGAGCGTGGCGAGCAGGTCGTCGTCGGCGTCAACAAGTTCACCAACAGCGAGCCTTCCCCGCTCTCGGCCGGCGAGGGCAACGTCGTCACCGTGCCGGATTCGGTCGAGACCGAGGCGATCGCCCGGCTCAAGGCCTGGCGCTCGGCCCGCGATGCCAAGGCGGCCGAGGCGGCGCTGACCGAACTCGCCGCCAGCGCCCGCGAGAACCGCAATGTCATGCCGGCCTCGATCGCCTGCGCCAAGGCCGGCGTCACCACCGGCGAATGGGCACAGACCCTGCGCGAGATCTTTGGCGAGTACCGCGCCCCCACCGGCGTCGACACGACCAAGCTCGGCGATGCGACCGGCCTCGCCACCGCCAGGGCAGCCGTGGAGAAGGCAACCGAGCGTCTCGGTCGCGCGCCGCGCTTCCTCGTCGGCAAGCCCGGCCTCGATGGCCATTCCAACGGCGCCGAGCAGATCGCCGTGCGCGCCCGCGATGCCGGGATGAGCGTCAGCTATGGCGGCATCCGCCAGACGCCGGAGGAGATCGTCAGCGAAGCCCGCGAGCAGCAGGCTGACATCATCGGGCTCTCGATTCTCTCGGGCTCGCATCTGCCATTGGTCCGCGACGTCACGGCGCGTCTACGCGTCGCCGGGATGGACGTGCCGGTCGTGGTCGGCGGCATCATTCCGCCCGACGACGAGAACGCCTTGCGCAACATGGGCGTGGCGCGGGTCTATACGCCCAAGGATTTCGCGCTGGACGGCATCATCGCCGATGTCGCGGGGCTGGCGGCGAAACAAAGGTGAGCCTCATCCCGCTCAGACCATCCCCACGCTCTTCAGCTGCTGGTAAGCCTTCAGGATCTCCTGAAGCGTGCCCTCGCGCGAGCGATCCCCGCCATTGGCATCCGGGTGGAAGCGCTTCACCAGTTCCTTGTAGCGCGCCTTGATCGCGGCGGAATCGGCGGTGTCGTCGAGGCCGAGCGTATCCAGCGCCTTGCGCGCCACGATGCCGACGCGCGATTCCGGCTGGGCCGCCTGCTGCTTGTTCCGGGCGCCGAACAGGTTGAAGGCATCGTGCATGTCGGCAGCGGCCTCGCCGTTGGCCTTGCGCCCGCGCTGCGACATCCGCGCCGCCTTGGAGTTGACGCCGAGCTTCCAGGTCGGCCGATGGCCGATCTCCTCCTGCTTGGCGTAAGCGGCGAGCGCATCGTCATCCATGCCCGCGAAATAGTTGTAGGTCGCGTTATAGGCCTTCACATGCTCCATGCAGAACAGGAAGAACTGGCCTTCGCGGCCGCGGCCCTTCGGCGCCCGGAACTCGCCCGTGCGGGCGCAGCCCGGATGGCTGCAACGCGGCGCATCGCTTTCCACGGGCGCTTCCGCCTCGGAAGCTCCGATCCTGATGCTGTCGAAAAGGCGAGAGTTGATGTTCATCGTCGACGGGTTATGAGACGCAAGGGCTAGGGCCGGCAAGTGCGATGCAGCACATCGCCGAACCGACAGAACAATCATGGTAACGGTGGCGCGATCATGACCTCAATCAGCGAAAGAATCACGCAAAAGCTGACCGCGGCCTTTGCGCCACAGGCGCTCAGGGTGATCGACGAATCGCACCAGCATCAGGGCCATGGCGGCTGGCGCGAGGGCGGCGAGACTCATTTCAGGGTCGATATCGTGTCGGAGGCCTTCGCTGGCAAGAGCCGGCTCGAACGCCACCGCCTCGTCAACGCGGCACTGGCGCAGGAACTGGCCGACCGCGTGCACGCCCTGGCGATCGCGGCGAAGGCTCCGGGCGAAGGCTGAGCTAGGTTCCCGCAGGGACGACGGCCTTGGGCTCCGCCGGTGCGGCGATATAGATGGCCAGCGTCACGGCGAGCATCGCGCCCATGAAGACGAACAGCCAGCCAAAGGTCGCCTGTGCATCGTAGCCGCGCCCGTCGAGAGCGTTCACCAAGCGTCCCGAGAGCCACTGCATCACGCCCGCCCCACCCATGAAGACGAAATTCATGAAGGTGACGCCGCGGCCGATCTCCTGGGACGACATGAAGGCGCGCGCATGCGCCATCACCACGGCATAGGTGACGCCGAACAGGCCGATGACGAGCAGCAGGCCGACCGCAAGGCGGGGCGATGCCTCGCCCCACAGAGCCAGCGAGAAACACGCAAGGGCGACGGTCACCGCACAGGCGATGACCGTGGGCTTGGCGCCGATCCGCCGATAGAGCGGCAGCACCAGGAGCGCACCCGCCGCGATAAAGCCGCCCATGGTCATCGCAGCATAGCTCGTGGCAGCGAGGTCGAAGCCGTGCACCGTCTGGAGATAGGGCGCGATCCACAAGCCCCGGATCGAGATCGTGACGCCGTAGCTCACGAAGGTGAAGGGGAAGATCAGCCAGAGCGGCCGTTTCACCACGATCTGCTTGATCCCGCCGAGCAGCGAGACATGCTGTTGCGCGGCGCCAGGCAGCGGCGGCGGGTCTTTCAGCAGCAGCACCACGAGCAGGGCCGTCAGCGCCACGATTCCGGCAAGGCCGAACACCGTCGCGCGCCAACCATAGGCCGCCAGGAAATAGGCGAGCGGCGCGCCGCTCAGCGGATCACCGATGCAGCCGAACCCGATCAGGAAGGATGACATCGTGGCGAAATGCCGGGGCGAATAGAGCCGCGCAGCCAGATAGAAGCCGGACATCAGGATCGGCGCGCAGCCGATCCCGATCAGCGCGAGCGCCGTCAGGGCGGAGAGATAGCCGCGCGACAGGCCGAAGATCACCGTCCCGGCGAAGGCCACCAGGAGGAACCCTGCCAGCGTCCGCCGCGGGCCGATCCGGTCGAGTGCATAACCGACCGGGAATTGCGTGAGCGCGAAGGCGATCAGCCAGGCGGCCTGCAGGCTGCCGAGCTGGCCCTGGTCGAGGCCGAGGTCTCGCGTCAGGTCCCCGGAGATCACCGCCAGGAACGAGCGGAAGAACTGGCTCAGGATATAGGCCAGCAGCAGGACCAAGAAGCTCGTCACGACAATCCGCCTTCATCCGGCGGACTGTGCCGCAAGCCTGCTTTCCGGGCTCGTCCTGGCCTGGAAGCCGGCCTCACTTGATCCGTTCGAGCACGGAGACGTAGTTGGCGACCGCAGCCCCGCCCATGTTGAAGATGCCACCGAGGCGCGGCTCGCTGAGCTGCATGCCCTCCGGCGCCTCCCCGGTGAGCTGCATGGCGGAAAGCACATGCATGGAGACGCCGGTCGCGCCGATCGGGTGGCCCTTGGCCTTGAGGCCGCCGGACACGTTGACCGGCAGCTTGCCGTCCTTCTGGGTCCAGCCTTCCTTGATCGCGCGGGCGCCATCGCCTTCCTTGGTCAGGCCCATCGCCTCGTATTCGATCAGCTCGGCGACGGTGAAGCAGTCATGCGTCTCGACGAAGGAGAGATCGTCGAGCGTCACGTTCGCCTTGGCCAGCGCCTGTTTCCAGGCGAGCGCGCCGCCCTCGAATTTCAGGATGTCGCGCTTCGACATCGGCAGGAAGTCCTGGACATGGGCCATGCCGCGGAAGCCGACGGCGCGGCGCATCCTGAGCGCGGTCTCCTCGTCGGCCAGAACCAGCGCGGCGGCGCCGTCCGAGACCAGCGAGCAGTCGGTGCGCTTCAGCGGCCCGGCGACATAGGGGTTCTTCTCGCTCTCCTCGCGGCAGAAGGCATAGCCGAGGTCCTTGCGCATCTGGGCGTAGGGGTTGTCGACGCCATTCTTGTGGTTCTTCGCCGCGATCATCGCGAGCGCGTCCGACTGGTCGCCATGGCGCTGGAAATAGGCCGCCGCGATCTTGCCGAAGACGCCGGCGAAGCCGCCCTGCACCTCGCTATCTTCCGGCAGGTAGGAGGCCTTGAGCAGGTTCTTGCCGATCTCGGGGCCGGGCGTCTTGGTCATCTGCTCGACGCCGACGACGAGTACCACCTTGGCCGCCCCCGCCTTGATCGCGCGCACGCCCTGATGCACCGCGGCAGAGCCGGTAGCGCAGGCATTCTCGACGCGGGTCGTCGGCTTGAAGCGCAGCGCCGGATCGGCCTGGAGCACCAGCGACGCGGTAAAGTCCTGAGCCGAGAAGCCGGCGTTGTAATGGCCGAGCACAATCTCGTCGACATCGTCGGCGGTGATGCCGGCATCGACCAGGGCCTCGACCGCCACCCGCACGATCAGGCTTTCGACGGTCTCGGCATCCTGCTTGCCGAACGGTGTATGGGCCCAGCCGACGATTGCAGCGCTCATGGCGAAATCTCCCTTACTGTGCAGCTACACGTTATCTTGGCAGCCCTGCCGGATCGAGCAAGCCGGTATCCGCGCATGGTGGCCGTGCACGGATCGGCTGGCAGGGCTTCTGCCTCCAGCACTAGCGGCCCCGCCCGCTCATCGCAACGCCAGCGAGAGCAGCAGCCCGACGCCGCCAACGATCATCGCCATGCCCAGCATCTCGCGCCGGCTGGTGCCCTCCGCGAACAGCTTGCGCGAGGCGATCTGCGCCAGCGGCACCTCGATCAGCGCCAGCGTCCGGACATTGGCCGCGGTCGTCAGCGAGAAGCCGATGAACCAGAACTGCGAGGCGGCCGCGCCGAGGAAGCCAGCCGAGAGCGAGCGGCGCCAGCTCTTCAGGCTGAGGACCAGCGCCTGCCGGTCGGCGACCAGCATGTAGACGACCAGCACCAGCGTCTGGAGCCCGAGGCCAAGCACGAGGATCGTGGAGGCGCGGATCAGGAACTCGCCTTCCGGCAGGGCCTGGATGCCACCGCGGAAGCCGATCGCCGAGAGCGCGAAGAAAGCTCCGGAGACGATGCCGAGCACCGCCGGCCGCAGGCCTGCGCGCGTCAGTTTCTCGCCGGGCTTCCACGACACCACGATCACGCCGGCCGTCGCGATCGCGATCGCCAGGAACTTCATCGGCGTCAGCGCATCGCCGAGCAGCGCCGCACCGAACAGCGCGACCTGCACCGGCTCGGTCTTGGTATAGGCCGTCGTCACCGCGAAGGAGCGCTCGCGCATCGCTGCCAGCATCAGCGCGGTGGCGGCGATCTGCGTCAGCGCCCCCCAAAGCGTATAGCCGAACGAGGCCATGCCGATCTCCGGGGGCAATCGTTGCAGGCCGAGGCAGGCGAGCGCCAGGAATAGCATCGCGAAGGGCAGGCCGAACAGGAAGCGGACCTGCGTCGCCCCGACGACGCCAATGGTTTCGGTGAGCGAGCGCTGCGCCAGGTTGCGCGCGGTCTGCAAGAGCGAGGCGATGATGGTCGCCGGTATCCAGAGAAGGCCGAAAGCCACGCGACAAGCCCTAGAAAAGCGAAGGAGGCGTCGCTTGTGGACCGCCCGCCGCAGCTAGGCAAATCGCTGCGCAAGGGGTAGGTATGCATTCACGGGCGGGCGATTGTGGCGGCCGTCTCGAAATTGCCGCATGCATCGCGTTGAACCGTGCGCCGTCGTCACTGGCCAAGCTATCCGCAAGACCGCTCCGAGCAAGACAGGTTCAGACCCGCCCGATGATCGCTTCCCGCCTCGCAGCCGCCCTCGCCCTCGGAGCCGTCCTGACGGGGCCGGCTTATGCCGGAACCAGCATCGTCATCGACGCCTCAAGCGGTGCCGTGCTGTCGAGCGAGAATGCGAACCAGGCCTGGCGCCCGGCCTCCACGACCAAGATGATGACGATCTATCTCGCGCTGAAGGCGGTGCGGGAAGGGCGTTTGAGCCTGGAGACCGCTATCCCGGTCTCGAAGCTCGCCGCCAGCCAACCGCGCGTGAAGGTCTATGCAAAGCCGGGGTCGGAGATCACGCTCGACAACGCTTTGCGCATCATGATGGTGAAATCGGCCAACGACATCGCCTATGTCGTGGCCGAGGGCGTCGGTGGCGACGTTCCGAGCTTCGTCGCCATGATGAATGCAGAGGCGCAGCGCCTCGGCATGCGCGATACCCGCTTCGTCAACCCCAATGGCTGGGACAATCCGGACCAGCAGACCAGCGCCCGCGACCTCGCCGTGCTCGCCATGGCGCTGATGCATGATTTCTCTGATTATTCCGATTACTGGGGCACCCCGGCCGTGCAGCTCGGCAAGCAGGTGATGCACAACACCAACGGGCTGGTTGGGCGCTATTCCGGCATCAGCGGCATGAAGACCGGCTTCACCTGCGCCTCCGGCTTCAACGTGGTCGCGACGGCGAACCGCGGCGGGCGCACGCTCATCGCCGTGGTGCTGGGCTCGCTTTCCGGCGCCGAGCGGACGGTGCAGGCAGCCCAGCTTCTCGATGCGGGCTTCGCCTCCTGGGGCGGCACCGGCTACAGCGTCGCCTCGATGCCGCCGAGCGGCACCCGCGCACCCAATATCTGCGACGACGTGCGCCATCGCGGCGGCGGGGCCGCGCTGGCTGACGATGCCGATCTCTCCGGCCCGATCTCGGCCGCAGCCTCCGCCAGTAGCGGCAACGACGCCGATGGCGGGCGCTTTGCGACGGCCTTCACCACCCAATCAGCCGCACCGGTCGCGAGCCGTTCTCCGCGCGGACGCATCACGCTGGGCCCGCGCGCCCAGGTCTCCCCGATCCAGGTCTCCTTCGGCCGCTCGCCGGGCTCCGCTTCCGCCCCGCTCGCCGCCAATGCCACGGCGCAGCCGAGCTCGCGCGTCGCCCGCGGTACCCCGACGATCGAGCCGGATGCTCCGGTCGCCGCCGGCCTCGCCATTCCCCCGACCCGTCGCACCGCTTCGAGCAACGGCGCGATCCCGCGCGGCACAACCGCCTTCGCGCCCGCAAGCGCGCCGGTCCAGCCCTCGACCGATGCCTTCGAAGGCGGCCCGCTGCGCCTCCAGGGCGCCGTCCGGCCCGGCGCCGCCAATGCCGCGAGCCTGCGTCCCGGCGCGGCGGCCGGCATCAAGCCCGCCCCGCGCAAGGCGCAGGCCGCCAAGACCCAGCCGGCAAAGGCCCAGCCGCTCAAGACCCCGCCGGCCCGCACCTTGCCGGCCAAGCCCAAGCCTTCCCAGGCTGCCGCGAAGCCGCCGGCGGCCAAGCCCGCAGCCGGAGCCAAGGCCAAGCCCGGCAACGACGCCTGAGGCCTGATTGAACCCAGGCAGCCCTGACCGGGACCAAACCAGCGAACGCCGGGGATTCGTCCTGGCGCTGGCTTCGGCCGCTGCCTTCGGCACGAATATCGTCAGTGCCCAGATCGCCGGCCAGGCGGGCCTGAGCGGCCCGCTCCTCGTCTTCTACCGCGTCTTCCTGATGCTCGTCCTCGTCGGCGGTGCCGCCTTCTTCTGGCGTGGATCGCTGGCCCTGCGGCACGGCGAGCGGCAGCCCGTGCTGCTCTTCGGCCTGGCGACGGCGCTGGTCGGCATCGCCTATCTCTCATCGGTCGCCTTCGTGCCCGTCTCGGTCGCGGCGGTGGTGTTCTACACCTTTCCGATCCTGATCGTCCTGGCAGAGCCGGTTCTGACCCCTGCCCCCTTCCGCGCCGACAGGCTGGCGGTCGCCCTCGCAGCTTTTCTCGGCATCGCCCTCGTCGTCGGGCCTGACCTGCATGGGCTCGATCCGCGCGGCCTGGCGCTCGCGATGCTGGCGAGCCTCAGTGCGGCCGCGCAGTTCTTCGCCGCTGCCCGCTGCGCGGAGACGCCGACCCTGCCCAAACTGTTCTGGTCGCATGTCGTCATCCTGCCGGTCGCGGCGCTGGTGCTGCTGGCGACCGGCGGCTTCCTGCTGCCACAGACCTTCCTGCTCGCGCCGATCGCCGTCGCCGTCACCTATGGCGGCTATGTCGTCGGCTTCCTGTTCCAGATCCTGGCGCTCGCCCGCATCGCGCCGGGCCCGGCCGGGCTTGCCTTCTGCGCCGAGCCGGTCTTCGCCGTCATCATCGCCGCCGTCGTGCTCACTGAGCGGCTGGGCCCGCTGCAATATGCCGGCTGCGCCCTTGTCATCGCCGCCATCGCCACTAATGTAATATTAGAACAAACGAGGCGGAGCACCGTGCCTGCCTAAAGGCTCAGCGATCCATGACCGGCGACCCTGCCCGCCCCCTCCCCGTTCCGCTCACCCTGCTGACCGGCTTCCTCGGCGCCGGCAAGACCACTTTGCTGAACCGCCTGCTGAAGGACCCGGCGCTCGCCGGCACGCTCGTGCTCGTCAACGAATTCGGCGAGATCGGCCTCGATCACCTGATGATCGAGGGCGTCGAGGAGAACATGATCCTCCTCGAATCCGGCTGCCTCTGCTGCACCATCCGCGACGATCTCATCGTCACGCTGGAGGACCTGCTGCGCGGACGCGACAACGGTCGCATCGCGCCCTTCTCGCGCCTCGTCATCGAGACGACCGGCCTCGCCGACCCCGCGCCGATCCTGAACGTCCTGATCAACCACCCCTATCTCGCGATGCGCTTCCGGCTCGACGGCGTCGTCACGCTGGTCGACGCGGTCAACGGCATGGCGACGCTCGATGCGCATGAGGAGGCGCGGCGCCAGGTCGTCGCCGCCGACCGGCTCGTCCTGACCAAGACCGAGCTCGCCGCATCGGGGAGCCTGGCCGTCCTGCGCGAGCGTCTCGACGGGCTCAATCCGGGCATCGCCGTCCTGCGGCCGGACGCCCCCGCCACCGACCTGATCGGCGCCGGTCTCTACGATCTCGCGCAACAGCCCCATGCCCTGCGCCACTGGCTGGCCGAAGACGCATTGCCCGGCCACCACCATCATCACGACCACGATCACCACCATCATGGGCACGACCATGGCGATCGTCAGGACCCGCATGACGTCAACCGCCACGACGCCTCGATCCGCGCCTTCGTCCTGACCGCGGAGCAACCAGTCGCCCGCACCACCTTCGACCTGTTCTGGACCCTGCTGCGCTCGATCCACGGCCCGCGCCTGTTGCGCTTGAAGGGGCTGGTGGACATCGCCGGCGAGCCCGGTCGCCCCCTGCTCGTCCATGCCGTCCAGCAGATCCTGCATCCGCCAATCCAGCTCGATGCCTGGCCGGATGCGGACCACCGCTCCCGCCTCGTCCTGATCGTCAAGGACGTCGAGGAGGACACCGTGCGCAAGCTCTGGTCCGCCTTCCTTGGTCAGGCATCCGCGCAGCCGCAGCCCGCCTGACCTGTCGGCCCGTTTCTTGAACCCAAACCCCTGATGGATGAGGCGCGCCCGCGTGCCTTGCCATTCCGGCACAGCAACGCGCCGGAACGATCCAGCGAGGGTACGGGCAGATGAGCACGATCACGGCTCTGGCAGCGACCGACGGCACCGCGACCGCAGCCCGGCCATGCCCGCCGCTTCCCCACCCGGATGCGGCGGTCTACAGCGAGCTGCGCGCGCTCGCCGCCTGCGAAAGCATCCGCCACGAATGGGCCGACCTCGCAAGCCGCGCCCTTGAAGCCAATCCCTGCCTCGAACCGGGCTTCGCGCTTGCAGCCGCCCAGCATCTCATCTCCTTCCGTGACGTCGAGCTGATGCTGCTCTGGCAGGGCGGCCCGGGCTCGGCGCAGCGCCGTCTCGTTGGGCTCATTCCCTGCCGGACGCAGCGCCATATCTTCGCGTCCGATACGCTGGAAGGCTTCGCCGATCCGCGCCTGCTGAACGGCACGCCGCTGCTCGACCGCAGCTTCGCCGCGCCTGCTCTGGCCGCTTTCCTGCGTGACTGGCGCGGCCGCAGCCATGCCACAGGGGCGTTCTCTCTCTCGGGAATCGATCCCGCGGGCGCCTTCGCCACCGCGCTCGCGCGCGTCGCCGGTGGCCATGGCGTGACGGTCAGTTGGCAGCCGCTCATCGGCCGCAGGCTCGAGCTGCCACCCACTGCCCGCATCGCCGCCTCCGACGAGATCTTGCGGGACAAGGGCCGCCTGATCCTTGCCGAAGCCACGAACCAGGTGGACCGGCGTGACGCCGTCGAGATTCTGCTGGCGATCGAGGCCTCGGGCTCGCGCGGCCGGGCCGGCAAAGCAACGCTGCAGGACACCCGCGAGGTCGGCTTCCTGCGCAGCATGAGCCGCGATCTGGGCCGGCAGAGGCTCTGCCGGATCGCCGTGCTGGTGCTGGACGACCGGCCGATCGCAGCGGCGCTCACGCTTGGAAAGGGCGCCTCCTGCTGGCTCTATCACGGCGTCGGCGACGAGGCCTTCGCGGCGCTGGAGCCCCTGCCGATGCTGCTCGCCATGATGCGCAAGGCGCAGCCCTCGCGGCAGATCCTGCTGCCCGGCGGCCTGCCGCTCTTCGGCGCCCGCAACGAGGCCTTCGGCACGATCAGCCTCACCTGGCGCCGCCAGCAGCCGGCGCGCCGGCCGGCCGACCTCGCTGCCCGCATGCGCGAAAAGATCGGACGCGCTCTGTTCAGGCCTCGGCCCGCAGCAGTCGACGGATGATCTTGCCCGTCGTCGTCAGCGGCAGCTCGTCGCGGAAGGCGATCTCCCGCGGGTATTCATGCGCCGAAAGCCGCGCCCGCACGAAGTTCTGTAACTCCGAGACCAGGGCTTTCGAGCCGCGATAATCGGGCTTCAGCACGACGAAGGCCTTGACGATCTCGGTCCGCAGCGGATCGGGCTTGCCGACCGCCGCCGCCAGCGCCACCGCCGGATGCCGCAGCAGGCAATCCTCGATCTCGCCCGGCCCGATGCGATAGCCCGAGGAGGTGATGACGTCGTCGTCGCGGCCGATGAAGCGGACATAGCCATCCTCGTCCTGCACGCCCTCGTCGCCGGTCGTCATCCAGTCGCCGACGAACTTCGCCGCCGTCGCCTCCGGATTGCGCCAATATTCCAGGAACATCACCGGGTCAGGTCGGCGCACCGCGATCTGGCCTTCCTCGCCAGGCGCGCAGACCGTGCCGTCCGGCCGGATGATCGCGACCTCATGGCCTGGTACCGCCTTCCCGATCGCGCCCGGGCGGCTGATGCCGAGCGCGGCGCTGGAGGCGAGCACGAGATTGCACTCGGTCTGGCCATAGGCCTCGTTGATGGTGAGGCCAAGCGCCTCGCGCCCCCATTCCAGCGTCTCGGCGCCGAGCGCCTCGCCGGCCGCGGCGACCGTGCGCAGGCTCAGGCGCCAGCGCCCCTGCGGGCTTCCGGCGCCGCGCATCATCCGGAGCGCGGTCGGCGGTACGAAGGCGTTGCGGATGCCGAGATCCTGGATCAGCCGGTAGGCCTCCTCCGGCTCGAACCGCGTCACCGGCCGCGCCACGACCGCGACGCCGAAATGCAGTGCCGGCAGCAGCATGTTGAGCAGGCCGCCAGCCCAGGCCCAGTCGGCCGGCGTCCAGGCGAGATCGCCCGGCTGCGGCATGAATTCATGGGGCATCTGCACGCCCGGCAGATGACCGGGTAGGACGCGGTGGCCATGCAGCGCGCCCTTCGGGTTGCCTGTCGTACCCGAGGTGTAGATCATCAGCGCCGGATCGTCCGGCGTGGTCTCGACGACTGTGAAATCAGGATCGCTTTCCGCCAGCAGCGCGTCCCAGCTCTCCACCCCGCCATCGGCGCCATCAGTGGAGATGCGTAAGCCGAGCTCCGGCAGCGGCTGAGCGATCTGACCGAGCTTCGCCAGCCCAGCGGCATTGGTCACCACGACCTTCGCAGCCGAGTCGGTGAGACGATAGGCGAGCGCATCGACGCCGAACAGCGCCGCCAGGGGCACAGCGATGGCGCCGAGCTTGTAGGCGGCGAGATGCGCCGTTAGCACCGCTCGCCCCTGCGGCAGCAGGATGGCGATACGGTCGCCACGACCGACGCCACGCGCCCGCAGAGCATTGGCCAATCGGTTCGAATGCTCGCGCAGCCAGCCGAAGCTGACCGGACTCGCCTGCCAGTCCTGCGACACCTCGATGATGGCCGGGCGGTCAGGCTCTGCGGCGGCCCAGCGGTCGCAGACGTCGACGGCGATGTTGTAGCGTTCCGGAATGCGCCAGCGGAAGCGCTCGCGCAGCGCAGCGTAATCGGTCAGGTCTGGCAGGATCAAAATAAACGTCCGGTGGGAGGCGCGGCACGATAGGCAGGCCGCTCCCGGCTGTCACCCGCGTCTTGCGTACCATCTCCCAGCGTAATGATGCGCTCAGAACATGCGTTCGCCGGCAGGAGGCAGATAGGCGTCGGTAAACGCATCGCCTGCCCGCGCCTTGTCACGGAAGCTCCCCGCCAGGACGAGCTGGTCCAGCGCCTGTGCCCAGCGCTCGAGGTCGATCCCGCCCAGACCATGCGCGCGGACATACGGGGTCAGGATGTTGCGCTCGATCACGGCGGCGAGCTTGTCGCGCTCCACGTCGGCCTGGGCGCTCTCGTTGCGGCGCAGGACGGATTGCGCGCCAGCGCCGGGATTGACCACGGTATCGCGGACGCCGCGCATGACGGCACGCACGAGCCCGCGCACGGCATCCGGCTTGGCCGCGGCGAACTTGCCGGAAACGATCACCGCACTGCCGTAGAGCAGCAGGCCGTGATCGGCCATGTCCATCAGCACGATATCATCGCCGGGCACGCCGCGCGCCTTCAACGAGACGGCGGTCGAGGGACCGAAGGCGAAGAGGGCATCGATCTCACCGGAAGCCAGCATCGGCTCACGCACCGGCAGGCCGATGGTCTCGACCCGGATCTTGCTGTCGTCGATTTTGTTGAGGCTCTTGAAGATCGGCCATTGCGCGAAGCTGGCATCGATGCTGGCCGTGCCGAGCTTGCGGCCTTCGAGGCTCGTCGGGGCGGTCGTGATCCCCCGGCTCTTGCGGCCGATCACGGCGTAGCCCGGCCGATCATGGATGATCATCACCGCCTTGAGATCAGCGCTCGGGTTCTCGTCGCGGAAGCGGATCAGCGCGTTGATATCGCCGAAGCCTGCATCCTGCGTGCCGGTGGCCAGGCGCTGCAGCATGGCGCGTGCGCCATTGCCCGGCTCGATCACGACATCGAGCCCTTCGGTGCCGAAATAGCCCTTGTCCTGTGCCGCCAGGAACGGCGCCGTCAGCGCATCGAACCGGCGGTCCAGCGCGAAGCGGATAGCGGTGTTACCCTGCGCATGGGCCAGTCGGCCTCCGGCGAAGCAGGCCGCCACGGCCCCGACCGCCAGCTGCCCAAAACCGCGCCGGCACAGGACAGGGGAGCGAGAGGGCGAAGCGATCGGCATGTCTGGCCTCCGGGCGCCATGCTGGTTGGGGCACGGCATATCCGTGCGTCCAGTCTTGTTGACATCATAAGATGTTGAAATGGCGTCAACACCGAAGAAGTTCCCTGGCAAAAACGCATTATCGGTGGTCCCGGGCCGCATTTATCACCGCGGAGGCGAGCGTCTCCCGCGCGTCGAGCGAGCAACGCCGCACCACACATGAAAAGAGGAGCCGCAAGGCCCCTCTCTCATCGCATCTCGCTTCGAATGAAACGCCTCAGGCGGCGCGATAGCGCGCCAGCCAATGCGCGTAGGGCGGCGGCAGGGTCGCCCAAGCCGGGTTCTCGACGCCGAGCGCCTGCGCCGCCGCATAAGGCCAATGCGGATCGGCCAGCAGCGGCCGGCCCAGCGTCACTAGGTCGACCTTGCCCTCGCGCACCAGCGCGTCGGCCTGCTCGGGCTTGCTGATGTACCAGCTCGTCGAGGCGGGCAGGCCGGTCTCGCGCCGCACCCGCTCGGCGACGGGTGCCAGGAAGGCCGGCCCCCACGGAATCTTCGCTTCATTGGTCGAGAAGCCGACGCTGACATCGATGAAATCGAGCCCTTCGCCCTTCAGGCGTTTCACCAGCTCGATCGCCTCAGCGAGCGTCTCTTCGTCGCGCCCGTCATATTCGATCACGCCGAGCCGGACGGAGAGCGGCCGGTTCTCCGGCCAGACCTTGCGCACGGCGGCCAGCGTCTCGATCAGGAAACGGCTGCGATTCTCGAAGCTGCCGCCATAGGCGTCCTCGCGCTTGTTGGCATGGGTCGAGAGGAAGCTCTGCGCGAGATAGCCATGGGCGAAATGCAGCTTCAGCCACTGGATGCCGATGTCGCGGGCCCGCTCGGCTGCGGCGACGAAATCGCTGCGTACGCGCTCGATATCGGCCGTGGTCATCGCGCGGGGCACACGTGGCAGCCCGCCGCCCTGTGCGACCGCCGAGGGCGCGATCGTCTCCCAGCCGCGCGCGTCATTGGCCGGGATATGGTCGTCGCCTTCCCAGGGCAGGTTGGCGCTGGCCTTGCGCCCGGCATGGCCGATCTGGATGCCGGCGACCGCACCGGTCTTGCGCATCTCCGCGACGATCGGCGCCAGCGCCTCCGCCTGCCCGTCATTCCACAGGCCGAGGCAGCCAGGCGTGATCCGGCCTTCCGGCGAGACGCCGGTCGCCTCGATCACCACGAGGCCGGTACCACCACGTGCCAGCCCGGCGAGATGCGCCCGGTGCCATTCGTTGGCGACGCCGTCCTCAGCCATGTACTGGCACATCGGCGAGGCGATGATGCGGTTGCGGAGGGTGACGTCCTTCAGGCTGAAGGGATCGAACAGGCCAGGCATGATGCGGCTCCACGCAGGTGGGTTTCTATGTTTCGATAGTTCGATATTTTTCGAACTTTGGCAAGTTCAAAACCCTGTGATAGGCTGCCGGCCATGCGACACGCCCGCCTGCCCGCCTCCGAAGAGATCGCGCTCGAAGACGTCTTCCATGCCTTGAGCGATCCGTTTCGGCTCGAAGTCGTGCGCCGGCTGGCAGTGGAAGGTGAGCAGAGCTGCCAGGCTCTGGAGGGCGACCGGCCTAAATCCAGCGTCTCGCATCATTTCCGCGTCCTGCGCGAGGCCGGCCTGATCCGCACCCGCAACAAGGGCGTGAGCCGGATGAACGCCCTGCGTCGCGACGATATCGAGCAGCGCTTCCCCGGCCTGCTCGCTTGCGTCGTGCCCAAGCCGGGTGGTTGATCCGCAACCGGTTTCGCTTCGCCTGGCCTCGCCCTATGCTCGCGCCATGAACCTCCCCTACCGTCCCAATGTCGGCATCGCCCTGTTCAATGCGCAGGGCCTCGTCTTCGCCGGCCGCTCGCACAGCGCCGGCCCCGAGATCGTCCTGCCCGGCTTCGACTGGCAGATGCCGCAGGGCGGCATCGATCCCGACGAGGACATCGTCGCCGCTGCCCGTCGCGAGCTAGAGGAGGAGACCGGCGTCACGCAGGCCGAGCTGCTCGCGGTGACCGAGGAGTGGTGGAGCTACGACTTCCCGCCCTATGGCGGCCCCTGGCACAAGCTCGTGGCCTTCCGCGGCCAGCGCCAGCGCTGGGTCGCCTTCCGCTTCACCGGCAGCGAGAGCACGTTCGACATCGGCAAGCCCAATGGCGACGAGCCGCCGGAATTCAGCGAATGGCGCTGGCGCCCGCTCGCCGAGATGCCCGGACTGGTCGTGCCGTTCAAGCGGCCGGTCTACGAGAAGGTGGCGCAGGCGTTTGCGGGCTTCGCGGCGGCTGGAGCCTAGGACGCCTCCGCGTAGAATGCGCGTCCATTCTCGGGCGGAGCGAAACGCAGACCCGAGAATCTCAGGCAAAATAGAGCGCCTCGTCGCCCGGAGTGCTCCGGTCAAGCCCCAGCAGGACCGCGAGCATTTCGCCAACGAAAAAGGGCCGCTTGCGCGGCCCTTCCGAATTCCAGAACTGAAGAGCGGATCACGCCGCCTTGCGCTGCTCGAAGACGTGCTTGAATTCGCGCAACTGCACCAGCGCCTCCCGCAGGCGCTTCTTCTCATCGTCGTTGTGCGAACCGGCAAGGCGGGTCTCGGCGGTCAGGATCTCGGCGTCGAGCACGGCGCTATCGACATCCTCGAGGAACTTGCCCTGCTCGGCCAGGATGGTCATCGTTTCCTGGTTGACCTCGGCGAGGCCGCCATTGACGAAGAATTCCTTGCCGTTCTGGTCCGTCGTCTGGACGAAGACGATGCCGGCCTTGAGCGTCGCCACCAGCGGCGCGTGCCCGGCAAGCACGGTCATCTCGCCCTCGGTCGACGGGACGATGACACTGACGACCTCACCCGAGAACAGGATGCGCTCTGGCGAGACGAGTTCGAACTTGAAGGTGGCCATCGCCTGTCTTTTCCTCCGACCTCACCCCGGCCGCGGATACCGGGCCCGGGGCTTGCCAGATCTGTCAACAACCTATGCCCGGCATGGTTCCGGGCAGCAGCAGCCGCCCGGAAACGCCGGTCGCGAGAGGCTTACGCGGCCTCGGCGGCCAGGCGCTGTGCCTTTTCGACGGCTTCCTCGATCGAGCCGACCATGTAGAAGGCCGCTTCCGGCAGGTGGTCGTACTTGCCCTCGATCAGGCCCTTGAAGCCCTTGATGGTGTCCTCGAGCGGAACGAGCTTGCCGGGCGAGCCGGTGAAGACCTCCGCGACGAAGAAGGGCTGCGACATGAAGCGCTCGATCTTGCGGGCGCGCGCCACCGTCATCTTGTCGTCTTCGGAGAGCTCGTCCATGCCCAGGATCGCGATGATGTCCTGCAGCGACTTGTAGCGCTGCAGCGTCTGCTGGACAGCGGTCGCGACAGCGTAGTGCTCCTCGCCGACGATGTCGGCCGAGAGCATGCGCGAGGTCGAGTCGAGCGGGTCGACCGCCGGGTAGATGCCCTTTTCCGCGATCGAACGCGACAGCACGGTACGGGCGTCCAGGTGGGCGAACGAGGTCGCGGGCGCAGGGTCGGTCAAGTCGTCGGCCGGGACGTAGATCGCCTGCACCGAGGTGATCGAGCCCTTGTTGGTGGTGGTGATGCGCTCCTGCAGGTTGCCCATGTCGGTGGCGAGCGTCGGCTGATAGCCCACCGCCGAGGGAATGCGGCCGAGCAGCGCGGACACTTCCGAACCGGCCTGCGTGAAGCGGAAGATGTTGTCGACGAAGAACAGCACGTCCTGGCCCTTGTCGCGGAAGTCCTCGGCGATGGTCAGGCCGGCGAGAGCGACGCGCATGCGGGCGCCCGGGGGCTCGTTCATCTGGCCGTAAACGAGAGCGCACTTGGAGCCAGCTGTCGAACCGTTGTTCTCCTTGGGGTTCTTGTTGACGTTGGACTCGATCATCTCGTGATAGAGATCGTTGCCCTCACGGGTGCGCTCGCCGACCCCGGCGAACACGGAGTAGCCGCCATGGGCCTTCGCGACGTTGTTGATCAGCTCCATGATCAGCACGGTCTTGCCGACGCCGGCGCCGCCGAACAGGCCGACCTTGCCGCCCTTGGCGTAGGGCGCCAGCAGGTCGACGACCTTGATGCCGGTGACGAGGATCTGGGCGTCCGTCGCCTGCTCGGCATAGCTCGGGGCCGGCTGGTGGATGCCGCGGCGGGCCGTGGTCAGGATCGGGCCGGCCTCGTCGACCGGCTCGCCGATGACGTTCATGATGCGGCCGAGCGTCTCGTCGCCGACCGGAACCGCGATCGGCGCGCCGGTGTCGGTGACGGACTGGCCGCGGACCAGACCTTCGGTGGCGTCCATCGCGATGGTACGGACGGTGTTCTCGCCGAGATGCTGGGCGACCTCGAGGACTAGGCGGTTGCCGAGGTTGTCGGTCTCGAGCGCGTTCAGGATCTCCGGCAGGGCGCCGTCGAACTGCACGTCGACGACCGCGCCGATGACCTGGGTAACGCGGCCGGTGCCGGTATTGGCGGGCTTCTCGGCGGTCTTCGTCTTGGTGGTCTTGGTAGCGGCTTTGGCCATGGTGGAACCTCGGGACTAGCGCATTCGGATGTTGCGGCTGTCGGCGGATCGCTCCGCCGACGAAAGATTAGGCGGTTATAGCGCTTCCGCGCCGGAGATGATCTCGATCAGTTCCTTGGTGATCATCGCCTGGCGCGAGCGGTTGTAGATCTGCGTCTGCTTCTTGATCATCTCGCCGGCGTTGCGCGTGGCGGAATCCATCGCCGACATGCGCGCGCCCTGTTCGGAGGCGGCGTTCTCGAGCAGCCCGCGCAGGATCTGGACGGTGAGGTTGCGCGGCAGCAGCGCCTCGAGGATCTCGCCCTCGTCCGGCTCGTAATCGTAGACCGCGTCGGTCTGCTTCGTCCCTTCCGGGATCTCGGCCGGGATGATGCGCTGCGCCGTCGGGATCTGGGCGATCACCGAGCGGAAGCGCGAGAAGAACAGCGTCGCGACGTCGAATTCGCCATTGCCGAAACGCGCCAGCACGTTCTGGGCGATCGCCTCCGCATTGGCGAAGCCGACCTGCTTGAACTCGCGCAGGTCGATGAACTCGATGATCTCGGCCGCGAACTGGCGGCGCAGGATGTCGTAGCCCTTCTTGCCGACGCAGATGATCTTGACCGTCTTGCCCTCGGCCTTCAGCGCCAGCGCCTTGTCGCGAGCGAGACGCGCGATCGAGGAGTTGAAGGCGCCGCACAGGCCGCGCTCGGCGGTCAGAACCAGCAGCAGATGCACCTTGTCGGAGCCCGTGCCGGCGATCAGGCGCGGCGCGCTCGAACCGGAGACGCCGGACGCGAGATTCGACAGCACCGTCTCCATGCGCTCGGCATAGGGGCGCGCAGCCTCGGCGGCCGACTGCGCGCGGCGCAGCTTGGCAGCCGCGACCATCTGCATGGCCTTGGTGATCTTCTGCGTCGACTTCACCGAAGCGATGCGGTTTCTAAGGTCCTTCAAAGAAGGCATGTGGCGCTCTCACCCCGTCATGGTCGAACTGACCATCTACGTCTCATTCCGTCATGCCCGGGCTTGTCCCGAGCATCCATGTCCTCACTCCCGCCCGCCTTGCTCGATCGGCCGCAAGGCGTGAATGGCCGGCACGAGGCCGACCATGACGGGAAGCCCGTCCTCAGGCGAAGGACTTCGCGAACCCCGTCACGATGTCCTTGAGCTTGGCGGCGTTGGCGTCCGACAGGTCCTTCGACGTGCCGATCTCGTTGAGCATGTCGGCATGCTTGCCGCGGACCAGCGAGAGCAGGCCGTCCTCGAAGGCGCGGACCTTGTTGACCGGAAGCGCGTCGAGATAGCCGTTCACGCCGGCATAGATCACGACGACCTGCTCTTCCATCTTCAGCGGCGAGAACTGCGGCTGCTTCAGGAGCTCGGTCAGGCGGGCGCCGCGGTTGAGCAGGCGCTGCGTGACCGCGTCGAGGTCCGAGCCGAACTGGGCGAAGGCGGCCATCTCGCGATACTGGGCGAGCTCGCCCTTGATCTTGCCGGCGACCTTCTTGGTCGCCTTGGTCTGCGCCGACGAACCGACGCGCGACACCGAGAGACCGACGTTCACGGCCGGGCGGATGCCCTGGTAGAACAGGTCCGTCTCCAGGAAGATCTGGCCGTCGGTGATCGAGATCACGTTGGTCGGGATATAGGCCGAGACGTCGTTCGCCTGGGTCTCGATGACCGGCAGCGCCGTCAGCGAGCCGAGGCCGGCGGCCTCACCCATCTTCGCCGCGCGCTCGAGCAGGCGGGAGTGGAGATAGAACACGTCGCCCGGATAGGCCTCGCGGCCCGGCGGGCGGCGCAGCAGCAGCGACATCTGGCGGTAGGCGACGGCCTGCTTGGAGAGGTCGTCATAGATAATGACGGCATGCATGCCGTTGTCGCGGAAGAACTCGCCCATGGCGCAGCCGGCGAAGGGCGCCAGGAACTGCATCGGGGCGGCGTCCGAGGCGGTGGCCGCCACGACGATGGAATACTCCATCGCGCCGCGCTCCTCGAGCACCTTCACGAGCTGGGCGACGGTCGAGCGCTTCTGGCCGACGGCGACGTAGACGCAGTAGAGCTTCTGGCTCTCCGGAGCGCCTTCGACGTTGAGGGGCTTCTGGTTCAGGATCGTGTCGAGCGCCAGGGCGGTCTTGCCGGTCTGGCGGTCGCCGATGATCAGCTCGCGCTGGCCACGGCCGATCGGGATCAGGGCGTCGACCGCCTTGAGGCCGGTCGCCATCGGCTCATGCACCGACTTGCGCGGGATGATGCCGGGCGCCTTGACGTCGACGCGGGCGCGGGTCTTGGACTTGATCGGGCCCTTGCCGTCGATCGGGTTGCCGAGAGCGTCGACGACGCGGCCGAGCAGCTCCTTGCCGACGGGAACGTCGACGATGGCGCCGGTGCGCTTGACGGTCTGGCCTTCCTTGATCTCGCGGTCGGAACCGAAGATCACGACGCCGACATTGTCGCTCTCGAGGTTGAGCGCCATGCCGCGCACGCCGGACTCGAACTCGACCATCTCACCGGCCTGGACCTTGTCGAGGCCGTAGACGCGGGCGATGCCGTCGCCGACGGAGAGAACCTGGCCGACTTCGGTGACCGAAGCTTCCGAGCCGAAATTCGAGATCTGAGCCTTCAGGATGGCGGAGATTTCAGCGGGGCGGATGTCCATCAGCCGACCTCTTTCATGGCAAGACGAATTGAATTGAGCTTGGTTTTCAGCGAGGCGTCGACCATGCGGGAGCCCATCTTGACGATGAGCCCGCCGATCAGGGCCGGGTCGATCTTGATCGAGACGTCGACATCCTTGCCGGCGACGCCCTTCAGCGCCGCGCGGATCTCGTCGACGCGCTTGGCCGTGGGCTGCTCGGCGACCGTCACCTCGGCGGAGACGATGCCCTTGGCCTCGGCGACCAGACGCTTGTAGCCGGCGATCATGCCCGGCAGCGCGAAGAGGCGGCGCTTGCTGGCGACGAGGCCGATGAAATTGGCGGCGATGCCGGTGATGCCGGCCTTCTCGAGCACGGCCTTGATCGCCGCGACCTGCTCCTCGGCGGTGAAGGCCGGGCTCTCGATCAGGCGACGGAGGTCCTCGCTCTCGGCGAGCAGACCGTTGAAGCTATCCAGAGCGGCCGCGACGGCGTCGATCGCGCCTGCCTCCTGAGCCAACTCGAACAGAGCGGTGGCATAGCGTTGAGCTACGCCCGACACCAATGTCCCCTGCGATCCGCCTTCAGCCACGCTTCCCGTCTCTCGTTTCAAGGGACCACACCGGCGACCTTCCTGACGAAGGTGGAGTGTATGCTCCCGACACTGCGAGTATCATAGGCCCGAAGTCGGCAAGACGACTTCGCGACCGAAATGTGGCGGTGCACTAGCATGCGGTTCCGGGCCGCGCAATCGCTGATTGGCCGTCACAAGCGGCGATTTTGCCGCGCCTTTCAGCTCTTCAAAGGAAGCTTTGCGGGTCGACGTCCACCGCGACCCG
Source organism: Allobosea sp. GW822-FHT05A11 (assembly GCF_058800455.1). Lineage (NCBI taxonomy): Bacteria > Pseudomonadati > Pseudomonadota > Alphaproteobacteria > Hyphomicrobiales > Alloboseaceae > Allobosea > Allobosea sp. GW822-FHT05A11. The sequence continues at coordinate 162,393 of NZ_JBXAMI010000009.1, read as the reverse complement.
GACCGAGCCCTTGGGCCGGGGCGCCCGTTTCAGCCAGGCGCGCAGGTAATCCTGCAGGTTGATCTCGCGCGCCGTCTTGACGATCAGGCGCATGCGATGGCGCCCGCGCAGCACTGCCAAAGGCGCTTCCGCCGGCCCCAGCACCATGATTCCGTCATTGGCCTCGGCGCAGCGCGCCAGCGCCCGCGCATGGCTTTCGGCCTCGGCCTGGTTGTTGGCGGAGACGATCAGCGCCGCCAATCGCCCGAAAGGCGGCAGGCCCGCCGCCTCCCGCGATGCCTCCTCTGCGGCATAAAACCGCTCCGGATCGCCCGAGATCAGCGCCTTGAGCACAGGATGCTCCGGGTCATGCGTCTGAAGCAGGGCGCGGCCGGGTTTCTCGCCCCGCCCTGCGCGCCCGGTGACCTGTCGCAAGGCCTGGAAGGTTCGCTCCGCCGCGCGTGGATCGCCGGATGTGAGGCCGAGATCGGCGTCGATCACACCGACCAGCGTCATTCCCGGGAAATTATGGCCCTTGGCGACGAGCTGGGTGCCGATGACGATGTCGAATTCGCCTTCCGCCACAGCCATCAGCTCCGTCTTCAGCCGCTCGGTCCCGCCCGGAAAATCGCTGGAGAGTACGATCGAACGCGCCTGTGGAAAAAGCGTCGCGACCTCCTCGGCCAGCCGCTCGACGCCCGGCCCGCAGGCGACGAGGCTCTCGGGCTTGTGGCAGGCCGGGCATTCATGCGGCCGGCGCTCGACATGGCCGCAATGATGGCAGACCAGCGCCCGCCGAAAACGATGGTCGACCAGCCAGGCCGAGCAGTTCGGGCACTGGAAGCGGTGGCCGCAATCCCTGCACAGCGTCAGCGGCGCATAGCCGCGCCGGTTCAGGAAGAGCAGGGATTGCTCCTTGGCCTCCAGATTGGCCTCGACCGCCTTGACCAGCGCCCCCGACAGCCAGCGCCCCCGCTCCGGCTTGTCGCGGCGCAGGTCGACGAGGCCGAGAACAGGCAATTCGCGCCCGCCGAAACGCTCGGGCAGCCTGAGATGGGCGTAGCGCCCGCGCTCGGCATTGACGCGGGTCTCCAGCGAGGGCGTCGCGGAAGCGAGCACAACCGGCGCATTCTCGATCCGGCCCCGCACCACCGCCATGTCGCGCGCATGATAGGAGACGCCGTCCTCCTGCTTGTAGGCGCTCTCATGCTCCTCATCGACGACGATGAGGCCGAGATCGCTATAGGGCAGGAAAAGCGCCGAGCGCGCACCGGCCACGACCTTGGCTTCGCCCGATGCGATCGCCGCCTGCAGGCGCTCGCGCTTGCGGCCCGTCACCGCCGAGTGCCACAGGCCGGGCCTGACACCGAAGCGGGCCTCGAAGCGGTCGATGAACTGCGCCGTCAGCGCAATCTCCGGCATCAGGATCAGGCTCTGGCGGCCGAGCCGGATCGCCTCCGCCACCGCCTCGAAATAGACCTCGGTCTTGCCGGAGCCGGTGACCCCTTCGAGCAACGAGACACCGAAGACCTTCGCCTGCACCGACTTGACCAGCGCCTGCGCCACCTCCGCCTGCCCTTCCGAGAGTTCCGGTGCGGCATGGTCGGGATCGGGCAAGGCCGCGATCGCTTCTCGCGGCAGGGGCTCGACGATGAAGGTGCCGGCATCGACGAGGGAATCGATCACCGCCGCGCTGACTGAAGCCGCTTCCGCCAGCGCCGACTTCGCAATCAGCAGACCACCCTCGGCCGCTGCGATGGCCCGCGCCCGCGCAGGGGTCATGCGGCCGGGCGGCGCTCCGGCAAGTCGGACACCAAGCTTCGGCCGTTCCGGCGTATCGTCAGGCTGCCGGCGCAGGGCCAGGGCCAGCACGGACCCCTTCGGCGCCAGCGTGTACCAGGCCACCCAGTCGACGAGCTTGCGCAGCGCCGGGTCGAGCGGCGGCATATCGTATTTGCCGGTGACCTTCTTGAGATTGCCGCCGCGCCCGGAACCGACATCCCAGACGACGCCGACCGTCTCGCGTGGGCCAAGCGGCACCTGCACGACATCGCCGGGCTTCAGTACGAGCCCGGCCGGCACGGCATAGCTATAGGCCTGGTCGAGCCCGAGCGGGATCAGCACGTCGACCGTGCCGCCTTCGATCATGTCCGCCGTCTCATCCATCGCGCCAGTGTCTAACACCGATTCGGCTGCTGTTAAGGCAGGAGCGTCATGCTGCCGCGATGACCGATTTCGACTCCTTCCGGCGTGACTGGCTTTCGCACCTCTCGGCCGAGCGGCGCCTTTCGCCGAAGACGCTGGAGGCCTATGCCCGCGACCTCGGCCAGTTCCATGCTTTCCTCACCGAGCATCTCGACGGCGCGCCCTCGCTTTCCGACATCGCCGCGCTCAAGCCCGTCGACCTGCGCGCCTTCCTCGGCCAGCGCCGGCGCGACGGCGTCGGCAACCGCACCCTGATGCGTCAGCTCGCGGCCTTGCGCTCCTTCGCCCGCTTCGGCGAGCGGAACGGCAAGCTCACCGCCGCCGCCTTCGCGGCGACGCGCGGCCCGCGCCTCGGCAAGTCGCTGCCGCGCCCGCTCGAGCCCTCGGCCGCCCGCGCCGTCACCCAGGCCGATACCCGCGCCGGCGAAGAGCGCGAACAGTGGATCCTCGCCCGCGACGCCGCCGTGCTCGGCCTGCTCTATGGCAGCGGGTTGCGCATCTCGGAGGCGCTCTCGCTCGCCCGCACCCAGGCCCCACAGCAGGCCGGCGATACGCTGACCGTCATCGGCAAGGGCAGCAAGACGCGGATGGTACCGGTGCTGCCCGTCGTGATCGCGGCGATCGCGGAGTACCTGAAGCTCTGTCCCTGGCGGCTGCCGCCGGAAGGGCCGCTCTTCGTCGGTGCCAAGGGCGGCCCGCTTTCGCCGCGCATCATCCAGCTCGCAGTCGAGGGCTTGCGCGGCGCGCTCGGCCTGCCCTCCTCGGCCACGCCACACTCCCTGCGGCACTCCTTCGCGACGCATCTGCTCGGCCGGGGCGGCGATCTCCGCGCCATCCAGGAACTGCTCGGTCACGCCTCGCTCTCGACGACGCAGATCTACACCCGCATCGATTCGGCCCGCCTGATGGCCGCCTATGACGCCGCCCATCCACGGGCCAGCCGCTGACATCTTGCTGCCCAAACGGAAAGCCTTAAACACCGCCCGCCAGTGGTGGCCTGCGAGGTGATTCGTGTCCGGTTCCGTCGAAACGCCCGAGGGCGGCAACAAGCGCATCGCCCTTCTGATCGCGCTGCTCGCGCTGACGCTCGCCTTCTCCGAGATCGGCGGCAAGAATGCCGAGCAGGAGGCCGTCGCCAAGAATATCGAGGCCTCCAATCTCTGGGCCTTCTTCCAGGCCAAGACGATCCGCGGCACCACCGTGCGCACCGCGACCGAGGCGCTGGAGGTCGAGCTTGCCGGCGTCACCGACGAGGCCGCCCGGCAGCGCCTGACGAAGCGCATCGAGAGCTGGAAGCAGACCGTCGCGCGCTACGATTCCGAACCCGAGACCCAGGAGGGCCGCAAGGAGCTCGCCGCCCGTGCCAAGGCGGCCGAGGCGCAGCGCGACATCGCCGCCGCCCGCGACGACAAGTTCGACATCGCGTCAGGCCTGATCCAGATCGCGATCGTCATCTCGTCCGCCGCGATCATCACCGGCGTCGGCCTCCTCGCCGCGACCGGTGGCCTGCTCGGCCTCACCGGCATCGCGCTGATGGCGCTGGCCCAGTTCGCTCCGACCGCGCTGTTCTGAGAACGTTACCGGCTGCGCCGCAGGCGTGGATCGACCGCGTCGCGCAGGCCATCGCCGAGCAGGTTGAAGCCGAGCACGGTCAGCGCAATCGCGGCACCCGGGAAGATCGCAAGCCAGGGCTGCGCCGCCATGAAGGTCTGCGCCTCGTTGAGCATCCGCCCCCAGGACGGGTTCGGCGGTTGCATGCCGAGCCCGAGATAGGACAGGCCGGCCTCGGCCAGCACCGCGAGCGCAAACTGGATCGTCGCCTGCACCACCAGGATGCCGGCGATATTGGGCAGGACATGGCGTAGCGTGATCTGCCGGTTATTGAGCCCAGCCGCCCGCGCCGCCTGGATGAAGTCCTGCGCCCAGACCTGCAGGGCCGCGCCGCGCGCGAGCCGGGCAAAATAGGGCAGGTTCAGCACGGCGATGGCGACGACCGCGTTGAGCATGCCCGGCCCTGCGATCGCGGTCATCATGATCGCGGTCAGCACGGCCGGGAAGGCATGGGTGAAATCGGCCGTGCGCATGATCGCATGGTCGAGAATGCCGTCGCGCCGGACCGAGGCCGCGAGCCCCAGCGCCGTCCCGACGACCATGCCGATGCCGACCGCGCCGAGCCCGACCGCGAGCGAATTGCGCGCACCGACCATGATCATCGAGAAGACATCACGGCCGAACTGGTCGGTGCCGAACCAGTTCACGGCCGACGGGCCCTTCAGCCGGTTCAGGATCATCATCTGCGTCGGCTGATAGGGCGTCCAGACATAGGAAACGAGAGCCGCCGCGACGACGAGCATGGCCAGCACAGCGCCGATCACGAAGGAGGGTGCGAGCCACCAGTGCCGCTTGCCGCCCGGCGCCTTGTCCTGAACCGCGCTCATGATTGCCTCAGGCGCGGGTCGATCAGCCCGTAGAGCAGTTCGACCGCGAAATTGATCACGATCGCCAGACCCGCGAAGAGCATGACGAGGTCCTTGACCACGATGAGATCGTGCTGGGCGATGGCCTGGAAGACGAGCCGCCCCAGCCCCGGCAGGGCGAAGACGTTCTCGATGATGATGGCGCCTGCGATCAGCACGGAGAACTGAAGGCCGAGGATGGTGACGACCGGGATCAGCGCGTTGCGCAGCGCATGCCGGCGCATCGTCGTGCCCTCGCTCAACCCCTTGGCGCGGGCGGTGCGAACGAAATCCTCCTGCAGCGTATCGAGCATCGAGGAGCGCGTCACCCGCGCGATGATCGCGGCCTGCGGCAGGGCCAGCGCCAGCGCCGGCATCAAGAGCGCCTTCAGCGAGACGCCTATCCCCGCTTGCCAGCCCGGAAAGCCGCCGGCCGGCAGCCAGCCGAGCCCGACCGCGAAGACGAGGACCAGCAGCAGGCCGAACCAGAAATTCGGGATGGCGAGCCCGGCCTGCGCGAAGGCCATGACGCCTGCATCGGCCAGCCGGCCATGGCGCGAGGCCGCGAGCATGCCGAGCGGAATGCCGATCGCGGTGGCCAGTGCGATCGCCATCAGCGCAAGCGGTAAGGTCACCGCCATGCGCTCGGTGATGAGCTGCAGCACTGGCACGCGATAGGTATAGCTCTGCCCGAGATCGCCGGTGACGAGCCCGCCGAGCCAGATGAAGAAGCGCAGCGCCGCCGGCTTGTCGAGCCCCATCTCGGCCCGAAGCGCGGTCAGCGCCTCGGGCGCGGCATTGAGGCCGAGCGTCACCGCTGCCGGATCGCCTGGCAGGATTTCGAGCACGACGAAGATCACCAGCGCTGCCGCGAGCAGGGTCAGCACCAGCGCGACGAGCCGGCGCAGGATATAGCCGATCATGACGCCCTGCCGCCTGCCGGCAGACTCACCGCCAGCGCAATTCCGCCAGCGGCGTCACCGGCAGCGGCCAGTCGGTCCACATCCCCTCCAGCGCGGCGTTCGCCACGGTGATCTTGGGCAGGATGAACAGGAAGCCGTTGACCGCGTCCTGAGCCAGCTTGCGCTGCGCCTGCTTGTAGAGCTCGTTGCGCTCGGCCTCCGGCAGGGTCACGGCGATCTTGGCGATCAGCGCCTTGAAGTCCGGGTCCTTGTACTGGAAGTAGTAGTCGTCCCGCGCATAGATATCGATGTCGAGCGGCTCGGTATGGGCGATGATGCTGAGATCGTAATCCTTGTTGCGGAAGACGCGCTCCAGCCATTGCGGGAATTCGAGCGGCTCGATCGCCGCGTTGATCCCGATCTGCGAAAGCAGCGCCGCGACGATCTCGCCGGAACGACGGGCATAGGATGGCGGCGGCAGCTTCAGCGTGCAGCTGAAGCCATTCGGGAAGCCGGCCTCCTTGAGCAGAGCCTTGGCCTTGGCGGGGTCGTAAGGGTATGTGCCGGTCAGGTCGACATAGGCCGGGTGCAGCGGCGAGAAATGGCTGCCGATCAGGTTGACGTCGAAGCCGTAGACGCCGAGCGCGATGGTCTTGCGGTCGAGCGCATGAGCGATCGCCTGTCTCACCTTGAGATTGTCGAAGGGCGGCTTGGCGTTATTGGTGGCGAGCACCGTCTCGCCCTCGGTGCCGCCGATCGTGACCTTGAGCTTGGCATCGGCCTTGAGCTGCGGCACGGCCTCCGGCGCCGAGAGATTGGTATGGGCGTCGACATCGCCGGCCCGGAGCGCCGCGACCTGCGCCTGCGGGTCCGACATGAAGCGGAAAATCGCCTTGGCCAGCGCCGGCTTCTCGCCCCAATAGCCATCGTTGCGGGCGAGTTCGAGCCGGTCGCCGCGGTTCCAGCGCACGAATTTGAACGGGCCGGTGCCGACCGGATTGGTCTTGTTGTTGGCGGCCGTGGCCGGCGCCACGATCACCGCATCGCCCCAGGCCAGGCCGAAGAGGAAATTCGCGGTCGGTTGCTTCAGCTTGATCACCACGGTCGCCGGGTCCGGCGTGGTGATCTCGGCGATGGGCGTGAAGAGCTGGCGCTGGGCGTTGGTGGAATCCGGTGCCACCGCGCGCTCGAACGAGAACTTCACCTGCTCGGCGGTGAAGGGCGTATCGTCGTGGAACTTCGCGCCCTGCCGCAGCTTGAAGCGATAGGTGACGTTGTCGTCGGCGATCTGCCAGCTCTCGGCGAGGCAGGGCTGGAGCTTGCCGGTCCGGTCGATCTTGACTAGCCCTTCAAAGATGTTCTGCAGCGTCACCTCGCGGATCGCCTGCGCGGCACCGGATGTCGGATCCAGTGTCGGCGGCTCCAGCGTCTGGGCGATGGTCACGCTGTCCTTTGCCTGCGCCAGCGCGACGACGGGAAGCTGCGCCGCCAGCGCTGCCAGTCCCGCCCCTGCCAGGAGTTCACGCCGCGTCGTCATATCCATCGCTCCGGTACCGTTGCGGCGCGAGGATGGCGCGGGACATACGGGAAGCGCAAGTCTGGTTCCGAAGCAATCCCCGACAGGTAGGGGCCGTCATCTGGCGCACTAGTATACCAGGCGATTGACCCCCGCTGCCGCCGGTTCTAGAGATCGGGGCGACCGATGGAGATGCCCATGCTGCTGCACGACGATCGCCTCTTTCCCGCCGATCCGGTAACCCGCGGCATCGCGCGCCGGCTCTTCGCCACGGTCCGCGACCTGCCGATCATCTCGCCGCATGGCCATACCGATCCGCGCTGGTATGCCGAGGATAATGCCTTTCCCGATCCGGCGACCCTCTTCGTCAAGCCGGATCATTATATCTTCCGCATGCTCTACTCGCAGGGCGTGCGCCTCGAACAGCTTGGCATCAACAGAAAGGACGGTGGCGAGGTCGAGACCGATCCGCGCAAGATCTGGCAGCTCTTCGCCGATCACTGGCACCTGTTCCGGGGCACGCCGACGCGGCTCTGGTTCGAGCACGCAGCCTCGACCGTCTTCGGCATCAACGAGCGCCTGACGCCGGAGAATGCCGACAAGATCTACGACAGGATCGCCGCGAAGCTGGAAGAGCCGGAGCTGCGCCCGCGCGCCTTGTTCGAGCGCTTCAATATCGAGGCGATCAGCACGACCGAAGGCGCGCTCGACGATCTCCGCTGGCACGACATGGTCCGCGAATCCGGCTGGGGCGGCAAGGTCGTCACCGCCTACCGGCCCGACAGCGTCGTTGATCCGGAATTCGAAGGCTTTTCGGATAATCTCGACAGGCTCGGCGAATTGACCGGTGAGGATATCGGCACCTGGACCGGCTATCTCGCCGCCCATCGCAAGCGGCGCGCCTATTTCAAGGAGCGCGGCGCCACCTCCTCCGACCACGGCCACGCCACCGCCCGCACGGCCAATCTCTCGGACGCGGATGCCGAGAAGCTCTACGCCAAGATCCTGAAGGGCAAGGTCTCGGCCAAGGATGCCGATCTCTTCCGCGGTCAGATGCTGACCGAGATGGCGAAGATGAGCCTCGACGACGGGCTCGTGCTCCAGATCCATCCCGGCTCGCACCGCAACCACAACGCGGCCCTGTTCGAGCATTTCGGCCGCGACATGGGCTCCGACATTCCGACGCAGACCAACTATGTCGAGGCACTGAAGCCGCTGCTCGACGCCGTCGGCAACGAGCCCAATCTCACGGTCATCGCCTTCACGCTAGACGAGACCGCCTATTCGCGCGAACTCGCCCCGCTCGCCGGGCATTATCCGGCGCTGCGGCTCGGACCGGGCTGGTGGTTCCTGGACGCGCCGGAAGCGATGCTGCGCTTCCGCGAACTCACCACCGAGACGGCCGGATTCTACAACACCGTCGGCTTCAACGACGACACCCGCGCCTATCTCTCGATCCCCGCCCGGCACGACGTCGCGCGCCGCGTCGACTGCGCCTATCTCGCCAAGCTCGTCGCCGAGCACCGGCTCGAAGAGGACGAGGCGGCTGAGGTCGCCCATGACCTCGCCTATCGCCTCGCCAAGGAGGCCTACAAGCTGTGACCCGCCTCTCCGCTTCCGCTCTCGCCGGCCTGCCGGCTTCGGTCCGCCGCCCGTCCTATGACCGCTCGGCCCTCAAGCCCGGCATCGTCCATCTCGGCCTCGGCGCCTTCGCCCGCGGCCACCTCGCCGAATATACCGAGGACGCGCTGGAGAAGCGCTTCGGCGCCTGGGGCATCGTCGGCGCCAGCCTCCAGCGCCCCGACCAGCGCGACCGGCTGAAGCCGCAGGACGGGCTTTATACGCTGCTCAAGCTCGCCCCGGCCGGGCCGGAATTGCGCGTCATCGGCTCGGTGCTCGATGTGCTCGTCGCGCCCGAAAGCCCTTCGGCCCTCATCGCAAAGCTGGCTGCGCCCGAGACCCGCATCGTCTCGCTCACCGTCACCGAGAAGGGCTATTGCCACGACCCGGCGACCGGCAAGCTCAAGGCCGATCATCCCAACATCGTCCACGACCTCGCCAACCGCCAAGCGCCGCGCTCGGCCGTCGGCATCCTCGTCGCCGGGCTTAAGGCGCGCCGCGATGCGGGGCTTGGCCCGTTCACCGCGCTATGCTGCGACAATCTTCCCTCCAACGGCCATGTCCTGCGCGGCCTCGTCCGCGACTTCGCAGCGCTCACCGACGACAAGCTCGCTGCCTGGGTCGAGGCCAACGGCGCCTTCCCCGCGACGATGGTCGACCGCATCGTGCCGGCGACGACCGAGGCCGACCTCGCCGAAGTCGCCAGGCTGATTGGCGCCGAGGACGCCGCCCCCGTCATCGGCGAGCCCTTCCGGCAATGGGCGATCGAGGATGTCTTCGCCGCTGGCCGCCCGGACTGGCATGAGGTGGGCGCGCAGATGGTCTCCGAGGTCGCGCCCTTCGAGTTCATGAAGCTCAGGATGCTCAACGGCGCGCATTCCTCGCTCGCCTATCTCGGCTATCTCGCCGGCCATGAGACGGTGGCCGAAGCCAGCAGCGACCCCGTTCTCGCTCGCTTCCTCGAAAGCCTCTGGGCCGAGATCATCCCGACCGTGCCGGCGCCGCAGGGCGTCGTGCTCGCGGACTACGCCAAGGCCCTGCTTGTCCGCTTCCAGAACCCGGCGATCCGCCACCGGACCTGGCAGATCGCCATGGACGGCTCGCAGAAGCTGCCACAGCGCCTGCTCGGCACGATCCGCGAGCGGCTGAAGGCCGGCGCCGGAATTGAACATCTCGCGCTCGGCGTCGCCGCCTGGATGCGCTACGTCACCGGCACCGACGAAAAGGGCGGCGCCATCGACGTGCGCGATCCGCTTGTTGCGGAGCTCAAGCGCCACACGGAAACTGCCGGGCGTGATCCGAAAGCGCTGGTCGAGGCGCTCACCGGCATCGAGGCGATCTTCGGAACCGACCTGCCGGGCAACGAGCGCTTCACTAAGCCGGTCACCGCGCACCTCGCCTCGCTCCTCGACAAAGGCGCGAAGGCGACGGCAGCGAGCTTGGGCTAAGCCCTCAGCGTCATTCTCGGGCGAAGCCCAGCTTCGACCCGAGAATCTCGTGACAAGAAGGTTCCGGGAGCCTCATCCGGGACGAGATGCTCGGGTCAAGGCCGAGCATGACGGCCTCCCGCCCCCTTGATCCGCGCCGGCATCCAGCGCCAGATGCGCCCGATGCCTCGCGCGCTCACCCTTGCGATCTCGCTCCTCACCGTCGCCACGGCCCTGGCGCAGGAGCCGCCGCGCATCGCCATCCCCAATCTCTGGGATCCGCGCATCCGGCTCGACCGGCCCGAGCCCGGCCCGCCGCGCGTCGTGCGCTTCCTCGCCGATGACGACTATCCGCCCTTCCATTTCGCCGGGCCGGACGGGGCGCTGACCGGCTTCTCGGTCGAGCTCGCCCGTGCCGTCTGCGAGAAACTGGGCTGGACCTGCACGATCCAGCCGCGCCGCTTCGATACCCTCACGGACTCGCTCGCCGAGGGCCGGGGTGACGTACTCGCCGCCGCGATGAACCTGACGCCGGCCTTGCGCGAGCGCTTCGCTGCGAGCCACCTCTATTTCCGCGCGCCCGCCCGCTTCGTCACCACGCGCGGCAGCGCCCGGGCAGCACTCGACGGTGCGGCCCTGCAGGGGCGGCGCGTCGCGATTGTCTCCGGCACGGCCCATCAAGCCTTTCTCGAGCGGCTCATGCCCTTCGTGCAGCGCCGCGAAAGCACCGACCTCAACGCTGCGGTGGCAGCGCTGCGCAGCGGCGAGGCGGAATATGTCTTCGGCGACGGCGTGGCCTTGTCGCTGGCGCTCGCCGGCAGCGGCGGCGAGTTCGCCTTCTCGGGCGGGCCCTATCTGGAAAGCCGCTATTTCGGCGAGGGCGTCGCCTTCCTGCTGCGCAAGGACGATCCCGTCCTGAAGCGCGCCATCGACTACGCGCTGCAGGGCCTCTGGGACGACGGGACTTACGCCCGTCTCTATCTGCGCTTCTTTCCGGTCAGTCCGTATTGATCGAACCATACCCTTGTCATTCCGGGGCGCGCCGCAGGCGCGAACCCGGAACCCACGACTGGGTGAAATCTTTGTCCGGTTCCAGGCCGCTCACCCGGTCGTGGTTTCCGGGTTCTTCGCTATGCGAAGCCCCGGAATGACAAGGTGGCTCGCTCTCAGGGCGCGTTGCTGGCCAGCGCCTGCTTCGCCACCGCAGCATACCAGCCGGACGCCGCAGGCAGGATCGCGTCGTTGAAGTTGTAGCGATCATTGTGCAAGGCGCCGCCGTTCACCACGGGGCCATTGCCCATCCAGATGTAGCAACCCGGGCGCTTCTCCAGGAAATAGGCGAAATCCTCGCCGGTCGTGCTGGCCTTCATGTCGCGCCGGACGGGGAGCCCCGCGGCCTCGCCGGCAGCGGCGGCCATATCCTCTTCCGCAAGCGTGTTGATCGTGGCGACGCCATAGTTGAATTCGACCGCCGCCGTCATCTCGAAGGTCGCTGCGATGTTCTCGGCAATACCCTTGAGGCGCGCCAGCAAACGATCGCGCACCGCCGGCACGAAGGTGCGGAAGGTGCCCTCGATGAAGACATTGGTCGGAATCTGGTTGGAGGCGAGCCCGCCATGAACCTGGCCAATCGAGACGACAGCCGATTCCATCGGGTCGACATTGCGCGAGACGATCGTCTGCAACGCCACGATGAGATGCCCCATCGCCACGATCGGATCATGAGTCTGTTCGGGCAGGGCCGCGTGGCCGGCCTTGCCGGTCAGCGTGATCTTGAAGCGCCCGGCCTCGGACATCACCGGCCCGCGATGCACGGCGACAGTGCCAGCTTCAAGCCCCGGCCAGTTATGCAGTCCGAAGACGCGCTCCATCGGGAAGCGCTCCAGCACGCCGTCATCCAGCATCGCGAGCGCGCCACCAGTGCCCTCTTCCGCCGGCTGGAAGACGAACTGCACCGTCCCGCTCCAGCCTTCATCCGCCTTGAGCAGCGCCGCTGCGCCGAGCAATGAGGTGGTGTGGCCGTCATGGCCGCAGGCATGCATCACATTCGGCGTGTTGGACTTGTAGGGGAGATCGTTGACCTCCTGAATCGGCAGCGCATCCATGTCGGCGCGCAGGCCCACCGTGCGCTCGGACGATCCGCGCGTCAACGTCGCAACCACGCCGTAACCGCCGACATTGGCGACGAAGGGCACGCCGAGTTCGGTCAGCTTTTCCTGCACGAAGGCGCTGGTCATCTTCTCGTGGCGCCCGAGCTCGGGATGGGCGTGGAGATGTCGTCGCCAGGCGGTCAGCTTGTCGAGCAGGTCGCGGTCCAAGGCGGCATCCTTTCAAGGCATCGTCTAACTGGAAAAAGACGAGGCAGACCCTATACGGTCATGCCAAGCCGGCAAGGCGCTTTGCGCGGGGGCCGCACCCTCGTTTGCCGCATCTCAGCCGTCTTCTCGCATTGACGGCGGCCTTCGCAATCTGCGAAAGCCCTTCTTCGCATAAGCGATATCTCTTTTCACTCAGGAGAGGACACCGCCCCTCATGCCCGCCTTCGACGCAGCCCTCGTTGACGCCGCCCAGCGTTCGGCCGCCTGGCCGTTCGAGGAGGCGCGCAAGCTCGTGGCCCGCATCGAGAAATCCGGGAAGAAATCGGTGATCTTCGAAACCGGCTACGGCCCCTCGGGCCTGCCGCATATCGGCACCTTCGGCGAGGTCGCGCGCACCTCGATGGTCCGCCACGCCTTCCAGGTGCTGACCGGCAACACGATTCCCACGCGCCTCATCGCCTTCTCCGACGACATGGACGGCCTGCGCAAGGTGCCGGACAACGTGCCGAACAAGGAGCTGCTCGCCGCCAATCTCGGCAAGCCATTGACCGAGGTGCCGGACCCGTTCGGCACGCATGACTCGTTCGGCCGCCACAACAATGCGCGGCTCTGCGCCTTCCTCGACAGCTTCGGCTTCGACTACGAGTTCAAATCCTCGACCGATGCCTACCGTGCCGGCGAGTTCGACGCGACGCTGCTCAAGATGCTCGCCCGCTACGACGCGGTGATGAAGATCATGCTGCCGACCTTGCGCGAGGAGCGGGCCGCGACCTATTCGCCCTTCCTGCCGATCCATCCGAAGACGCGCATCGTCATGCAGGTGCCGATCGACGAGGTCGATGTCGAGGCCGGCACCATCGCCTGGACCGATCCGCAGACGAAGGAGCACTTCGTCTCGCCGGTCACCGGCGGCCATGTGAAGCTGCAATGGAAGCCCGATTGGGCAATGCGCTGGGTCGCGCTCGGCGTCGATTACGAGATGGCGGGCAAGGATCTGATCGACTCGGTCAAGGTCTCCTCGCAGATCGCCCGCGCGCTCGACGGCACCCCGCCGGAAGGCTTCAACTACGAGCTCTTCCTCGACGAGCAGGGCCAGAAGATCTCGAAGTCGAAGGGCAACGGCCTGACAATCGAGGACTGGCTGACCTATGGCCCGCCGGAGAGCCTGGCGCTTTACATGTTCCAGCGCCCGCGCGAAGCCAAGAAGCTCCATTTCGACGTGATCCCGCGCGCGGTCGACGAATACCTACAGTTCCTCGGCGGATACGAGAAGCAGGACTGGAAGAACCGCCTCGGCAACCCGGTCTGGCACATCCACGCCGGCAACCCGCCGGCGCCGGAGGTCATCGCCTCGGGCGAAGGCGATAACACGGTCCGCACGCAGGTCACCTTCGGCCTGCTGATGAACCTCGTCGCCGTCGCCAATTCCGAGGACAAGGCCGTGCTCTGGGGCTTCCTCCAGCGCTATGCGCCGGGGATGTCGCCTGAGACGCATCCGCGCCTCGACGCGCTGGTCGGCTACGCGATCGCCTATTTCCGCGACTTCGTGAAGCCGGCGAAGAGCTACCGCCCGGCCGACGAGGTCGAGCGCGACGCCTTCGCCAAGCTCGACGCCGCCTTGGCCGCGCTGCCAGCCGATCCGACGCCCGAAATGGTACAGGACACGGCGCTCGACGTCGCCCGCGCCATCCCGCGCTACCAGAACCTCACCGCCAAGAACGCGACGCCGGAACGGCCGGGCGTGTCCGGCGACTGGTGGAAAGCGATCTACCAGGTGATGTTCGGCGAGGATCAGGGCCCGCGCTTCGGCTCCTTTGCGGCGATCTACGGCCTGCCCAACACCCGCGCCCTGATCGCCAAGGCGCTGGCCGGCGATCTGGTGAAGGAGCACGCCGCCTTCCTGGCAGCGCGAAAGGGCTAGCGAGCGATGACTGGGATCGACGCCGTCGAACGCGCGATCCGCGCCCGCCGCGCGGTTCGCGCCTTCCTGCCCGACCCGGTCGAGCCCGCTCTTGTGCGCCGCCTGATCGATCTGGCGGCGCAGGCACCCTCCGGCACCAACATGCAGCCCTGGAAGCTCCGGGTGATCGGCCCGCAATCCCGGGGGCGTCTCGAAGCTGCACTGCTCGCCGCGCTCGATGCCGGCGGGCGCCCCGGCGTCGAGGAATACCGCTACTATCCCGCGCAGTTCCGCGAGCCCTATCTCGCCCGCCGCCGCAAGGTCGGCTGGGACCTCTATGGCCTGCTCGGCGTCGTGAAGGGCGATACCGAGGGCATGAAGCGGCAGACCGCGGCGAACCTGCGCTTCTTTGATGCGCCGGTCGCACTGATGCTGACGATCGACCGCGATCTCGAGATCGGCTCCTGGCTCGATCTCGGCATGTTCATCCAGACCCTGCTGGTCGCCGCGCAGGGCCATGGCCTCGATTCCTGCCCGCAGGCGATCTTCGCGCAGTTCCACCCGATCGTCCGGCGCGAACTCGCCATTCCCGAGAACGAGGTCGTGGTCTGCGGCATCGCCATCGGCAAGGCCGATCCCGGTGCGCCGGCCAACCGCCTCGTGCCCGAGCGCGAGCCGGTCGAGAGCTTCACCACCTGGCTGGATTGAGCGGCATCAGGCGCCGGACTGCGCCGCCGCATCCTTCCGGAACAGCCTGACGAGCGGCCCAACCAGCCAGTGCATGGCGGCGATGGTGAGGCCGCCGACGATCACACCGAATACGGCCGCGAGTGCAGCCCCGGCGAGCCACTCCCCGGCCCCAGCCAGTGCTGCCGGCAAGGTTCGCCCCGCAGCGACCGCGAGATCATGGATGCCATGGCCGAGGCCGCTGAGGCCATATTCCTCCAGCCCGTGGATGATGATGCCGCCGCCGACCCAGAGCATCGCAGCGGTGCCGACCACGCCGAGCAGGTTCAGGAAATGCGGCATGGCGACGACGAGCCCGCGCCCCAGCGGCCGCGTCAGCCAGGACAGCGCGCGATCGAGCCCGCCCGCCTCGCCCGGCCCCGGCCGGCGCAGGCCCAGCAGGCTCGTCGCCGGCCGCTGGTTGGCAGCGAGCGCCATGCCGACATCGTCGGCCTTCACGATCAGCGCGACGACGCCATAGACTGCAACCGTGATGCCGATGCCGACGATGGCGAGCACCGCGGCCTTCATCCAGAAGGATTGATCCGAGACACCGGCGAGCGTGATCGCCATGATCTCCGCGGAGAGGATGAAATCGGTCTTCACAGCGCCGGCGATCTTCTGCTGCTCCAGCGCTGCTGGATCGCCTATCGCCTCACCGGCCTTGCCCTCGCCATGGGCGCCACGCGGCATGACCAGTTCCAACAGCTTCTCGGCGCCCTCGAAGCAGAGGAAGACGCCACCCGCCATCAGGAGCGGCGTGATCGCCCAGGGCGCGATCAGCGCAAGGATGAGCGCGCCCGGCAGCAGGATGAGAAGCTTGTTGCGCAGCGAGCCCAGCGCGATCCGCCAGATGATCGGCAATTCTCGCGCCGCCGCGAAACCGACGGCATAGCGCGGCGTCACCGCTGCATCGTCGATGACGACGCCCGCGGCCTTTGCACCGGCCTTGCCGGCCTGCGCCACGACATCGTCGACCGAGGACGCCGCGATCTTGGCGATGCCGGCAACGTCGTCCAGCAGCGCAAACAGCCCCGAAGCCAAGCGGCTCTCCTCGGAAGGTTATCGGATCAGGCGAGGATAGAGCGGTTTTCGCTCATCGCAATGACGGCGCGCCGCGTCACCCCTTCAGGCTGGCAAACCCCTTGCCCTCGGCCGCAAGCCGCCGGAGCAGCGGCGCCGGCTCCAGCGCCTTGTCGCCGATCTCTGCGGCTTGCGCCTCCAGCCGCTTGACGATGAGGTCGAGCCCGACGCTGTCGGCCCAGAACATCGGCCCGCCGCGCCAGGCCGGCCAGTTATAGCCGTTGATCCAGACGATATCGATGTCGCCCGGCCGCGCCGCGATGCCCTCTTCCAGGATGCGCGCGCCCTCGTTCACCATCGGATCGAGCAGGCGCGCCAGGATCTCCTCTTGCGTGAAAGAACGCCGCGTCACGCCCTGCTCGGCCGAGATGCGGGCGATCAGCGCCTCGACCTCGGGGCAACGCTGCCCGGCACGCGCGCCCTGCGGATAGATGTAATAGCCGCGCCCGGTCTTCTGGCCGAACCAGCCGGCCTCGCAGATCGCATCGGCCACGGCGGCCTTCAGCCCGCGCGCCTTGCGCGAGCGCCAGCCGATATCGTTGCCGGCGAGATCGGCCATCGCGAAGGGCCCCATCTTGAAGCCGAAGCCGACCAGCGCCGCATCGACCTCATGCGGCAAAGCGCCGGCGATCAGCAGCCGCTCGGCCGCGCGGGTGCGCCGCTCCAGCATGCGGTTGCCGACGAAGCCGAAGCCGTTGCCGACCACGACCGGCACCTTGGCGAGCTTGCGCCCGAGCGCGACCGCCGTCGCGATCGCATCATCGGCCGCGCCCTTCGGCCGGACGATCTCCAGCAGCTTCATGACATTGGCCGGGCTGAAGAAATGCATGCCGATCACGTCCTGCGGACGCTTCGTCGCCGCCGCGATGGTGGGCACGTCGAGATAGGAGGTGTTGCTGGCGAGGATGGCACCGGGCTTGGCGACCTTGTCGAGCTCGCCGAAGATCTGCTGCTTGACGCCCATTTCCTCGAAGGCCGCCTCGACCACGATATCCGCCCCCGCCGCAGCCGCGAGCCCCACCGCCGGCTTGATCAAAGCCATGCGCCCGGCCTTGGCTTCCGGCGTCAGCGACCCCCGCGAAACCGAGATGTCATAGATCGCGCCGATGCGGTTGACGCCATTGTCGAGCGCGGCCTTGGCCGTCTCGATCAGGGTCACGGGGATGCCGGCATTGGCGAAGCACATCGCGATGCCACCGCCCATCGTGCCGGCACCGATCACCGCGGCGCTGGCGATCTCGCGCGGCTTCACCTCCGGCCCGATGCCCGGCACCTTCGCGACCTCGCGCTCGGCGAAGAAGACATGGCGCAGCGCCTTGGAGCGTTCGTCGGCGACAAGCGGCAGGAAGAGCTTGCGCTCGACGGCTGCGCCCTCCGTAAAAGACAGCGCGAAGCTCGCGCGCACGGCCTCGACCAGTGCCGGCACGTTCGGCATGCCATCCGCCTTCTTCAAGGCCTCCCTGGCCAGGGCCTCGAAGGCCTCGCGATCTGCTTCCGTCAATTCGCCGGTTGCCGCGCTCGTCACCGGACGGCGTCCCTCTGCCGCCAGCGCCTCGGCCAGCCGGATCGCCGCCGTGACGACATCGCTGGAGACAACTTCATCGAGCAGACCGTATTCGAGTGCCTTGCCGGCCGAGACCGGCTCGCCGGAGAGCATCATCGGGAAGGCCTTGGCCGCCCCGATCAGGCGCGGCAGGCGCTGCGTGCCGCCGGCACCAGGGATGATCCCGAGCTTGATCTCGGGCAGGCCAAGCTTCGCGCCTGGCAACGCGACGCGACCGTGGCACGCTAGCGCGACTTCAAGCCCACCGCCCAGCGCGACGCCCTGGATCGCCGCGACGACCGGCTTCGCCGAGCCCTCGATCGCGTCGAGCACCTCCGGCAGGCTGGGCGGAGCCGGCGGCTTGCCGAACTCGCTGATATCGGCGCCGGCAATGAAAGCCTTGCCGGCGGAGGCAATCACGATCGCGGCGACAGCGGCATCGGCATTGGCCGCCTTGACGGCGTTCGCCAACCCTTCGCGCACGGCCGCACCCAGCGCATTGACCGGCGGATTGTCGATGGTGACGACCGCGACCCGGCCGCGAACCTCAAGCTGAACCTTCGTCATCGACGTCTCCGCACTTCCCGTCCCGCGCCCGACTCGCAAGCCAAGGCAGCGAAGGCGTCTGGGCGGGCAAGGGAGAATCCGGACCGCGCGATGTCAAGCGCCAGCCGACGACGAAAGGCGCATCCAGCCTCGCTTGACCCCTGGCGAAAGCCCGTGTCATCCGGGCAGGAGAAGAGGAGCGGACCGATGAGCGAAGTCCTGAGTGAAACCGTCGCGGCCGGCGTGCTGCAGGTCACGATGAACCGGCCGGACCGCAAGAACGCGCTCGACCGCGCGAGCTATGCCGGCTTGATCGCGGCGATCGACGCCGCCGAAGCCGATGCCGCAATCCGCGCGGTCCTGCTGACAGGTGCCGGCGGCACCTTCACCAGCGGCAACGACATCAAGGATTTCGCCATGGCGGCGGCGGCCGGCGAAGGCCCGCGCGTTGCGATCGACTTCCTCGAGGCGATCTCGACCGCCCGGAAGCCGATCGTCGCGGCGGTCGAGGGCTTCGCTGTCGGCATCGGCACGACGATGCTGTTGCATTGCGACCTCGCCTTCGCGGCGCGCTCGGCGACCTTCCGGCTACCTTTCGTGACGCTGGGCCTCTGCCCCGAAGGTGGGTCGAGCTACCTGTTGCCGCTGGTCGCGGGCTCGAAGAAAGCGGCCGAACTGCTGATGCTGGGCGAAGCCTTCAATGCCGAGACCGCGGCCGCGGCCGGCCTCGTCAATACCGTTACCGAGGACGGCACGGCACTGGAGGCAGGCCTCGCCAAGGCCAAGGCGTTGGCGGCGCTACCGCCGGAATCGCTGGCCCTGACCAAGATGCTGTTGAAGCGCGGTTCGGCCCAGGCCGTCGCCGAGACCATCGCGACCGAAGCCCGCCATTTCGGCGAGCGCCTGAAGTCGCCGGAGGCGATGGCCGCCTTCATGGCGTTTTTGAAGAAGTGAGATGTGGCGGCCCTCAGGCCGCCACCACCCGCCTGCGCCCCTTCAGCCAGTCGCGCGTCCAGGCGAAGACCGGCCAGAGCAGCGCCGCGAAGGTCATCGCTGCCAGCACGGACGAGACCGGCCGGTCGAAGAAGGGCAGCACGGAGCCGTCCGACTTGATCAGAGAGGTCACGAAATTCTGCTCCACCATCGTGCCCATGACGATGCCGAGCACCATCGCCGCGACGGGATAGCCGTTCTTCTCCATCACAAAGCCGAACACCCCGAAGAAGGCGACGCACCAGACAGCGAACAGGTTGTTGCCCGCCGTGGCGAAGGCGCCGACCGCGCAGAAGATCATGATCACCGGCATCACCGCCGAGCGCGGCGCCCCGACCACCTTGCTCGCCAGCCGGATCATGATGATGCCGAAGGGGATCATGATGATGTTGCCGAGGATGAAGATGATGTAGAGCGCGTACATGCTCTCGGCCTGCGTGGTGAACAGCGAGGGCCCGGGGTTCAGCCCCTTCATGTAGAGCACGCCGATGGCGATCGCGGTGATCGTGTCGCCGGGAATGCCGAAGAGCAGCGCCGGCACCCAGCCCGAGGCGAGCGAGGCGTTGTTGGAGGCGCCGGCCTCGATCAGCCCTTCGGGATGGCCTGTACCGAACTTTTCCGGCGTCTTCGAGAAGCGCTTGGCCATGGCATAGCTGACCCAGGCCGCCATGTCGGCCCCGGCGCCCGGCAGCACGCCGATGATGATGCCGACGATGTTCCCGCGCGTCTGCTGCTTGGGATATTCCTTGGTGAGCTTCCATTGTCCTTTCAGGATCGAGCCGAGCTTGCGGTTCTCGATCTTCGGCGGGTCGCGCTCGGTCAGCGAACGCATCACCTCGGCCAGCGCGAAGACGCCGACCAGCGCCGGGATGACCTCGATGCCCCCCAGCAGATCGGTCGAGCCGAAGGTGAAGCGCGGCACGCCGCCGGGATTGTCGATGCCGATGCAGGTGATCAGCAGGCCGAGCAGCATCGCTGCGATCGCCTTGATCGGCGAGGAGCGGGCGACCAGCGTCGAACACATCAGGCCGAGCATGGCGAGCCAGAAGTTCTCGTAGGTCGAGAACGACAGCGCCATCTCGGCCAGCAGCGGCGCGATCAGCATCAGCGAGAGCGTGCCGGCGATGCCGCCCAGCGCCGAGAACCACAGGCAGATGCCGAGCGCCGTCTCCGCCTGGCCCTTGCGCGTCATCGCATAGGCCTCGTCGGTATAGGCGGCCGAGGCCGGCGTCCCGGGAATGCGCAGCAGGCAGCCCGGAATGTCGCCGGAGAAGATCGCCATGGCCGAGGCGGTGATGATCGTCGCGATCGCCGCGATCGGTGACAGATAGAAGGTGACGGGCACGAGCAGCGCCGTCGCCATCGTCGCCGAGAGGCCGGGCAGCGCGCCGACCGTCAGCCCGTAGAAGGCGGACGCAACGATCGCGATCATCACGTCGAATTGGAAGACCAGCCCGAAGGCCTTGATGACGGTGTCCATCGTCAGGCCTCGCTCACCAGGGGAAGGGCAGGATGCCGCCGGGCAGCGGCACGCGCAGCAGCTTCAGGAAGATCAGGTTGATCATGAAGGGCGCGATGATCGCCAGCGGCACCGCGAGCTTCGGCCTGGCGCCGAAGGCGAGGCTGGCGAGCAGCACCATGATCATCGTCGTCGGCAGGAAGCCCAGCGTCTCCGAGACCAGCGCGTAGAAGGCGAGCAATGCGGGCGGCAGCAATGCCAGCCAGTTGCGCCAGGCCGGCACCGGCACGAGTTCCTCGGGCGTCGCGTGGCTGACCACGTCAGCCTCGGCTACCTCCTCAAAATGGCGGCCGATCCCGAAGACGATCAGCCCGCCGCAGAGGGCGAGGCCGGCGCCTACCACCATCGGAAAGGCCGAGGGGCCGACCTGCTGGCCGGGCACGGGCGGCAGTTTCGAGCCATAGAAGAACGCGACGGCCCCCAGCGCAGCGATGGCGGAGCCGGAAATACGGTCGGATAGTTGCAAGGGGCAACCTCCTCGAACGATCGAAAGTGATGAGACGAAAACGCCGGGAGCTTTTGCTCCCGGCGTTACGAGTTCCGTGCCGCTCAGCCCTTGGCGAGGCCTGCCGCCTTCATGGCGGAGGCCATGGAGGCGTCGCTTGCGGCCATGAAGGAGGCAAATCCCGGCCCGTCCGCGAACTTCATGCCGAAGCCGCGCGCGTTCATGAAGTCCTTGTAGTCCTTCGAATCGAAGGCCTTCTTCAGCGCCGCCGTGAGCTTCGCCGCAATCTCGGGCGGCAGGCCCTTCGGCGCGCCGATGCCGCGCCAGGCACCGATCGAGTAGTTGATGCCGAGCGTCTCGTTCAGGGTCGGCACGTCCTTGAACTGCGGGTTGCGCTCGCTTGCCATGATCGCCAGCGACTTCGCCTTGCCGGCGTCGATCATCGCGCGGGCTTCCGGCACCGAGCAGGTGACGATGTCGATGCCGCCGGCCGCCAGGTCCTGCATGCCGGGCGCAGCGCCGTTCGACGGCACCCAGGCGACATGATCCGGCTTCAGGCCCATGGCGACGAGCCAGCCGATCAGGGCGAGATGCCAGATTCCGCCCTGTCCGGTGCCCGACGCCTTGAGCTTGCCGGGAGGCGCCGCCTTGATCGCGTCTGCCAGCCCCTTGATGTCCTTGTAGGGACCAGAGGTAGAGACCTGCACGCCCGGCGGGTCCTCGTTCATCAGCCCGAGCGCGGTGTAGCTCGTCGATGTCAGCTCGGTCAGGCCCTGATGGTGCATCATCGCGATCTCGACCGTCAGCATGCCGATATTGTAGCCGTCGGGCGCCGCCGTCGCGATCGCCGAATGGCCGACCACGCCGGAACCGCCCGTGCGGTTCACGACGTTGACCGGCTGGCCGAGGTCCTTTTCCAGGAGCTGCGCGACGATGCGCGCGGTGGCGTCCGTGCCGCCGCCGGCGCCCCACGGGCAGACCATGGTGATCGGCCGCGAGGGATAATTCGCCTGCGCGATGGCCGGCGCCGCGATCAGGCTCGCCGCGCCGGCTGCGGCCGCGCCCTTGAGCACAGTTCGTCTGTCGATGAAATCGGTCATTCCCCAGTTCCTCCCGTTAAATCGATTTAGTGCCCGGGCGCTCCTCGTCCGTGACGGGGCTCCCTTGATCCGACAGGCGTCATCTGAGCCGATCGCACGGCCAGTGACAACCTCTCATTTTGGCCGAGGCTACAGTCCGCAGGTGATGGGCTGGACAGCGCCGGAAACCCGCTCGACCACCGCCCCCGTGCTGAGTTCCGCACCGGCCGCCGCCGCTGGCAACGACACGCCGGCCTTGCCGAGCATCGCCTGGATGGCTGCCTCGTCGGCGAACCCGTAGCTGCGCTGCGGCGCGACGCCGGCGATCAGGATCTTGTCGGAGGGATTGTCGGTGACGATCCCGACCAGCCGCCCCTGCCGGTCGAAGGCCGGCGCGCCCGCCTGTCCGGGCTGGAGCGGCGCCCTGAGCATCGGCTTGCCACCGGCCTGCGCGCTCTGTCCGGGCAATGCGACAGCGGCGCGCTTGCCGCTATCGCTGCCGAAGGCGACCAGCACCAGCGCCTCGGAGACGCCCACCGCCTCGCTGCGCAGGCTAGGGGGCTTCGCGGCGCCCGTGCCCTCCAGATCAAGCAGAGCAAGCCCGGTTGCATCGTCCTTGAGACGCAGCTTTGCGTTGCGATTGCCGACACGCAGGGTCCGGCAAGTATCGACCGCCGCCGCCGCACTCAAGGCGACGCGCTCGTTGAGCGCCAGCGCGACGCCGTAGCGCTCATTGCTGCGGGCAGCCGGCGCCAAAAGCGACGACAGCCCAGAGGACGGGCTCGTGGTCGCGCCGGCGACGGCCGAGGGCTGGGCTGGAACCACCCCGGTCGGGAAGGGCTCGAAGCTCGCGGCGATCGCGATGACCAGCTTGTCGACGGTCGGCGCCAGCGCCTTGTCATAGCCGATCGAGAAGCCGCGCAGGCCCTGTGGCCCGGCCGAAAGCCGGCGATAGAACCGCCCGCCGGAGGTCTCGCCGGTGACGACGAAGAAATCCGGCCGCAGCAGCTTGTAGGTGATCTTGCGCGGGCTGTTCGGATTGACCGCGATCGCCTTCTCGAACAGCGCCGCGAGATCCTCGCCCGGTGGCGAGGCGGAGGTGTCGAGCGTGACCTTCTCGTCGGTGCTCTGCCAGCGGCTGCCGCCCGAGGGCGTCACGTCCCGCTTCGGCAGCAGCTTCTGGGGAATGCCGATCTGCACGCCGGTCTTGTCGTCGGCGAGCACCTTGAATCCGGCCGCATCGCGCGCCGTCTGCGCCGCCCGGGCGAGCGCCGCCCGCTCCGTCGGCGCCAGCAGCCCGTCGGCCGGGCCGCCCCGCCCCTTGAAGGCATTGATCGCGCGAAAGGTCAGCGGGCCATAGGAGCCGGAGACGGCACCGTTGAACTGGCCGGCCCAGATCAGGTCGTTCTGGATCGCCTTGCGCTCCGCTTCGGGCAGCGCCTCGAAGCCTGCCTGCGCCGCCGCCATCTGCGGCGACGGAGCGGGAGCCTGCGCATGGGCAAGCGGCGCCGACAGCAGCGCCAACGCCAGGACGGCGCTGCGGGCCAATGTGATTCGCGGGTGGAGGAAAGGGGCGGGCGGCATGGATCTCGTCCTCGAAGGCGGGCGAAGCGGCTGCATTGAGCGTCAGAACGCGCCGCGCCGCAACCATGGCGAAGCGATTCCCGTAGCGGCAGCGCCCGCCTCCACACGACCTGCATTCGCATGACTTGAACGCGCGCGGCACGGTGGTAGCCTGCCGGCCCCGTCACACCGTCATCGGCCTGAAGCCATGTCCGGCGATTCTGGCCGGGCCGATCGACGAAGAGGACCGACGATGACCCTGCTTTCCCGTCTCGCGCTCGCCCTCTCGCTCACCTTGGCTGCGGTTCCCGCCTTCGCCCAGAAGGCCTATGTCCGCAACGACCTGCTGGCCGACGGGCAGCGCCTGGAAGAACGATTGAAGCGCGAGGTCGCGACCGGCAATCGCTCCGCCGCGGACGCTATCCGTGCCGGCGAGATCGCGCTCGGCCGCGGCGATGCTCGCGCCGCCCTGCCCCAGGCGAATGCCGCGATCGTTGCCGATTCCGCCAATGCCGCCGGCTGGCGCCTGATGGCGCGCGCCGCCAACGCCATCGAGCCGCGCGATTATCGCGAACGCTGGGAACTGCGTGAGCGCGCCATTGCGTCCGCCTATCTCGCCTATCAGCGCTCGACCACCCGCAATGACGAGGCGGCTTCGCTCGGCGTGCTCGCCGGCACCTTCGAGAAGAACCAGTTGTGGCGCCCGGCGCTGACAGCCTATCGGCTCAGCCTCGACCTTGCCGCCAATGCCGCGCTGCAGAGTTCCTATGAGAGCCTGCGCGAAAAGCGCGGCTTCCGCCTGATTTCCAACAAGACCGATTCCGATGCCGCGAGCCCGCGCGCCTGTTTCGAGTTCTCGGAAGCTCTGGCGCGCGGCCGCGTCGATTTCGCGCCCTATGTCGCGATTTCGGGCGGCAAGGGCGATTTCGCCGTCAGCGCCGAGGGCCGCCAGATCTGCGTCGACGGCCTCAGGCATGGCGAGCGCTATGCCGTCGTCATCCGCCAGGGCGTACCCTCCGCCCTGCCCGACGAGACCCTGCTGAAATCGGCCGATTACGAGATCTATGTCCGCGACCGCACGCCCTCCGTGCGCTTCACCGGCAAGAATTACGTGCTGCCGCGCACCGGCCAGCAGGGCATTCCGGTCGTCTCGGTCAACTCAGGCAAGCTCGACCTCGAGGTCATGCGGATCGGCGACCGCAACCTGATCAATTCGGTCCATTCCGAGGACTTTCTCGGCCAGCTCGGCTCCTATTCCGCCAGGCAGATTTCCAGCGACAAGGGCCAGAGCGTCTGGACCGGCACGATGGATGTGAAGTCCGAGCTCAATCAGGACGTGATCACCGCCTTCCCGGTGACGGAAGCGGTCGGCAGCCTCAAGCCCGGCGTCTATGTGATGTTCGCCAAGCCCTCGGGCGGCCCCTCCCAGACGCAGTCCTCCGGCGATGACGGCGACTACGACGACGGCTCGACGCGGGCGACGCAGTGGTTCGTCGTCTCCGATCTCGGCCTGACCTCCTTCACCGGCCCCGACGGCGTGCATGTGCTCGCCCGCTCGCTGGCCGACGCCAAGCCGATCGCCAATGCGACCTTGAACCTGATCGCCCGCAACAACGAGGTGCTCGGCACAGCGAAGACCGACGGCAACGGCTATGCCCGCTTCGATGCCGGATTGGGCAAGGGCCAGGGCGGCAATGCGCCGGGCCTCGTCACCGCCTCGCTCGCCGAGGATTACGGTTTCCTCGACCTCAAGCAGACCGCCTTCGACCTCTCCGATCGCGGCGTGAAGGGCCGCGTCGCGCCCACCGGGCTCGACGCCTTCCTCTACACCGAACGCGGCGTCTATCGCTCCGGCGAGACCGTCTACCTGACGTCGCTGCTGCGTGACGCCAAGGGCGCCGCGGTCACCGGCCTGCCCCTGACCATCGTCGTCAAGCGCCCGGATGGCGTCGAATACCGCCGCCGGCAGGTCGAGGATCAGGGCGCGGGCGGCCGCGCCCACTCGATCCAGCTCGTCTCGGGCGCCGCGACCGGCACCTGGCGCGTCCTCGCCTATTCCGATCCGAAGGGCCAGGCGATCGGCGAGACCTCCTTCCTCGTCGAGGATTACGTGCCCGAGCGGCTGGAGCTGACACTTGCACCGAAGACACCGCTGCTTCAGGCCGGCGAGCCGGCAGAGCTCGATGTCACCGCCCGCTATCTCTACGGCGCGCCGGGCTCCGAGCTCGACGTCACCGGCGCGATGACGATCCGCGCCGCCGAGGCCAGCGCCATTCCCGGCTTCAAGGACTATCAGGTCGGCCTCACCGACGAGGAATTCGAGCCGGTCCAGAGCGAGTTCGAGGAGAGCGCCACGACCGACGCCGCCGGCAAGGCGGTGATCTCCAACCCGGTCCAGCAGCCCGACACCAACCGCCCGCTCGAGGTCGAGATGACCGTGCGCGTCGGCGAGCCCGGCGGGCGCGCCATCGCGCGCTCCGTCACCCTGCCGATCGTGCCCAAGGGCGCGGCCATCGGCGTGAAGAAGCTGTTCAAGGACGGCGATCTCGGCAGCGGCCAGACCGCGACCTTCGACGTCATCATGGCGACCGGCGACGGCAAGCGCCTCGCCCGGCCCGGCGTGAAATGGGTGCTGTCCAAGGTCCGCCGCAACTACCAGTGGTTCTTCCAGGACGGCCGCTGGAACTACGAGGGTGTGAAGACCACCCGCCGCGTCGCCGATGGCGAGATCGCCGTAGTGGAAGCGGCCGGAGCCAAGATCGCCGCGCCCGTCGAATGGGGCAATTACCGGCTCGACGTGACGTCGGACGGCAATGAGGCGGCCGAGACCTCGGTCTCCTTCAGCGTCGGCTATGAGAGCGACAAGACCGCCGACACGCCGGATGTGCTCGATGTCGCCTTGGACAAGGCTTCTTACGCCGATGGCGAGAGCCTACAGGTCCGCCTCTCGCCGCGCTTCGCCGGCAAGGCGACGCTCGCCGTCGTCACCGACAAGGTCGCGGATATCCGCACCATCGACATCACCGAGGGCGGCACCTCGGCCAGCATTCCGGTGAAGGCCGAATGGGGTGCCAGCGCCTATCTCGTCGTGCTCGCCCATCGCCCGATGGACGCCACCGCCAAGCGCCTGCCCGGCCGCGCCATTGGCCTGTCCTGGTTCCAGATCGGCAAGGAGACGCGCACGCTTGCGCTCGATCTCGGCGCGCCGAAGCTGGTGCGTCCGCTCACGACGCTGTCGCTGCCCGTCAAGGTCACCGGCATGCAGGCCGGCGAGGAGGCCTATGTCACGCTCGCCGCCGTCGATATCGGCATCCTCAACCTCACCCGCTACGAGAGCCCGGACCCGAGCCGGTTCTTCTTCGGCCAGCGCCAGCTCGGGCACGAATTGCGCGACCTCTACGGGCTGCTGATCGACGGCATGCAGGGCACCCGCGGCGCGATCCGCACTGGCGGCGACGCCGCGCCCCAGATGGACGGCGAGAAGCCGACGCAGGAGCCGCTCGCCCGCTATTCCGGCGTGGTGAAGGTCGGGGCCGACGGCACGGCCAAGGTCGATTTCGACCTCCCGGCCTTCAACGGCTCGGTCCGCGTCATGGGCGTCGCCTGGTCGGCCGGGCGCACCGGCCAGGCCAGCGCCGACGTGATCGTACGCGACCAGATCGTCGCCCAGGCGACGCTGCCGCGCTTCCTCGCCATCGGCGACCAGTCGCGCTTCCACCTTCAGGTCGACAATGTCGAGGGGCCGGCCGGCGCCTATACCGTCGATCTCGACGTCAAGGGCCCCGTGCTGGTCGCCGCCGACGCCACCCGCCGCACGATGCAGCTCGGCGCCGGCGCCAAGACGCAGATGACGATTCCGGTCACCGCTGCCGGCCTCGGCCGCGCCGAGTTCGATGTCCGCGTCTCCGGCCCGAACGGGCTCAGTACAGTGCAGAACCTCGCCGTGCGCGTGCAGCCCTCGGCCGCGACGATCGCGCGCCGCATCGTCCGCGCCATCCCGGGCAATGGCGGGGCGATCACCGTCTCGTCGGACCTCTTGGCCGATCTCGTGCCGAATTCCGGGCAGGTCTCTGTGACGGTCTCGCCCTTCGGCTCGCTCGATGTGCCTGCCCTGCTCAAGGCGCTCGACCGCTACCCCTATGGCTGCACCGAGCAGACCGTCTCGCGCGCTTTGCCGCTGCTGGCGGTCAACCAGCTCGCTTCGATGGAACAGCTCGCTTTGGACGACAAGGCCGACGAGCGCGTCGTCAACGCGATCGAGCGTGTGCTGGCCCGGCAGGGCGGCAACGGCTCCTTCGGCCTCTGGGGCGTCGGCGGCGAGGATCTCTGGCTCGACGCCTTCGTCGCTGACTTCCTGACGCGAGCCCGCGAGAAGCAGTTCGCGGTGCCGCAGATCGCCTTCAACCTCGCGCTCGACCGCCTACGCAACCAGGTCGTCAACACCGGCGAGATCAACAAGGAGGAAGCCGCCGGCATCGCCTATGCGCTCTATGTGCTCGCCCGCAACGGCCGGCCGGTGATGGGCGACCTGCGCTATCTCGCCGACAACAAGCTCGGCGATTTCGCGACGCCGCTCGCCCGCGCCCAGATCGGCGCCGCGCTCTCGGCGCTGGGCGATCGCGGCCGCGGCCGTGCAGCCTTCGGCAGCGCGCTCGGCCTCCTCCAGCAGGCGAGCGATGACGGGCTCTCACGGCCGGATTACGGCTCGCGCCTGCGTGATGGCGCCGGCGTGCTCGCCCTGATCGCGGAAGCCAATGGCGAACGCGCCGACATCAGCCGCGCCGTCTCGATCCTCGACGCCACCCGCAACAACGCCCGCTACAGCTACACCTCGACGCAGGAGCAGATGTGGATGGTGCTGGCGGCGCAGGCCATGGCCAAGGACGCCGAGGGCATGACGCTGACGGTCGACGGCACGGCGCGCAAGGGCGCCCTCTATCGCACGCTTTCGGCCGAGGCGCTGGAGGCAAAGTCGCTGACCATCGCCAATCCCGGCGCCGGCAACGCCCAGGCGGTCATCACCGTAGCGGGCATCCCGACCGCACCGGAGCCGGCCCTGAACCAGGGCTTCGGCCTGGAGCGCGTGATCTACACGATGAAGGGCGAGAAGGCCGATCCCGCCCGTCTGCGCCAGAACGAGCGCTATGTCGTGGCGCTGACGGTGACGGAGGCCACACCGCGCTATGGCCGCCTGCTGCTGGTCGATCCGGTCCCGGCCGGCTTGGAGATCGAGAACGCCAACCTGACGGAGGGCGCCTCGGTCGCCGGGCTCGACTGGCTGAAGCAGGAGGTTTCGCCGGTTCATACCGAGTCGCGCGACGACCGCTATGTCGCCGCCTTCGAGCGCTCGGGCTCGAAGAACGACAAGCTCTCCTACACCGTCGCCTATATTGCCCGGGCGGTCTCGCCCGGCCGCTACGTCTCGCCTGCCGCCGTGATCGAGGACATGTACCGGCCGGACCGCTTCGGCCGCACCGGCTTCGGCGCGGTGGAGATCACCTCGGCACGGTAAGATGAGCGAAAACGGGCAAACAGGGCCGTCATTCTCGGGCGAAGCGCAGCGCAGACCCGAGAATCTCGATCAGGAGATGCTCGGGTCAAGCCCGAGCATGACGGCGCGCTCCGGCCGTTTTCGCAACCTTAAGATCGCGGCCAGCGTTCTGGCGATCTCGGCCATCGCCGCAACCGCAGCTCTCATCCTCTACGCCCGCTCCCTCCCCCCGCTCGATCTTTCCGCCGCGGCCGATCGCTCGACCGTGGTGCTCGATCGCGAGGGCAGGCTGCTGCGTCCCTTCCTTACCGCCGACGGCCGCTGGAAACTCCCTGTCACCGGCGACGATGTCGATCCGCGCTATCTCGCCATGCTCAAGGCCTTCGAGGACAAGCGCTTCGACAGCCATCACGGCATCGACCCGTTGAGCATGCTCCGCGCTGCCGGCCAGATGCTGATGAATGGCCGCGTCGTCTCCGGCGGCTCGACGCTGACCATGCAGGTCGCCCGCCTGCTCGAGCCGCGCAAGGAGCGCACGCTCGCCGCCAAGCTCCGGCAGGCCGTGCGCGCTATCGAACTGGAACGGCGCTTCGACAAGGCCCGCATTCTCGATCTCTACCTGACGCTCGCCCCCTTCGGCGGCAATCTCGAAGGCGTGCGCGCCGCGAGCTTCGCCTGGTTCGGCAAGGAGCCGAAGCGGCTCTCAACCGCCGAGGCCGCCCTGCTTGTCGCCCTCCCGCAATCCCCCGAGACGCGCCGGCCGGACCGGTACGTCGAGGCCGCCCGCAAGGCGCGCGAGCGTGTGCTGGAACGGGTCGAACAGGCGGGCCTGGCCACATCAGACGAGGTCGCCGCCGCCCGCAACGAGCCGATCCCGACGGCACGGCGCCCTTTCCCGAATCTGAGCCCCCATGTCGCCGAGCAGGCGGTGGCGGAAGCGCCGGCGGAGCGCGTCCAGAAGCTCTCGCTCGATGCGCGCTTGCAGACCGCGCTCGAAGGGCTCGCCCGCGAGCGCAGCCTGGGCCTCAATCCCCAGGTGTCGATTGCGATCCTCGCCGTCGACAACGAGACCGGCGAGATCCGCGCCTCGGTCGGCGGCGTCGATTATTTCGCGGCGGAGCGCGCCGGCTCGCTCGACCTGACGCGGGCGCTGCGTTCGCCCGGTTCGGCGCTGAAGCCCTTTATCTATGCGCTCGCCTTCGATAGCGGCATCGCCCATCCCGAGACGATGCTGGAGGACCGGCCGGCCCGCTACGGCATCTATATCCCCGAGAATTTCGACATGACCTTCCAGGGCATGGTCAGCGCCCGCAAGGCCCTGCAGTTCTCGCTCAACGTGCCTGCGGTCGAGCTGCTCTCGGCAGTCGGCCCACAGCGCTTCCTGTCGCGCCTGCGCGATGCCGGCATCAGTATCGCCATGCCCAGGGACAGCGCCGCGCCCGGCCTTGCGGTCGGCCTTGGTGGCGTCGGCATAACACTTCAGGATCTGACCCGCGCCTATGTCGGGCTGGCCCGCGGCGGCGAGATGCTGCCGCTGCGGTTCCGGCAGCAGGCGACACCGTCAGGCCCGGCCCCGCGCCTCGTCGAACCCGTCGCCGCCTGGTATGTCGCCGATACCTTGCTCGGGGCGCCGCCACCGCTCAATGCCGTGCCCGGCCGCATCGCCTACAAGACCGGCACCTCCTATGGCTATCGCGACGCCTGGGCCGTCGGCTTCGACCGCAAGCATACGATCGGCGTCTGGGTCGGCCGTGCCGATAACGGCGCCGTGCCCGGCCTCGTCGGGCGGGCAGTGGCGGCACCGATCCTGTTCGACGCCTTCGCCCGGCTCGGCATCGACCCGCGCCCCTTCCCGCAGCCGGCTGACGCGATCGTCGCCAGCACAAGCCATCTGCCGCCGCCGCTCCGGCATCTCCGGCAGGACGTGCCCAAGACCGTGACCGCGATGATGACGCCGACGCTGAAGCTCGCCTTCCCGCCGGACGGCGCCCGCATCGATCTTTCCGCCGCCGCGCTCGACGGCAATGGCCGGCTCAACCTCAAGGCCGCCGGCGGCTCGCCGCCCTACACCTGGCTGGTCGACGGCACGCCGGTGACCGAGCCGCAGCGCCGCCGCGAGACGCAATGGCAGCCGCCGGGCAAGGGCTTCATGCGGATTTCGGTGATCGATGCGACCGGAGCGAGCGAGAGCGTCTCGGTGAGGCTGCAGTAGCGCTCCCGCAGCGTCACCCTGCACGCGCTGCGGCACGTAGTGCTGCTGCGCAGATGGCGGGACCGCCTGATGAGAAGGTGCCATTTCCTGAGGACGGTCCCGTGTCCTCGCCGCAGCACTTACGTGCCGCAGCGCGCACGGGATGACCCCTTACTCCGCCGGAGCCGGATGCGCTCCATGCCCTTCCTCATGCGGGGCGTGGCGCGAGCCATGCACCTTGCGGGCGAGGTAGCTATAGGCGACCGGCACCACGAAGAGCGTCAGCAACGTGCCGAAGGTCATGCCGCCGACGATGACCCAGCCGATCTGCGAGCGGCTTTCCGCACCGGCGCCATGGGCGATGGCGAGCGGCACGGCGCCGAGCACCATCGCGCCCGTGGTCATCAGGATCGGCCGCAGGCGCAGTTCCGCCGCCTCGACGAGGGCGTCGATCATCTCCTTGCCCTCTTCCCGGAGCTGATTGGTGAATTCCAGGATCAGGATGCCGTGCTTGGTGATCAGGCCGACCAGCGTGATCAGGCCGATCTGGCTGTAAACGTTCATCGTCCCGCCCGTGTAGTAGAGCGCCGCAAGCGCGCCGGTGAGCGAGAGCGGCACCGAGACCATGATCACGATCGGGTCGACAAAGCTCTCGAACTGCGCCGCCAGCACCAGATAGATGAAGCCCAGCGCCAGCAGGAAGACGATGAAGATGCTGGCGCCCGACTGCTTGAATTCACGGCTCTGGCCGGAATAGTCGACCTGCACCGAGGACGGCAGAACGCGCGCCGCGCCGTCCTCCAGCACCTTGAGCGCATCGCCGAGCGAATATCCCGGTGCCGGGATCGCGGTGACCGTCGCCGAGCGCAGCTGGTTGAAACGGACGAGTTCCTTCGGCGCGACGTTCTCCTCGATCTTGACCAGGCTCGACAGCTGCACCACCGCGCCGCCGCGGCCCAGCAGGTAGATCGACTGCAACGCCTGCGGCGTGTTGCGCTCGGCGCCCTCGACCTGCAGCACGACATCATACTGCTTGCTGTTCATGTTGAAGCGCGTCACCTGCCGGCCGCCCAGCAGCGTCTCCATGGTGCGCCCGATGATGTCGACACCGACACCGAGATCGGCGGCGCGCTGCCGGTCGATCGTGACCTTGATCTGCGGCTTGTCGAGGATGAGGTTGGTATCGAGATTGGTCAGAACCGGCGAATCGCCGACCTCGGCCATCAGCTGGTCGACATAGGACTTGATCTGCGTATAGGGCTCCGACGAGCGCAGCACGAACTCGACCGGCTTGCTGTTGGCGTTGCCCTGCCCGAGCGAGGCCGGGTTGGTGGCGAACAGGCGGATGCCCGGGATCTGCGACAGCCCCTTGTTGATCTCGGCGACGAGATCCTGCTGCTTGCGCTCGCGCTCTTCCCAGGGCTTGAGGCGGGCGAAGCCGATCGCGCGCGTCACGTCGGGGAAGCCGACGATGACGAGATAGGTTTCGACCTCCTGGATGTTCTTGAAGTAATCCTCGACCTGCCGGGCGTAGTCTGCGGTGAAGGACAGCGTCGCGCCCTCCGGCGCCACGCCGACGGCGGTGATCGTGCCGCGATCCTCGACCGGCGCCAGTTCCGAGCGCAGATGGGTGAAGAAGAAATAGCCGCCGCCGGCGACGCCGACCGCCAGCAGCACGACGAGCGGGCGCACCGACAGGGCCGCGCGCAGCGAGGCCTTGTAGCCGCGCGACAGCCCCTCGAAGCCGCGTTCCAGCAGGTTGTAGAGCCAGTTGTGGTTCTCGTGGTGGCGCAGCAGCTTGGCGCACATCATCGGCGTCAGCGTCAGCGCGACGAAGCCGGAGACCAGCACCGCGCCGGCCAGCGTCAGCGCGAACTCGATGAAGAGCTTGCCGGTGCGCCCTGTCGAGAAGGCCATCGGCGCATAGACCGCGACCAGCGTCAGCGTCATCGCCACCACGGCGAAGGCGATCTCGTTGATGCCGCGGATCGCCGCCGGGGTCGGCTTCATGCCGTCCTCGATATGGCGGTGCACATTCTCCAGCACCACGATGGCGTCGTCGACGACGAGGCCGATGGCGAGCACCATCGAGAGCAGCGTCAGCGTGTTCACGGTGAAGCCGAGCGCATACATCAGCGCGAAGGAACCGATCAGCGAGACCGGGATCGTCACCAGTGGAATCAGGGTCGCGCGGACCGAGCGCAGGAAGATGAAGATGATCAGAACCACCAGCACGATCGCCTCGACGATCGTCTGGTAGACCGCCTTGATCGAGCGGTCGATGAAGACCGAGGTGTCGTAGGACTTGCCGATCGACATGCCCTGCGGCAGGTCCTCGATGATGCCCGGCAGTGCCTCCTCGATGCCGGCCGAGACGTCGAGCGGGTTGGCCGTCGCCTGCTTGACGATACCGATCGTTACCGACGGCGTGCCCTTGAACCAGGCGGCGTTGCGCTCCTCGCGCGCGCCCAGCTCGACCTTGGCGACATCCTTCAGCTTGACGGAGAAACCGTTGGCATCCTTGACCACGATCTCGCGGAATTCCGCCGGCGTGGTCATGCTGGTCTGCGAGAGCACCGTGAATTCGCGGTCGCTGCTCTCAATCCGCCCCGAGGGAATCTCGATGTTCTGCGCCCGGACGGCCGCCTCGATCTGCTGGACGGAGATGTCGTAGGCCGACATGCGGGCGCGGTCGAGCCAGATGCGCATCGCATATTGGCGCTGGCCGAGAATGCGCACCTCCGCCACGCCGGTCACGTTCTGGACGCGGTCCGAGATGAAACGGTCGGCGAAATCGGTGAGTTCGAGCGGCCCGTGCCGCGAGCTGGTCAGCGAGAGATAAAGGATCGGCTGCGCATCGGCCTCGACCTTGGCGATGACCGGCTCGTCGATCTCGTCCGGGATGCGGCTGCGCACGCGGCTGACGCGGTCGCGCACGTCGGACGCCGCGACGTCGGGATCGACATCCGGCCGGAAGCGCACCTGGATGAAGCTGCGCTCCTGGCGGCTGGTCGAGGAGATGATCTCGATGCCTTCGATGCCGGCGATCGAATTCTCCAGGATCTGCGTGACCTGCGTCTCGATGATCTCGGCCGAGGCGCCGCGATAATCGGTGCGGACCGAGACGACAGGCTCGTCGATATTCGGGTATTCGCGGATCGTCAGCCGGCCATAGGACACGATGCCGATCAGGATCACCAACAGGCTCAGCACCGTCGAGAGAACGGGCCGGCGGACGAAGAGTTCGAAGAGGCTCATGCGTCGGTCCTAGAGCATTTCCGGGTGAGGCGGAGGCCAGTTTGCGTGAAGAAACGAAGGTCCGCGTCAACGAATATGCGACAAAACAAAGAGATGGAGCATTTCGCGGGAAGCGCGGAAATGCTCTAGAGCTGGCTCGTCTGGACAACCTTGTCCTTGATCGCGATGGCGGCGCCGTCGCGCAGCCGCATCTGGCCGGCGGTGATGATCTGCATGCCGGGCGTCAGCCCGTTGACGATCTCCACCTTGCCCGGCAGGCGCTTGCCCAATTCGACGGCGATGCGCTTCGCCTTGCCCTTGTCGACGACGTAGACGATCTTGCCGACGGCATCCGGCACGACCGCCATCTCCGGCACGACGATCGCGTTCTGGCGCTGGTCGACGGTGATGGCGAGGCGGGCGAAGAGGCCGGGCTTCAGCGCGAGATCGGCATTCGGGATGTTGGCGCGCAGGCGGATCGCCCGGCCGTTGACGTCGACCACCGGGTCGATCGCATAGATCTGCCCCTGGAATTTCCGGTCCGGAACCGCGTCGACGCCCATCTGCACGGGCAGGCCCACCTTGAGGCGGCTGAGATAGATCTCGGGCACGCGGAAATCGATTTTGATCGGATCGATGCTGGTCAGCGTGATCAAGGGCTTGCCGACAGAGACGTAATCGCCGACGCCGACCGAGCGCAGGCCGACGACGCCGCTGAACGGCGCCACGATGGTCGACTGCGCCAGCTTGGCCTTGGCGAGCTGGATGCGTGCCTCGCTCGAGGCGAGCTTCGCGCCGGCTTCGTCGAGCGCGACCTGCGTGCCCGAGCCGCGCTGCACCAGCGCCCGCAGCCGCTCATGGGTATCCCGGGCGAGGCTCAGATCGGCTTGCGCCTGCTTGAGTTCGGCATCGAGGATCGCGGTGTCGAGCTTGACGAGATCCTGGCCTGTCTTGACGCGCTCCCCTTCCTTGAAGCCGAGCGCGATGACGCGGCCGGCGATCTCGGGCGCGATCACCACGGATTCGTCGGCGGCGAGCGTGCCGAGCGCCTCGACCTCCTCGCTGACGGTCATGACCTCGATATTGGCCACTTCGACCGGCACGGCACGCGGCCCCGAGACCGCACTGGCCTGGGCCTGCTGCGTGCCGGCGCGCTGGTTGCGGTAAGCATAGTATCCACCGCCCGCAACGGCAGCGACGAGAACAAGAAGGACGAACCGCTTCATCAGGCTGGAGGCTCCGTTGCCGCCCATTGGTCTTAAATGGAACGAAAGGCGTTGCTAAGATGCCGGCGCGCCACAGCGGCACAAAAACATAGGCTTTTGCGCCGATGCCGTATCGATCCGGCCTCACAGCATCAATGCAAGATGCTTGCCGATAAGAGGCCCACCGTCACGGGCATCTCCGCCGCACACAAACATCCGCTTCTATCCTGCCGGTAAGCCGGGAATCGTCCAAGCGCATTCTGGAGACCTCACGAAACGTTGACCGGCTCCTGAGGTGGCAAAATGCTCCTTTCGGGGCCTTCCCAGGCCGTCATGTGCCTGTCATTCGCAGCCGATAGGGCTCGCAGCAATCGAGACGCCTGACCCTCTGGCCCCGGCCGGGCGGGAATGCGCTCATGCCCGTATCGTGCCCGAGAACCTTTCCATGCTGCGCATCGAAGGCCTGACCAAGCGCTTTGGCGACAGGAACGCGGTCGACACCGTGACCCTGACCGTCCCGAAGGGAGAGATGGTCGGCGTGATCGGCCCCTCCGGCGCCGGCAAGTCGACATTGCTGCGTATGCTGAACCGCCTGACCGAGCCGACCTCCGGCAAGATCGTCTGCGAAGAGCAGGACGTCACCGGCCTGAAGGGCGCCTCGCTGCGGCGCTGGCGCCGCGACACGGCGATGATCTTCCAGCAGTTCAACCTCGTCGGCCGCCTGGACGTGCTGACCAATGTCCTGCTCGGCCGGCTGAACCACCGCTCCGCAGCGCTGACGCTGGTCAAGAGCTTCTCCGAGGACGACAAGATCCGCGCCATCGCGGCACTCGAGCGTCTCGATATGGGTCATTTGCTGGCGCAGCGCGCCGAGACGCTTTCGGGCGGCCAGCAGCAGCGCGTCGCCATCGCCCGCGCGCTCGTTCAGGAGCCGCGCATCATCCTGGCCGACGAGCCGATCGCCTCGCTCGACCCGCGCAACACCCAGGTCGTCATGGACGCGCTGTTCCGCATCAATCGCGAGGACGGCATCACCGTGATGTGCAACCTGCACGACCTCGACATCGCCGCGAAATACTGTGACCGCCTGATCGGCATGTCCGCCGGCAAGGTCGTGTTCGACGACGTGCCGCAGGCGCTGACCCGCGAGGTCGCCGCCGAGCTCTACGGCATCGAGGCCAAGGATGCCGGCGCCGAGGCGCTGGATGCGCTCGATGCCATCGCCGTCTCCGAGGCGAAGCGCGTCCGCCAGAAGATCGCCTGATTTCCAGAGATCGCCGGACCGGCCTGAAGGCCGTCGCCGCGAGAAGACCATCCCGACTACGACTACAACCAGGAGCACATCGATGCTGACCCGTCGTCATACCCTCAAGCTCGCCGCCGCCGGCCTCGCGCTCGCCGCCAGCCCGGCTTTCGCACAGGACTGGAAGGCGAAGTATCCCGAGCTCGTCTTCGCGATCATCCCCTCCGAGAACGCCTCCGGCGTTACCGAGCGCTACACCCCCTTCGTGCAGTATCTCGCCAAGGAACTCGGCACCAAGGTCACCTTGCGCATTGCCAACGACTACGCCGCGATCATCGAAGGTCAGCGCGCCGGCAATATCCACATCGCCTCCTACGGCCCGGCCTCCTTCGCCCGCGCCCGCATGACCGGCGCCAGGACCGACGCCTTCGCCATCGAGACCAATCTCGACGGCACCAAGGGCTACCACTCGGTCTTCTACGTGAAGAAGGACTCGCCCTATCAGAAGGTCGAGGACCTCAAGGGCAAGAATCTCGGCCTCGTCGACCCGAACTCGACCTCCGGCAACAACGTGCCGCGCTTCGTGCTCAACGGCATGAAGATCGAGCCGGAAACCTTCTTCTCGAAGGTCGTCTATACCGGCAGCCACGAGAACGCGATCATCGCGCTCCAGCAGGGCACCGTCGACATCGCCGCCAACTGGTGGAACGACGAGCAGGAATCCAACCTGCAGCGCATGGCCCGCAAGAACATGGCCAAGGCCGACGATTTCCGGATCATCTACAAGTCCGAGCAGATCGTGAACTCGCCGATGGCCTATCTCACCGACCTGCCGGAAGAGCTCAAGGCCAAGATCCGCGACGCGGTGCTGAACCTCGCCACCAAGGACAAGGCCGCCTTCGACAAGATCTATGAAGGCAAGCAGGGCCCGCTCGTCGCCGTCGGCAACGAGGCCTATGACCCGATCATCGAGCTCAACAAGTTCGTCGACGACCTCCGCAAGAAGAAGTCGTCGTAAGCAGCACGCCTGCTCTCGCCGTCATGGTCGGGCGTGTCCCGACCATCCACGTCTTCCCTGCCTTCCGCAGCGCTCAAGACGTGGATGCTCGCCACAGGGGCGAGCATGATGGCAGCGGCGCTGCCTAGCGCCCTCTCCGGCAACGG
Organism: Allobosea sp. GW822-FHT05A11; assembly: GCF_058800455.1. NCBI lineage: Bacteria > Pseudomonadati > Pseudomonadota > Alphaproteobacteria > Hyphomicrobiales > Alloboseaceae > Allobosea > Allobosea sp. GW822-FHT05A11. Next base: position 124,042 of record NZ_JBXAMI010000009.1, on the reverse strand, counting down.
ACGCAAGATTTCATGACCCTCGCGATCGACCGCAACGACCCGGCTATCCGGGCCCATGCCGAGGCCTATCGGCAGGCCGCCTCGGCCAAGCGCCGGCAGGCCCTGATCGGCATCGCCGTCTTCATCGCCTGCGTGCTGCTCTCGGCACGCGGCGCCGAGGTCGATCTCGCCAGGTTCTTCGAGAATATCGGCCGCTTTCCGAAATACATCTACGAGACGCTGCCGACGCTTCGGTTGAACAGTCTGAGTGCCGACCTCTCCGAGTGGTATTGGGGCCTGAAGGGCTGGCTGAAGCTGCTCTGGCAGACCGTGCTCATCGCCTATGTCGGCACGATCCTCGGTGTCGCCGGCGCCTTCCTGTTCTGCTTCGCCGCCGCCGCCAATCTCGGCCGCGCCACCTGGCTGCGCTTCGCCGTGCGCCGCTATCTCGAATTCTGCCGCACCGTTCCGGAGATCGTCTTCGCGCTGATCTTCGTCATCGCCTTCGGCCTCGGCCCGCTGCCCGGCGTGCTCGCCATCGCCATCCACACCATGGGTGCACTCGGCAAGCTCTTCTCCGAAGTGGTCGAGAACATCGACCTGAAACCGGTCGACGGCATCACCGCCGCGGGCGGCAGCTGGTGGCAGGTCGTGCGCTTTGCGGTGGTGCCGCAGGTGCTCTCCAATTTCGCGAGCTATGCGCTGCTGCGCTTCGAGATCAATGTCCGCGGCGCCTCGATCATGGGCTTCGTCGGTGCCGGCGGCATCGGCCAGGACCTGATCGAAGCCATCCGCAAGTTCTACTTCACCGATGTCAGCGCCATCCTGCTGCTGATCATCGTCGCGGTGATGCTGATCGACTACGGCACCGAGCGGCTGCGCCACGCCCTCCTCAGCCTGGAGCACGGCCGATGAGCCTCGCCCTCTCGACGGCCGAGCGCGCCGACATCCTGCGCCGCCATGAGGCCGCGATCCGCGGCTCGCTCAAGACCAAGCTCGCAACGATCGGCACCATCGTCGTCCTCGCCGGCCTCTTCCTCTACGGACTGACCACGCTTGAGACTTCGCTCTGGAAGCTCATCGGAGGCCTGGGCAATCTCGGCACCTTCGTCGTACTGATGCTGCCGCCCGATCCCGGCTCCTGGGCGCGCGCCATCATCTTCGTGAAGGCGCTGTTCGAGACCATCGCCATCGCCTTCCTTGGTACCGTGCTTGCCGCCATGCTGGCGCTGCCGCTCGGCTTCATCGCCGCGCGCAACGTCGTCGCAAACCGGATCGTGCATTTCCTGGCCCGCCGCTCGCTCGACACGGTGCGCGGCGTCGACGCCCTGATCTGGGCGCTGATCTGGGTGAATGTCGTGGGCCTCGGCCCGTTCGCCGGCATGCTCGCGATCATGACCAGCGATCTCGGCGCCTTCGGCAAGCTCTATTCCGAAGCGATCGAGGCGGCCGACCGCCGGGCGGTCGACGGCGTCGCCTCGGTCGGAGGCGGCAAGGCCCACGAAATCCGCTTTGGCCTCTTGCCGCAGGTGCTGCCGGTAATCGCGAGCCAGGTGCTCTACTACATCGAGTCGAACACCCGCTCCTCGACCATCATCGGCATCGTCGGCGCCGGCGGCATCGGCCTCTATCTCGCCGAGACGATCCGCACGCTGGAATGGCAGCAGGTCTCCTTCCTGATCCTGCTGGTCCTCGCCGCGGTCTCCGCCATCGACTTCCTGTCCGGGAAGCTGCGCTTCGCGATCATCGGCAAGCGGGCGAGCTGAAGGCGGGGCCAGCCGTCATTCTCGGGCGCAGCGAAGCGAAGACCCGGGAATCTCGTGCAGGAGGGCGCGCCTTTCCGTCCTGAGATGCTCGGATCAAGCACGAGCATGACGGTGCCCCTCAATCCCCGAACGGCTCGATCACCATCTCCACGCGCTCGGCGGCGAAGACGCTGGAGACCAGATGCACCGGCGTCAGGTCCGGCAGCGCATCGACCGCCGTCGAGATCATCACGGCAGCCTCGGGCGCGATCTCCAGCAGTTCCGCCTCGTGCTCGTCGGCCAGGCGCGCCGTCAATCGCGTCGACAGGCGCACATAATCCGTGATGCCGTAAATCTTGAAGGCCGCCGTGATCGAGCCCGCCGCATCGCGATAGGCCCTATCGAAATCCGGGAAGCGCTCAACCGAGAGCCAATGCATGCCCGTCCCCATCGGCACGCCATCCGCCATGCTGACACCCTGCACGCACCAGAGCGGCGTCCCGGTCTTGAGCTTGAGCGCGGTGCAGGCAGCCGCCTCGCCGACGACCACCTCGGCCGAGAGCATGCGGCTCGTACCGGTGATGCCGAGCTTGCCCATATTGCTGCGCATGCTGACGCGCCGCCCGATCGGATAGGGCAAGCGCGGCGCCGTCACCTGCGTGCCGCGCCCGCGGGAGACCGTCACCAGTCCCTGATCGGCGAGATGGCGGAAGGCCTGCCGCACCGTATGACGATGCACGCCGTAGCGCTCCGCCAGCGCGACCGAGGCCGGCAGCGTGTCGCCGAGCTTGTACTCGCCGCGCCCGATCGCATCCGCCAGTTCGTCGGCGATGCGCCGCCAAGCCGTTCCCCCGTCGCGCTCCGCCAGTGCCGCATCCGTCATCAAAGTTTCATCCGAAAAGTATAGACCTTTACCATCAACTCCCCTAGCATAGTCTAGACATTCAGAACTGACCAGCGAGCCCGCGCCGATGACGCAGAAAACCCCGAGGCAAAGCTGGATGGCGACGCTGGCGCGCGCCTCCCGCAGCGAGATCGAAACCCTGCTCGGCGATCCGCCGGACCACGACCTGTTGAAGGCGCCGGAGACTGGCACCGTGATGGTCGAGGGCCGCGCCGGCGGCGCCGGCCGCCGCTTCAATCTCGGCGAAGCCACCGTGACGCGCTGCGTCGTGCGCCTCTCCAACGGCCGGATGGGCTTCTCATATGCGCTCGGCCGCGACGGCCGGAAGGCGCGGCTCGCCGCCCTGCTCGATGCCCGCCTCCAGGACGAGGCCGAAGGCAGCGGCCTGCATCAGGGCATCGCGACCCTCGCCGCACAGCAAGCGGCAGCCCGCGACCTCGCTTCGAGAAAGGCGGCGGCGACCAAGGTCGATTTCTTCACGCTGGTCAGGGGCTCGTGATGCCGACCGAAACCATGATCGCTCCGGGCTTCTCCGATCCGGTCTTCCAGTCGCAGGCCGCCTTCCGCGCCCTGCTCGCCGCCCTCTCCGAACCCGGAACATTACAGCAAACTGCCGGCGAGATCGCACCGCCGGAAGGCCTGGCGACCGCGACGGCCACCGCCCTGCTGACGCTCGCCGATTACGAAACTCCGGTCTGGCTGCCCGAAGGTCTGCGCAATGGCCCGGCCGGCGCCTGGCTGCGCTTCCATTGCGGTGCCGCGCTCGTCGACGACCCGGCGGAGGCCGCCTTCGCGGTCATCGACGGCGCAGCCGATGAGCCCAGGCTCTCAGCCTTCAATCTCGGCACTGATCAGTTCCCGGATCGCTCGACCACCGTGATCATGCAGGTCTCAGGCCTCGAAGGAGGCTCTGCCCTCACGCTCGCCGGTCCTGGCATTGCTGGTACACGCACGGTCACACCGCAGGGCCTGCGCCCCGGCTTCACCGATGAGCTGCGCGAGAACGGCGCACTCTACCCGCTCGGCATCGATGTCCTGCTCGCGCATGACGAAGGCCTGATCGGCCTGCCGCGCTCGACGCAAATCGAGGAGGCTCGCTGATGTATGTCGCAGTCAAAGGCGGAGAGGCCGCCATCCTCGCCACGCATGATCTCGTCGCCGAAGCGCGCCGCGGCGATCCGGCCGTGCCTGAAATCTCGGTTGCCCAGATCCGCGAGCAGCAGGCGCTGGCCTGCGCCCGCGTGATGAACGAGGGCTCGCTCTACGATCAGGACCTCGCCGCGCTCGCGCTGAAGCAGTCTCAGGGCGACGTCATCGAGGCCGCCTTCCTGATGCGCGCCTATCGCACCACGCTGCCGCGCTTCGGCTCCTCCGAACCGCTCGACACGGCCGCGATGGCGATCCGCCGCCGCGTCTCCGCGACCTACAAGGATTTGCCCGGCGGGCAGGTGCTCGGACCGACCTATGACTACACCCACCGCCTGTTCGACTTCGCCTTGATGGACGAAGGCGGCGAGGCCGCGCCCCGCTCGGCCTCGACCCCGCTCGACGCCACCATGCCGCGCGTACCCGACATCCTGGGCGCCGAAGGCCTGATGGAGGCGGAAGAACCACCGGAAGGCGATCCGCGCCCCTTCGACCTGACGCGCGATCCCGTCTCCTTCCCGGCCGACCGCGACGTGCGCCTGCAATCGATGGCGCGCGGCGACGAGGGCTTCCTGCTCGGCCTCGGCTATTCCGTGCAGCGTGGCTTCGGCGGCACGCATCCCTTCGTCGGCGAGGTCCGCGTCGGCGAGGTCGCAGTTGAGTTCGTGCCGGAGGAGCTCGGCTTCGCGGTCGATCTCGGCGACATCACCCTGACCGAATGCCAGATGGTCAACCAGTTCCAGGGCTCCAAAGAGGTCCCGCCGCAATTCACCCGCGGCTACGGCCTCGTCTTCGGCCATAGCGAACGCAAGGCGATGTCGATGTCGTTGGTCGACCGCGCGCTCAAGGCCCGCGATTTCGGCGAGGCGACCGACTACCCGGCGCAGCAGGACGAGTTCGTTCTCTACCATGCCGACAATGTCGAGGCGGCCGGCTTCGTCGAGCATCTCAAGCTGCCGCACTATGTCGATTTCCAGGGCGAGCTTGAGCTGATCCGCCGCATCCGCCGGGAGCGTGAGGAGCGGCTTGCTCAAGAGCAGGGCGCCAAAGAGCCTGATACGCTGCCGGAGGCTGCGGAATGACCATCCATCAGATACCGGCAGACGATACGAAGCCGGCTTACAATTACGCCTATCTCGACGAGCAGACCAAGCGCATGATCCGCCGCGCCCTGCTCAAGGCGGTCGCGGTGCCCGGTTATCAGGTGCCGTTCGGCTCCCGCGAGATGCCCTTGGCCCGTGGCTGGGGCACCGGCGGCATCCAGATCACCGCCGCGATCATCGGCCCGACTGACACGCTCAAGGTGATCGACCAGGGCGCCGACGACACAACCAACGCCGTCTCGATCCGCAAGTTCTTCGAGCGCACCGCCGACGCCCGCACCTGCGAGGCGACGGAAGAGGCGACGATCATCCAGACCCGCCACCGCATCCCGGAGGCGCCGCTGAAGCCCGGCCAGGTCATGGTCTATCAGGTGCCGACGCCCGAGCCGCTGCGCCGTCTGGAGCCGCGCGAGGCCGAGACGCGCAAGATGCACGCCTGGGCCGAATACGGGCTGATGCAGGTCAAGCTCTACGAGGACATCGCCCGCTATGGCGAGATCACCAAGACCTATGACTATCCCGTCATGGTCAACGACCGCTACGTGATGGCGCCCTCGCCGATTCCGAAATTCGACAATCCGAAGATGCACATGTCGCCGTCGCTGCAATTGTTCGGTGCCGGCCGCGAGAAGCGCATCTACGCGCTGCCGCCCTATACCAGCGTGCGCAGCCTCGATTTTGAGGATCATCCCTTCCGCGTCCAGAGTTGGACGCAGCCCTGCGGGCTCTGCGGAGCGGGCGACAGCTATCTCGACGAGGTCGTGATCGACGACCAGGGCGGACGCATGTTCGTCTGTTCCGACAGCCATTATTGCGAGACTCGCCGGGCTGAAGGCCATCGCGGCACCATGCTGGGCGATGCAGCCGCGAGCGGCCTGGTCGAGGAGACCACCCCATGACGCTTCATGTCGCAGCGGCCGAGCTCGCGCTCGAAACCGCCCCCCTGCTTTCCGTCGACGGCGTCAGCCGCTTCTATGGCGAGCGCATCGGCTGCGCCGATGTCTCCTTCGATCTCTGGCCAGGCGAAGTGCTCGGCATCGTCGGCGAATCCGGCTCGGGCAAGTCGACCCTGCTGCGCTGCCTCGCCGGCATCGACAAGCCCGACGAGGGCGAGGTGCTGTTCCGGGGCGGGCCCGCACCGCTCGACATCTACTCGGTCTCCGAGCAGGAGCGCCGCCGCCTGATGCGCACGGCCTGGGGCATCGTCCACCAGAACCCGCGCGACGGGTTGCGCATGGATGTCACCGCCGGCGGCAATGTCGGCGAGCGGCTGATGGATCGCGGCGACCGGCATTACGGCCAGATCCGCGAGCGCGCGCTCGACTGGTTGCAGCGCGTCGAGATCGCCGGCACCCGTATCGACGACCGGCCGCGCCAGTTCTCCGGCGGCATGCAGCAGCGCCTGCAGATCGCCCGCGTGCTGGTCTCGGAACCCCGCCTCGTCTTCATGGACGAGCCGACCGGCGGCCTCGACGTCTCCGTACAGGCCCGCCTGCTCGACCTGCTGCGCGTGCTGGTGCGCGATCTCGGGTTGGCCGCGATCATCGTCACCCACGACCTCGCGGTGGCGCGTCTCCTGACCGATCGCCTGATGGTGATGAAGGACGGCCGCGTCGTCGAGCAGGGCCTGACCGATCAGGTCCTCGACGATCCGCACCACGCCTACACGCAGCTTCTCACCTCGGCGGTGCTGAGTGTGTGACCTATCCCTTTGTCATTCCGGGGCTTCGCGCAGCGAAGAACCCGGAACCCACGACCAGGTGAGGCCTTTGCCAGTGGCGATCAAGTTCGCTCGCCCAGTCGTGGTTTCCGGGTTCGCGCCTGCGGCGCGCCCCGGAATGACAACGGAGAATGCGTCACACCCTCGTCACCTCGCCGGCACAAGGCACTGACCCCATGACCACGATGATTCAGGTCGAGAACGTCGCCAAGACCTTCACCCTGCACAACCAGGGCGGAGCGCGGCTGCCCGTTTTCGACAACGTCAATTTCCATGTCGAGGCCGGCGAGGCGCTGGTGCTGGCGGGCGCCTCGGGTGCCGGCAAGTCGAGCCTGCTGCGCATCCTCTATGGCAATTACAGGCCGACTTCAGGCGCGATCCGCATCACCCATGCCGGCCGGCCCGTCGACATCGTCGCCGCAGTTCCGCGCACCGTGCTCGACATCCGCCGCCGGACGCTCGGCTTCGTCTCGCAGTTCCTGCGCGTCATCCCGCGCGTCTCCACGCTCGATATCGTCCGCGACCCGCTGCTGGCGCGCGGCGCCACGGCGGAGACCGCGACAGAGCGCGCCAAGGCCATGCTCGCCCGGCTCAACCTGCCGGAGCGGCTCTGGAACCTCGCGCCCGCCACCTTCTCCGGTGGCGAGCAGCAGCGCGTCAACATCGCCCGCTCCTTCGTCGACCCCTCGGCGATCATGCTGATCGACGAGCCGACCGCCTCGCTCGACGCCGCCAACCGCGACGTCGTCGTCGAACTCATCGCCGAGGCGCGCGCCGCCGGCTCCGCCATCGTCGGGATTTTCCATGACGAGGCGGTTCGCGAACGCGTCGCGACGCGCTATCTCGATATCACCGCTTTCCGGAAGGCCTGACGATGCAGACCGTTCTCACCAACGCCAAACTCATTCTCGAGAACGAGGTCGTCACCGGCACGATCGCCTTCGACCAGACCGGCATCACCGCCGTCGACCAGGGCAAGTCCTCCCTGCCCGGCGCGATCGATGTCGGCGGCGACTATCTCGCGCCCGGCCTCGTCGAGATGCACACCGACAACATGGAAAAGCACTTCATGCCGCGCCCGAAGGTCTTCTGGCCGAACGGGCTTGCGGCGGCTCTGGTCCATGACGCGCAGATGGCCGCCGCCGGCGTCACCACGGTCTATGACGCGGTCTGCGCTGGCACGCCCTTCTCGGCCAAGGACTACCGCAAGGACATCTTCGCCGACGTGATGAAGTCGCTGGCCTATGGCAAGAGCGAGAACGTCTTCCGCATCGACCACCGCATCCACATGCGCTGCGAGCTGACGAGTCCGGGCCTGCTTGAAGACATCGCCCCCTATCAGGACGACGAACTGGTTCAGCTCGTCTCGCTGATGGATCACACGCCCGGGCAGCGCCAGTGGCGCGATCTCCAGCACCTCAAGACCTATGCCGTCGGCAACGGCAAGACGGTCGCGGAATTCGAGGCCGACGTCGAGGTCCGCCAGCGCGAAGGCGCCGCCAATGTCGCCAGGAACTGGCAGGCCGTGGTCGACATCTTCCGCGCGCGCGGCATCCCGCTCGCGACCCATGACGACACGATTCCCGAGCATGTCGAGGAGGGCGTCGCCTCCGGCGCGGTGATCTCGGAATTCCCGACCACGGTGGAGGCCGCCGCCGCCGCCAAGCAGGCCGGCCTCGCCACGGTTGCCGGCGCGCCGAACGTCGTGCGCGGCGGCTCGCATTCCGGCGGCGTCTCGGTCTCAGAGCTCGCCGAGAAGGGCCTGCTCGACGGTCTTTCCTCGGATTACGTGCCGGCGAGCCTGCTGCAGGCGGTGGTCAAGCTGAATGCCGACCATGGCATCGCGCTGCCCGAAGCGATGGGTATGGTGACCTGGAAGGTCGCCGATATCCTCGGCCTCCGTGATCGCGGCCATCTCAAGACCGGGCTGCGGGCCGATCTCGTGCGCTTCAAGGTGCTCGGCGCGACGCCGGTGCTGGCTGCGGTCTGGTCGCAGGGCGAGCGCGCATTTTGAGCAAGCCGCGCTACGCCGTCTATTACGCCCCCGCAGCCGACAGCGCCCTCTGGCGCTTCGGCAGCGCGACGCTCGGCTATGATGCGCTGACCGGCGAGGACCTGCCCTTCGCCGTTCCGCCCGGATGCGATCCGGCGCTATGGCCGGCCTTCACCGAGGAGCCGCGGCGCTACGGTTTCCACGCCACGCTGAAAGCGCCCTTCGAGCTTGCCGATGGCCGCAGCGAGGAGCAGTTGCGCGCCTTCGCCCGCAATCATGCCGCGGGGCTCGATGCCGTGGGGCTGGCGGGGCTCAGCGTCACGGCGCTCGGCTCCTTCGTGGCGCTGACGCCGTCCGAGCCGAGCGAAGCCCTGCAGCGCTTCGCCTTCTCGACCGTGCAGGCCTTCGAGCTTTTCCGCGCGCCGCTTTCCGAAACGGACAAGGCGCGGCGCCTCAGGAGCCCACTCACCCCCGCTCAGCACGCCTATCTCGAAGCCTATGGCTACCCCTATGTCGGCGACGCCTTCCGCTTCCACATGACGCTGACCGGTTCCTTGCCGGGCGACCAAGCAACGCCGGTGAAGCAGGCGCTTGAAACCGCCTATGCTGCAGCGCTTCCGGCCGGCCCGGTCAGGATCGATCGCTTCGCGCTGTTCAGGCAGGACGACCGCACCGGCCGCTTCCGCCTGCTCGATTCCTATTCGTTCGGCTAGGCGTCGTGCCGGCCGAGTGCGCGCAGGACAGCCAGCAGTTCCTCCGCAGCCTCGGCGATGCTGCGATCGTTCAGGATCGTGACGATCTCGGCGCGTTCCGCTGTCAGGGGCGCCTCGCGCTTCAGGCGGGCGGCGATATCGGCCTCGCTCTCGCGCCCGCGCGCCGCCAGACGCTGCGCCAGCACCGCGACCGGCGCGGTGATGTTGAGCACCACGACGCGCTGAGCCAATCGCTCCGCCGCCGCGATGGCGCGCCGCGAGACATTGACGATAACCACGGCACCCGCGCCGATGCCCGACAATTCCAACGCCGGAATGCCGTAGCTCAAACCATGAGCCTGCCAGCTCAGCGCGAGGCCACCATTGGCCTCGATCGTGCGGAACCCAGCTTCGTCGCAAGAATCGTGATCCTCGGCGCCGGCCATGGCCGGCCGCGTGATCAAGCGCCGCGCGAAGCGATAGTCGGGATCGCCGGCGAGGCCCGCCCGCGCCGCATCCATCAGCGTGTCCTTCCCAGCCCCGGAGGGACCGACCACGAGAACGAGCACGCCCGTCTGCGCGGCGGGGATCGAGATATCGGAAGAGGATGAGGACATGGCCGCGAAAAAGCTGGGACTCGAACCGCTGATCGACCCGACCGCCCAGGTGAGGCAGGCGACGCTCGGCCGCTACACCGCCATCGGCGCGCGCACCATCTTCGCCGAGTCGACGATGGGGGACTACTCCTATGTCGTGAACGACGCGAATGTCATTTACACGACAATCGGCAAATTCTGCTCGATCGCGGCGATGACCCGGATCAATCCCGGCAATCATCCGATGCATCGCGCCAGCCAGTCGCATTTCACCTATCGCGCCGCCGCCTATTTCGACGATGCCGCGGATGACGAAGCCTTCTTCGACTGGCGCCGGTCGCATGCCGTGACGATCGGCCACGATGTCTGGATCGGCCATGGCGCGATCGTGCTCGCCGGCCGCTCGATCGGCACCGGCGCGGTAGTCGCGGGCGGGGCCGTCGTCACCAAGGACGTCGCGCCCTACACCATCGTCGCCGGCAATCCGGCCCGGCCGGTGCGGCGACGCTTCACTGAGGATGTCGCGGATAGATTGCAGAACCTCGCCTGGTGGGACTGGGAACACACCCGGCTGCGTGCCGCCCTCGACGATTTCCGCAATCTCTCGGCGGAGGACTTCCTGGAGCGTCACGAAGCGGGCTGAGCGGCATTTATCCGGTTGTTATTGCTGGATTTTCGAATTCTCAGCGCGCCAGCTTCAACTCCAGGCCGGGATAATACGGCTCGGCCTTGTGGAAATTGACCCAGATCAAGACATGCCCTCATAGGTTGTTAACCCTGATGGCCCATGGTCGGGCTCCGGCGGAAGCGGTTTCCGCCTGAGGCTGGGGACCTCCTGATGTCGGCAATGGATCATCTCGGCAAGCGGCTCGCCTTCATGCAGCTCGGCCCGGACGCGCAGGCGCGCATTCGCGACGTCGGCGACGCTCTGGACGCATCGATTCCGGGCGCTCTCGACGCCTTTTATGCGCAATTGCGCGCCTTTCCCGAGACCAAGGCTTTCTTCAGCAACGAACAGCACATCGAAAGCGCCAAGCAACGCCAGGGCAAGCACTGGAGCGGCATCGCGACCGGCACCTTCGACGAGCACTATATCGGCGCCGTCACCCAGGTCGGGAAGATCCATGCCCGCATCGGCCTGGAGCCGCGCTGGTATATCGGCGGCTACGCGCTGATTCTCGAAAAGCTGCTCGCAGGCGTGCTGGAGGCGCGCTGGCCGAAGAACGCACTGGGCAGGCGCATGCCCGGCGTCACCGAACGCTCGGCCGAGATCGGCGCCATCGTCAAGGCGGCCATGCTCGACATGGATTATGCGATCACCGTCTATCTGGAAGCCTCGGAGGAAGCCCGCCTGAAGGCCGAGGCCGAGGCCCGCGCCATCGAGCAGGCCAAGGCGGCCGAGCGCGACCAGGCCATCGCCTGCGTCAGCCAGAGCATGGCAGCCCTCGCCGATGGTGACCTGACCTATCGCATGAGCGCCGAGATCCCGGCCGAATATTCCGAGATCCGCGACCATTTCAACGGCGCCATGGCGCGCCTGCAGGAGATGGTCGGTACGATCAAGGCAACCTCGGCCGCGATCTCCTCCTCCTCGCAGGAGATCAGCGCCGGCGCCCAGGACCTGTCGATGCGTACCGAGCAGCAGGCCTCGGCGCTGGAGGAGAGCGCGGCGACGACCGAGCAGCTCGCGGCTTCCGTCAAGACCTCGACCCAGGCTTCGCGCGAATCCGTTTCGCTGGCGGACGAAGCCGCCAATGTCGCACGCACCGGCGGCGACATCGTCCGCGACGCGGTCGAGGCGATGGCACGGATCGAGGGCGCTTCGAAGCGCATCTCGGAGATCACCGACGTGATCGACGGCATCGCCTTCCAGACCAACCTGCTCGCCCTGAATGCCGCCGTCGAGGCGGCCCGCGCCGGCGATGCCGGGCGGGGTTTCGCCGTGGTCGCAGCCGAAGTCCGGGCCCTGGCCCAGCGCTCGGCCGGCGCCGCCAAGGACATCACCGGGCTGATCTCGTCCTCGGACGCGGAAGTGGCCGAGGGCGTCAAGCTCGTCCGCCAGGCCGGCGAGACGCTCGACCGCATCGTCGCAGCCTCCGCCAAGGTCTCCAGCACGGTCGAGGAGATCGCCTCGGCATCCGGCGAGCAGGCCAACGGCATCGACGAGATGAGCCAGACCGTCAGCCACATGGACGAAATCACCCAGCAGAACGCCGCGCTGGCCGAGGAGAGCGCTGCTTCGGCACGGGTCCTGCTCGACCAGATCGACCAGCTCAACCGGCTGGTCGCGGCCTTCCGCACCGAGCAGGGAAGCGCGGTTAGCGGCGTCGGCGCGGTGAGGCGGCGCGCGGCCTAGGCTCCCGGCTGGCGGCGCGCCTTACCCGGCGAGCCGCCAGACCGAGCTGCGCTTGATCTCGGCATCCTCCAGCGCGCGCGTCACCGGCACTTCATAGGTCGCGACCGCCTCCAGCTTGCCGCGCGGCAGATAGCTGCGACCGGGATCGCCAATCAGCACCGTAGCCCCACGCGCCGACAGCCCCGACAGCCAGTCGATCACGCGCTCGGCCATCGCACGCTCGTAGCAGACGTCCCCGGCGCAGATGACCTCCCAGCCCTCGTCGCGGCCGATCAGGTCCTCGCAGCGCGCTGTCAACGCGACGCCATTGGCAGCCGCGTTGATGCCGATCGCCGCCGCGGCGAAACCGTCGATGTCGCAGGCCTCGACCGGCGCCGCTCCTGCCTTCGCCGCTGCGATCGCCACAAGCCCGGAGCCGGAGGCGAAATCCAGCATCCGACGACCCGTGACGATCTCGCCATGATCTAGCAGATAGCGTGCGAGAGCCTGCCCGCCCGCCCAGGCAAAAGCCCAGAACGGCGGCGGCAGGCCGATCACGGCGAGCTCGTCCTCCGTCTTCTGCCAGAGTTCCGTCGCTTCCTCGGCGACATGCAATGAAATCTCCGGCGCATGCGGCACCGGAAGCAACCGGGTATGAGCGCGGATGAAGGCTTCGCGATCGAGCGCAGCTTCGCCGCTCATACAGCGACCTCGGGCGTGGAGCCGCCAAGCAAGCTCAGATAGAGCGCTTTCACGCCGTTCATCACGTCGCGCTCGGTATGGCCGTCGAGCAGGCGGGCTCGCGCACTATCTCCCATGCGCTCGACAAGGCCGGGAGCACGAGCGAGGACCACGAGCGCCCTCGCCAGCGCCGCCGCATCGTCGGCTGGAACCACCATCCCGTCCTGCCCGTCGCGGACGAAGCTGCGGCAGCCCGGAACATCCGTCGTCAGGATCGCCCGGCCGCAGGCCGCAGCTTCCAGGATCGTGCGCGGCAGGCCCTCGCCGCCTCGCGAGGGTAGGATGCAGAGATGATGCGCCTTCCAGACACCCTCGATATCGCGCGTCGGCCCGCCCCAGGCGATGCCCGGCCGCGCGGCCCATTCCTTCAATGTCGCCTCGGGAATGGCCTTCGGGTTGGACGGATCGGGCGCGCCATGGATGGTGAGCGCGACCTTCGCCCCCTCGGCCCGCGCGAGCCTCACCGCCTCGACCGCGAGATCGACGCCCTTGGACCAGAGCATGCGCGCGACCAGCGCGACCTTGAGCGGCGGCGTCGGCGGCATCGGCGAAGGCATCAGGATCAGCGGATCGACACCGGCCCCGCCGACAATCGCGACCTTTGCCGCGTCCTGAGGATCGAGACCGAGCGTGACGGGATCATCGGGATTCTCGAACAGGAAGCGGACCTGCGGCCCGTCGATGGCGCCGCGCAGCCAGGTGATCGCCACGAAGCGCGCCACCGCCGCCAGCGCCCCCTGCCTGGCGCCGAGAAAGCCGAGCCCGGTCAGCGCATAGACCCGCCGCTCGACACCCGCCAGCTTGCCGGCGAGCCCGGCGAGCGCGATCGGTTTGAGCGCGATGCAGTGCAGGATATCGGGTTGTTCCGTCGCAATCAGGCGCTTCAGCGCGCCGATCTGCTTGAACAACGCCCGCGGGTCGAGGCTGCGTCGCTCCGCCTCCAGCCCGATCAACCGGGCGCCGGTCGCCTCGATCACGCGCCGGTGGTTGCGTTCGCGCGCGATCACCGCGACGTCGAAGCCGAGCTCGCGCGCGGCCCGGGCCATCGGCAGGAAATGCGAGGCGAAGAACCAGTCCTCGGTGGCGACAAAGAGGAGTTTCGGGCGCGGCATCGCGCCATCAGGCCGATGCGGCGGCGAAGGTCAAGAGTGCATGCCGGTCAGGGCCGCGCCGTCGCGACCGGCAACACGCGGGCGAGCGCCGTCGGCGGGTCGATCCGCCCGGCGCCGAAGGTCGGGTCGCGCCCGCGCGAGCCGAGATCGGTCGCGCTTTCGGCGAGCACCCGGCGGGCGCTGTCGGTATCGAGCTCCGGCTGCTTTTCGAGCAGGAGCGCGACCAGCGCGGTGACATGGGCGGCGGCGATCGACGTGCCCGAGGTGAAGGCGTAGCGTCCGCCGGGCTCGGCCGTCAGCACGTCGACGCCCGGCGCGGCGATCGCGACATAACTGCCGCGATTGGCGTCGCTGAAGACCTTGTCCTCGGCATCGGTCGCCGTCACCGCGATCACGCTCGGGTCGGCACCGGGATAGAGCGGGGCAGCGCGGGCTCCGCCATTGCCGGCGGCGGCGATCGTGATGACACCGCGCTCCTTCGCGCCGGCCAGCGCCTTGGAGAGCAGGCGGTCCTGCGGGCCGGCGAAGCTGAGATTGACCACCTTGGCGCGTTGCTGGACGACCCATTCGAGCGCGGTCAGGATCTGGAACGACTTGCCGTTGGCTGAGGTCGCCTGCGGCCCGCCGAAGGCGCGGGCGACGATGAGGCGGGCCGCAGGAGCGATACCCTGCAATTCGCCATGCGCGACGATGGCCGTCGCCATCGAGGTGCCGTGCGCATGCGGCGTCGCCAGCCCGTCGATCGCGTCGAGATAGCCGAGGACCGAGCCCCTGATCTCAGGATGCTCCATATCTACGCCGGAGTCGATCAGGCCGACGCGGATGCCGCGTCCCTGCGCCAGCTTGCGCACCTCGCCGAGGCGCAGCTTCTCGACGATGTATTGCGGCGGCAGGATGCGCCGCACCGCGGCGCTGCCGCGCGCCGCCGTCGCGGGATCGGCCAGGCGCAGGCTCGGCGGCGGCGGTGCGGTGGTCGCTTCCGATGAGGCGGTGGTTGCTCCCGCTGGCGCGCCGGCACGGGACTGGGAGTCCTGCTGCAATTCGAAGAGGAAGTTCGGCTGCGCCCCGGCGATGCTGGTGTCCTCCGCCATCGCAGTGAGCACGGCGCGCAGATCGCGTCCAGCCTCGATCCTGGCGCGGATGATGGTGACGCCTGCGAGCTCGAAGCGCTGGCTGGCGATCAGCGTCGCGCCATAGCGGCGCAACACCGCCTCCGCCTCGACATTGGGCGCAAGCTCGAACAGCACCTCGTCGGGGACGAAGCGGGTCTCATCCATCGCCGGAACGATGCTGCGCTGGGCTCGCGGCTGCAGCCAGGAGCCGGGCGGCACGCGCATCGAGCGGTTGGTTCCGCCGGCGGATGGCTGCTGCGGGCTCGTCGTCGGCGCGACGCGCTTATCCTTGCCGTCACCGGTCCCACCCGCGGGCTGCGCGAAAGCCGGTCCCGGCACGAGTGCGAGCACGCATGCGACAAGGCCGGCGCCGGCGAGGCACCGAAGCGATGATTTCCGACGGGCGAACGGGGACAGCTGCATGGCCTCACCCTCCTGCGACGACGACATCATGCCATGGCGCCCAGCAACCGCGCCAGCCGGTTCACGGCGCCGGTGCGACGAAGCTGACGATGGCACTCTCGCCCTTCATCCGCGCCGCGATGGCATCGAGCTGGGCGGAGGAGAGGGAGGCATCGCCGACGCGCACCTTGAAGAAGCCGTTGGCGCGCGGGCCATCGACCACCGAGGCGTCGAAGCGCTTGAAGAAGGAGGCGATCTCGCCGGCCCGCGCCTCGGGCGAGAAGCTCAGCAGCACATAGCTCTCCGACGGCCGCGCACCCGGCGCCGAAGCGGTCTCGAAGCCGGAGCCGCCCTTGTGCAGCGCAAGCCCGGTGATCGCGACGCCCTGTAGCGCGATCAACGCGATTGCGGCGGCGCTGACATAGGCCAGACGACGCGGCGGCTGCCCGGCCAGAAGTCCGCCGAGCCAGCCCAGGAAACCGCGGCTGTTGTCCTTGGCACGTGCCAGCAGCGGCACCGGGCGGGCTTCCGCCTCGATCCCGGCCATCAGCTTTTCGAGCGCGTTGTGGGAGGGAGCGCCGAGGCCCTCGTTGAGCAGGACCGTCTCGGCCATGTCGTCGCGGATCAGATCGAGCCGGGCGGCAAGCTCGGCATCGACGGCGAGCGCAGTCTCGACGCGGCGCTTGTCGGCGTCGGAGATCCGGCCATTGGCATAGAAGGGCAGCAGCTCCTCGAGCTCGCGGCGCTTCGGATCGCTGGCGATGCTGTCGTTCATCACGCCACTCCTCGGGCGGCCGGGCCGCGCCTCATAAAAACAGAAGCATTTTCAAGCGAAGTGGATACCGGTTCGCGTGAAGAAAATGCGGCAGTAAAAAGCACCAAATTCTTACGGCCAGCCGCGGTCGATACCGGCAGCTTTGAGCAACTCGCCCAGCTTCTTGCGGGCGTGGAAGAGGCGGGTCTTGACGGTATTCTCGGGGATTCCGACGATCCGTGCGACCTCTTCGACAGAAGTCTCATGGTAATAGACGAGGTCGATGACCTCGCGGTGCTCGGCCGAAAGACGTCCGAGGCAGGCGCGAATGGCGAGACCCTTATCCTGCTTCTGCAGCACGATCTCGGGGCCGTCGGCCTCGTCCTCGATGCTTTCGGCATAATCCTCGTCCAGCTCGGCATCGCGGCGCTTGCGCAGGAGCGACCAGGCCTTGTTCCGGGCAATGGCGAGCAGCCAGGTCGAGACCGAGGCGCGAGCCTCGAACCGGTCCGCCTGTCGCCACAGATCCATGAACACGTCACTGATCACATCCTCGGCAAGCGTCTCGTCGCGGACGAGCCGCAGCACGAAACGGTAGACCCGCACCTGATGCCGCGAAAACAGCACCTTCATCGCGAGCCGGTCACCAGAGGCGATCCGTTTGACGAGATCCTCGTCCGATTCCGTATGCATTGCCCCTCGAAGGCCAGGCATCCCGGCTCGCATCCGGTTGTCGCGGCGAGCAGGAAAAAGGTTCAACCCGGCGCGCACATTAATCTGCGCAAGCGGATTTGCCGATAGGTCGATGCGAAACGGATAAGAGTTTTTTGGCCGAAAAGCAGCCATTGCCTGGGGCAGGCGCTTCCATCGCAGTTAAGCGGATATGAAAAGGGGCGCTCGCGGCGCCCCAAATCGCATTCTCTAGAGATGCGCGAATTCCTGTCGCCCGGCCGATGTCGACCGAGCCGAAAAGGCGTCAGCGGCGCTTGCCGGCCGTCCGCATCTGCATGTACTGCACGGCTTCCAGCAGCACCTTGCGCGGACGCTCGGCGTCGCGCTTGGCCTGCTCCGCCTTGCGGGCAACCTCGCGGGCGATCTCTTCCTGGCGCTTCTCTTCTTCGATGCGCGCACGTTCGATCGCTTCCAGGCGCTCGTTCTCGGCCCGGATCTTCGCCTTCTCGGCTTCGCGCTCGGCGCGGGCCTGGGCGATGGCTTCCCGCTCCTCGCGTCGCTGCACCATCACCGGGTCGTCGGCCTTCGGCCGGGCCTTGAAACGCTCAAGCAGCGCCTTCTTGGCATTGGCGGAATTGGACTGGCGGTCGGTGAAGCTGCGGTCGTTCGGGTTCTTCAAGGGTGATCTTCTCTCGGGTTGTTACGGGCGTTTGCTCGGCCCGCGCGGGCGAGATAATCCAGATCCGGCCGGATTGGTATCGAAATCGACGCGCGGCAGCCCCGCTTCCAACGCTTATCGGGCGGCAGGCCCTGCTTACCGCACGCCAAAAACGCATGAGAATGGCAGGATCGGCACCCGATCAGACGGGCGGGCCGGCCCATGCATATGGGCGGCCAGTCCGTGCCTGTCAATGCAGAGAGCCCTTTTGCGCGCCGCATCGCGACCGGAAAACACCTCTATGCTTTACAAGCGAGGCATTTTCGCCAACAGGCAGGGCGACTGCCGCAACAACGCCGTGCTCCCCGTGAAGACGCCCCTGCTCTCCGATTTCCGCCGCATCGTCGTCAAGGTCGGCTCCAGCCTGCTGGTCGACCGCGATCGCGGTCGACTGCGCCATGCCTGGCTCGCCGCGCTGGCGGAGGACCTTGCCGAGTTGCACCAGCGCGGCGCCGACGTGCTCGTCGTCTCCTCCGGCGCGATCGCGCTCGGGCGCACCGTGCTCGGCCTGCCCTCCGGACCCTTGAGGCTGGAGGAAAGCCAGGCCGCCGCGGCCGTCGGCCAGATCGCGCTCGCCCGCAACTGGGCCGAGGCGCTCGGCGCCCATGGCCTGACCGCCGGCCAGGTGCTGCTGACGCTGGCGGATACCGAGCAGCGCCGCCGCTATCTCAACGCGCGCGCGACGCTCGGCCGCCTGCTCGACCTGCGCGCCATCCCCGTCATCAACGAGAACGACACGGTCGCCACCACCGAGATCCGCTACGGCGACAATGACAGGCTCGCGGCGCGGGTCGCGACCATGGCCGGCGCCGACCTGCTGGTGCTCTTCTCCGATATCGACGGGCTCTATACGGCGCCGCCCGCGAAGGACCCCGGCGCCCAGCATATCCCCGTGGTCGAGCGCATCACGCCCGAGATCGACGCCATGGCCGGGGGCGCGGCGTCCGAGTTGTCGCGCGGCGGCATGCGCACCAAGATCGAGGCCGGCAAGATCGCGGCAGCCGGCGGCACCCATATGCTGATCGCCGACGGGCGGGCCAAGAACCCGCTTGCGAGCGTCGCCAGTGGCGGCCGCTGCACCTGGTTCCTCACGGCTTCGACGCCCGCCACCGCCCGCAAGACCTGGATCGCCGGCTCGCTGGAACCGCGCGGCACGCTGCATCTCGACGCCGGCGCGGCCCGCGCGCTGCGCGGCGGCGCGAGCCTGCTGCCGGTCGGCGTCACCCGCATCGAGGGCGAGTTCGCGCGCGGCGACGCCGTGCTGATCCGCGACCCCGAGGGGCAACTGCTCGGACGCGGCCTTGTCTCCTATGATGCCGGCGAGGCGGCGCTGGTCCTCGGCAAGGCCTCGCGCGACATCGAGACCGTGCTCGGCCACCCCGGCCGCGCCGAAATGATCCACCGGGACGACATGGCGCTCGGGCTGGGTTAAACTTTCTTCGGGACTGGCATTTGCCAGCCGGATTTTGGACTGAACGAGATGACCGGCGACAGCGCATTGCGCATCATCGCGACGAACGAGGCCGCTGATGTCGGCCGCGTCATGCAGGATCTCGGCCGGCGCGCCCGCGCCGCCGCGCGCAAGGTCGCGCTGAGCCCGGCCGGACAGCGCAACGCCGCGCTCCTCGCGATGGCGGACGCTTTGCGGGCTCGCACCTCCCGCATCCTCGCCGCCAACGCCCAGGACCTCGCCGACGGCAAGGCCGCCTCCTTGAGCGCCTCCTTCATGGATCGCCTCGCCCTCGATGAGACGCGGCTTGCCGCGATCGCCGATGCGGTCGCCGAAGTCGCCACCCTGCCCGATCCGCTCGGGCGGGTGCTGGCGGAGTGGACGCGGCCGAACGGTTTGCGCTTCGAACGCGTCGCAACCCCGCTCGGCGTCATCGCCGTGATCTTCGAGAGCCGCCCCAACGTCACGGCCGATGCCGGCGCGCTCTGCCTGAAGAGCGGCAATGCCGCAATCCTGCGCGCCGGCTCCGACTCCTTCCGCTCCTCGACCGAGATCGCCGCAGCGATGCGCGAGGGCCTCGAAGCCGCCGGCCTGCCCGGCGACGCGATCCAGCTCGTGCCGACGCGCGACCGTGCCGCTGTCGGCGAAATCCTCTCGGGGCTGAACGGCAATATCGACGTCGTCGTGCCGCGTGGCGGCAAGAGCCTCGTCGCCCGCGTCCAGAGCGAGGCGCGCGTGCCGGTCTTCGCCCATCTCGACGGCAACTGCCATGTCTATGTCGATGCGAAAGCCGACCTCGCCATGGCCCGCGAGATCCTGCTCAACGCCAAATTGCGCCGCACCGGCGTCTGCGGCGCGGCCGAGACGCTGCTGATCGACGAAGCCTGTGCGGCGACCCACCTCGTCCCGCTCGTCGGCGCTCTGCTCGAAGCCGGCTGTGCCGTACGTGGCGATGAGGCCGCCAGGACGGCCGATGCCCGTGTGACGGCCGCCACCGAAGAAGACTGGGCGACCGAATATCTCGACCGGATCATCGCCGTGAAGACCGTCCACGGCATCGATGCCGCGATCGACCATATCGAGCGCTACGGCTCGCACCATACCGATGCGATCGTCACCGATGACGCGGCCGCCGCCGCCCGCTTTCTCGCCGAGGTCGATTCCGCCATCGTCATCCACAACGCCTCGACCCAGTTCGCCGATGGCGGCGAATTCGGCTTCGGCGCCGAAATCGGCATCGCCACCGGCCGCATGCATGCACGCGGCCCCGTCGGGGTCGAACAACTCTGCTCCTTCAAGTACCGCGTCCACGGCGCGGGCCAGATCCGGCCCTGAGGCGAAGCAGGACGCATGACGAGCGAGCTGACGCGCCTGCCGTCCCGGCTGCCCCCCTTTGCGCCCGGCCTGCGCGTCGGCCTGTTCGGCGGCAGTTTCAACCCGGCTCATGACGGGCATCGGCTCGCGAGCCTGACCGCCTTGCGCCGGCTCCAGCTCGACCGCGTCTGGTGGCTGGTCACGCCCGGCAATCCGCTGAAGGACAATGCGAAGCTGCCCTCGCTCGCCGAACGCATCCGCCAGGCTGAAAGCATCGCCGGCCATGCCCGCATCGACGTCACCGGCGTCGAGGCGATGCTGCGCACCCGTTACACCGCCGACACGCTGCGCGCGCTGAAGCGGCGCTGTCCGGGCGTCAATTTCGTCTGGGTCATGGGCTCGGACAACCTCGCCGGTTTCCACCGCTGGAACGAATGGCGTGCCATCGCCCGGATGATGCCGATCGCGATCATCGACCGGCCGGGCTCGACCCACAGCGCCATGGCCTCGCCTGCCGCGAACTGGCTCTCGCGCTGGCGCCTGCCCGAAAGCCGGGCGGCGGCCCTGCCGCGCATGAAGCCTCCAGCCTGGGTCTTTCTGCACGGGAAGCGCTCGATGTTATCCTCGACCATGCTACGCAGACAGGCTGGTCGCGATTGAATTCCGGGACCTCCCGGCTTATTTTGGCTGCATCGCGCCAAGCGCGCATCTGGATCGAGAGGATACGTCACTGACCCGTCAAACCCTTGGTGAAGCCGAGCCGAAGCCGCTTCCCCAGGCTGCCGTCGCGGACAATCCCTCTGCCGACAGCATCGCCCTCGCCCAGCGTGTCCTCGAGGACATGAAGGCCGAGGACATCACGGTGATCGACCTCGTTGGCAAGACCTCGCTGGCCGACGCGATGATCATCGCCTCGGGCAACGTCAACCGCCACGTCGCGGCCATCTCGGACGCGCTCATCGAAGCCCTCAAGGCCTCCGGATTGCCCACGCCGAACGTCGAGGGCATGCCGGCTTGCGACTGGGTGCTGATCGATACCGGCGACATCATTATCCACGTCTTCCGACCCGAAGTGCGCCAGTTCTACAATCTCGAAAAGATGTGGGGCACCGACCGGCCGAACGAACGCCTCGACAGCTGAAGCTGTTTTCGGATGCGGCTCGCGGTCATCGCCGTCGGCCGGCTCAAGGACGGGCCGGAACGCGAACTCTGCGAGCGCTATCGTGAGCGCGGCCTCGCGCTCGGCCGCAGCATCGGCCTCAGCGGTCCCGACATCGTCGAGATCGCAGAGGGCCGCGGCCGCCGCCCCGACGAGCGCAAGCGCGAGGAGGCGCAAGCCATTCTCGCGCAATTTTCCTCGGCCAAGGCGCAGCCTGGCCTGATCATCGCCCTTGACGAGCGCGGCCGCCAGCTTGGCAGCGAAGCCTTCGCCACCCGCCTCGCCACCGCCCGCGATTCCGGAACCGGCCATGCCAGCCTGATCATCGGCGGCGCCGACGGCCTGAGCGAGGAGATCCGCGACAGGGCCGATATAACGCTCGCTTTCGGCGCCTTGACGATTCCGCACCAGATCGTCCGCGCGCTGGTGCTCGAGCAGCTCTATAGGGCAATGACGATCATCTCCGGCCACCCCTATCATCGCGTATGACCGCGCCGCTGATTCGCTCCGGACTGCGCTGCCTGGGCCTCACCGCCCTGCTGGTAGCCGCGTTCGGTGCTTCCGCCCTTGCCCAGACGCCCCAGCCGGATCCGGAAGCCCTCCAGCGCGAGGCGATGCAGAAGCTCGTCGAGAAGCAGGCGCGCGAGAGCGAGCTCAAGGCGATCGAGCAGCGTCTCGCCGGAAACGCCGACGCCCGCGCCGCCCTCGAGAAGGAAATGGCGGGCATCCGCGCCGATCGTGCCGCTCTCAACAAGGCTCTCCTCGAAACCACCGCCAGGACGCAGGCCGGCGAGGAGCGGCTCGGCGCGCTGGAGACGCGGCTCAGCCTCCTGCAATCCAGCGAGACTGCGATTCGCCGCTCGCTCGACGGCCGGCGCAACCTGATCGCCGAGGTTCTGGCCGCGCTGCAACGCATCGGCCGGCGCCCGCCCCCGGCCGTGCTGGTGCGCCCCGAGGACATTCTCGAAGCCGTACGCGCCTCGATGCTGCTCGGCGCCGTCGTGCCCGATCTCAGGCAGGAGATCGAAATTCTCGGCACCGATCTCGCCGAACTCGTGCGGCTGCGCCAGGGCATCGCCACCGAAAAGGGCCACATCGGCACGGAAATGGAGCAGATCGCGGCCGAGCGGCAGCGCCTCGCCGCCCTGATCGAGGCGAGGCGCGAGCGCGAGGCCAGCGCCGCCAAGGATGTCGAGCAGCAAGCCGCGCTCGGCAGGGAGCTGGCCGGGCAGGCCCGCTCGATGCGGGATTTCGTCGAGAGGATCGAGAAGGAGATCTCCGTTGCCAACAAGGCGGCCGACGCCGCCCGCCAGGCGATCGAGCAGGAAACGCGCGACCAGCGCGAACGCATGACGGCGCTGGCCTTCAAGGACCCAGCGCGGCTTGCCCCGAAGATCGCCTTCGCCGAAGCCCGGGGCCTGCTTTCCCTGCCGGTGGCGGGATCACGATTGCGTGGTTTTGGCGATGCCGACGGCGCCGGCGGCACGATTCGCGGGATTTCGCTGGAGACCCGGCCGGGCGCCCTAGTTTCGGCGCCTTCTGACGGTTGGGTGGTTTATGCGGGGCCGTTTCGCTCGTTCGGGCAACTCTTGATCCTGAACGCTGGCGGAGGATACTACATCCTGCTAGCCGGCATGCAGCGGATCGATGTCGCGCTCAATCAGTTCGTGCTGGCAGGGGAGCCGGTTGCGGCGATGGGCGAAACGTCGGAAGCTGCCGCGACGACGGTAGGAGTGGGAACCGGGCAGCCGGTTCTGTATATCGAATTCAGGAAAGACGGCGTTTCGATCGACCCGACACCGTGGTGGACGAAATCGCAAGGCGAAAAGGTTCGCGGATGATGCGCAAGGTTTCCCTCGTTCTCGCCGGCGCCATCATGGGCGCAGGTCTGACCGGACTGGCCACACAGACCAGGCTGCTCTCCTCGACCAGCGCGGTCGCGGCCTCGGCCGAGGTCTATCGCAGCCTCAACCTTTTCGGTGACATCTTCGAGAAGATCCGCACCGACTATGTCGACAAGCCCGACGAGCAGAAGCTGATCGAGGCCGCGATCAACGGCATGGTCTCCTCGCTCGACCCGCATTCCTCCTATCTCGACTCCAAGTCCTTCCGCGACATGGATACCGACATGCGCGGCCAGTTCGGTGGCCTGGGCATCGAGGTGACGATGGAGGACGGCGTCCTCAAGGTCGCCAAGCCGATCAAGGACACGCCCGCCTCCAAGGCCGGCATCCTCGCCAACGACATTATCAAGCAGATCGACGGCGCCGAGGTGAAGGGCCTGTCCCTGACCCAGGCCGTCGAGAAGATGCGCGGGCTGATCAACACCCAGGTCACGCTCAAGATCGACCGCCCCGGCAAGACCGAGCCGCTCGAATTCACCCTGACCCGCTCGACCATCGTCGTCCCGGCCGTCGAGGAACGCGTCGAGGGCGATATCGGCTATATCCGCATCGGCACCTTCTCCGAGCAGACCTATGACGGCCTGCGCAAGGCGATCGAGAAGACCACGAGCGATATCGGCGCCGACAAGCTGAAGGGCTATGTCATCGACCTCCGCAACAATCGCGGCGGACGCCTCGACCAGTCCGTGCTGGTTTCCGACGCCTTCCTCGATCGCGGCAAGATCGTCTCGACCCGCGGCCGCAATGCCGAGGAGACCCAGGTCTTCAACGCCAAGTCGGGCGACCTGACCAAGGGCAAGCCGGTCGTGGTGCTGATCAACGGCTCCTCGGCCTCGGCGGCCGAGATCGTCGCCGGCGCCCTGCAGGACCACAAGCGCGCGACCGTGATGGGCACGCGTTCCTTCGGCAAGGGCTCGGTCCAGACCGTGATCCCGCTCGGCTCCAATGGCGGCCTGCGCCTGACCACGGCACGCTACTACACGCCGTCGGGCAACTCGATCCAGGCCAAGGGCATCACGCCGGATATCGAGGTCCAGCAGGACATCCCGCAGGAGATCAAGGACAAGCTCGTCGATAACAAGGGCGAAGCTTCGCTGAAGGGCCATCTCAAGGCCGGCGAGGGCGAGGAGCAGTCCGGCTCGAGCTCCTATGTGCCGACCGACGCGACCAAGGACACCCAGCTCATCGCCGCGCTGAACCAGTTGCGCGGCGTCAAGAAGGATGTTGCTGCCCCCGCGGAGAAGCCGGCCGCCCCGGCCGCACCCGCCACTCCCGAGGCCCCCAAGCAGCCGAACTGAGCCTGCGGGCTCGACGCCGGGCTCCTTAGGCGCCAAGACTAGCGCGCGGACCGGTGATTCGGGTCCGCGTCGCAACCTCGAGGACGGCCTTTCACGGCCGGAACGCCGCTGACGGAGCTCAATCGACCGCTCGGCAGGGATCGCCCGGCGGCCTCTGGCAGGCCCTGGAGACGCTGGCTCGCGATGGCGGCTGCCGGTTGCGTCGGCGTGGCCGTATTGGGGCTCTTGCTGACAGTGGCGCTGCGTCGCGATCCCGATGGCGGCGAGCCGATGGCCGTGGCCTCGATCGAAAAGCGCGTCGCCCCCGTCTCCTCCGTGCCTGCCACCGCCGATGCGTCCACGTCGCGTGGACCGGCCAGCGCCGCCCAGCTTGAGAACAGCGCGGGTGTGACCGTGACGCGTGCAGGCGAGGATGCGCCGGACGCCATCATCATCACCATTCCCAGCGAGGCCCGCACCATCAAGCTCGCGACGGCCCCCGACAGCCGCCTGGTCGAGCGCTCGCGCTACGGCCTGCTGCCGAAGCTCGGCCCCGACGGCGCGACCCCGGCCAGGATCTATGCCCGCCCGCTCGGCCTCGAGCCGGAGCCGAAGCCGGCTGGCCGGATCGCGCTGCTCGTTGGCGGGCTCGGCATCAGCCAGAGCGGCACCGCCGACGCGATCGCGAAGCTGCCCCCGCCGGTTTCGCTCGCCTTCGCGCCTTATGGCACCGAGCTCGAACGCACCGTCCAGCGCGCCCGCGGCGAAGGCCACGAGGTCTTCCTGCAATTGCCGATGGAGCCCTTCGACTATCCCGACAACGACCCTGGCCCGCATACGCTGCTGACCGGCCCGAAGGCGCCCGACAATATCGACAAGCTGCATTGGGCACTCGGTCGCTTCACCGGCTATGTCGGCATCGTCAATTTCCTCGGCGGCCGCTTCACTGCCGATGAGAGCGTTCTCTCCCCGATCCTGCGCGAGCTCGCCGGCCGCGGCCTGATGGTCGTCGATGACGGTTCGTCCCCGCGCAGCCTGCTCGCCGGCTCGGCCGACCGCGCCCGCATCCCCGCCCTGAAGATCGATCGGGTCATCGACGGTGTCACCCGCGCCGATGCCATCGACAAGGAACTGGCCGCTTTGGAGTCTCTCGCGCGCGAGCAGGGCATCGTTGTCGCCGCCGCAAGTGCCCTGCCGGTCTCGATCGAACGGATCAACCGCTGGGCCCAGTCGCTGGACGCCAAGAAGCTCGTGATCGTTCCCGTGAGCGCCGCCCGCGGTTTCCGTACGGCCAAGCCCCCCGTATCGCCCAGAACCACCGGATCGCTACGATGACCGACACGTCCCCCGAGGGCTATCGCCCCTGCGTGGGCTTAGCCCTGTTCAACGCCGAGGGCCTCGTCTTCGTCGGCCGCCGCGCCGACAAGACCAAGCGCGAGCATGTCGCGCCGGGCCATGCCTGGCAGATGCCGCAGGGCGGCATCGACGCAGGCGAGACGCCGCTGGAGGCTGCGCGGCGCGAGCTCGCCGAGGAAACCAGCGTCACCTCGGTTGAGCTTCTCGCCGAGGCGCCGGGCTGGCTCGCCTACGACCTGCCCGTCGATATCGGCAAGGAGGCCTGGAAAGGCCGCTGGCGCGGCCAGGCGCAGAAGTGGTTCGCCTTCCGCCTTGTCGGCCCCGAGGACGAGATCGACGTTCTCACGCCGGCCGGCGGCCACAAGGCCGAGTTCGATGCCTGGCGCTGGGCGAGGCTCGACGAGACGCCGGAACTGATCATTCCCTTCAAGCGGGAGGTCTACCGGCAGGTCGCGAAACACTTCGCCCCCTTCGCAGAAGACGCCGGCAGGAAGAGCTGAGTACGTCGGCCCGATTGAATCGTCGCTCGGCCGGCTTCAGCCCATCGTATAGACGACGCGCCCGATCCAGTAGATCTGGTAGAGAATGTGCACGCTGGCGAGCGCAAGATGCACCCCGCGCCGCGCCGAGACATAGGCGATCAGGCACAGCGCCAGCCCGATCGGGACCTGCACGAGATAATCGCCGCTCAACTGGCTCCAGTGCTCGGTGCCCTTGATCAGGGTATCGACGACATCGAGCAGGAAGGCGGCAGCCAGGAGACCGAAGAACCAGCGCCGGCGCCGGATGAAGAAGTCCTCGTAGCCCGCATACTCCGCGATATTGTCCGGGAACAGCAGCGCCGAGATCAGGTAGAGCACGACGGCATAGCCGACCAGGAAGAGATAGACGCCGAAGCTCCAGGCCGGGATGCGCGACAGCCCGAACTCCCACCACCAGAACAGCACGAGCTCGAGCAGGATCGAGCCGACCCAGAGCATGTGGAGCAGCGAGACGCGATAGCGGCCGGGATGCTGGATGAAGCCGGCAAGACCGGCCAGCATCCGCGTGATGCCCAGGCCGATGACCATGCCCAGGACGATGCGGATATGGGTGAAGAGTTCGTGGGGCGAGACGGTCTCCATGATCCGTGCTTAGAGCATGGAGCTTTGGGGCGGAAGCACCGTCATTCCGGATAAATCACGAGAACGGCGCCGATCCGGAACCATCGCAAAGCGCCGCGCAGTGATCGCCGCGCCAAAGGCGAAATGGCGTCCCATTCAAGATAAAACGGCAACCAGCTATATATTTGGAACACCGATTTAATTTGTCTTTCTGAGCCAGCAACGCCGCGCCCGGAGCTGGCTGGACACCTGCAAAACCTCTCGTGCTGGGCAGCTTCGTGATTCACTCGGGCATCGGCGCGGTCGGCGGGCTAACTCATTGAACAGCGATCGCCTTTCGGGTTGTCAGAGCATCTGGAGCGGCTGAGCAGCACGATCAGGCAGTCTAGTGGCTTATGTCGAGCGAAGCCGCTACGTGCATTGGATTGGGTCTGGCGACTGCCTCGATCTCGACCAGAAGCTCGTCCGACATCGGTCGGGATTCGACCATCCTGTGCCCGGAGATTTTTAAGGAACGCGGCCTGGTACAAGGCCAAACTAGGTGCCTCGATACCCGGCAGAGCAAGAGCCGCGAAGCGCGGGTTCGGAGCAATTCTCAGTTCAGCCGCTGCCCTGTTTCTGGCGCGAACAGGTGAACCTGGCCGGGATCAACGGTCAACTCCAGCTCGGACCCCGCTGCCGGCGTAATTCGGTCCCGGAACAGGCCCACGATTGATTGCTTGCCGAGCGTGCCGAAAATCTGGGTTTCGGGTCCGGTGGGCTCAACGACGTTGACGCGAATTTTCAGCTGCGCGCCGCTCCCGAGGCTGAGGTGCTCCGGCCGTATGCCATAGACAACCTGCCGGTTCTCAGAGTCCGGCATCGGCCGCCCGAGCGGCAAGTTGATGCCATCTTCGGTCTCGACCGCCGTTCCGCCCTGGATGATGCGCCCTGTCAGGAAATTCATCGCCGGAGACCCCAGGAAGCCCGCGACGAACTTGTTCGCAGGCCGATCGTAGAGATCGAGCGGTGCGCCGATCTGCTCGACGATGCCGTCATGCATCACCACGATCTTGTCGGCCATGGTCATCGCTTCGATCTGATCATGGGTCACATAGAGCATCGTGGTCTTGAGGCGTTGATGCAGTTCCTTGATCTCGGTGCGCATGCGCACGCGCAGCTTGGCGTCGAGATTCGAAAGCGGCTCGTCGAACAGGAAGACCTTCGGATCGCGCACGATGGCGCGGCCCATGGCGACGCGCTGGCGCTGGCCGCCCGAGAGCTGGCGCGGATACCGATCCAGAAGCGGCTCGAGGCCAAGAATCTCGGCCGCCCGGCTGACGCGCTCCTCGATCTCGGTTGCCGGCGCCCGGCGCAGCTTCAGCGCGAAGCTCATATTGTCGCGGACTTTCATATGCGGATAGAGCGCATAGTTCTGGAACACCATGGCGATGTCGCGCTCCTTGGGAGGAACCGCGTTGACGTTCCGGTCGCTGATCCGGATATCGCCGCCGGTCACGGATTCCAGCCCCGCGATCATGCGCAGCAGCGTCGACTTCCCGCAGCCTGAAGGCCCGACGAGGACGACGAATTCGCCATCTTCGACGTCGATGTCGACGCCATGGAGAATGGACGTCTTGCCGTAGGCCTTGCGCAGGCTTGCGATCTGAACAGATGCCAAGATATACCCCGATTTTTTCAAGGACTCGATCGAGCCGCCGGTGCCGGACGGCGAAGCGAGGTCAGGCCGCGAAACCGGCGCGGCGCAGAACGTCGATGCCCGAGCGGGCGACTGCGGCGCCATCGTCGAACAGGTTGCGCCACGCGCCGACGCCTGCCGCCACCTCCGGCCCCGAGATGGCGCTGGAGAAGGCCTCGACGCCGATCATGTCGCGATAGCCGGCGGTGCGCAGCCGGGCCAGCATCGGGGCGAAATCGATGCTGCCCCTGTCGAGCGGGCCGCGGTTGTTCTGGTCGATCTCGAAATAGGCGAGATAGGGCAGGGCCTGCTCCAGTGCGGCGAGCGGGTCCTCCTCCTCGATATTCATGTGGAAGGTGTCGAGATGGAGATACAGGTTCTTGGCACCGACGCGCCGCATCATGTCGACGCCCTGGGCCACGGTGTTGATGAGATTGCTTTCGTAGCGGTTGACGATCTCCAGGGCGAGGCGCAGGCCCATGGTGGCCGCATCGTCGGCGAGGAGGGCGAGCGCTTCGGCGACAGCCTTGGTGTTCTCCTCCGACGGCGCATGTTGGGCCTTGCCGAAGACGCTGTAGAGAATTCCGCCCATATGCTTGGCACCGATATCCCGCGCCAGGCGAAGCGAGGTGCGGTGCCGTTCGAGGCCCGCGCGCCAGATCTCGCGGTCGGTGCTGGAGATGTCGGCTTCAGGGCGCTGATTGGCCGTGGTCACGGGCTCGAGGCCCTGTTTTTCGAGAAGGGAGATGATCGCAGGCGGCTCGATCACGGTGTGGTCGCGCAGCGGGATCACGAGGCGGTTGTAGCCGGCGGCGGCGGCCATCAGCGCTGCCTTTTCCCCGAGCGCCGTCGTCCAGGTCGGGATGAAGGTGTAGGAGTGGATCGAAAGCGGGTTCATGCGGGAATGCCTTTTGGGGCCGAAGGCGGGGCGTGTTCCGCTTCGGGAATAGCGAATGGGGAGGGCACGGACGAAGGGCGCGGTCAGTCCTTGACCGCGCTGCCGGTGAAGCCCTGCACTAGGTATTTCTGCAGGAAGAGGTAGAGCGTGGCGGGGATGACGCTGCCGATCACCGTTGCAGCCATGATCTCCGACCACTGCACTCGGAATTGGCCGATCAGGCGGGTGATGCCGAGGGTCATCGTCTGCTTGCCCTGGTCCTCGATCAGGCAGAGAGCCCAGAGCAGGTCACCCCATGCCAGCAGGAACGCGAAGGTCGCGGTGGCGACGAACCCGGGAATGATGTTGGGGGCGATGATCCGGATCAGGATCTGGAGACGGCCGGCGCCGTCGATCATGGCGGCATTGTCGATCTCGGCCGGCACCGTGTCGATGTAACCTTTCAGCATCCACACGCTGAACGGCAAGGTGATCGTCGTTTGCGCCAGGATCAGGCCGAAGAGGGAATCATAGAGCCCGGTGAAGGTCAGCATCTTGAAATAGGCGCCGACCAGAAGCACCCCCGGCAGCATCTGGCTTCCCAGGAACAGGGACATCCAGGTCATCCGCCCCCTGAACTGGAAGCGTGAGAAGCCGTAGCCGGCGAGCAACCCGACGAAGGAGGACAGGAAGGCCGTGCTCAGCGATACGATCAGGCTGTTCTTGAAATAGGTGACGAAGCCTTCCTGCAGCCAGATGTTGCGGTAGGCCTCGGTGGTCCATTCCCGCGGACTCAGGGTCGCCGGGTAGGAGACCACTTCCAGCGAGGTTTTGAAGGATGACGTCACCATCCAGTAGAACGGGAACAGGTTGAACAGCGCGACGACGAGCAGCGCGACCCAGACGAAGAGCGAGGATTGGGCGGAACCGCGCATGGCGATCACTGCTCCTTCTTCAGGCTGGAGCGGACATAGGGCACGGCGAAGACGAGCATGACCGCCGCCAGAACCACCGCCATCGAGGCCGCGTAGCTGGAATTGAAGAACTCGAAATAATTCCGGTAGATCAGCAGCGGCATCACCTCCGTGGCATTGCCTGGCCCGCCGCCAGTCATCCCGAACACGAGACCGAAGAGGCGCGCCTGCCAGATCAGGTCGAGCACGGCGGCGACGAACAGCATCGGCTTGAGGTTGGGCACCGTAACGTGGAGGAAGCTCTGCCAGGTGGAGGCACCGTCCAGTTGCGCCGCCTCGTATTGATGCTGCGGAATCGACTGGAGGCCCGCCAGGAGGATCAACATGATGAAGGGGTAGCCGCGCCAGCCCTCCGCGAAGACCACCGCGGCAAAACCGAGATTGGGATCACCCAGCCAGTCGATCGGCTCCCGGATCAGCCCGAGTGTCGCAAACAGGGAGTTCACGAAGCCGGCCAGCGGATCGAACATGAACCGCCACAGGATGCCGCTGATCACGTCCGGAACCGTCCAGGGCAGGATCGCCGTGACGCGGAACAGCCATTTGCCGCGGACATCGGCGTTCAGCAGCATGGCGACGCCGAGGCCGAGCACGAGATGGATCGTGACGGTCGAGCTGACGAACAGGACCGTGTTGCGGAAGGCCTG
Source organism: Allobosea sp. GW822-FHT05A11 (assembly GCF_058800455.1). Classification (NCBI taxonomy): domain Bacteria; kingdom Pseudomonadati; phylum Pseudomonadota; class Alphaproteobacteria; order Hyphomicrobiales; family Alloboseaceae; genus Allobosea; species Allobosea sp. GW822-FHT05A11. Next base: position 92,579 of record NZ_JBXAMI010000009.1, on the reverse strand, counting down.
AAGGAACTGAACGTCAGCGAGCAGCGAGGTGTAGTTTGCGAGCTTCAGGCCATCGCCAGTCCCCCAGAGCAGGTTGAAGCTCTGGAGGATGGCTGCGACTGCCGGAAAACCGAGAATGCCGACAAGCAGGATGATGGCGGGCAACGCGAAGAGAAGGCCAACACGTTGGTCGGTCATAATCCTGGTCCGTACTTTGTAGGGTTGTCGAGGCAGCCGATGCGCCCGCCTCAGCGGGCGAGGATCGCTTCGATCTGGTTATGGGCGTCTGCCAGTGCCGCATCGGGCGTCTTCGTCTGTGCGACGGCAGCCTGCAGGTTCTGGCGGAAGGCGGTCAGGATTTCCGGCCATTGCGGGATCAGCGGCATGAAGCTGGCGTGCTCGATCTCGGTCTTCACGACCTGCGCGAACTTGCTGTCCTGGATCGGCTTGAAATTGTCGTTCACCGACTGCCGGGCCGAGAGCATGTTGTTGTCGACGAACCATTTCTCCATCCGCTCGCGATCCGTCATGAACTTGAGCAGCTTCCAGGCCGCCTCGGCATTAGGCGTGTTCGGGTTCATGAACAGCCCGTCCAGATAGAGCGTCGAGCGCGTCTGCGGATTGGCCCCCTTGCGCACCGGGATCGGCGCCATGGCGAGATTGTCCCAGGCCCCGAAAGCCGGGTTTATCGCATGGAGAATCGGCAGCGCCCACATCGTCTCGAAGATCATGCCGACCTTGCTTTGCGCCATGAACTGGCGCGCGCCGTTCGCATCGACCTGCGACACGCCCGGAGGCATGACCTTGTCCTTCTGGATGAGGTCGATGATGTAGTTGAAGGCTTCCTTGGCCTGCGGGGTGTTCAGGGCCGAGTGCTTGTTGTCAGGTGTCAGGAAGTCGGCGCCGAAGCCGCGCAGCATGACCGAGACGCGCAGGTCGAACCCGGCCGGCTGCAGAACCAGGGTGGTGCCCCACTGGTCGACGACGCCGCCCGGCTTGCTGGCCCGTGTCAGCGCCACTGACGCCGTACGGAAAGCCTCCCAATCGGCCGGAGGCTGCGCGACGCCCGCCGCTTCGTACAGTTTCTTGTTGTAGACGAGAACCATCGCGGCGGTGTTCTTGGGAATGCCGTAGACCTTGCCGTCATTCTCGACCGCAGCGCGGATCGTCGGATAGAAATCCGCCATTGCCGCCTTCGCGCCCCCCTCTTTCTCGAGGAACGGCGTGATGTCCTTGACCCAGCCTTCCTTGATGTACTGGCTGATCGGGTTGGCATCGAGCTGGAAGATGTCCGGGCCGCGGCCTGCGCGGATGGCGGTCGTCAAGGTGACGTCGCGCTGGCCGAGCGAGACCGCCTGCGGGATGACCTTGATGCCGGGGTTGAGCTTCTCGAATTCGGTGAAGGCCTGCTTGAGCGAAGTCGCCCAAGGCTCTTCAGCCAGATGCCAGCTTTGATAGGTCAAGCGGATGTCCTGCGCCCGCGCCTGGAGCGTCGAGCCGACGATCCCGAGCGAAGCGCCCAGAACCGCATATTTCGCAAATTTCCTAACACTGCCCCACACGTCGGCATCCTCCTGGTCGTCTCGGCTCTCGATGGCCGGCGTTGGGGCCGGACATTGGCGAGGCCAATTCATATTGTCAACAACCATAAATGTTGTTGGACAAATTATGAAAAGGCTTGATTCTCTGACATGCAGAGCTTTGAAATAAGGGGGTATTTGACGCTAACGCGGCTCAGTTGTATGCCCGGTTGGTGGAAGGCATCGTCACGCCGCCTGCTGGAGGCGCTGAAAAACTACGAGAGCGCCCCATGTCTTCGAGCCCAATTCCTACAGGCAGCATCACAACCTCACGCCGCACGGCGTCAAAGATCTACGACCATATTTTTGATCGCATCGCCGCCGGCGATTACGCGAAGGGCCAAAGGCTGCCGACCGAAACAGAGCTGTCCGACCTCTTCAAGGTTTCCCGGACGGTGGTGCGAGAGGCGCTCGCCCGTTTGCGCGATGACGGTCTGATCCAGTCCCGCCAAGGAGCCGGCAGCTTCATTCTGGTCAGCGCAGATCAGGCCATCCGGCGCTTCGCTCCTGTGATGAGCATTGGCGATATCCAGCGGTGTTACGAGTTTCGCATGTTCGTCGAGGAGGCAGCCTGCGGACTTGCAGCCTTGCGACGAACGGAGGCCGAGCTGAGCGATCTGCTCGCGCACCTGCGCGCCACGGAGAATATCAGCGACGTCGCGCAGGGCGTCGACGCCGACCTCGATTTTCACCTGGCGATCGCCACAGCCTCCCATAACCGCTTCTTCGTAGACACGCTGGTTTCAATGCGCAGCCACATGACGGTTGGGATGGAGCTGACCCGCAAGCTGTCGCTCACCCGCCCGCGCGATGCATTGCAACTCATGTATGCCGAGCATCAGGTCATCTATGACGCCATTGCGGTCAGCGACGTAAGTGCTGCATCGGCGGCCATGCGTCGTCACCTCGAGTCCGCCCGGAAGAGGGTTTTCGAAGGCTGAGCCTGTGTTGTCGGAGGTACCGACCGGAACCGCAGGAATCGTTGTCTGTCAGCTTGCGGGGATTCCGGGAATAGAATTTTAGCGGCAGGAGACGGCTTTCGAGGAGTGGGTCAACCGCCGGCTGGTAGGCGCAATCCTCATCGCCAATCGCGAGGCGTTCGGCGCAGGAGCTTCAGTACCCGCTAAACGTTCGCGGTTTTATTCCTAATGGTAGAAATATGGCGTCCCGGAAGGGACGGCACTCAATGGCCCCAAAAGTCAGTAAAATCGGCGCTTTTAGCCTACAACACGGCTCCGTGTGTAACACCTGCGTGTTGCACCTACCACTCTTTTTAGCGCTCATAGTGCAACCGGTTGCACACATCCCAGACCGCACCGGCATCCCTGCTTAGATGCGCGCATGATCGTCATACGCCCGCGTGGTCGCGCTCGTGCCGCCGCCCGGATGGGGCGAAGGATTTCCGGCAGTCTGAGTGCAGGATTTCCGACAGTCAGGGTGAAGGATTTCCTGCACCCCTCTTAGAGGAACACCTAGAGGATCAGGTTAGAAGATCATCCCGGTCGGCTGACGCCGCCGAGGTGATGCCTTCCGGGAAAACCCTCTCGATCCCGGAACCCTCCTCGAAAAACCCGAGGTCCGGGTTCGGACCCGACCGATCCGACCTGAGCCGAGCCGGAACATCCGCAGGAGGTGTCGGAAATCCGGCAGGCTGCCTGTCGGAAACCCGGCAGTCTGGGTGTCGGAAATCCGACACCCCTCTTAGAGGAACAGCTAGAGGACCAACCTAGCGGATCATTCCGGCTGGCTATCGCCGCCGGACCGATGCCGGCTTTCGCGACCCGATCCGCCGACTTGAGACGAGCCAGTTTGCAACCCGCTTCAAACTCGGCTTCGCCCGGAAAACCGCCCGGACGGAAACCCACACCCGGAAGGGTGATACACTGTCTTTGTCAACGATTTCAGTGGGTTGGCAGGGCATGCGGTCGGTGTTACGGTGAGCCATCTAGCCACCCTCAAGGGAGCGTCCCATGCCCGGAGCCGAGCAGGTTTCCGTCCTTCTGCCCGCCGACGTGCTCGCTCGCGTCGACCGGGCCGTCTATGCCCGCCGCCGCGCCAAGAGCGTCGGTCGTCCCAGCCGTTCCAGCGTCATCGCCACTTTGGTGGCGCAGGCCCTGTCGGCCGCCAAGCCGGAGGACCGGTCGTGATCCATCTTGGCCCGAACCTCACCCGCCGCGAGACCGAGGCGGACCGCTCCGCCCGTCGTCGCGCCGCCGCCGCCTTTGAGTTGTTCGGGGGGCCGGCCGGACACAACGGCGCTGGTCTCGATTTCAGCGCGAAGGCCGACCCAGCAGCACCGTCGTCGAACATGGGCGGTTCGGTGCTCGACCTCTACGGCAGCACCGCCTTCAAGGCCGATATCGTCCAGCGCGACGAGCGCGACGCCCGCATGGATCGCCTCCCGGCCTCCGTTCAGAAGCTCGCCACCGAGGGAGTGACAGACCTGCACATGCTGGAGGCTGTCGCGATCATCTCCCGCGCGTGCAAGGCGGTTGGTGGCAACCCGGCGCAGTGCTTCTACAGCGATATCGGCAAGGCCATCGGCGTCACGGCGATGCGGGCCGAGGAAATCCTCCGCGAGGCCGCCCAGCTCGGCTTCATCGAGCCCCGCGCCGGCAGCTACTGGCGCTGCAAGCTCTGACTAGTTCGACGGGGCTCCCCCTCTGCTGCCCCGCCGTAAGCGCCCGGACCTTGGCGGGTTCACCGGGCGCCCCTCGGGGGCCGAGTATCTCACGGGCTCGGCCCCCGTTCTCTCTCAACCGATAGGCCCTGCTGTGCCCGACCTGCTCACCGTCTCGATGCTCTTCCTCGCCCTCTTCGTCTGGATCGAAGGCGGCCGTGCTCACTGGCGCCTCATCGTCCAAGCCGATGCCGCCGTGAACCCGAAGGAGCACGCCCATTGCGAGCTGCAAGCGGGGCTCGCTCGCGGCTACTGGCTGTCGCGCGCCTTCCTCGGGGCTTTCATCCTGCTCTGGCCGCTCTGGCTCGCCATCGGCTGGGCCAACGCGCTGATGCAGCGCTCCCGCTAGGAACCACCGCCATGCTGAAACGTGTCGTTCTCCACGGCGAGATGGCCGAGAAATTCGGCCCCGAGTTCATGCTCAATGTCGGCAGCCTAAAAGAGGTCGCGCAGGCGCTGGGCGCACAGATCGAAGGCTTCCGCGACTACATCGTGGCCGGCACCTTCCGCGTCGTCGCCGGCAAGGCTCTCGATAACGGTATCCAGCTCGGCCCGGAGCAGATCGAGTTCAACGTCGGCAAGCGCGACATCCACATCGTCCCTGTCGTGGGGCGCCAAGCGCGGCGGCATCGGCAAGCTGATCGCCGGAGTGCTCCTCGCTGCCGTCGCATGGTGGATCGCGCCTGCTCTCATTCCCGCCGGCTTCATGGGCAGCGCGGGTAGCCTCACAATCATGGGCTTCAACGCGAACACCGTCGCGATGTTCGGTGTGGCCATGGCTCTCTCCGGCGCCTCGCAGCTCCTGACGCCCAAGCAGAAGAAGCAGGAGAACACCTCGCCGGAACGGCAGCCGTCGTTCGTCTTCAACGGCGCAGTCAACACCGTCGAACAAGGCGGGTGCGTCCCGCTGATCTACGGCCGCACCATGGTCGGCTCGACCGTCATCTCGGCCGGCATGACCACCGACGACATCCCTGTTTGAGAGGCCATCATGCTCTTCGATCCCAACCCGGCCGCCTTCGTGGCCAAACTCCACGACGCCCTCGGCCCTGTCGCTGACCAGCTCCGCAACAAGGGTGCGGTGGTCGAGTTCGTCGACAAGGGCGGGGCTGTCACCCACATCATCGTCATGATGGTCACTCTGCGTTGCCCGTTGAATGAGGCCGTGGCCGAGACCATGAAGCTCAAAAAACTCGCCGAGCGCACAGACGGGACGATCTACGGGACACTCCTGACGCATGAGAAGACGGACGTTCCCGATGGGGAGTATCGCGTCGCCCTCTCCTACACCGTTGCGAAGCGCCGCCGCGCCGCCTGATGCCATGTGTATCGTGTGCAGGTCGCCGCAACGGCTGGCGGTGGAAGCCCGTCTCAAGGCCGGGACCAGCCTTCGCGCCATCGAGGCCGAGTTCCCGGCCCTGAACCGGAACTCGCTGAGCCGGCATAACCGCATGCACATGACGGACGCACCGGCCGGGACACCCGTTGCACCGGGTTGCACACCTCCACCGGAAGCCGCGCCCCAGAACGCCCCAACCGTCCGACACCGCACGCGCCCCCAGACCGATGACGAGAGCCGCCTGCGGACCGTCATGCTGATGCTCGACGATGGCTACACCTACGCCGAGATCGCCCGGCGCCTGAATATCCACCCCAGCACGGCCCGTGAGATCATAGCCCGCGCCGAACGACATGCAGTAGAGCGGGTCCGCGCCCAGACCGTGGATAAGCTGGTCGCCCAACGCGACATCGCACGCCAAGCCCGCGCCCGGAACTTCGCCCGCCTTCAAGAGCAGGCAGAGGCACGAAACGATGTGCGCACCCAGATCGACCTAGCGAAGATCAGGCTGGCCGAAGAGCGCCTGCAAATGGATTGGATGGACAAGCTGGGGGCCTTCGATCACTTCGGCATCAAGACCCATGAGGAACACCAGCGAAGCGAAGGTCACTCGCCCGATGACCTAATCGGCATGGCAAGGCAACTCTTCGGGGCTCTCGCTGCCGACGATCCTGTAGCAGCTCTGGAAGCTATCGCCGACGAGACGTGATGGCTGCGCCGATCACCGTTGCCTGATCCCGCACTGCCCGGCCGCAACGTTGCGTGACGCGCTTTCGCTGCTCAGAGTGACAGTGACAAGTGACATGCACGCGTGACGGACAGCTCTCCTGTGGACCGGGCTAAAGGTTACGTAGCGGCCGTTTTTCCTATGTGCTCAACGGAAGGTGCTGGGGAGGCTTTTTCATGTTCCGCATCATCATCATCGCCGCCACCATTGTTCTCGCCGGCTGCCAGCAGCAGCTCGCTTTCGAGCGCATCGACGGTCGCTCCGTCCGCACCGACCCGGACGCAAGTGCCCAGTTCGAGCAGGACAGGGCGATCTGCAAAGGCGAGGGCTCAAAGGCCTATCTCAGCTCGGCCGGCAACAGCACGATGGTCGACGTGCACAACGTCGCCACTGGCTGCATGGCCGCTCGCGGATACCGCCGCGTTAACCCCTGATGGTGCAGCCGGTCAGGCCGCGCGGCCGATCAACCGACCGACCGTCTTCGCATGCCACTGACCACCGCGAGGCGTTTGGACGCCGCGAGCATTCAGGGCCTCGGCAATCCCGCGAAGCGAGGTGATGCCGGCGGCCTCGACCGACCGAACGATGGGCAGGACGTTCGCGGCGAAGGCCTCGGCTGCCTGCGCATTGGCGTCCGCGCCCAGCCGTTGCGCCGCAGCCAGATTGGTCCGATTGCCGAGCATCGCCCCGGCGGCCTTCTTGGCCTGTAGAGCCGCCTTTGTCCGGGCCGCGATCAGCGCGCGCTCCTTCTCAGCCAGCGCGGCATAGATGTGGAGCATGAAAGGGTCCGCGTCGGCGCCCAACTCAGTCACGATGAACGGGACACGCTGAGCCATCAGCCCGGCCACGAACGCAACATCGCGGGACAGGCGGTCCAGCTTCGCGACAATAACGGGCGCCTTCATGCGTCGTGCTGTGGCGAGAGCCTTAGCCAGCTCCGGCCGGCGGTCCAGCGCATCAGAGCCCTTGGCGGTCTCGATCTCAGTGAACCACACCGTCACCTCGATCCCCTCCGCAGCAGCGAAGCGCTCAATCGCTTCGCGTTGCGCATCCATGCCCAGACCCGAGCGCCCCTGCGCCTGAGTGCTGACCCGGAGATACCCGACCGCGATCTTCATGAGGTGTCCCTAGAGGCGTCTCCGACGCCGTGTGACATATCTATACGAGCATTTAGTCTTGTCACGCAAGGAAATTTGGGAGGCCGTTTGGAAGGCGGCCTTGCCGGAAACGAAACTGCCCGACGCAGGCGCCGGGCAGGTCTCTAGCAATCCAACTTAGTCGGAGTCGTCACCTACGGGGATGCGGAAAGCCCGCTTGCCGTAAGTTTTGGCCCAGATCACCGTGCCGTTTGGCAAGGTGATGTACGGCCGGTAAATGTAGGCTTTAGGCTTGTCTGCCGGAGCAGACGTTCGGGGTGCCATGGAAAATCCTTTCCGCTGGCGGTTGACCCGAGTCCGCAATCGACTTAAATGCAAGGACCCCTCCAAGCATAAAGGCCGCGAGCGTTCCCGAGCTTCCACTCGAAGGACCGACGGCCCATCGACAGAAGTCCTTTGCAGCCCCGCCCCCTCAAGGCGGGGTTTTCTGCGTCGTGACTCAGATAGCCGATGAGTCCTCATCTTGCAACTCCTTCAAGGACTCATTAACCATAAATTCTAATTCCGCGATGAGCGCGGAGTTGTCGGTGATAACGTGGAGGCGACTATGAATGCGCAAGCGCAGGAATTTTCGGCGATGCCCGACACGGATGAACAAGACCTTGAGCAGGCTCTCAATATCAAAAACAGGCTTGAAATCGGCTTGCGTGCGGTCAACGAGCGCATACGCCGGCTCCAAGAGTTGATTGAACTCAAGAAGCAGTTGCGCGCGATTGATCTCCCGCCGGAGCTTGAAACAGTGAAGCGCACCCGACAGCGCAACACGAAATCCCCGCGTGAACTCGCGTTGCTGGCACGGGACATCATTCGCGAAGCAGGCCGCCCAATGACGCGATCCGAGTTGGCGGAAGCGATTGAGGCCAGGGGCATTCCTCTAGCTGGCCGTGACAGGATCAAAAATCTGGGCACCATCCTCTGGCGACAGTCTGATCTCTTCACCCACGTCGAAGATCAGGGATACTGGCCAGCGGGCGATGAGTTGCGTAGCAAGCCTTGAGACAGCGCGACCTTTGACGGAGATGCCCTAATGACGGCGGCGCGGCACCCAGCCGGGAGGTGCTCGACGTATCCGCGTCGTGTGGAGGTGCGACAGGTCTGCCGGCACCTCGATCTTGCTAATCTCAGCAAACAGACGGCCGACGGAATGACCGGAACCATAGGCGCGCCCCACGCTCTTCCCGGCCGCATGCCCCGTAAGAGCGTCGTGCACGTCCTCTGACAAGCCGGCATTGCGGCACATGTCCTTGAAGAGGTGTCGGAAGGAATGGAAGACTTTGCGCTCGTCTGTGATGCCGATGGGCCTCCGGCCCTGATAGTTGCCCCACCATTGCGACCATGCTGCCGTCAGCGCCCGGCGCTCAGCGGAGCCCAGCAACGGCCATAGCGAAGCCTCTTGGCCGTCAGCAGCGCGCCGCCGCTCGACGTAGGTCAGGAAGCCCATGAGCCGAAGCTCAAGGTGGACGGGCACCTTGCGGATGCTGGTCTTCGTCTTCACCTTGCGCCCACCGGACGTGCCGATGCTGATGAAAGGGGATGCCGCCATCGTCGGTTTGCACGTCGCAGGCGCGAAGCTGCCCTAGCTCAGCAAGACGCGCTCCGGTGAACAGAGCGAGCAGGGGCAGCCAATAGGCTGCTTCTCCACGACCGCCCTTCGGTCGCTTGCCTTGTCCGTGGACCGGTCCTGCAACGAAGATGCTCTTGAGATCGGCAGCGCTGAAGGGAAGCCTGTCGTCCTCGGCCGCTGCGTCACTCTCGATCCGCTCGGCTTTGAAATGGTTCGGCCAATGCGATGCCTCATCCAGATCGCTCTTCCTGCGCGCCTGCTCTACCATGGCTGACAGCATTTGCAGCGACTTGTTGACGGTGGACGCAGATCGGCGCCGGAGTTTGGACAGATCGCGCTTGAGCAGGTCCGGTAGGGGCAGCTTTTGCAGCTCGGAGGTCAACTTCACCGGGATCATGGAGATCGCAGCGGCGTAGTCTTGAACGAGCTTCTTGCCGATCTCGCCAATCCGCATATCGCCGTTGAGCTGCGTGAAGTGACGGACCGCCATCTCGGCCTCTATGACTGTCTGCGGGCGCGGCTTTCGGCCGCCAACGACGCCACTGCCTTCCTTCCACGCGGCCAGAGCGTCGGACAGCAGCGGCCCGCGTGCGGTCTCGTTGTCGGGGATTGCAACATCCGGGTTAAATAGTGGGTCGCGAGGTTCGAACGGCCTCCCGGTTAGCTCCGATAGCGCGAACCGACTGCCCTCAATGGCGGCCCGCCGCACAAGCTCTTGCAGCTCGAAATACTGCGGCAGCGCCCGGTTCACGGAGACCATGTAGGCTCTTTCGCTCTCCGCCGTCGCATCAAGTGAGGCGTCAGGAACGCGGGTCGCATCAAGCTCCGTGCGAGACGCGCGCACGGTTGCCCAGCCCTCGCTTTTGAGGATCAGGTCGGCTCTCTCGCGGACGCTATCGCGCCCCTGCTCATCCTGATTGCGGAAGGAGGCGAGTGTGTCTTGCAGCTCTTCCAACCGCTGAGCTCGCTCGTCCGGGTCTTCGGGGCGGCGCTTTGCCGTAGACAGCACCTCGCGATAGTAGCCCATCGCCAACCGCTCCAGATCGGCCCTGCTCAGTTCGCTGAGGTCACGGCGCGCCAGCTTCGCGGCAGCGCGAAGTTCGGTGAAGCGGTCCATGATCGCCGGCACCTTCTCATCACGGCGACGGAGCGCTTCGGCCCGATCCGACGTGCCGAGGCTCTTCAAGATTTTCGACGTGCCGAAAGTCCGGGCATAGGCTTCGGCGATGTCCTTCGGCACGCGGATGTTCAGATAGAACATCCCCTGTTTTCCACGACGCCATAGCTTCACGGACGTGCGTTCCCCGCGCATGTGTGTTGCACCCGTGTGTTGCAGGTTAAAGCGTCGATAGTGCTGATATCTGAGGAAGTTGCAGCAAATCAAGGATTTGCGCGGAGAGCTGGCGTCCCGGAAGGGATTCGAACCCCTGACCTACGGTTTAGGAAACCGTTGCTCTATCCTGCTGAGCTACCGGGACGCACGAAACTCCGTGTAGCATAATCGCGATGCGGGTGAAGTCCCTTCTTGTCATCGTCATATTCGCGACCCTCGCCACCCCGCCGGCGCGGGCTGCTTCCGGCTGCACGCCCGCCGAAGCCGCCGTGACCGTGCAATTGTCCGGTCTGGACCCCGCCGGGGACCCGCTGCTGGGCGATGGCCGGAGATTGCGGCTCATCGGCCTCGCGCCGCGCCAGAGTCCCGAGGAAGCATCGCGTTTCGATACAGGCCTGCGCGGCTTCCTCGGTCGCCCGCTCGGCCTGACCGTCCTCGGCGAGCCCGATCGCTGGGGGCGGTTGCCTGCGCGGCTGACGATCCCGCCGACGTCACCCGGCGAACCGACGCTGGACCTCGCACAGCAGCTGCTGCGGCAAGGTGCCGCCCTCCCTCTGCACGAACCCGGTTCGTCCCCCTGCGAGACACCGCAAAAGGCTTCCGTTCAGGCAACGGTAACATCTGGGCCGCAACCTGCGACGCTGACGGCGGTCGATGGCCATGATCTCGCCGCGGTCAAGGCGCAGGAGGGACGTTACGTCATGCTGGAAGGCCGGATCGCCTCGGTCGGCGAACGTTCCCAGCGGACCTATCTGAACTTCTCCCGCCGCCCGAAGCAGGCTGCCTCGATCGTCCTGCCGCGCAGTCTCTGGCGCGAACTGAAGCGCGCCGGCTGGACCGCGAGCCATCTCGGCGGTAAACGGCTGCGTGCCTATGGTGTCCTTGCCGGGCGCGACGGCCTCCTGCTCGAGGTCGCATCCCGTTCGGCACTGGAACTGATCGACTGAGGACATGCTGGAGCTCTGGCCCGCATCGCTTTCGCGACATTCGAAGCGGCTGGCAGCCATCGTGCTGCCGGGCCTGCTCCTCGTCGGCTGCCTCGGCGACCAGAGCTCTCTCCTGCCGGCGAGCTCCACCTCCGAAGGCGAGATCGCGCCGCGCATCAGTACGGTCCAGCGCGCCTCCGACCAGGAGCACCAGCGCCTGCTCGCGGCCTTCGGCGGCGAATACCGCGCGCCGCGTGCCCGCGCCGCCCTCGACGAAGTCGTCCAGCGTCTGGCAAAGGCCGGCGAGGGCCAGATCGGCCATTACGAGATCACCATCCTGAATTCCCCGGTGGTCAACGCTTTCGCGCTGCCCAATGGCCGGCTCTACGTCACGCGGGGCCTGCTGGCGCTCGCCAACGACACCTCCGAGATCGCCTCCGTGCTGGCGCATGAGATCGCGCATGTCACGGCGCAGCACGCCGTCGAGCGCGCCGAGAAGGAAGCGGAATCGGCGCTGGTCAGCCAGGTCGTCTCGCAGGTCCTGAAGGATCCGGGGCGCGACGCAGCCGTGCGCGCCGGCTCGAAGCTCTCGCTGGCGAAGTTCTCGCGACAGCAGGAACTCACCGCCGACCAGATCAGCGTCCGCAACATCGCCCGCGCCGGCTACGACCCCTATGGCGCCGGGCGCTTCCTCGCCACGCTCGGCCGCAACACCGCCTTCCGCAGCAGCGGCCAGAACCAGAGCGCCGACGACAAGCGGCTCGACATCCTCTCCAGCCACCCGCAGACACCCGAGCGCGTCGCCGCCGTCACCGCCGCCGCCCGCCAGATCGCCGCGCCCGGCATCGGCGAGCGCGATGCCAATCGCTGGCTGAACGCCATCGAGGGCCTGGCCTATGGCGACGACCCGCGCGACGGCGTGGTCCGCGGCCGGCGCTATCTCAACAGTGCGCTGCGCATCGCCTTCAGCGCGCCGGATGGTTTCAGCCTGGAGGCGGCCCAGGACATGGTCATCGGCGTCAGCGCCAACGGTGCGCAGGCCCTGCGCTTCGATTCCGTCACGCTGAAGAGCGGCCAGACGCTGGAATCCTATGTCGCCGCCGGCTGGATCGAGGGCGTCGAGACGACCGGCATCGAGAAGACCGAGATCGGCGGGCAATCGGCCATCCTCGCCCACGGCAAGGGCACCGACTGGACCTTCAGGCTCGCCGCCGTGCAGATCGGCGACCGGGTCTATCGCTTCATCCTGGCGGCACGCGGCGGCAGCGATCCGGAACGGCAGATGCGGAGCATCGTCGAGAGCTTCCGGGTGATGACGCCCGCTGAGGCTCAGGCCGTCCGCCCGATGCAGATCCGCCTGGTCGCGGCCGAGGCCGGCGACACCATCGCAGCCATGGCGGAGCGCATGCCCGAGCAGGACCGGCCGGGCGAGCTCTTCCAGCTGCTCAACGGGCTCGATCGCAATGCGTCGCTGACGCCCGGCCAGCGCTACAAGGTCGTCGCCGAGTAGCGCGCGCCTTCACAAGGCCGCGAGTCTACGCGAGCTCCTCCCGCATCGCGCGCGTTCGCCGCTATGATCGCGCAAGGCCATGGTTCAAGGGAGGCAGGGATGGCGCTCGATCGCCGGATCGTCGAACTCTACGACGAGTACACGCACAAGCCGCTCGACCGCCGCATCTTCATGAACCGGTTGCTCGCCATCGCCGGCACCGCGGCGGCGGCGGAAGCAGCGCTCGCCCTGCTGGAGCCCAACTACGCCCAGGCCCAGCAGGTGGCGCCGGACGATGCCCGCATCACCGCGAGCCGCTTCGACCAGACCGTCGATGGCGTGGCGCTGAAGGGCTATCTCGTCACGCCCAAGGCCGAGGCCAAACGCGGCGGCGTCCTCGTCATCCACGAGAACCGCGGCCTCAATCCCCATATCGAGGACATCACCCGCCGCATGGCGCTGGAGGGCTTCACCACGCTCGGGCTCGATTTCCTGACCCCGCTTGGCGGTACGCCCAGCGACCCGGACGCCGCGCGCGCGCTCTTCCCGCAGCTTTCGGTCGAAACGGTCGTCGCCCAGGGCCGCGCCGCGCTGAAATACCTGGCCTCGCGGCCGGATGCTACGGCCAAGACCGGCGCTGTCGGCTTCTGCTGGGGCGGCGGTTCGGTCAACGATCTCGCGGTCTCCGCCCCCGAGCTTGCGGCCGGCGTCGTTTTCTACGGCCGCTCGCCGGATCTCGCCAAGGTTCCGCAAATCAAGGCGCGCCTCCTGATCCAGCAGGCCTCGCGCGACACCCGCCTCGTCCAGATGCTGCCGGACTATGAGAAGACGCTGAAGGCTGCCGGCATCCAGTACGAGGCCATCGTCTATCCCGATGTCGACCATGCCTTCATGAACGACACCAGCGCCGAACGCTACAACGCAGCGACGGCCGGACAGGCCTGGGCGAAGACGGTCGCTTTCCTGAAGGCGGGAACGGGGACGGCTTAGGTCACGCCCGGTTCGACCCAACAAAAAACCCGGCGGTCGCCCGCCGAGTTTTTCGAAACGATAGGGAACGAACCGCTCAGGCAGCCTCTTCCGCCAGATCGTCGTTGTCGCCTTCCATCTCGGCCTCGGCTTCCGCCTCGGCTTTGCTGAGGCGGCGCGGCGACTTGGCGAGCTGCCCCTCGATCTTCTTGAGCGCCTCGGTCTCGGTGATGTCGTCGACCACCGCGATCTCGCGGGTCATGCGGTCGAGGGCGGCTTCATAGAGCTGACGCTCGGAATAGGACTGCTCGGGCTGGGCCTCGGACCGGTAGAGGTCGCGCACCACTTCGGCGATGGCGACGAGATCGCCCGAATTGATCTTCGCTTCGTATTCCTGCGCGCGGCGCGACCACATGGTGCGCTTGACGCGGGCGCGGCCGGTGAGCGTCGTCAGCGCCTTGGTGACGCAGTCGGCATCGGCGAGCTTGCGCAGGCCGACGCTGGCGGCCTTGCCGGTCGGGACGCGCAGCGTCATCTTGTCCTTGGCGAAGCCCACCACGAACAGCTCAAGTTTGAAACCTGCGACTTCCTGCTCCTCGATCGCCGTGATCTGACCGACACCATGGGACGGATAGACGACATACTCGCCCGTCTTGAAACCATGGCGCACAACAGCTTTCTTCGCAGTAGACATGCCGTTACGACTCCTGACCGGCCCGCTCGACGCGAGCGCGTGATGATTTAGCCTCCGGCCGGTTGGCAGGAGGCTTCCGCCTGACGCGACGCTTCAAGAACGCACCGCTTCACGCTCCCTAGTCGATTGTTTCATTGTGCCCTGCCGAGAACGACGATCGAAGCCCCGGCGGCAAAGCCGGCTCTTTCATCGTCTGTGATCTCTGGGGGCGCCCCGATTGCAGGAACCTCGCAGGGGCATGCGGAACGACTTCGACTAAGGCTAGCTTGTAACACAAAAAACACGCCGAATCAAAGGTAAACGCCGGACGGCGTTCCTCTGCGGCAGCATGGCGAGGTCGTGGTTAATGCAGCGCGGCCGGCAAACGCCCGCCCGGATCAGTCGCCTTCGCCCGGTTCCGGCGAGAGCATCTCGAGCTTCCCGGCGACGCCGTCGAATTCCTTGGCGTCGGCCGGCGGGTCCTTCTTCTGGGTGATGTTCGGCCAGCTCGCCGCGAATTTTCCGTTGATCTGCAGCCAGCTTTCGAGGCCCGGCTCGGTATCCGGCTTGATCGCCTCGGCCGGGCATTCCGGCTCGCAGACGCCGCAATCGATGCATTCGTCGGGATGGATGACGAGCATGTTCTCGCCCTCGTAGAAGCAGTCGACCGGGCAGACCTCGACGCAATCCATGTACTTGCACTTGATGCAGTTCTCGGTGACCACATAGGTCATGGGCCGGCCCTTCCAACGCTTCTAAACAGCCCCATAAACCCTTGCCCGGCGCAGGTTTCAAGGTCGTTTTAATGATCTTAGGCAGAACGATTTGTCATCCGGGACGCGCCGCGGAGAAGATTTCACCCTCCGGCCCGCTTTCGGCGCCTGCCGCCCGACAGGGCGCGGATTTAATCCTCGCCTCCGGCCTCCGCAAGCGGCGCATCGCCGCTGCCGCCGTCGAGCCGCTCATAGAGTTCCTGGGCGACCGCGAAGGAGCCGCGCCGCTCGGCAAAGCCGAGGACCCTGACCACCACGGTCGCATGCGGCAGGGCAAGCGTCAGCACCGCTCCGACCTTGATGCCCTGCGCCGGATTATCGCAGCGCCGTCCTTCGATCCGGACATGGCCGTCATCCACCAGACGCACGGCTGCCGGACGGTTGCGGGCGAACCGCGCGAACCAGAGCCATTTGTCGAGGCGCTGACGATCGTCCTGCAAGCCGCCCGCGCCTCCCTGATCAGTGATCCGAGGACGGCGACTTCACGCGGAGCCACCTCGTCATCCCGGGCCTGACCCGGAATCCATTGGAGAGCGCCGAGCCCTTCGATGGATTCCGGATTGTCGCCGCCATCGCGGCTCGTCCGAAATGACGGCGTGTTTCCACCGAAGCCTGCCTCAGTTCTTGCCGCCTTCGAGCTGGGCCTTGAGGGCCGCGAGCTTGGCGAAGGGCGAATCCGGGTCCGGCTCGCGATTGGCCGGACGCGGACGCGGCGCCTGCTGGAAACGCTCGGCACCACCGCCCCGCTCCTCGCGTCGCGGACCGCCGGGGCGGCCGTCACGCTTGAAATCGGGGCGCGGACCACGATGGCCTTCAGGCCGGCCCTGCCGCTGGTCGTCGCGGCGGGGACGCTCGCCCTGGCGCTCCTGGCGCTGTGCCGGTGCGCCCTCGCCGCCGCCGGCGGCTGCGGCCGGCCGGTTGTCAGGCCGTCCGTCACGACGCGGACCGCCGGGGCGGCCCTCGCGCTGCGGCCGGTCGCCACCACGACGCTCGCCGCCCTCGCGACGCGGCTCGCCATCGCGGCGGCCACGCGGATTGCCCTGCTCGGGCCGGCGCCCACCCTGGTGACGATGCGGCCGCCAGACCTCGATCAGTTCGGGCTCGGCAGGAGCGGCGTCGGCAGCAGGGGTTTCGCCAACAGAAGCTTCGGCAGGCGTCGCCTCCTCAGCAGCCGGCAGCGCGACCATCGCATCGGCCGGCACCGGCTCGCGCACCATGTCCAGCTCGGCTTCGGTCAGGATCGGCGTATCCGCCGTCTCGATCGCGGGCGCTTCGACGACAACAGTCTCGCCTTCCGCCGGAGCATCCTCGTTCAGCGCAGCCGCCGGCTCGCTCGGGCCTTCGGCCCTGGCAGCGGGCTCAGCCTCAGTCTGCGCGGTTGCGACTTCACCCTCCGTGGCGGCGCCCTCAGTACCAGCTTCCGCCGCCGGGGCAACGACAGGCTGGGCCGGCTCGGTCGCAGCCGGGGGCGGCGCTAGCGGCACGGTAATCGCAGGACCCGGACGCTTCACCGAGACATAGCCCAGCGAACGCAGGATCGAGGCGAAATCCTCGCCGGCGCAGCCGACGAGCGAAGTCATCGCGCCCGTGGCGACAAAGCCGTCCTGATCGGCGGCGCCGGTGGGCGGCACCCCTTGCGTGACGCCGGGGCGATAGGCGATCGCCGGACGGATGAGGTCGGCGAGGCGCTCCAGGATATCGACGCGCACCGCCCGCTCGCCGCAGACGCGGTAGCCGGCAGCGCGGTAGAGCCCCTTCGGCACGGCCTTGTCGACCGGGAAGGAAGTACGGCCGGACGCCGCCAGATGCGCGATGTCGTCGAGCCCGGCCGTCTCCGGCCCGCCATGCTTCAGCGCCCAGAGCTGGGCGGCGAGCGCACGCGGCGCAGGCTTCAGCAGCGCCGGCATATAGATGTGGAAAGCACCGAAACGGATGCCGAGCTGGCGTAGCGCCGCGCGGCCCTCCTGGTCGAGCGCCTTCATCTCGTCACCGACCTTGGCGCGTTCGAGCACGCCCAGCGCCTCGGCCGCCTGATAGGCGATGCCTCGCGCGATGCCGGTGACGTTCTCGGCCGCTTCCAGAATCTGGACCGCGCCGAGCAGGCGGGTGACGTGATTCTTCAGCCAGAGATTGAGCCGGCCTTCGACCTGCTCGCGTGCGGGGCCGGTGAGATGCTCTTCCACCAGCAGGCGCAGTCGTGGCTCGAGCACCTTCTCGCCGGCCGTCAGGCGCGCGACCGGCTCGCCGGTCCAGCGCACCAGCCCGTCATGCGAGAGCAGGAAGGCATCGTCGCCCGCCAGCACGACGCGCGCCGCCCGCGCCTCGATCTCGGAGCCGAGCGCCTTCATCGCCGCCAGGTTCAGGGCCTTGACCTCTGGCCCCCCGGCCTTCGGATCCGCCGTAAAGCGGAAGCCCTGCAGCATCCCCACATGCTGGCCCTCGACGAGCACGTCGCCCGTCGCGGTGACCTCAGCCTCCAACATCGCATTCTCCCGCAAGCGGCGCATCAGGACACTGGTGCGCCGATCGACAAATCGGTGGGCCAGACGCTCGTGCAGAGCATCCGACAGCTTGTCCTCTACAAGACGCGCCATGCCCTGCCAATGCTCTGGATCAGGTAACCAGTCGGGACGATTGGCGACGAAGGTCCAGGTCCGGACCTGCGCGATCCGCGCCGAGAGCGTATCGATCTCGCCATCGGTCCGGTCGAGCGCAGCCAGTTGCGCCGCATACCAGTCGGCATCGAGCCGGCCATGGCGCATCAGCCTGAGATACAGCGTCGTGGCGAGATCGGCATGCTGCATCGGCGAAATCTTGCGGTAATCCGGCAGCCCGCAGACCTCCCAGAGCCGCTCGACGCCGGCGCGGCCCTGCGCCAAGCGTACAATATCCGGGTCCTTCGCCAGGATTTCCAGCGTCGACATGTCCTCTGCGATCAGTGCGCGCGTCAGCCCCTGTTCGGAGGGCTGGAGGTTGAGCGTCTCGAGCAGGCCGCCGATCGAGCGCAGGTCGAGATCGGAATTGCGCCACTGCATCTGGCGGATGGGCTCGAAGCGGTGATTCTCGATCGCGTCGACCAGTTCCGCGTCGAAAGGCGGGCAGCGCCCGCTGGTGCCGAAGGAGCCGTCGCGCAGATGCCGCCCGGCGCGCCCGGCGATCTGGCCGAACTCAGCCGGGTTGAGCTTGCGGTAATGATGCCCGTCGAACTTCTTGTCGGCGGCGAAGGCGATGTGGTTGACGTCGAGATTGAGCCCCATGCCGATCGCATCGGTCGCGACGAGATAATCGACATCGCCGGACTGGTAGATCTCGACCTGGGCGTTGCGGGTACGCGGCGAAAGCGCGCCCAGCACCACGGCCGCCCCGCCCTTCTGCCGGCGGATCAGTTCTGCGATGGCATAGACCTCCTCGACCGAGAAGGCGACGATGGCCGAGCGCGGCGGCAGGCGCGTGATCTTGCGATCACCGGCGAAGGTCAGGTTCGACAGGCGCGGGCGCGTGACGACGTTCACGCCGGGCATGAGCTGCTCGATCAGCGGGCGCATCGTCGCAGCGCCGATCAGCATGGTCTCGGCCCGGCCTCGCCGGTTGAGCAGGCGGTCGGTGAAGACATGGCCGCGGTCGAGGTCGGAAGCGAGCTGGATCTCGTCGATCGCCACGAAATCGACGGCAAGGTCACGCGGCATCGCCTCGACCGTGCAGACCCAGAAGCGCGGCCGCTCCGGCTTGATCTTCTCCTCGCCGGTGACGAGCGCGACGGCCTCGGGGCCGACCTTGTCGACGACGCGCTGATAGACCTCGCGCGCGAGCAAGCGGAGCGGCAGCCCGATCATGCCGGTGGGATGGGCGACCATGCGCTCGATGGCGAGATGGGTCTTGCCGGTATTGGTCGGGCCCAGCACGGCCGTGACGCTATTGGCGCGGGCGGCGGGCGGCAGCGAACGAAAAGGAAGCAAGGCGAAGGAGCCGATCAAATCGCCCGCCCATACGGGCGGGAGCGTGGACGGGGTCGATGCAGGTCTTAAGGGCAGGCCTTACAAGAACGAGTCTGGAACGAAGCGGGGCCGAATCGCTGACTCCGGCAGAATCGGGTTTTGTTCCCTTTTCGGAATCCGTGCCCTGGCGGCATGGGCCATGTCGTCATCGCGCCCTCCCGGAATGGCGTGGCTGAGCAGCGCAAAAGCCGCCCGGCAGGAATCCTATTTAAGCCTTTTCAGCCCGGAGACGAGAGGCAAGGCAGATTTCCGATCTGCCCGCGCGCCTCAATGATGAGCGTGCTTGCACTGCCCGTGATCGGCCAAGGCCTCTATGATCGCGCAGTCGCAGGCCGCGACACCGCCCGAGCAGGTCGTGGCGATCCGCTCCAGTTCCTTCTCCAGCGAGCGCAATTTCGCGATCTTGTCGCGGACCTCATCGAGATGGGCGACCGAAATCGCATGCGCCTCGTCGCAGGCCATGCCAGGCGTGTCGGACAGCTTCAGCAGCGTGCGGATGTTCTCGACCGCGAAGCCGAGATCGCGCGCATGCTTGATGAAGGCGAGGCGCTCAGCATGGCGCCGGCCATAGCGGCGCTGATTGCCCTCGGAACGCTCAGGCGGCGGCAGCAGACCGACCTGCTCGTAATAGCGGATGGTCTCGACCTTGACCCCGGTGCGATCGGCCAGCGCGCCGATCGGCATCACGCGCTCGAGCTTGCCGGCAGCAGTCATCGCGTCACCTCAAGAAGCTATAGTTCCTATAGCTTCAGATAACCCTGCCCAGCCCGTTTGCAAGCTCGATCAAGCCACGCCCATCGCCAGCAGGTCATGGACATGGACGAGCCCGGCCGGACGATCTTCGGCATCGACCACGATCAGCGCCGTGATCCGGCTGCGGTTGACGAGTTCCAGCGCCTCGACCGCGAGCGTGTCGAGGCCGACGCGGCGCGGATTCACCGTCATGATATCGCGCGCCCTGAGCGAGACCCCACCGCCCATCGCCGCCTTGCGACGCAGATCGCCGTCGGTGACGACACCGGCGAGCTTGCCGTCCAGGTCCATCACCACGGCACAGCCGAAGCCCTTGTCCGAGATCATCGCGATGACGTCGGGCAGCAGCGTGTCCAAACCGATCAGCGGCAAATCGGCACCACGATGCATGATGCTCTCGACGGTCTTGAGCTGTGCACCAAGCTTGCCGCCGGGGTGGTAGACGAAGAAATCCTGCCGCGAGAAGCCGCGCGCCTCCAGCAGCGCCACGGCGAGTGCATCGCCGAGCGCCATCTGCATCGTCGTCGAGGTCGTCGGCGCGAGCCCGTTCGGACAGGCCTCCGTCGCCTTGGGCAGGACGAGCGCGATATCCGCTTCCTTGCCCAATGTGCTCTCGGCATTGGCGGTGATGGCGATCAGCCCGACGCGGAAGCGGCGCGTGTAACCGACGAGCGCGGCGAGTTCTACCGCCTCGCCGGACCAGGACAGCGCGATTACGACATCCTCGGGCTGGACCATGCCGAGATCGCCATGGCTCGCCTCGGCCGGGTGGACGAAATGCGCGGGCGTGCCGGTCGAGGCCAGCGTCGCCGTGAGCTTGCGCCCGACATGGCCGGACTTGCCCATGCCGGAGACGATCACGCGCCCGCTCGAGCCCCGGATCATCGCGATCGCCTCGGCGAAAGGCTCGCCCAAGCCATTCGCCAGCGCGTCATGGAGTGCGTCGAGCCCGGCGCGCTCGGTGGCGATGGTGCGGAGGGCGGAGTCGCGGATATCGGCTGTCATGGCTGGCGCTTTAGCACAGCGGCCTTGGCCATTTCCACCGTCTGCCGACACGTCCGGCCGCCGTTGACGGCTCCTTAACCCTGTTCGTTCTAACTCCATTAACCATGCGCGAAATCCGCGCGCCCCGTCTTCTGGAGCCCTGCGACGCCCGTGTCCGGCCGCGCGACGACCCTGCTTCTGTCCGGCACGGCTTTGGCCGGGCTTGCGCTCGCCCATACGGCGGCGCAGGCGCAGCAGATGCCGCGCGGCAACCTCAGGACCGGCACGCCGGCTTATGTCGCGCAGCAGCCGGCAGCTCCCCAGCCCGATCTGACGCCCGCCACCGCCGAGCCGGAAGCCGTCCGCGACCCCGCCGGGCTGGTCCAGCGGCAGGGGTCGGCGGTTTCGGGGCAGCAGCCGCCGCGCGCCAGCCAACCGATCCAGGCGCCGACGCTGCGCGGCGTCACCCAGCGCCAGTTCCGCGCGCCACCGCCCGCTGTCACGGTGCTGCCACCGCCGCCGCCTCCCGCTCCCCCGCCGCCCCGGCGCCGCCCGGCGAGCGAGGAAGACCCCTATGCCGCTCTCGGCATCCGGATCGGCTCGGTCACCTTGCGTCCCTCGGTCACCAATTCGATCGGCTACGACACCAATCCGCAGCGCACATCGGCGCCGGGCACCAAGGGCTCGGCCTATAGCCGTCACGAGGGCGAGCTGGCGATCCAGTCCGACTGGAACGTCCATGAGCTCAAGGGCCAGCTGCGCGGCGGCTACCTCGAATTCTTCCGCGCCAAGGACGCCTCCCGTCCCGATGCCGAGGGCAATCTCGACCTGCGTCTCGATGCGACCCGCGACACCCGCATCCTCCTGGAATCGCGGCTCAAGCTCGACACGCAGCGGCCGGGCTCGCCGGACCTGACCGCCAACGTGACCGGCCGCCCGCAGATCTACCAGTATGGCGCCTCTGCCGGCGTCACGCATGACATCAACCGGCTGCAATTGACGCTGCGCGGCTCGGTCGACCGCAGCGACTACGAGGACGCTCGCCTGTCGAACGGTGCGATGCTGTCGCAGAAGGACCGGAACATGACCCAGTACGGCGTCCGGCTGCGCGCCGCCTACGAGGTCACGCCCGGCTTCAAGCCCTTCGTCCAGGCCGAGATCGACCAGCGCGAATTCGACGAGAAGAGCGATTCGAGCGGCTATATGCGCTCCTCGAACGGCGTGACCGGACGCATCGGCTCGACCTTTGAGATCAGCCGGCAGCTCACCGGCGAGGTCTCGGGCGGCTATCAGGATCGCAAATACGACGATACGCGCCTGAAGAACCTGCGCGGCTTCGTCGGCGATGCCGCAGTGCTGTGGTCGCCGACCCCGCTGACCACGGTGACGCTGCGCGGCGGTGCCGAACTCGGCGACACCACGATCGCCGGTTCCTCGGGCACGACCGTGCGGCGCGCCACGCTGGAAGTCGCGCATGCGCTGCGCCGCAACCTCACCGTCACCGGCTTCACCAATTTCAGCCGTACCGAATATGACGGCCAGGGCCTGCGCGAGGACTACGCCAATGTCGGCGCGCGGCTCGAATACAAGCTGACGCGCACCTTCGCCGTGCGCGCGAGCTTCACCCATGAGCGCCTGAACTCGACAGCGCAGGGCTCGGATTACACCGCGAATGTCTCGCTGGTGGGGCTCAGGGTGCAGTTCTAGCAGCCACCGTCATGCTCGCCCTTGTGGCGAGCATCCATGTCTTGATCACTACCTTCGACAGCGAAGACGTGGATGGTCGGGACAAGCCCGACCATGACGGTAAGCGTCTACTCCATCCCTTCCAGCTCGATGATCATGCCTTCGATCATCCGGAGCCCGATCTGCCAGAAGCCCGGGTCCTTCGCATCGAGCCCAAAGGGCGCCAGCAGCTCGCCATAAGGCTTGCTGCCACCGGCCGAGAGCAGCGCGAAATAGCGCTCCTGGAAGCCCTCGGCGGCATTCTGGTAGACGCCGTAGAGCGAATTCACCAGGCAGTCCCCGAAGGCATAGGCATAGACGTAGAAGGGTGAATGGATGAAGTGCGGGATGTAGCACCAATAGGGCTCGTATCCGCTCGACAGCCGGATCGCCGGGCCGAGGCTCTCGGCCTGCACGCTCATCCAGAGCTCGCAGAGCGCCTCCGGCGTCAATTCGCCCTCGCGGCGGGCTTCATGGACCTTGCGCTCGAAGGTATAGAAGGCGATCTGGCGCACGACCGTGTTGATCATGTCCTCGACCTTCGCCGCCAGCATCGCCTTGCGCTGCTTCGGGTCGGAGGTCGTATCGAGCAGCTTGCGGAAGGTCAGCATCTCCCCGAACACGCTTGCCGTCTCGGCGAGCGTCAGCGGCGTCGGCGCCATCAGGGCCCCGTTCGGCGCCGCGAGCACCTGATGCACGCCGTGCCCCAGCTCATGCGCCAGCGTCATCACGTCGCGCGGCTTGCCCTGGTAGTTCAGCAGCACATAGGGATGCGCGGATGGCACGGTCGGGTGAGCAAACGCCCCGGGGGCCTTGCCGGGACGCGGCGGCGCATCGATCCAGCGCTCGTCGAAGAAGCGCTTCGCGATCGCCGCCATCTCCGGCGAGAAGGCGCCATAGGCCGAGAGCACTGTCTCGCGCGCTTCGGTCCAGGGAATCGTGCGTTGCTCGACCTGCGGCAGCGGCGCATTGCGGTCCCAGAAATCCAGCTCCTCGCGGCCGAACCACTTCGCCTTCAGGCGATAGTAGCGATGCGACAGGCGCGGATAGGCCTCGCGCACGGCAGCGACGAGAGCATCCACCACTTCGCGCTCGACCCGGTTCGCGAGATGGCGGGAATCCGCGACATCCTCGAACTTGCGCCAACGATCGGAGATCTCCTTGTCCTTGGCGAGCGTATTGGTGATCAGCGCGAAGGTGCGAAGCTCCTTGCGGAACACCGTGCTCAGCGCCTCCGCGGCCTTGCGCCTGACCTCGCCATCGCTGTCCTGCAGCTTGTTGAGCGTGAGTTCGAGCGTCAGCTCCTCGCCATCGACGGTGAAGCGCAGCGAGGCAATGGTCTCATCGAAGAGCCGGTTCCAGGCTGCCGCCCCCGTCATCGATTTCTCGTGGAACAGCGCTTCGATCCGGTCGTCGAGCTGGTGTGGCTTGTCCTTGGCGAGGTCTTCGAGCCAGGGCTTCCAGTGCGAAAGCGGCGCCTGGTCTGCGACCTTCGCCAGCAGGTCCGGCTCGATCCGATTCAGCTCCAGCTCGAAGAACAGGAGTTCGGTGATCGCGGCGTTGAGCTTGTCCTGCGTGTCGCCATAGAACTTGGCGCGCTGCGGATCGGTGGTATCGCCGGAATAGACCAGGCCGGCATAGGCGCCGATCCGGCCGAGCCGGTCGCTCAGGCCCTCATAGCTCTTGACTGCTGCGGCCAGCGTCTCGCTGCCGTCAGGCGCGGCGGCGAGGTCCCCGAGCTTGCCGCGATAGCGGCCGGCCAGCGCCTGCGCCTCGGCAAGCCCGCGCTCCAGATCGCCCTTGAATTCCTGTGATTCGATTCCGGGGTAGAGATGGGTCAGGTCCCATTCCGGCAGGTCGCCGGTAGCCTGGACCGATTTCGCCGCCCCCGCCTTTGTGGCGGAACGCCGGACGGTTTCATGAAAACCCATTCGCTCGATACCTCCGCGCACTGAAACAAGCCCATCCATAGGCCGGCACGGGCCCGGGGATCAACGGCGGCTGTTCGTCACCCCGACGACCGGCCCCGGCTTAAACCCCCGCTTAACTCTTCTGGCCGACCATGCCCCAGAACGAAACAGGCGATTCCGCCGACGCCCAAGATTTCTTTCATATTGCCCGGGCCTTCGAGGTGCCATGACCGACACCGTCCTCATCGTCGACGACGATCCCGTCCAGCGCCGCCTGCTCGACGCCATGCTCAAGCGCTTCGGCTATGACGTCGCGACTGCCGAGAACGGCGAAGCGGCACTTACCCTGCTCGGCGCGCCCGAAGGCGAGCGCTTCAATGCCGTCGTCCTCGATCTCAACATGCCCGGCCTCGACGGCATGGGCGTGCTGGCGGCGTTGCGTGAGCGCGGCAGCGAGCTCCCCGTCATCGTCCAGACCGCCAACGGCTCGATCGAGACCGTGGTCACCGCGATGCGGGCCGGCGCCGTCGATTTCGTGGTCAAGCCCGTCGGCGCCGAGCGCCTGCAGGTCTCGCTGCGCAATGCCCTCAAGCTCGGCGCGCTCGAACACGAATTGCGCCATATCAAGCGCCGCGCCTCGAACACGCTGGGCTTCCGCGACCTCGCCACCAAGAGCCCGGACATGGCCCGCGTCGTCAGGCTGGCGGAGCGCGCAGCGAAATCGAACATCCCGATCCTGATCGAGGGCGAGTCGGGCGTCGGCAAGGAGGTGCTGGCGCGCGCGATCCAGGGTTCCAGCGACCGCAAGGGCAAGCCTTTCGTCACCGTGAATTGCGGCGCGATCCCGCATAATCTCGTCGAATCCATCCTGTTCGGCCACGAGAAAGGCGCCTTCACCGGCGCGACCGAGCGTCATCTCGGCAAGTTCGTCGAGGCCAATGGCGGCACGCTCTTCCTCGACGAGGTCGGCGAATTGCCGCTCGACGCGCAGGTCAAGCTACTGCGAGCCATCCAGGAGGGTGAGGTCGACCCCGTCGGCGGCAAGAAATCGGTGCGCGTCGACATCCGCCTGATCTCGGCGACCAACAAGAGCCTGCTCGATCAGGTGAAGCGCGGCGAGTTCCGCGAGGACCTGTATTACCGCCTCAACGTCTTCCCGATCACGCTGCCGCCCCTGCGCCAGCGCCGCGAGGACATCGTCGATCTGGCGCGGGGCTTCCTCGCCCGCTTCGCCGCCGAGGAAGGCCGCAAGCTCACAGGGTTCACGGCCGAGGCGGCCGCCCTGATCACCGGCTATGACTGGCCAGGCAATGTCCGCCAGCTCGAGAATGCCGTGTTCCGTGCCGTCGTCCTGGCCGATGGTCCCGAACTCGACATCACCGAATTCCCGCAGATCGCCGCGCAGATGGACGGCTACGAGGTCCGGATTCCGCCGGCCCCCGCTCCGCTGGCCCGCATCGACCAAGGCGAGCCACCGCCGCGCATCATCCAGATGCCGGTACGCGACCCCAACGCCCTCGACATGGTCGCCGGCTCCGACATGCGCAAGCTCGACGATCTCGAACGGGAGATCATCACCTTCGCGCTCGCGCATTACCGCGGCCATATGTCCGAGGTGTCGCGCAAGCTCGGCATCGGCCGCTCGACGCTCTACCGCAAGCTCAAGGATTACGGGCTGATCGAGAGCGAATCCAACGGCGACGAAACCGACGCGGCCTGAGCTGCAACGAACCGAATGGGGCGGTCTGTTGCACCGCCGCATCTTGTCTCAACCAACCGAGTCACGCAGAACTGGCGTCATTCGGCAGCAATCGGGATAGCGACCATGCGTCCTCGCCATTGGGCGAAACTGACCTCGGCATCCGCCTTGGCCATCATCCTGGGATGCCTCCCGCTCCGCGCCGAGACCCCTGCCGCAACCGATGCAACGCTCGGCATCCCGCTGCCCGAGCAGCCGGAACTCAGGCTGTCCGACGTCGCGCCATCGACCGCCCCGGCGCAGGCCGCGACCGCGCCTTCCGCTGACGCCGAGATCGTCACCGGTACGGTCACGACCGGCAACCGGCCGCTGGATCCGGCCAGACAGGATGCCGCCTCCCCGCTCGATAGCGAGGAGCCGCTCACGCTCGATATCCCGGCGGTCGAGATGCCGGCGGCTGATCCGGCCCTGACCCCCGTCGTCAAATCCCCCGAGCCGGTCGAGACCGCCCCGCAGCCTGGCCCGCTGCGCACCGTCGAGCCGCTGGTGCCGCTGCCGGAGATGCCGAAGGTTGTCGTCGAGGTGCCGCCGGGTTCCGAGTTTGCGGCAGCCGTCGCAGCCGCCCTGCCGGATGCGCTGACGCTGCGCCGCCTCGGCGAGCGCGAACGCAATGAGATCGTCGCCGCCTATCAGGCCAATGAGAACCGTCCCTTCTGGGTCGGGAGCAAGGGCTGGAACGAGGCCGGCAAGCTTATCGCGACGCAGCTCGGCCGCGCCGCCGAGGACGGCCTGCGCCCGAACGACTACCCCCTCCCCGTCTTCGAGGCGAGCGACAAGGCCAGGCTCGCCGAGGCCGATATCCGCCTCTCCGCGCTGGCCGTGCTCTATGCGCGCGACGCCCGCGGCGGCCGCCTCAACCCGCGCCAGCTCTCCAAGCTGATCACGCCGACGCTCTACCTGCCCTCCGCGACCGAGGTGCTCTCGGAGCTCGCGGGCGCCGCTGACGCCGACGCCGTGCTCGCCGCCTACAATCCGCCCCACGAGCAGTACCGCCGCCTCAAGGCCAAGCTCGCGGAGATGCGCGAGCATCTCGACGACACGCCGCTGGTCCGGATTCCCGCCGGCCCGCCGCTCAAGCTCGGCATGCGCGACGAGCGCGTGGCGCTGGTGCGCGCGCGTCTCGGCCTTGGGCCCAGCGAGGAGCCGGTCTTCGATCGCTCCACCGCGCTGGCCTTGGCCGATTTCCAGAAGAAGGCCGGCCTGCCGGCCAACGGCATCCTCAGCGAGCGCACGCTGGCCGCGCTCGGCAAGCCCGCGAGCGCGCGTGGCGAGGAGGACATCATCGCCCAGATGGAGCGCTGGCGCTGGCTGCCGCCCGATCTCGGCACCGACCACATCATCGCCAACGTGCCGGAGATGCGGGTGCGCGTCATCCGCTCCGGCAAGGTCGTGCACGAGACCCGCGCCATCATCGGCAAGCCGGATTCGGCGACGCCCATCTTCTCGCACAAGATGGACCACGTCATCGTCAACCCGTCCTGGTACGTGCCGCCCTCGATCCTGAAGAAGGAATTCCTGCCCGGTCTCGCAGCCGATCCGAACTATGCCGCCAAGCGGGGCTATATCGTCACCCGCACCAAGAGCGGCGGCATTTCGGTGCGCCAGCCGCCGGGCGAGCGCAACGCGCTCGGCTGGATCAAGTTCATGTTCCCGAACGAGCACGCGGTCTATCTGCACGACACGCCCAACCGCCGCCTGTTCGCTGGGGAAAGGCGGGCGCTCAGCCACGGTTGCGTGCGCGTCGAGAACCCGTTCGCGCTGGCCGACCAGGTGCTCGGCCCGGAATGGACGCATGAGCGCCTGAAGCGCCTGATCGGCAAGGGCGAGCGTCGGATCAACCTGCCGCAGCCGCTACCGATCCACCTCGTCTACAACACCATCGTCGTCGGCGATCATGGGCAGATCCACCGCTTCGACGATGTCTACGGTTTCCACAGGCTGGTCAGGCAGGCCCTGGAGCATCAGGGCGGTTGAACGGGAGCCCGCTCGCGGCGGGCTCCATTTCGCCATGATCCCTCTTTAGCCACCTTGCCTGGGAAATTCTTGGCGCGGCGATTGCCGGCTCGCTAACGAGTCGTTAACGCTTCTCCGCAACTGTTCGTTCACGTTTACTACGCCGCTTCGGCGGGGCACCGAGACGGGTCAGACAGATTGGGCAGGACAACCGCCACGCTTGCAGGATGCGCGCCGTCCGGCACGAAGCCAGCCGCGCGACATGCGCTGGCGCTCGGCCTGGCCCTGGCCGCATCGCTCATCGGCGTCCGCGGCACGCAGAACGCGGTCGCCAATGGCGACACCCGCACCATCACGATCCAACACATGCACACGAAGGAAGAGACGACCGTCACCTTCAAGCGTGACGGTCGCTATGATTCGGCTGCGCTGGAGAAGCTGAACTGGGCTTTGCGCGACTGGCGCACCGACGAGCCGACCCGCATGGATCCGCGGCTCTTCGACGTGATCTGGGAAGTCCAGCGCCAGCTCGGCTCCGAACAACCCTTCCATGTCGTGTCTTCCTATCGCGCGCCCGGCACCAACGCGATGCTGCGTCGCCGCTCGCGCGCCGTCGCCAAGCACAGCCAGCACATGCTCGGCAAGGCGCTGGATTTCTACCTGCCGGATACGCCGACGGCCCGCATTCGCGAGGTCGGCATGCGGCTCCAGCGCGGCGGCGTCGGCTTCTATCCCAACGCACATACGCCCTTCGTCCATCTCGATGTCGGCTCGGTGAGGTCCTGGCCGCGCATGACCCGCGACCAGCTCGTGCGTCTCTTCCCGGACCAGAAGACCGTGCACCTGCCGGCCGACGGGCAGCCGCTGGCCGGCTACGATCTCGCCAGGGCCGAGATTCTCTCCGGCGGCGGTGCCGTTGCCGGTTATGCCACCGCCGATCTCGACGAAGGCGCCGTCATCGCGTCGGGCCGCAAGAGCCTCTGGGCCTCGCTGTTCGGCGGCGACGACGAAGAGGCCGATGCCCGCCCGGCAGCGCGCGGCCGGCGCGGTGCGCCGCGCCAGCAGCCGACGGTCATGGCCTATGCCAATACGGGCTACAACGACGGCAATTCGGCGGATGGCGGCCGCTTCGCCGTCGCCATGGCACCGGCTGCCGACCCGGTGACGCGCGAGCGCTCGCAACGCCTGGCACCGCGGATCACGACGGCGCCCGCGCAACAGCCCCCCGCTCCGGAACCCGCGCCCCAACCGGCCGTGGCCACTGCCGCACCGCCGCGCACGCAGGAGAACCGGCCGCAACTGATCGATGCGCCACTGCCGCTGGCGCGGCCGCGCGGCCTGCCCGTGCCCGCCGATGACGGTGCTCCCGTCCAGATTGCCGCCCTTCCTTCGGCCGGCGGCGCGCTCGCCTTCGCCTCGCAGCCCGACCAGAAACTGGTGCTCGCATCCCTGCCGCCGCGCCGCCCCGGCGAGGTCGCCGGCCCGAGCGAGATCGTCGTGGCCGGCCAGCCCATCAACGCCCCGCTGCCGCCGATGCGACCGACGGCCCTGGCCGATGCAGCCATCGCTTCGCTGCGCGGCACCGGCGCTCCCGAATCACCCCTCGCCCAGGCCTCCGAGGGGCGCCTCGTCACCGCCTCGCTGCCACCGGTGCGCCCGCGCGAGGGCGGCGTCAGCTTCGCGACCGCGACCCAGCGCTCCGTTCCGGTCCCGGAAGCGGAAGAGCCCGAGGACGCGGCCGACATGGACCGTGGCGGCTTGAATTCCCTGTTCGCTGCGGTCTC
The DNA here is from genome assembly GCF_058800455.1 of Allobosea sp. GW822-FHT05A11. NCBI lineage: Bacteria > Pseudomonadati > Pseudomonadota > Alphaproteobacteria > Hyphomicrobiales > Alloboseaceae > Allobosea > Allobosea sp. GW822-FHT05A11. The sequence goes on along the minus strand of NZ_JBXAMI010000009.1, from coordinate 62,527 downwards.
CCGCACCGGCAGGGCGCCCGGCAAGCCGGTAAATGTCGCGACAGCCCGCGCCCGCGCAGCCGGACCGTCGGGCGCTCCGATCGCCGGCCCGAGCCCGGCGGCGGCGCTGGGCTTCAGCCATGCCGACCCGCTCGACGCCAAGCCCGGCACCTTCACCGGCCCGGCCGTCCGCCCGCTGCCGACGAATTTCGTCCAGAACTGAATTCTATTCCCGGTCGATCGGCCAGGTCTTGAACACGTCCAGCGCCTCGCAGGCACGCGCCTGCTCGGCCAGGGCCGGCCAACGCTCCTCGGGGGCGAATTCCGGGATCACGAAGCGGCAGAAGCCCCAGGCGATGGCCGCGGCGATATCGCTCGGCAGCAATTCCGGCCCGGCCGTCAGCTCGCCCTCCCTGGCCGCCGCGTCGAGCAGGTCGAGCGCGACGTGCAATTGCGTGACGATGCGCTCCTGCCACGGCGCATAGCGCTGTGCCTCCGGGCGCTTGCGCTCGTATTCGATCGAGACCGCCTTGTCGGCGGCGACGATGCCGATGCCGGTCAGCGCCAGATCGCGCCGCCGCGCCACGCCTTCGAGCGGGCGCAGCGAGCGGCCGGCGACATCCTCGAAATGCTGGATGATCAGCAGGGATTCACTGATTGCGATGCCGTCATCGGTCACCAGCGTCGGCGCCTTGATCAGCGGATTGATCGCCCGGAATTCCGCCATGTGCCGGAACACCGAGACCGAGCGATGCTCGAACGGCACCTCCAGCAACGTCCCCGTGATCGCCGCGCGGCGGACATAGGGGCTATCGAGCATTCCGACGAGCAGCATCGCGACCTCCGTTTCAGTACGGCTGGAGAGTGCCGAAACCCCGCTACAAAGCCACGCGAATTCGCGTGATGCGCTGGATCACGCCGCTTGATGCTCGCGGGCGGCGGCTGGCGTGAGCTGTTCGCTCAGCGGCTCGTCCAGCCTCAGGCCCCGCTGATGCGCCTCCATCTGGCAGGGGTCCCAATAGGGCGTGCCGCCGAAACGCTCGACCAGCAGGTCGATCAGCACCCGGACCTTGCCGGGGACATAGGCGCCGGGCGGGCGCACGACATAGAGCGCCCGCGTCGGCATCGGATAATCCAGCAGGATCGGCTCGACGGCGCCGGAACGGATCGCATCCGAGGCAATGAAGGTCGGCAGCACGGTCAGCCCGAGCCCCGCCACGGCCCATGACAGCAGCGTGTCGCCGCTATCGGAACGCATGCGCCCGGGGGGGCGCACCGTGATCCAGCGTTTCCCGGTACGGAACACCCAGTCCTGGTCGTTCATGCCGCTATAGAGCAGGCAGTCATGATCATTGAGATCGGCGGGAATCGCCGGACGGCCGCGCCGCGCGAAATAGGTCGGGCTGCCGACGACCGTCGCGTGGACCGGCGCGATCTTCCGGGCGATCAGGCTGGAATCCTTGAGCGAGCCGATCCGGATCGCGGCATCGAAGCGCTCGCCGATCAGGTCGACATAGCGGTCGCTCGCCTGCACATCGATTTCGAGCCGCGGATAGAGCTGCGCGATCTCGCCCAGCAGCGGCGCGACATGCCTGTTGCCGAAGGTCATCGGCATGGCCAGCCGCAACCGCCCGGCGACGCCGCCGGCCCGCTGCGCCACCGCCTCCCGCGCCTCGTCGAGCTCGGCCAGGATGCGCTCGCTGCGCGCCTTGAATTCGAGTCCGGCCTCGGTCGGAGCAACCCCGCGCGTCGTACGGCTGAGCAATCTCGTGCCGAGCTCCTCCTCCAGCCGGCTCACGCGCCGGCTGACGATCGATTTCGCCACGCCCAGGCTCTGCGCCGCCCGGCCGAAACCGCCGGCATCGACCACGGCGATGAAGCTTCGGATATCGTCGAGCTCCGCCATCGGCGTTCCTCCGTCAGCAACAGTCTGGTGCCCATTATGAGGGTTCTGATGCGGGAAGTGAACCGCTACCTCTCCACCATCAGATATCGAGCCCTGCTTTCGCCGAAAGGCGCACGGGGCCGGGTTCGAAAAGCCGACCCGCCTCCTTGGCTTGCCGGCGACACGCATTCAAGGACGAGGAAGACATGCTCGACAAACTCAAGAAGCGCCGCACGCAATACGCTCTCGGCAAGAAGCTGCCGGTTTCCGAAGCTCAGGTGGATGGCTTGGTCAGAGAGGCGATCCGCCTGTCGCCCTCCAGCTTCAATTCGCAGAGCTCCCGCGCCGTCATCCTCTTCGGCAAGGAGAGCGACAAGTTCTGGAACATCGCCAGGGAGGCGCTTCGCGCCATCGTGCCAGCCGCCGATTTCGAGGGGACGAGCAAGAAGATCGACAGCTTCGCGAGCGGTGCCGGGACGGTGCTGTTCTACGAGGATCAGGAGCCGGTGCAGACACTCCAGACCAATTTCCCGCTATACGCGCACAACTTCCCGATCTGGTCCGAACATTCGACCGGCATGGCGCAGTTGGCGGTCTGGACCGCGCTTGCCGATGCCGGCATCGGCGCGAGCCTGCAGCACTACCATCCGCTCGTCGACGCGGAGGCCGCCAAGGCATGGAACATCCCGGCATCCTGGAAGCTCACCGCCCAGATGCCTTTCGGCTCCAATGAGGCCGGCTTCGCGGAAAAGACCTTCATCGATGATGAAGTGCGCTTCCGCACCCACGCCTGACCGAGACTGGAAACGCTTGGCGCAGGGCTTCCGAGCCAACGCCGTCGCCCGACGCTCATTCCAACGAAAAGCCCCGCATCGGGAGACCGATGCGGGGCTTTTTCATGCCTGGGTGGAAAACCGTTTAGGCGGTTTCGCCAACGGCCTGCAGGTAGAGGTCGAGGATCGCTTCCTCTTCCTTGCGCTCGTCGAGATCGCGCTTGCGCAGCGCCACGACCTTGCGCAGCACCTTGACGTCGTAGCCGGTGCCCTTGGCCTCGGCATAGACCTCCTTGATGTCGTCGGCGATCGTCTTCTTCTCTTCCTCGAGCCGCTCGATGCGCTCGACGATGCTCTTCAGCTGGTCGCCAGCAACCGGATCGTCCATCTGATAACCTTCTCGGTACGAAATTGGCCGGCAGCGTTCGCCCGGATCGGGCCTGCCCGTCAAGACTGAACTGGCCTTCGCCCCGGCGCTCTCAACAGTCCTGATGCCGCATCGCCGCAATCGACCGTTCGGTTGGCAGCGAGGTCCGTTCAAAAAGTATGATTACATCGCCAGACGGCTGATGACGCCGCCACGTGCCCGACCTACAAGGAAGCGAACAGGCTCGCCGCCAAGCGGCACAAACGCAGGGAGTCGCGGGGCGTGCCGCAGTCCATCACCACGATCGAAACGATGCGCGCGACCGCACGCGCGATCTTCGATGCTGCCGTCGCCCGCGCCCACCCCTCGGGCTGCCTGCCACAGCACCTGCCCTCAGCCCCCGCAACCGGGCGCCTGATCCTGCTCGCCGCCGGCAAGGCGGCCGGCAGCATGACGGCACTGGTCGAAGCGCATTATCTCGACCAGGGCTTCCCGCGCGAGCGCCTGTCCGGCCATGCCGTCGCCCGGCACGGCTACACCGCGCCGACCCGGCATATCCCGATGGTCGCAGCCGGCCACCCTGTTCCCGATCAGGGCAGCATCGACAGCGCCGAACGCGCGCTCGCGCTCGCCACCGCCGCCACGGAAGCCGACCTCGTGCTCGTGCTGCTCTCGGGCGGCGGCTCGGCGAACTGGGTCGCCCCGGCCGGCGGGCTAACGCTCGCCGAGAAGCAGGCGGTCAACAAGGCTTTGCTGCGCTCCGGCGCCCCGATCGGCGAGATGAACATCGTCCGTAAGCGGCTGTCGCGGATCAAGGGCGGCCGGCTCGCGCTCGCCGCCGCGCCGGCGCGCGTCCTCACCCTCGCCATTTCCGACGTGCCCGGCGACGAGCCGGCCGCAATCGCCTCCGGCCCCACCGTCGCCGACCCCAGCACGACCGCTGAGGCCCGCGCCATCGTCGCCCGCTACGGGCTCGACCTGCCGCCGGCCGCCCGCAACCTGCTCGACGAGCCCGCAAACGAGACGCCGAAGCCCGGCCACCCCGCTTTCGCCAACAGCGAATTCCGCATCATCGCCCGCCCGGCCGATGGAATGGCGGCAGCGCGCGCGGCGGCAGAGGCCGCCGGCTATACAGTGCACGATCTCGGCGCCGATCTCGAAGGCGAGGCGCGTGACGTCGCCGCCGCCCATGCCGAACTCGCCCGGCGCCTGAAGCGGGAGGGCAAGCGCAGCGCCATCCTCTCCGGGGGGGAGCTCACCGTGACCCTGCGCGGCTCCGGCCGCGGCGGCCCGAACCAGGAATATGCGCTGGCGCTCGCGATCGCATTGGCCGGCGAACCCGGCATCGTCGCGCTCGCCGGCGACACCGACGGCACCGATGGCGGCGGCGGCGAGGCCACCGACCCGGCCGGCGCTCTGGTCGATCCCCAGACTTTGGCCCGCGCCGCCGAGATCGGCCTTGATCCCGCCCGATCCCTCGCCGACAACGATTCGACCGGCTTCTTCGAAGCGCTCGGCGATTTGCTGCAGCCGGGACCGACACTGACCAATATCAACGATTGCCGCGTGATCCTGATCGAACCGTAAGAATGCCGGGCTCTCCTCGAACGGTCCTTCCCCTCGTCTTCTGCGCGGCCGCGTTCCTCGGGAGCGTGGCGCCGGCGAAAGCCGATCTGCGCATGTGCAACACCACGTCGAGTCGCGTCGGCGTCGCGATCGGCTATCGCGATGCGCAGGGCTGGATCACCGAGGGCTGGTGGAACATCAGCCCGCGCGGCTGCGAGACGCTGCTGCGCGGCACGCTGGCGGCACGCTTCTACTATGTCCACGCCCTCGATTACGACAAGGGCGGGGAATGGACCGGCAAATCGGTCATGTGCGTGCGCAACAAGGAATTCACGATCCGGGGCATCGAGGATTGCCTGGCCCGCGGCTATGACCGCGCCGGCTTCTTCGAGGTCGATACCGGCGAGCAGAAGAGCTGGACCATCCAGCTCACCGATACCGGCAGCGGCGCGCCGCGGCCCTGACCGGCTTACGCGGGGCCATGGTCTCGGCATAAGGTGACGATCGACGCGAGGCCTGGCCAGGCCTGCGGACAAGAACCGGAAGCGAGGCCCCGGCAACGGGCAGACCGCGCTCCATGATGGATGAAAGGGTGCGGCCGGGGGGCGTATGGGCTTGCCGGTCGCAGGGGAAGAGCAATGAAGCGCGAACGCCGGATCAAGATCATCGCCACGCTTGGCCCCGCCTCCGCGACCGAGGAGATGTGCGCAAAACTGTTCGAAGCCGGCGTCGACGTGTTCCGGATCAACATGAGCCACACCCAGCGCGAGACGCTTCAGGAGAAGGTCGCGATGCTGCGCGGTCTGGAGGGCAAGTTCCGCCGTCCGGTCGGCATCCTCGCGGACCTGCAGGGCCCGAAGCTGCGCGTCGGCCAGTTCGGCGGCGACGGCGGCGTCATGCTGGCGAAGGGCGCGCGATTTACGCTCGATTCCGACCCCGCCCCCGGCGATGCCAAGCGCGTCCACCTCCCCCACCCCGAGATCCTGAGCGCGCTCGAGCCCGGCCACCACCTGATCCTCGACGACGGCAAGCTGCGCCTCGTCGTGGAAAAGGCCTCGGATAAGGCCGCCGTGACCAAGGTGTTGATCGGCGGGCGCCTCTCGTCGCGCAAGGGCGTCAGCCTGCCCGACACCACCATTGCCGTCTCCGCCATGACCGAGAAGGACCGCGCCGATGCCGAGGTCGCGGCCGAGGTCGGCGTCGACTGGATCGCGCTCTCCTTCGTGCAGCGGCCCGAGGATATGGCGGACCTGCGCAAGATCGTGCGCGGCCGGGCGCTGGCGCTGGCCAAGATCGAGAAGCCACAGGCCGTCGCGCGCATGGAGGAGATCATCGATGCCTCCGATGCGATCATGGTCGCGCGCGGCGATCTCGGCGTCGAGATGCCGCTGGAGCAGGTGCCGGGCACGCAGAAGCGCCTGACCCGCATGGCCCGCCTCAAGGGCAAGCCCGTCGTGGTCGCCACCCAGATGCTGGAAAGCATGATCACGAGCCCGGTGCCGACCCGCGCCGAGGTCTCCGACGTCGCCACCGCCGTTTTCGAGGGCGCGGATGCGGTCATGCTCTCGGCCGAGAGCGCCGCCGGCCAGTATCCGATCGAGGCGGTGACGATGATGAACCGCATCGCCGAGGAGGTCGAGGGCGATGCGATCTACCGCTCGATCCTCGAATCGCAGCGCAACGAGCCTGAGGCCACCGGCGCCGACGCCATCGCCAAGGCCTCCCACGAGATTGCGGAGACCCTGAACCTCAAGGCGATCTGCGCCTGGACCTCATCGGGCTCGACCGCCTTCCGCATCGCCCGCGAGCGCCCGAACTCGACGGTGATCGCGCTGACCCCGAACCGCGCCACGGCGCGGCGCCTGACGCTGGTCTGGGGCGTGCACGCGATCGTCACCAAGGATGCCAGCGACGCCGACGACATGGCCTTCCGCGCCTGCAAATTCGCGGTGCGCGAGCATTACGCCAAGCTCGGCGACCGGATCATCGTGGTGGCGGGCGTGCCCTTCGGAACGCCCGGCGCGACCAACATGGTCCGCATCGCCTTCGTCGCGCAGGAGCATGTCGAGAAGGCTTGAGGACGGGACCGAGGGGTTCCGGCCTTCTCCTGCCAATCACCACCGTCATTCCGGACGAGCCGCCAAGCGGCGGCGCTCCGGAATCCATCGTGGAGCATCGCGCCTTATGATGGATCCCGGGTCAAACCCGGGATGGCGGCGCGTTTCCGGATGAAATCAGCAGCGGCTCGGCAGAGTCACGCGTCCCGCCCGTCAACCTCGGTCTTCAGCGCATCGACCGCCTTCTTCACCGCGTCGAACTGCGGGTAGATCTCCAGCGCCTTGCGGAAGGCTGCCATCGCGGCCTTGTCGTCGCCCTGCTGGCGCAGGATCATGCCCAGTCCCATCATGGCGCCGTAATGGCGCGGCTCGCGCTTCAGCGTCTCGCCGATATCGAGCATGGACCGGATCGAATCGCCGAGGAGATAAAGCGCATTGGCGCGCTGGTTCCAGGCCTCGGCCCAGTCCGGCTGCAGGCTGATGACGCGGTCGAGCAATTCGATCGCGAGCTCGTTCTGCTTGTCCTTCAGCGCCTGCTGGGCCCGGGTCATCAGCAGATCCGCGGTATCGGAGCCGGAGCGAGCCCAGCGCCGCTGGATCAGCCTGGCGACGCCCTCGGCCTCCTCCTGCGTCTCGGCATCGTGCAGGCGCTGGAACAGCCGCTCCAGCGTCGCCGCCGGGCTGCGTTGCGGCGCAGTCGGCGTCACCGGATTATCCGTCTTGTCGTCGGGCGCAACGGTGCCAGGCCGCGACGGTGGCGTGGGCTGGGCCTGGGTCGCGCAGATCGCGAACGGACCGGCTGAGGCCAGCAGCAGCGCGAAGACGGCAGGCGCGATGCGAAAACGGATCATGGTCGCAACTCTAGCCGCCACCGCCGCCTCGTCAAATCACAGCCGGGCGAGCGCGCAACGCAAAGAGCGGGCACGCCATCGGCGTCCCGCTCTTTAAAATCCCAACCGAGACAGTTGCGCGACCGCAGTCGCGCAGGGTCTCAGCCCTGACGCGCCTTGAAGCGCTTCTGGACCTTGTTGATGATGTAGACGCGGCCCTTGCGGCGCACGAGCTGGTTGTCGCGATGACGCGCACGCAGCGACTTCAGCGAATTACGGATCTTCATCGTCTCAACTCCATCGGCCTGCCCTTGCGAGACGGGCCGGTCAAAAACCTTCAGTCTGCGACGCGGACCGTAACGATCCTCACCGCCCATGCAATGGTGCGACTGATGCGATGCCGGCTGTATACGGATTTTTCCGTGGATCGCAAGTGCGATCGCGGCCCGGCAAGCAGGAAATCCGCTTTTCCTCCTCCGGAACCTGGACGACAAGATTGCGTTTCGATCCTCGCTCACACGGAGAACCGCCATGCGCCTGCCCCTTCTCGCCTCGATCCTCACCACGACCCTGATGCTCGGCGCCTGCGGCAACACTGTCGAACAGCGCATCGGCGGCGCAGCCGTCGGTGCCGGCACCGGCGCGGTCGTGGCCGGGCCCGTCGGCGCCGTCGTGGGCGGCGCGGCCGGCGCCGTCTCCGGTCCCTCCGTCGTGCGCGCCACGCGCCGCGCGACACGCTGATCCGGCGCAGACTCTCGCCCGCAGGCCGGCGTTTGCGCGCCGCCTGCCGGCACGTTCCAGCCCTCGGCCCGGCTCCTGGCCGACCGCGCCGCTCTGGCGTCATCACGAGCCAGAACCGCCTCTGTGCGTCGACCCGAACCCGTTCGGATGCCGATCACAACAATTCGATGACTTCTCGATTTTGAGGGTTGCCAAGACGAAATGGACCGGCTATCTCCCCCGTCATCAGGCCGGACGCAACGCGTCATGACGCTCTGAGACGCGCCCGTAGCTCAGCTGGATAGAGCATCAGACTACGAATCTGAGGGTCAGAGGTTCGAATCCTTTCGGGCGCGCCATTTTTCTTCTGCCAAACTTCCTCCGAGTGTTTGAGCGGCAAGCGGTTTTCACCGTTTGACCGTACTTGGAGTGTACCAAGTGGCAGACCAAAATGCGATTTATACCTTCAAGAAGCGCGGCGTTTTTTACTTCACGCGGCGAGTCCCAAAGTCGTTCCAAGCTCGCTTCGATAAGCCCCGCATAGTCACCTGCTTGCACACGCGCGCTCTCCCGCAAGCGGGAAAGTCTGCAAGGGCGCTGTCATCACAGTTGGAGACGGTCTGGGCGCAGATGCTGCTCGAAGGTGTCCTGCGACCTGTCGCCGCTTCGAGTTTCCGCCCCACGTCGAAGCCGACCGTGGAAGCCGGGCCGTCCGTGACACTGTCCGATTGGCCGGCCCTTCCGGAGTTGGCCCTTAGCGGACTTTGGCATCGTCTGGTTTCAGGTGATGTGATCCGTCGTCTAGCACTCGACATCGCCGGGTAAATTTACTGACGCCAAGTGGCTGCTTGGCGAGGTCCGCTGCTTCCCGCATGTTAAGGCGATGGCCTATACCTGCCCCGCCTACTTTCTTCGGAGATGCAAGATGCGTCGCTTTCGAGCCGTTGCAGCAATCCTTCTCGCTGCGCTCGTTTTGCCGGCGCCTGGTGTTCAGGCGCAGTCCCGCATCAAGGCATTGATCGAGAGATTGCGAGGCGACACGATGCCGGACGGGATCGTCAAGACCAACGGCCGGATCGAGGCGACGCAGGTCGACGTTTCCTCGAAATATGCCGGTCGTCTGGCGGAAGTCACTGTGAAGGAAGGTGACGAGGTCACTGCCGGGCAGGTCATCGCCCGCATCGCGTCGCCCGAATACGAAGCGCAATTGCGGTCCGCACAGGCGCAGGTGCTGCGCGCTCGGCAGGCCCTCGCGGAGGCCGAGGCGCTCATCGCCCAGCGCAAGAGCGACCAGATCCTCGCTCACACCGATGCCGAGCGGGGCAAGGAACTCGTCGCAAAGGGATATCTCAGCAAGCAGGTCGACGACCAGCGCTCGGCCAAGGCCGACGCGGCCGACGCGGCGCTGCGAGCCGCCCAGGCGCAGCGCGATCAGGCCCAGTTCGCGATCCACGCCTCCGAGGCCGATGCCGAGCAGATCAAGGCGATCCTGGTCGATCTCGTGCTTCTCGCGCCGCGCAGCGGGCGCATCCAGTACCAGCTTGCCCGGAGCGGAGAGGTCGTCACGGCGGGCACCCGCGTCGTCACCATCCTCGACCTCTCGGATGTCTACATGACGATCTATCTGCCGGCCGCGCAGGCGGGGCAGCTCGCGCTGGGCGACGAAGCGCGCATCATCCTCGACCCCGTGCCGCAATATGTCATCCCGGCGACGGTGAGCTTCGTCGCGGCCGATGCACAGTTCACGCCCAAGGCCGTCGAGACCACCGAGGAGCGCGAGAAGCTGGTCTTCCGCGCCAAGCTACAGGTCGATCGCAACCTGCTCGCGAAATACCATCGGCAGGTGAAGACGGGCGTGCGCGGCCTCGGTTTCGTCCGCACGTCCCCCAGCGCGAAATGGCCTGACTCTCTCGCCGTGAAGCTGCCATGACGGAGGCCGGCCCCGCCGCCAGCCTCGCGGGGGTCACGCATCGCTACGGCAAGGTGATCGCCCTCGACACGCTGACCCTCGATATTCCCGCCGGCCGGATGATCGGCGTGATCGGGCCGGACAGCGTCGGCAAATCGACATTGCTTGCACTGGTCGCCGGGGTGCGGGCCATCCAGCAGGGCAACGTCCGTGCGCTTGGCGGTGATCTCGGTATCAAGGCTGAGCGCGAGGCCCGGCGCGGGCGCATCGCCTATATGCCGCAGGGACTCGGCCGCAATCTCTATCCGACGCTCTCGGTCTTCGAGAATATCGACTTCCATGCCCGGCTCTTCGGGCAGGACGCGGCCGAGCGCCGCAGCCGCATCGACGAATTGCTCAAGGCGACGGGGCTCGATCCCTTCGAGGCTAGGCCCGCCGCGAAGCTGTCCGGCGGCATGAAGCAGAAGCTCTCGCTCTGCTGCGCCCTGATCCATGATCCCGATCTGCTCGTCCTCGACGAGCCGACGACGGGCGTCGATCCGCTGTCGCGCGGCCAGTTCTGGGACCTGATCGACACGATCCGCACCCGCCGCCCGGGCATGAGCGTTATCGTCGCCACCGCCTATATGGAGGAGGCCGAGCGCTTCGACTGGCTCGTGGCGATGGATGACGGCAAGGCGATCGCCACCGGCACGCCTGCCGAACTCCGCGAAAAGGCCGGGCAAACGACGCTGGAAGGCGCCTTCGTCGCGCTGTTGCCGGAAGTCAAGCGCGCGCAGCATCGGGAGGTCGCGCTGCGGCCGCGGGTTGTGAGCAACGATGCGACGCCTGCGATCGAGGCGGAGGGCCTGACCCGCCGCTTCGGCGATTTCGTTGCGGTCGACCATGTCAGCTTCCGCATCGGCCGCGGCGAGATCTTCGGCTTCCTCGGCTCGAATGGCTGCGGCAAGTCGACGACGATGAAGATGCTGACCGGCCTGCTGACCGCGACCGAAGGCACGGCCAGGCTTTTCGGCCAGCCGCTCGCGGCCGACGACATGGAAACGCGCCGCAATGTCGGCTACATGTCGCAGGCGTTTTCGCTCTACAGCGAGCTTACGGTCCGCCAGAATCTCGTGCTCCATGCCGAACTCTATCATTTGCCACCGGCCGAGATTCCCGGCCGGATCGCGGAGCTGCTGACCCGTTTCGATCTGGCTGATGTCGCCGACGAGCGGCCAGAGAGTCTGCCACTCGGCATCCGCCAGCGCCTGCAGCTCGCCGTCGCCGTCCTGCACAAGCCGGCCATGCTGATCCTCGACGAGCCGACATCGGGCGTCGACCCGATCGCGCGCGACGCCTTCTGGCGCACGCTGATCGGCCTCTCGCGCGACGACGGCGTGACGATCTTCCTGTCGACGCATTTCATGAACGAGGCGGAGCGCTGCGATCGCATCTCCTTCATGCATGCAGGCAAGGTGCTAGCGGTCGGCACCCCGCCGGAGCTGGTGCAGAAACGCGGGGTCGATACGCTCGAAGAGGCCTTCATCGCCTACCTCAAGGAAGCCGCCGGCATTGAGGATACGCCAGCGGAGGCGGCTGCGGCGTCTGCCGGCGAAACCCGGCCGGCGCCCCCGGCCCGCCGCTTCGATCCGCGCCGGCTCTGGGCCTGCACCCGCCGCGAAACCATGGAGCTGCTGCGTGACCCGATCCGCTTGAGCTTCTCCTTCCTCGGGCCGCTCCTGCTGATGCTGGCCTTCGGCTTCGGCATTTCCTTCGATGTCGAGAACCTGAAATTCGTGGCCTTCGACCAGGATAACTCGATGGAGAGCCGGCAATTGGTCGAGGCCTTCTCCAGCTCGCGCTATTTCGACGAGCAGGCGCCGATTCGCTCCGCTGCCGAACTCGACCAGCGCCTGCGAAGCGGCGAGATTCAGCTTGCGATCGAGATCCCGCCCTCCTTCGGCCGCGACCTTATGGCGGCGCGAGCGCCAGAGCTCTCGGTCTGGCTCGATGGCGCCATGCCGTTCCGGGCCGAGACCACCCGCGGCTATGTCACGGGCCTGGCGACGCAATATGCGCAAGGTTTCGCGGCAGCGCAGGCCGCGTCGAGCCATGCGCCGTCGCCCGTCACGATCGAGACCCGCTTCCGCTACAATCAAGACTTCAAGAGCGCCAATGCGATGGTGCCGAGCGTGATCATGCTGATGCTGATCCTCATCCCGGCCATCATGTCGGCGATCGGCGTCGTCCGCGAGAAGGAGACCGGCTCGATCGCCAATTTCCGCTCGACGCCGATCAGCCGCTTTGAGTTCCTGTTCGGCAAGCAATTGCCCTATATCGCTGTGGCGATGGCCAGCTTCTTCATGCTGGCACTGATCTCGCTCACCGTCTTTGCGGTGCCGATCAAGGGGCCGACCTGGGTGCTGGTGCTGGCGACCCTGCTCTATGTCTCCGCCACGACCGGCTTCGGCCAGCTTATCTCTAGCTTCACCCGCACGCAGGTCTCGGCCGTCTTCGCGACCGCGATCCTGTCGATCATTCCCGCAGTCAATTTCTCCGGCCTGATGGTGCCGGTTGCCTCGCTCTCTGGCGGCGGCCGGATCATCGGCATGAGCTTGCCGCCGGCCTGGTACCAGCCGGTCAGTGTTGGCGTCTTCACCAAGGGGCTGGGGGCGGCCGAGCTCTGGCCCAATCTGGTGATGCTGGGCTTCTTCTTCCTGCTCTTCCTCGTCGTCGCGCAGCTGGCGCTACGCAAGCAGGAGGTGTGAGATGGCCGCGCTCGTCATCCATCTCCAGAATATCCTGCGCCTCGTCGTGAAGGAGCTGCGCAGCCTGCGTGCCGATCCGATCATGCTGGTGCTGGTGGCCTATACCTTCAGCATCGCCGTCTACACGGTTGCGACCGGCGTGAAGCTGGAGGCGCGCGACCTCACCATCGGGATCGTCGACGAGGACCAGTCGGAGTTCTCGCGCTCGCTGCTCGGTGCTTTCAACCCGCCGCTGTTCAAGGTCTCAAAGCGCATCGCCGCCTCGGAGATCGACGCCGAGATGAACTCCGGCCGGCTCGTCTTTGTGCTCGAGATCCCGCCCAAGTTCCAGGCGGACCTGTTGGCCAGGCGGCAGACGGCGCTGCAGCTCAATATCGACGCCACCGCGATGACCCAGGCCGGCAATGGCGCGGTCTATATCCAGCAGATCATCGCGCAGGAGATCGCGAACAGGCAGGCCGGGCGCGAGACGGCGACGGCGCTGCCGATCAATCTTGTGGTGCGGGCGCGCTTCAACCCCAATCTCGATTCCGGCTGGTTCAGCTCGGTCATGCAGGTGCTCAACAATGTCACCCTGCTGACAATAATCCTGACCGGTGCGGCCCTGATCCGGGAGCGCGAGCAGGGTACGGTCGAGCACCTACTCGTGATGCCGGTCACGCCGGTCGAGATCATGCTCGCCAAGATGGTGGCGAACGCGCTGGTCATCCTGGTCGCTGCGGTGGCCTCGCTCGTGCTCGTTGTCGAGTGGGCTCTCGGTGTGCCGATCACCGGCTCGCTCCTGCTCTTCGTGCTCGGGACGGCGATCTATGCTTTTGCCGTCGCCGCGCTCGGCATCCTGCTCGGCACGCTGGCGACCACGATGGGGCAATTCGGCCTGCTCGCGATCCCGGTCTTCGTGGTGACGCAGCTCCTGTCCGGTGCAACGACCCCGATGGAAAGTATGCCGATCTGGCTGCAATGGATCATGCGGATCTTCTCGCCGACGCCGCATTTCGTCGCCTTCTCGCAAGGCGTGCTCTATCGCGGCGCAGGCCTTGACGTCGTCTGGCCCGAGATCGCCAAGATCATCGCGATCGGCGCAGCCTATTTCGCCTTCGCGCTCGCCCGCTTCCGAAAGGTGATCTTCGCTTGAAGGGGATTGGAAAGAGGCGAGGCCGGAGCGGTACCGATGCGTGAGATGGTCATCCATCTGAGCCTGTTCGCCATCGCGTTAGCCGGCGCCATCGCCGGATTTTTCGCTAGCCGCTTCGGAGGACTCTGGACGCCGGATCAGATCTGGGCGGCAGCCACCATCCCGGTTGCGGTGGCGCTCGCCGCCTCGATGCTGCGGGACATGCTGGCGGGGCGATTTGGCGTCGATGCGATCGCGCTCGTGGCGATGCTCGCGTCGATCGCCATGGGAGAACCGCTCGCCGGCGTGGTCGTCGCGATGATGTATTCCGGTGGCAACCTGCTGGAGGACTATGCGCGCGGCAAGGCTGAACGCGAGCTCCGCTCGCTGCGGGACCGGACGCCGCGCATCGCTCACCGCCAGGAGGCCGGCGGCCTCGTCGACGTCGCCGCCGGGGACGTGGCGGCCGGCGACGAACTGCTGGTCCGCGCCGGCGAATTGCTGCCGGTCGATGGCGAGCTGCTCGATGTCCGGGCCCAGCTCGACGAATCCGCCGTCACCGGCGAGCCTCTGCCGGAGACGAAGACGCGGGGCGCCGCGCTGCGCAGCGGTACGGTCAATGCCGGTGAAGCGTTCCGTTACTGTGCATCGGCCGCGGCGCATGAGAGCACCTATGCCGGCATCATCCGGATGGTGGAAGCGGCGCAGACCGCCAAGGCTCCCTTCATCCGCATGGCTGACCGCTTCGCGCTTCTGCTGCTACCGGCGACGCTGATCGTCGCCGGCCTGGCATGGTGGCTGTCGGGCGATCCGATCCGCGCGCTCGCGGTGCTCGTCGTCGCCACGCCATGCCCATTGATCCTCGCCGCGCCAGTCGCCTTCATCGGCGGTGTCTCGCGTGCTGCGCGCTCCGGCATCCTGATGAAGGGCAGCTCGGCCATCGAGGCGCTGGGCCAGGTCCGCACGGCGATCTTCGACAAGACCGGCACCTTGACCGAGGGCGGCGCCCGGCTGATCGCGCTCGACACGGCACCGGGCGTCGAGGCGGACGATATCCTGCGCCTCGTCGCCTCGCTCGAGCAGGCCTCGCACCATGTTCTCGCCGAGACGCTGGTCGCGCTGGCGCGCCAGAAGGCCCTGCCCCTGTCGGCACCCGCTGCCGTTCGGGAGTACCGCGGCTCCGGCCTGGAAGGCGTCGTGGAGGGGCGGCATGTCCGCGCGGGATCGCGCCGCCTCGTGCTGGGCGATGGGCCGCTTCCTCCCTGGGCGACATCGGCCGGGACGAGCGGAGACATAGCGGCGGCGCTCGCCGTCTTCATCGCGCTCGAGGGCCAACCGGTCGCCTTCCTGGCCATGGCGGACGCAGTGCGCCCTGACGCCGCCGCAACCTTGCAGCGCCTACACGCGGCAGGGGTGAGCCGCATCCTGATGGTGACAGGGGACGATGCCGGCACGGCGAAGGCGGTCGCCGCCCAGCTCGCCATAAACGAAGTCCGGGCTGATTGCAGCCCGGCGGACAAGGTCGCCGCCGTCGCGGCCGAACAGGCGCGGCAGCCGACCGTTATGATCGGGGACGGCCTCAACGACGCTCCGGCGCTGGCGGCTGCCAATGTCGGCGTGGCGATGGGCGCGAGAGGCGCGACCGCCTCCTCCGAAGCCGCCGATGTGGTGATCCTCGTCGACCGGATCGACCGCGTTGCGGAAGCGGTCTCGATCGCGCAGCGGACGCGGGCGATCGCACTGCAGAGCATCGTCGTCGGCCTCGGCCTGTCCGGGATCGCGATGGTCTTCGCCGCCTTCGGCTACATCCCGCCTGTCGCCGGCGCCTTCCTGCAACAGGGCATCGACATCGCCGTCATCATCAACGCCTTGCGTACATTGGTCGGGCCGTTGCAGCCGGGCCGCCCCGGTGCGGCCGCCCGGGCGCCGCGCATCGCTGGCGAGGTTTGACCTGTCGCAAGGCTGTCGCGTTTGCCTCTATCAGGTTGCCTGTCTACCCTTCGGGGCCAATCGATGAGCGAGTGTTTCGACCATGGCGACCAGCCGCAACGCGACGAAGGCAGCGAGCCAGCCGAAGAGCGGCTCCGCCGCGCTCAGCCTACCCTGGTTCTGGCCCGTCGATGCCGCGCTGCGCCTGACCGAGCGCAATCTCGATTTCCTATCCGAGGCCGTGAAGATCACCCGCCCGCCGCCGCCGGACTGGGCGACGCCCAACACGGTGCGGCTCGACCTGCCGACCATGCGCCTGCGCGAATTCGGCAAGGTCGTCGCCGGCAGCATTCCCGTCCTGGTCGACGCACCCTATGCCGGCCACGGCGCCACCATTGCCGATTACGACAAGGGACAGAGCCTCGTCGAGGTGCTGCTGGCGAACGGCGGCGACCATGTCCTCGTTACCGACTGGAAGCCGGCGACGCAGGAGATGCGGTATTTCAGCATCGACACCTATCTGGCTGAACTGAACGCTGCGATCGACGATCTCGGCGGCGAGGTGCACCTGGTCGGGCTCTGTCAGGGCGGCTGGCTGAGTGCGATGCTGGCCGCGCGCTTCCCGCACAAGGTCAAGTCGCTGGTGCTGGCGGGCTCGCCGATCGATGCCGACGCGGGCAACGGCCCGATCAAGCAGATGGCGCAGACCATGCCGCTGAAGAGCTATCGCGACATGGTCAAGCTCGGGCGCGGCCTGATGCCGGGGCGCTTCATGCTTGCCGGCTGGAAGAACATGCATCCCGAGGAGCACTACGTCGACAAGTTCGTCCGGCTCTACCAGAACCTCGCCGACCGCAACTATCTCGACCGGACCGAGACCTTCGCCGCCTGGTACGAGAACCCGCTCGACCTGCCCGGCGTCTACTATCTCCAGGCCATCGAGCAGATCTTCAAGGAGAACCGCTTCGCCAAGGGCGAGTTCGTTGGTCTCGGCCGGCGCCTCAGCCTGAAGGAGGTGACTTGCCCCGTCTATCTGCTGGCTGGTGCCGAGGACGATATCACCACCAGCGAGCAGGTCTTCGCAGCGGAGGACCTCCTCGGCACGCCGAAGAGAAAGATCGAGAAGAAGCTGGTGCCCGGCGGCCATATCGGCCTGTTCATGGGCCGCAAGACCCTCAGCGAGACCTGGCCCGGCATCGCCCGTTGGCTCGCCGCGCAAAGCTAGAGAGTCGCCATGACGACGCTGACCTCCTCCGAGTATTTTCGGCTCGCGCTCGGCCGTTGCGAGGCTCTTCCGGCGGTGCGGACCGGGGTGGTACATCCCGTCAAGGCCAATGTGATCGAGGCGGTGGCCGATGCCGTCAGCGAGCAATTGATCGCGCCTGTGCTGATCGGCCCGGCCCGCCGCATTCACGCTGCCGCGCAGGAGGCCGGCATCGACATCTCGCCCTGGGAGATCGTCGATACCGAGCACAGTCACGAAGCCGCGGCGAAAGCGGTCTCGCTGGCCGCCACCGGCGAGCTTGATGCGTTGATGAAGGGCTCGCTCCATTCCGACGAGCTTCTGGGTGCGGTCGTCCGGGCCGATTCCGGATTGCGGACCGAGCGGCGTATCTCGCACGCCTTCGTGATGCATATCGAGAGCTATCCCAAGCCCTTCATCATCACCGACGCTGCGGTCAACATCGCCCCCGATCTCATGACGAAGGCCGATATCGTCCAGAACGCCGTCAATCTCTGGCATGTCGCACTGAACGGCATCGACGAATTGCCGAAGGTCGCGGTGCTGGCTGCCGTCGAAACCGTCAATCCTCATATGGCGGCAACGCTCGACGCCGCTGCTCTCTCGAAGATGGCCGATCGCGGCCAGATCACCGGCGCCATCGTCGATGGGCCGCTTGCCTTCGACAATGCGATCAGCGCCGCAGCAGCGAAGGAGAAGGGTATCGCCTCGGCCGTAGCCGGCCATGCCGATATCCTGCTCGTTCCCGAGATCGAGGCCGGCAACATGCTGGCGAAGCAACTCACCTTCCTGAGCGGCGCCGACGCTGCCGGCATCGTGCTCGGCGCGCGCGTGCCGATCATCCTGACGAGCCGCGCCGACAATCTGCGCGCGCGCCAGCTCTCCTGCGCGCTGGCCGTCCTGCTGGCGGAAGCGCGCCGCACGGGGCGTATCAAGTGATCGATACCGTTCTCGTTCTCAACGCCGGCTCGTCCAGCCTCAAGTTCCAGGTGTTTCGTGTCGAAGATCTCGACGTTCTCGCGCGCGGCAAGGCCGTGCGCCTTGGCGAGCCGGAACCCGTTATGGACGCGAGCCTCGCGGACGGCACCCGGGAGCGCATCGCGCTGCCGGGTGCCTGCGACCACGATACCGCTCTCGCGGCCGTCCTCGCCTTCGTCGACCGCCACGACGATGCCTGGCGGATGAAGGCGGTGGTTCATCGCATCGTCCATGGCGGCGAACGCTTTGTCGACGCTGTCGTGGTCACGCCCGAGATTTTTGCGGCGCTGGAGGCGCTTTCGCCGCTCGCGCCGCTGCACCAGCCCCATAACCTGGCCGCGGTGACCGCTGCCCGGCACCTGATGGGCAACGTCCCGAACATCGCCTGTTTCGACACAGCCTTTCACGCCCGGCACGATGCGCTGACCCATAACTTCGCACTCGGGCAGGATCTGCGCGACAGGGGCATCCGCCGCTATGGCTTCCACGGCCTGTCCTATCAATGGCTGGAGATGGTGCTGGCGGAGCAGTATCCGCATCTCCATGCGGGCCGTGTCGTGGCGGCCCATCTCGGTAATGGCGCGAGCCTGTGCGCCATCCGGAGCGGGCGCAGCATCGACACGACCATGGGAATGACGGCGCTCGATGGCCTGCCGATGGGGACGCGCTGCGGCGCGCTTGATGCCGGGGCGGTGCTCTACATGTTCCAGAGCCTGGGGATGAACGCGCAGGAGGTCTCGGACGCGCTCTATGAACGCTCGGGTCTGCTCGGGTTGTCGGGCCTTTCCAACGACGTCGAGACGCTGCTGAAAAGCGACGATCCGCGCGCGCGCTTCGCGCTCGACTATTTCGCGCTCAAGGTCGCGCAGTTCACGGCAGCCATGGCTGCCGCCATCGGTGGGATCGACGCGCTCGTCTTCACTGGCGGCATCGGCGAGCACGCCGCTCCCCTACGCGATGCGATCGTCGAACGCCTACGCTTTCTCGGCACATTCGAGGTCATCGTGATCAAGGCGAACGAAGAGCGTGTGATGGCGCTGCAAGCGCGCGCATGTCTCGCCGGAGAGGAGTAGGGACTGTCGCTGTAAAGAGCATCGAGCTGAAGCGAGCGAATTTCACCCGCTCAGTCGACATGCAGATCGCAATACGTCGCTTCTTGAGCAATGGCGACTACACAGACTGATCGACAGCGGGGCGTGTCATCGAAAACGTCCATTGCCGGCTGTGGTCATTGCAAAACTGAACTTGGCTCATATCGAGAGAGACAGGTGACCTCCCAGGCGCGCCAATGTCTGTTTCTCGAAGGCCGCCCAACGTCCGCAACTGGCGCAACGCTGCCAAAGCCCGACCTGGGCTGCTGGTCATGCAATTGCGGCGTGCCCGCCGGATTTTCACGACTACGGCCAAAGGGTTCTTAACGCTACCGACGCAGATAACCGAATGGCCAACCGTTCGGGGGCTATTACCTCCAGTAAAAAATAAGGCTGAAAGCCCGCATATTTTTCGGTAGCGATGCATAATAGCGCAGCAGGTCGCCTGCGAGGAGATGATGGCTCAGACCGTCCAGGGCAGCGAATTCGCGCAACTGCGCACCTTCGTGACCGTTGCCGAGCAGTTGAGCTTTACGCGCGCTGCCGAGCGGCTCGGCATCACGCCATCGTCCCTCAGCCAAACGATCCGCAATCTCGAAGAACGCCTGGGAATCCGCCTGCTCAATCGCACGACGCGTAGCGTTGCCTTGACCCCGGCCGGAGAGGCCCTGCTGCTTCGCCTGCGCCCGGCAATGGATGAAATCGGCGCCGCGCTGGAGAGCGCGGTCCGTTTTCGCGACACACCGTCCGGGACGGTCCGTGTCCATGCCGCGCGCCAGGCGGCGCAGACCTTCATCACACCTATGCTGGGTGCTTTCACCCGGTCCTATCCCGAGATCGTCGTCGATGTGACCGTCGATGACGCCGTCGTCGACATCGTCTCAGGAGGGTGGGATGTCGCCATCCGCCCCGGCGAGGTGGTCGAACGCGATATGATCGCGGTCGAGATCGGCGGTGCGCTTTGCCAGCATCCGGTGGCGACGCCCGCATACGTCGCGGAACACGGCGTGCCGGAAACACCGGAACAGCTTCTGGACCACAATTGCATTCTGTGGCGCTGGTCGGGTCACAGCCTCCCGTATGCCTGGGAATTCTATCGCAACGGCAGTTGGTTCGAGCTTGTCGTGAAGGGCTCGATCATCGCGAACGACCGCCCCATGATGCTGGCTGCTTGCCTGGATGATGCGGGTATCGCCTTTGCGACGAACCGGGAAACCGATCACCTGATCGCGGCCGGCCGGCTCGTTAGAATGCTCGATGCCTATTGCGAGCCGTATCCGGGGTTCTTCCTTTGCTACCCCCAGCAAAGGCAGATGGCGCCGGCGCTACGCGCTTTCATCGACGCCGTGAGGAGCACGGCTCATCAAGGCTCCGCAGCGCGTCATGAATATGATCGGAAGAATCGTTCGCGGGATTCAGCATGAACGGACCTGGCACGCCGACGCTCGACCAGTTGAGGGTGTTCTTGACGGTCGTCGACATGGGCAGCTTCGTCGGTGCGGCGCGGACGCTCGGACGCGCGACGTCGGTGATCAGCTATTCGATCGCTAATCTCGAAGCCCAGTTGGGATTTCCCCTGTTCGACCGGGATTCGACCAGGAAGCCGATGCTGACGGAAGCGGGGCGGACTGTCTTGGCGGAAGCTCGCGCCGTCACCAATGGCGTGAACCGGTTGCGCGCCAAGGCGCAGGGCCTGTTGCAAGGGCTCGAAGCCGGCGTGACCGTCGCGCTCGACGTCATGTTGCCAGCATCGCGCGTCATGGGAGCCTTGAAGAGCTTCCGCGACACATTTCCCATGGTGCCGCTGCATATCCGGGTCGAAGGGCTTGGGGCGGTGACCCAGCTCGTTCTGGATGGCACGGTGTCGATCGGTGTCCGCGGCCCGCCCGATACCGAGATCGATGGCTTGGAACGCCTGGGGATCGGGAGCGTGCCACTCGTGCCCGTTGCGGCACCGGATCACCCGCTCGCGCTCGCCAGCCACAACCACGTCGGTGCCAGTCGCGAGCATGTTCAGATCGTGCTCACCGACCGTTCCGAGAGAACGAAGGGCCAGGATCTCGGAGTCATGGCCACACATACCTGGCGGGTAACGGACCTTTCCACCAAGCACATGCTCCTGCTCGAAGGCATCGGTTGGGGGGCGATGCCCGTGCCGATGATCCGCGACGATCTCAATGCCGGGCGCCTGGTGAAGCTCGACCTGCCCGATTTCAAGGGCGGGGCTTATCGCTTCTTCGCCATACACCGCACGAACAGGCCACCAGGGCCCGCCGCTGCATTCCTCATTGAGCGCTTCGCGAGCCAGGTGCCGGAATGGGCGCCGGCCGATACCGATGTCGAGCCGTTGTGAGGGCGCTCGGCATCCGAAGGCCCCTGCCCTAGATTCAGCGTTCGAATGCGCCCAGCTCGCGCAGGCCCGTCATCCAGTCTTCCGTGTGCCAGGTGCGGGCGATCTTGCCGCCTTCGAACTCATGGATGTCGACGACCTGGATGCTCATGCGCCGGTCACGCGCCGGAATGCCGGCGAAGTCGCGCTTCTGCGTTCCGGTCATCGTGGCGCGAACGACAACCTTGCTGCCCTCCTGGATGACGTCGTGGACGACGAGGTTCAGGTCCGGGAACGCTTCCGTGAGCCGAGTAAGCAGCATCTTCGCCGCCTCGGGACCGGGAGGCAGCCCCGGGGGGGACGGGATGTCGACCCAAGTCGGCGCCAGTATCCGGTCAAGCAGCGCAGGCTCTTTGCGACTGAAGGCATCGTACCAAAGACGCACATCTTGCTTGTATATGCCGGGATCGCGCGCGATGGCGGGCGTTGCCAGCAGGGCGGCTATCGTCAGCGTCAGAAGCGTTTTCATGTGACTTGTCCAGTTTGGCGGTGTCGTTCGACAAGGCCGCACCACTGCCGGCAGCTCTGGCCGCGCGGTGCGGATGGGCTTTGACACATCGAATGTGGGCAAGCGCAGCTTTGAGAAACAGCCGAATAAAATAGAGCTTTAGGTTCGAGATTTTCGAACTCCGAGGCAGCCGCCGTTCCGCGGCCGCCCCGGTGCGATCGATCAGCCGATCGGAACGCTCATGCCGCCATCGGCCATGACGACCGAGCCGACCATGAAGCTCGCGCGATCAGAGGCCAGAAAGGCGACGATCTCGGCGATTTCGACGGGATCAGCAGCCCGCCCGATCGGCGCGCTCTTGCCGTGTTCGGCGAGAAACTCGCGCCCGTCATCCCTGAAATGGTTCAGCAGGTTGGTGACGACGTCGCCGACGCCGATCGCATTCACCCGGATGCCGTGCTCGATGGCTTCGAGCGCCTGCGTGCGGGTCAGCTGAGCCAGCGCGCCCTTCGACGCCGTGTAGGCCGAAATGCCCGGGAAGGCGAAGTAGGAGGCATAGGACGCGATGTTGACGATCGCGCCCGAATGGTTCGGCATCATCGCCTTGGCCGCTTCCCGGGAATGGAGGAAGGCGCCGGTGACGTTCGTCTCCATCTGCCAGTTCCATTCCTCGCGGCTCATATCCACGAGGTTCTTGTAGATGATGCGGCCGGCATTGTTCACGAGGATGTCGAGCTTGCCGAAGCTGTTGACCGCAAGTGCCACGGCCTTCTCGGCCGAGCCGTCCGCGGTGATGTCGGCCACGAAGGCGACGAGCCCGTCGCGCTCCAGCTCCTTCACGGCCGGGTCGATATCCTCTGCGATCACCTTCGCGCCGCGCGCATGCAGCAATTCTGCGATCGCGCGGCCGATGCCGCTGGCCGCGCCGGTCACCAGGGCGACCTTGCCCTCGACCTCGTTCACCTTCGCTACGATGGTGGTCATGGTAGCTCTCCTTGCGGGATGCGGTTGAGAACGGCCCAATCGCCCATCCCGCAGCGAATTCGGCCCGCCTTGCTGGCGTGGAACCGATATGTTCCCGACAGGCATCGCCTTCTCTCGGGCCCTTGCCGAGCCTGTC
This sequence comes from Allobosea sp. GW822-FHT05A11, assembly GCF_058800455.1. NCBI lineage: Bacteria > Pseudomonadati > Pseudomonadota > Alphaproteobacteria > Hyphomicrobiales > Alloboseaceae > Allobosea > Allobosea sp. GW822-FHT05A11. The sequence continues at coordinate 39,379 of NZ_JBXAMI010000009.1, read as the reverse complement.
GGGATCTTGCGCAAATCGACTGGGCGGCAGGCGATGAACCCGCTCAGGACGGAGGCGAAGCCAACCCGCCGAACACGGTCTCGATCAGCGTGTCGATGAACACGTCCGTGAGGTCGGAGCCGATATAGGGGATGAAAAGGCGGTGGTAGACCGGGCCATAGAGGAGGTCGAGGACGATGTCCGGATCGAGCCTCGGCCTCAGTTCTCCCGTTGCGATCCCATCTCGTACGATCTCCCGAGCGATTTCACGACGTGGCTCGACCCAGCGCAGCCGCATCGCGTCGAGCAAACGAGGGTTGATCTGCGCCCGCCCGAGCAGTGAGCGCATGATCCGGCCTTGCTGGCCGTTATAGGCGCGCACGAGCAGCTTCATCGATACGCGAAAGCTCTCGCGCGCCGTGGCATGCGCCTGGATCGGGGCCGCCTCGGTGATCTCGCCAAGAAACGCGTCCATCACGATGGCCGCAACGTTCGGCCATCGGCGATAGATCGTCGTCTTCGCGACACCGGTTCGGCTGGCGATGCCTTCGACCGTCAGGGCGTCGAAGCCCACGGCCTCCCCGAGTTCGAGCGCGGCCCGCAGGATGATCGCGGTGGTATCTCCGCGGCGAGCATCTGGCGTCTTGGCAATCGCTGTCGTGGATCTGGCCACCATCATATCGCTCCGATTGTCCCTAAGCGGCAAGGCCGGTGAGTGGGCAGCAGATCGGCCATGCTTGACAATAATACGCTACGTAGCGTATCGTGACAACGCGAGATCGACGCGATGGTTCCGGTCCCGGAGCAGGAAGCGTCGTCTCGGATCCGACCAGACAGCCACCGAACATCCCATCGGGAGGAGCGAAGTGTCACAGGTCACCAACACCGTCTTCATCCGGGCGCAGAGTGGGCGCTCCGAAGCGCTGGGCCAGAGGCTTCTCGATCTCGTCGCGCCCTCGCGGCTGGAACCCGGCTGCATCAATTACGATGTCCATCGATCGGCCGACGATCCCGACCTCTGGTGCGTCTACGAGAACTGGCGCTCTGCCGATGATCTCGCAGCCCATTTCGACCTCCCGCACATGCAGGCTTTCGTTGCCGGCCTGCCCACGCTCGTCGACGGCGCCCTCGATCTGCGCAGCTTCCTGATGATGTCGGAGCCGGCGCCATGGCGGCTTCAGGCCGCAGCCTGAACCAAGCCGGCAAGTCCGGCATGGCCGCGGTGTGATCCCCGACCGGAACCTCGATCCGCATCGGCGAGCAGGCAGCTGATGCAGCGGATAAATCCGGAGGCTTGAACGGAGCAGCGATCCGCGCCGTCGGCGGCGGCTCGCAAGGCGCTGTTGCGGCCCTCCTCCTGTCCCCAGAGAAGGCCACGGCACAAGGAAAGGCGCTCGGATGGCGCTGTTCGAGACCATGCTGATCCTGGTGCTGCTGGCGGTAGCCTTGCTTCAGTTGTCGCGGCGGCTCGGCATTCCCTATCCGACGATGCTGGCTCTGGCCGGCGTGCTGGTCGCCGCCCTGCCCTAGGCGCCGGAGGTGGCCATCGATCCGCAGCTTGCTCTGGCGCTCTTCATCGCGCCGGCGCTGCTCGACGCCGCCTATGACTTCTCGCCGCGCGCGGCCCGCAGCAACTGGCTGCCGCTGCTAGCCCTGGCGGCGCTGGCCGTGATCCTGACGACGGCGGCGGTCGCCTGGATCGGGATTGCGTTCGCCGGATTGCCGATCGCCGCCGCGATCGCGCTCGGCGCCATCGTCGCCCCGCCGGATGCCGCCGCCACCACGGCCGTCCTCTGGCGTTTCGCCCTGCCGCGCCAAACGATCACGGTTCTCAAGGGCGAGAGCCTTTTCAATGACGCGATCGCGCTGCTGATCTTCAGCGCCGCAGTGGCCGCGATCTCCGCACCAAGCGGACTGGAGTCGCAAATCCCCCGACTGGCCATCGCCGCGCCCGGCGGTATCGCGGTCGGCATCGGGCTGGGCTTTGTCTATCTGAAGCTGGCGCCGGGCTTTGCCGGCACGCTCGGAGGCCGACTGTTCGAGTTCGTGACGACGTTCGGGGCCTGGATCATTGCCGAGCGGCTGCATCTGTCCGCGATCCTGTCCGTTGTCGCCTTCGCCATGACGGTGGCTCGCTATGTGCCCGAGCGGCAACCGGCGCGCGATCGCGTCCATTCCTACGCGGTCTGGGAAGCGGCGGTCTTCGTCCTGAACGTCCTGGCCTTCCTGCTGATGGGTTTGCAGGCCCGGGCCATCGTCCTGCGCCTTGCGCCCGGCGAAATCTGGCAGGCCTTCAGCTTCGCGGGAGCCGTGCTGGCCACGGTCATCGTCGCCCGGATCGCCTGGGTACTGTTCTTCAATCGAGCCGGCTATGTGAGGGTACGCCGACGCGGCGATGAGGATGCGCCCAGCCTCGCACAGGGGCTCGTCGTCTCATGGTGCGGCATGCGCGGCGGCGTCACGCTCGCCGCCGCACTCTCGCTGCCGGCCGCATTCCCGGGGCGGGACCTGATCGTGCTCAGCGCACTCGCGGTGGTGATGGGAACGCTCATCGGACAGGGCCTGACGCTCGGCCCGTTGATCCGACTGCTCGGCCTCGAACCGGACGACTCCTTCGACGACGAACTCGCTGCCGCACGCGTGACGCTGCTCGACGCCGCCATTGCGGAGCTCGGCAGGGAGGCGGGCGAAGAGGCGGCCGATCTCAGGGAGATCTATCTCGCCGACAGGGTCATGGCGGCGGAGGGGCACCATCCCCGCGCGCTCGGCAAAGTGGAGCATCTGCGGCGCCTGGCGCTCGACAGCATGCGGGCTCGGCTCGCCGCGACACGCCGCGCGGGAGAGATCGAAGACGACGTGTTCCACGCATTGGAGGAAGAGCTCGATTGGGCGGAATTGGCGGCCTCACCGCCGCATTGGCATCAACTGGAAGAAGCATGAGCCGGCCCGGTCCCCGTACGATCCACGGTCGTCGCGCACTCGGGGAACCTTGCGCGAGCATGGTCGGCCGCAGGCAATTATGTCGATCTGGCTAACGAGTCAATTTGAGACATAGCCGATTATTGGAGCACACATCACAATCTAATCTCCCTTTCAGAGCCGGCGAGCCAGTCAGGCCCGCACCGCGGAAGACAGGAGACGATCATGAGCGACAAGGTCTGGTTCATCACCGGGATATCGCGGGGCTTGGGACACGCCCTCACGCAGGCCGCGCTGGAACGCGGCGATTGCGTCATCGGCACGACGCGCGAGGGTATCGCCCCGGCAGGCCTTTCAACGGAGAAGCTCGACGTCCTGTCGCTGGAAGCGGGCGATGCCGCCTCGATCGAACGGGCGATGACCGCAGCTTTCGCACTCCATGGCCGGATCGACGTCCTGGTCAACAACGCCGGATACGGGCTGATCGGCCCGGTCGAGGCCGCCTCAGATGAAGAGGCGCGGCAGAATTTCGAGATCAACGTCTTCGGGCCGCTCGCGATCCTCCGCCACGCGCTCCCCCGGATGCGGGCGCAGGGGCGCGGCCATATCATCAACATCTCGTCGATCGCCGGCATCGCGCCCGGCGCCGGCTCGGGCATCTATGCAGGAACAAAGGCGGCGCTCTGGGCGATTTCGAGCGCTCTCTCGCAGGAGCTTGCTCCATTCGGACTCTGGGTGACGTCGGTCGAGCCCGGTTCGTTCCGGACCGATTTCCTGTCGGGCCGCTCGATGCTGCGGACCGCGTCCCATATCGACGACTATGCCGCGAGCAGCGGCCGGGCGGTCGGCGCGCTGCTCGACAAGGACGGCAAGCAGATCGGCGATCCCCGCCGGGCCGCATTGGCCATCCTCGCAGCCGTCGATGCCGACGAGCCGCCGCTCGACCTGCTGCTCGGCAGCGACGCCCTCCAGCGCGCCCAGATCCGTCTCGACCGCTTCGACGACGATCGTCGGCGCTGGGAGGACGTCACCCGCAGCACGGATTTCCCGGAAACCGCCTGACCACCCTTCCCATCAGGTCGCAGTCGAACGCCGCCGCGCGGCACCATCCCACCTATCCCAACCCATCCCGAACAAAGGAACATCCCATGAGCCATCTCGCGAACAAGATCGTTCTGATCACCGGTGCCAGCAGCGGCATCGGCGAGGCCACCGCTCGCGCCCTCGCCAAGGCCGGAGCCACCGTCGTGCTCGGCGCCCGGCGCACGGACCGCCTCGAAACCCTGGCCGCCGAGATCGAGGCGGCCGGCGGCAAGGCGCTCTATCGCAGCGTCGACGTCACCTCGCGCGACGATGTCCAGGCCTTTTCCGACGCCGCGCTCGCCGCCTTCGGGCGCATCGACGTCATCGTCAACAATGCCGGCATCATGCCGCTCTCGCCGATGGCCTCCCTGAAGGTCGACGAATGGGACCGGATGGTCGACGTCAACATCAAGGGCGTGCTCTACGGCATCGCCGCCGTGCTGCCAGCGATGAACCGCCAGGGCGCCGGCCAGGTCATCAACGTCTCCTCGATCGGCGGCCTCAGCGTGTCGCCGACCGCCGCGGTCTACTGCGCCACCAAGTATGCGGTGCGAGCGATCTCCGACGGGCTGCGGCAGGAGAACGACAAGATCCGGGTGACCTGCGTCTATCCGGGCGTCGTGGAATCGGAGCTCGCCAACACGATCACCGACCCCGTCGCGGCGGAAGCGATGGTCGCCTATCGCAGCATCGCCCTGAAGCCCCAGGCGATCGCCGATGCCATCGTGCATGTGATCGGCCAGCCTGCCGATGTCGACACCAGCGACATCGTCATCCGCCCCACCGCAGCCTGAAAGGAAACTGTCGTGCCCCAGACACGCGCCCATCTCCAGGCTGTCGCCGCGACGCTCATGCTCGCTGCCGCGCCGGAGCCGTCATTGGCCCAGACGACGGAAGAACGGCTTCGCCGTGGCGACGTCGTCGTCCGCCACCTCAATGGTGGGCCTTCGCAGCCCACCCTGGAGCGGATGAAGCAGGAATTTCCGTTTCTCGCGCAGGCGACCCACGCCTATGCGCTCGGCGATGTCTGGTCCCGGCCGGGCCTCGATGATCGGACGCGCCAGCTTGCCGCCGTCGCAGCCTTCGCGGCCATGGGCGAGACCGGCTTCATGAAAATCCACGCCGGCTATGCCCTCAATATCGGCGTCAGCGAGGATGAACTCAAGGAGATCATCTATCTGGTGACGGTGCCCGCGGGCTTCCCGCGCGCGATCGCCGCCTCGCAAAGCCTGTCCGCGCTGTTCGCCGAACGCCGGGCCGCGCAGAACACGCGGCAATAGGCGCGCTCGCCATGACCTACGGCGTCATCGCGGCCCTCGTGCTCGCATCCATCGCGGTTTCCGTCCCCCATGAGAAGGCAGTTCCGAAAATGAGCAAGGCATCCGAAGCGAGGGCCTCCTCCGCGCCCGACACGAACCACCCCTATGCCGGCATGTGGATCACGACGGACGGCCATATCCGCCACAACCTGCTGCCCAATGGGCGGTATGACGAAGCGCGCGGCCGCCGCGAGAGCGCCTATCAGGGGCGCTACGAAGTCCGCGGCAATCACATCGACTATTGGGACGACACCGGCTTCACCGCCGATGGCGAGTTCATCGACGGCGTGCTCCACCATGCCGGCATGATCCTCTATCGCGACGGCAAGCTTCCACGCTGACCGCAGAAGCCGGGACGAGGATATTGGCCCCAATCGAACCATCTTCGCCGCCATCCGTCCCCGACCGGACCTCCCCGGCCGGGCTCGAGAGCTATATCAGCGGGACCACGCTGATGAGCGGCGACGGCCCGGCCTGGCAGGATCTCTTCGTCCAGATCCTGTCCCGGGACCGCGTTCAGGCGCCGTTCCTGGTTCCGGCCGTGGCGGAGCCGCTCGTCGTCTGGATCATGGCGGGCAGCGCCATCGTCGAGGAGCGTGATCTCGGCGGCGAATGGACGGCCAACCAGGTCAATGTCGGCGACTTCTTCCTGACGCGCTCGCCGGTTCCCTATGAAATGCGCTGGCAGACGCAGAGCGACCAGCCCTTTCAGGTGATGCATCTCTATCTATCCGTCCCGCTGTTCGAGCGGATCGCGCACGAGATGCTGGGCAAGGCCGCCGGCAACATCACGCTGAAGGACGTCTCCGGCGCCCGCGACGAAACGCTCTCGCATATTCTCGGCCTGCTCCATCGAGAACTGGTCGCGGAAGGCGGTGGCAGCGCACTATTCGTCGAAGGGCTGGCGCAGAGCCTCACTGTGCATCTCCTGCGCCATTATGCGGTCGCGGACATCGGCACCCGCGGCCAAAATGCCTTGCCCGGCGCGAAGCTCCGGCGGGTGATGGCCATGATGGAAGCGCGCCTGGAAGACCCTTTCGATCTCGGCCAGTTGGCGCAGACGACGGGGCTGAGCGAATTCCATTTCAGCCGGCTGTTCAAGCAGGCGACGGGCCTGCCGCCCTCGCGCTATTTCATTCGGCAGCGGGTGGCCAGGGCTCAGCGGATGCTGCAAGAGACCGACACCAGCATCATCGAGATCGGCATGGCCGTCGGCTACTCCAGCCCCAGCCATTTCGCCCAGATCTTCCGCCGCGAGACCGGCTTGTCGCCAAGCGATTACCGCAAGGGTTAGCGCCGGTGCCCTGGCCAGTCCACGAATTGAGCAAGATCCCGCCAGCCCCAGCAAGGCGCCAGGAGAACAGCGCATCAAGCTTTCCTAGGTTCCGTCCTGTCGACCGAGCGGCCTTGACCAGCGCCGGCCCGACGCAACGAAACCTCCATCCTCTCGTTCTCGACGGGAGGTGCGCGAACAGGGAGTACGATCATGAAGGAACTGCCAGCCTCGCAGGCCTATCGCCTGCTCGAACCCGGCCCGATCGTGCTGGTGACCACGAGCCGGAACGGGACGCCCAACGTCATGACGATGGGCTTCCATATGATGATCCAGCACGATCCGCCCCTGATCGGCTGCATCATCGGCCCATGGGATCACAGCTACGATGCGCTGAAGGCGACCGGCGAATGCGTCATCGCCATCCCCACGGTCGATCTGGCAGAAACCGTCGTCGATATCGGCAATTGCTCCGGCGCCGATCTCGACAAGTTCGAGCGCTTCGGCCTGACGCCCCAGCCGGCTCACGACGTCGCAGCACCGCTGATCGCGGAGTGCCTCGCGAACATTGAATGCAAGGTCGCGGACATCGCCCTGACCGACGGCTACAACCTCTTCATCCTCGAAGCCTCGCGGATCTGGATCGATAAGGGCCGGAAGGAGCGGCGGACCCTGCATCATCGCGGCGACGGCAGCTTTGCGGTCGACGGCGATGTGATCGACCTGCGCGAACGCATGGTGAAGTGGCGCCATCTCCCGCGCTGAGAACGGCGATGGATTGAGGGCGGAAGGGGCCTCGCGCGCCCTTCCGGGCCATCCTCATCCTTCCGTGCGGGCCTCGCCGTCGACACGCGGCACCTGCCCGCGAAAGCGCTCGATCAGCCACCGGCCCGCCGGCCCCGGCGGCGTACCCGTGCGATAGATCGCATCCATGACGTAGTCGCCACCGATGCTGTCCGGCATGTCGAGATGGATCAGGCGGCCGGCGGCGAGATCCTCCCGGATCATCGGCTCGGGCATGTTGCCCCAGCCGATCCCCGCCTTGAGCAGCATGTGCTTGGAGCTGAGATCGGCCAGCCGCCAGGTGCTCGTGCCTACGACCGCGATATCCCGGCCTCTGGTGAGATCCGAGCGGTCGGTCAGGACGAGCTGGACATGCTCGCGCCCTGCGCCGGATGGGATGTTCGCAGCGCTGGCCAGGGGATGTCCGGGCGCCGCGACCGGGATCATGCGGACGCTGCCGACGCCGACCTTCTCGATGGCATCGACCGTCACCAGCGGACCTGCGACACCAACGGTCGCGACGCGATCGAGGACCAGCCGCGTCACGGCCCCGAGGGATTCGATATAGAGGTGCAGGTTGACGGTTGGGAACCGCTCGCGAAAGCTGGTCAGGGCATCGACCACGCGATGCTCGGGCAGCAGCGTATCGAGAACGACATGCAGCTCCGATTCCAGTCCCTGCAGCATGCCTTTCGACTTGGCCCGCAAATTGTCGATGCTGTTGGCGACCCGACGGGCCTCTGCGAGGACCATGCGCCCGGCCTCCGTCAGTTGCGGCTTGCGGGTGGTCTCGCGATCGAACAGCGTCAGGCCGAGCTGTGCCTCAAGGTTGGCGATCGCATAGCTGACGACGGAGGTGGCGCGGTTCAGCTTGCGCGCCGCGCCGGCGAAGCTGCCGACATCGACAACCGTCAGCAGCACCTTGAGCTGGTCCAGGGTGGGCGTGCCCGGTTCCGAGATCATATCGATTTCCTCGAACGTGATCGTCTATCTTATGCCGGTTTTTTCGTTCGCCTAGCGAGCACAGCTTCTCCTCATCGAAAAGAGCACAGGCCTTCGCGGCGAGACGAGGACAAGCGCATGAGCAACTCGATCAAGCCGTACTGAGGCCGGCGCTCGGCTCGAAATCATCCCTTCGCAACCCAGGGAACCGCGTCGCCGCGGAATGCGGCCGCACGTCCAGGAGACAGACCATGAGCGATATCCTGAAGGACAAGACCGTCGTCGTGACCGGCGCATCGAGCGGCATCGGCCGGGCGATCGCCATCGCAGCAGCGCGTCACGGCGCCAAGGCCGTGATCGTCTCGGACATCACCGAGACCCCGCGCGAAGGCGGCGCCCCCACCACTTCCGAGATCGAGGCCCTCGGCGTCGCCGCGCGCTTCTTCAAGGCCGATGTGTCAAGCCGCGCCGACAACGATGCGCTGGTGGCCGCTGCTGACGAATTCGGCGGCGTCGACGTCATGGTGCTGAATGCCGGCATCTCGCTCCGCTCCGACGGCGCCGATGTCAGCGAGCAGGATTATCGCCGGCTGATGTCGATCAATCTCGACGGCACGCTCTTCGGAGCCCAGGCCGCCAGCCAGCGGATGAAGGCACGCGGCAAGGGCGGCAGCATCATCCTAATGGCCAGCATGGGCGGCATCGTCGGCGCCGGCATCACCGTCGCCTATTCGACGAGCAAGGGCGGCGTCGTGCTGATGGCCAAGGCCTTGGCCGATGCGCTCGGCCCGGACGGCATCCGGGTGAACGCCATCGCGCCCGGCCCCATCGATACGGAACTGCTGCGCAAGACACCGGATATCGCGGCCGCCAGCGAGGGCTTTCGCCAGCGCACGCCGCTGCGGCGCCTCGGGCAGCCGTCGGAGATCGGCGATGCCGCCGCCTTCCTGGGTTCGGATCTGTCGAGCTACGTCACGGGCATCGCGCTTCAGGTCGATGGCGGCCTGCTCGCCGTGATCTGAGCTGCTTGCCGGATTTATCGAACCTAACGCTCGATCGTATTCGGATTTCCAACAAGGCTGGCGGGCGGCAGAAATACCCCGGTAAGCCCCAGTTCAAGACTTGCTCCCTCACCAAAAGGAAACTTCCATCATGGCCAAGGTTCTGGTGCTGTATTACTCCTCCTACGGGCATATCGAGACCATGGCGAACGCCATGGCCGAGGGCGCCCGCGCCGCCGGCGCGACCGTCGACATCAAGCGCGTGCCGGAAACGGTGCCCGAAGAGATCGCCAGGAAGGCCCATTTCAAGCTCGACCAGGCCGCTCCGGTCGCCAGCGTCGCCGATCTCGAACATTACGACGCGGTCATCGTCGGCACCGGCACTCGCTTCGGCCGCATGTCGAGCCAGATGGCAGCCTTCCTCGACCAGGCCGGCGGGCTTTGGGCGCGCGGCGCCCTGAACGGCAAGGTCGGCGCCGCCTTCACCTCCTCGGCGACGCAGCATGGCGGCAACGAGACGACCCTGTTCTCGATCATCGCCAACCTGCTGCATTTCGGCATGACGATCGTCGGCCTGCCCTACAGCCATGCCGGCCAGATGACGATCGAGGAGATCGTCGGCGGCGCTCCCTACGGCGCGACCACGATCGCCGGCGGCGACGGCTCGCGCCAGCCCTCGGCTCTCGAACTCGCCGGCGCTCGCCACCAGGGCGAGCTCGTCGCGAAGACGGCCGCCAAGCTGTTCGGCTGATCCGATCGGCCGGGCCCTAGAGCCCGGCCACCTTCCCCAAAATCGACGCACCACCTGATGCGAAGGGACAGCCTCCTTTCGCAAAGGAGGAACTCATGTCCGCAGACTTCAAAGACAAAGTCGTGCTCGTGACCGGCGCAGGTTCCGGGATCGGGCGAGAAGCGGCCCGGCTCTACGCGGCCAGAGGCGCCCGTGTCTTCGGCGCCGATCTGAACGAAGCCGGCCTCGCCGAGACCGAGGCCCTCATCCGCTCGGCGGGCCAGGCCATCGAGACGCGCAAGACCGACGTCTCCCGCGAAGCCGACGTGAAGGCGCTGATCGACCATGTCGAACAGAGCGCCGGGCGGCTCGACATCGCCTTCAACAATGCCGGCATCACCGGCGGCACCCATCGGATCGAGGATTATCCGGTCGAGGATTTCGACAAGGTTGTCGCCGTCAACCTGCGCAGCGTCTTCCTCGGCATGAAGCACGAGATTCCGGCCATGCTCCGGGCGGGTGGCGGCGCGATCGTCAACACCGCCTCGGTCGCGGCGCTAACCGGCCCGGGCGGCATGAGCGCCTATGCCGCCTCGAAACATGGCGTTCACGGCCTCACCCGGGTCGCGGCCATGGAGAATGCCGCCCGCGGCATCCGGATCAACGCGCTGGCGCCCGGCTGGACGCAGACGCCGATGGTGGTCGCCAACAGCGCCCAGAACCCGGCCTTCGCGGAACTGGCCCGGACGGCGATCCCGGCCAAGCGCGGCGGGCGACCGCAGGAACTGGCGGAAGCCGCACTTTGGCTCAGCTCCGACGCCGCGAGCTACCTCTTCGGCCAGATGCTGGTGGTCGACGGCGGGATGACCATCGGCGGCTTCGAACTCTGACTTCAACTCCAATTCAGGAAAGACAATCCCATGACACAGGACATCAGCGAACAGGCGAAAGCCGTCATCCGCCGCAATACCCTGGAGGTTCAGGGCGGCGGAGATTGGGCGCTCTTCGATACGCTTTCTCCGACGACTTTCACGACACACGCCCCAGCCGGGCATGAAGAGCGACAAGGCGAGCGTGCTCGGCCTCTATCAGCGCCTGCGCGTCGCCTTCCCCGACTTCAGGCCTGAGATCCACTGGCAGCGCGCCGACGGCGACGTCGTCACCACCTTCAAGACCTATCACGGCACGCATCGGGGCGACTTCCTCGGCATCCCTGCCACCGGCAAGACGCTGAACTTCGAGACCGTCGACGCGATGCGCGTGGTCGAGGGCAAGATCACCGATCACTGGGGCGTGGCGAACCTCTATTCGGTCCTCCAGCAGCTCGGCGTGATCGCGCCGCTATCGAAGTGAAGGGAGAGCGTGTCATGAGCACCGTCATCCGCATGCATGAAACCGGCGCCCCGTCCGTCCTCGTCGCCGAAGACGAGACCGTCGGACACCCCGGCGCCGGCCAGGTCAAGCTGCACCACGAGGCCATCGGCGTGAACTTCATCGACACGATGTTCCGCTCCGGCGCTTTCGGGGCGACCCTGCCCTTCGTGACCGGCGTGGAAGCGGCCGGCGTCATCACCGAAACCGGCCCGAGCGCCCACCAGTTCAACGTCGGGGACCGCGTCGCCTATTTCTTCGCACCGGGCGCCTATGCAGCAGAACGTCTGGTCGACGAGACCGCCCTCATCAAGCTGCCCGACGATGTCCCGACCGACATCGCGGCCGGCTTCCTAACCAAGGGCGTCACCGCCTGGCTTGCGGTACGCCACCTCCACAAGGTCAAGCCGGGCGACAAGGTGCTGGTCCAGGGCGCGACCGGTGGCGTCGGCTCGCTGGTGACGCGCTGGGCCAAGGCCCTCGGCGCGACCGTCATCGCGGTCGGCTCGGCCGCCAAGCTCAGCGGAATTGCACGCGAAGTCGACTATGCGCTGGCCTCCGACGAACCCGACCTCGGGTCTCGGATCCGTGCCGTCGCACCGCAGGGTGTCGACGTCGTCTACGAGTTCGTCGGCAAGGCGACATTCCCCGCCTCACTGAAGGCGGTGCGTGACGGCGGCGAAATCTTCACGATCGGCGCGGCTTCCGGCGCACCGGAGATCGACCAGGCCGAGCTCAAGGCAAGGTCGATCAAGGTCGCGCATGCCAGCGCGGCGGGAACCGTCCAAGGTGCCATGCTGGAACAGGCCTCGAACGAGCTGTTCGACCGCTGGCGGGAAGGCATTTTCGGCGACATCGTGCTGCAGCGCTATCGCCTGCTCGATGCCGCGCAGGCCCATCGCGACATCGCCGATCGTGCCATCGGCCCGAACCCGGTCTTGGTTCCTTGAGGGTGCATGTGCCGGCTGGCGTCCATGGCGTTTCCGTGATGAGAGCGCCATGGGCGCTTTTCGCCTCCAACCTTCATGAGCCAGCCACTTGTCGGCCTTGCCGCTTTGCGGTCGTCCTGGCTCGCTCGGCAAGGTCGTCCGGTTCGCCGGTCTGCTGCGGTCGATGACGTCGGCAACGAGGCCGCGGCGTTCCATGCCCCCTCGTCCGCACCTCGGCAATTCCTGCAATCGGACTTGAATACCTCGGTCGCGGGGGCATAGTGGTTCCGAGCGCCGTTCATGGAGGCGAATGATGATCGTTCGCGCTGCTCTATGCCTTGCGCTGATGTTGCTACCGGCCTGCACCTTCCAGGGGCGTCCGCAGGCTCTGCCCTTCGACCGGCAGGAGGGAGCGGAGGTCGCCGGCTACGGCCAGATCCGATTCTGGGCCGACGGCATCGACAGCCGCGTTCCAGCCTATCTCGACAATCAATATCGGCAGATCGCGGCCTCAGGCTGCCGCGCCTGCCGCAACGAGGCGAGCTTCCTCGCGATCTCCGGCGGAGGTGGTGACGGCGCCTATGGAGCCGGCCTTCTGAAGGCCTGGAGCGAGCGCGGCGACCGGCCACGCTTCGAGGTCGTCACAGGCGTCAGCACCGGCTCTCTGGCGGCGCCCTTCGTCTTCGCGGGCCCGGCCTATGATGCCGCGCTCGAAGAGGTCTATACGCGCTATGGCGACAGCGAATTGTTTCGCAACAGAGGCATCGTCGGGCTGCTCGGCGACTCGCTCTACGATACGGACCCGCTGCGCCGCCTGATCGAGCGTCATGCCGACGACACTCTGCTGGACATCATCGCAACCGAGCATCGCAAGGGGCGGCGCCTGCTCGTCCAGACCACGAATCTCGATGCCCAGCGGCCGGTCGTCTGGGATCTCGGCGCCATCGCCGCCAGCGGCAATCCGGACCGCCGCAAGCTCTTCGTCGACGCGCTCCTGGCCTCCGCGGCCATTCCGGGCGTCTTCCCTCCTGTCGCCATCAATGTGACCAGCGAGGGCCGGACCTATGACGAATTGCATGTCGATGGCGGTGTCTCCGCCCAGATCTTCTTCGCCCCGCCCGGCCTTGACCTGAACGGCGCCGCCCGCCACCATTTCGGGCATGAGCGGCGCCTGAAGCTCTACGTGATCCGCAACGGCAAGCTCGGCCCGGAATACAAGGCCAGTGAACGCAGCGTGATGGCGCTGGCCTCCCGCTCGATCACGACGCTGGTCAAGTACCAGTCGCTCGCGAACATCACGACGCTGTCGGAGGTCGCGCGCCAGCTCAGGGCCGAATTCGCCTTCGCCGCCGTGCCCGAGAGTTTCACAGCGCAGCAGCGCTCCGAGTTCGACCCGCTCTACATGCAGGCGCTGTTCAAGGCCGGCTATCAGGACGCCCTGGAAGGACGGGCCTGGCGCAAGGTTCCACCGGCCTCGCCGATGCTCGCATTACGGCGATAGACATCCGGCGCGGGAAAACGCGGCGTCCGGCTTCTACTGAAGTCCCATGCCTGGACGATACGGTCAGCTTCCGCGATCAGGGCCATGTCCCCTCTCTATACAGTGTCGAGTGTAGCTTGCGTCTGGTCGCAAACGAGCGATCGTTCGTCGCCAAAACGTTGACGCGCACTATCACATGACATCCGGGCGGCCTGTGTGGGGCGGATACGTGCCCACCTTTCGATGGCAACAGGCTACGGCAGGCCAATGTCCGCTTCCGGGCTACCTGCCAATGTCAGCTCCTGGCGCAGGACAACCCTAGCTTCGGCGCTCTTGAAGAAACGTCGGGGCCCGATCAACCAGCCAGCTTTATTTCGTCGTGGTGAACGTTATCCATCCGTCTCGATCGGGTAATGGATCATCATGAGCACGCTGGAAGCCCCCAGTGTCGTCATCAATACCGAAAACAACTGAAATCCTACAAGTGTCCAGAATATCGGCGCCGGACGATCGCTCCGTGCATGTAGTTAATCATCGTGTTGAAATCAAAGACGGGTCTGTCTACGGCTTCCTGAACAGCGCGCGCATAGGGAGGCAAGTCACTGCATTCGAGCAGAATCGCGCCGGTCTCCGGCGCTCGAACGATCAGGTCCCGGGCGACGGCAACGACCTCCGCTTCGATCGCGGCGCTGTCCAAAGTGCCTTTTTCCTCGAGGATCGCGCTTCGGAATTCCGGCTGCGTCTCCATCCCCGCGACCGATTTCGGTATCGACGGCGAGATCCCGAGCAGGTCGAAATGTTCGTCCCGCAGCAATGACGCATTCGCCGTGATGATGCCCACCGGCTTGCCGGTCGTTGCATAAATGAACGGCACCTGCATCAGGCTGGACAGAAAAACCGGGATGCGGACGGCTGCCGCCACCTGGCGCTGAAACAGCGCCATGAAGCCGCATGCACCGGTTATCGCGCGCACGCCCCGGCGCTCCAGCTCTCTAGCCGCTTCGACGAAGGGCTGCGCAAGAGCTGGATCGCGCTGGGTGAGCAGACGATCGATCGATGCCCCCTGCACCTCCTGATAGCAAACAGGAAAGTCGTAGGTCGTTGCGTTACCGACATTGCCGGGGACGCAAGGGTATGCGGCATCGAGAATGAGGATGCCGATCGGCTGCCCGTACCAGGATTGGCTCTTCGTACGAACGCTGTAGGCCGTCACGATCGTCATCTCCCTATCAATTAATTTAGTTTCGTATTGAGCCACTTATTAGTCAATCGGAAACAATAGCTGCGAAGAGTGCCGCTGCCGTTAACGTGGGGGCGGCTTTGCCTATGTCGCTTTGCCGGACGACCATACATTTGGCATGCGAACCCACCCGGTCGTTCACCAAGGGCAGCAGGAAAACTCCGCCAGAAATTGGCGGTGCATGCCACTTTCATATAGTGGACACAGGCGATTATAAGAACGAGACTGAACTTGCCGATATGCATCTCGGATGGCTGAGATGCCCAATTCGGCTGCAGTGTAACAATCGCCTAGGGATCTCTGCGATCATGGCCATAGCCAAGAGGAAACAAGCGGACGCGGAAGACGCGAGTCGGAACGACGATCGCGCATCTTCTGGAAGCCGTGGCGAACTGGGCGACAGATTGCGAAATATCCGCCGGAAGCGGGGGTGGACGCTGGACCAGGCGAGCGGAGCGACGGGCGTTGCGCGCTCGACGCTGTCGAAGATCGAGAACGGCGCCATGTCGCCGACCTTCGATCTGATCCAGAAGCTGGCTCAGGGGCTGTTGGTCGATCTCGTCCAGCTTTTCGGCGGAGGAGCTGTCGGCGGGGCGCCGGGGCGTCGTAGCCTGATGCTGCACAACAACGGCCCCGTGCTCGAAAGCTCGACCTATTCGCACGCGCTGCTGGCCGCGGACCTGTCCAAGAAGCGCATGCTTCCGTTTTTGTCCCGCATCAAGGCCCGCTCTTTAGGCGATTTTTCCGAGATGAATCGCCATCAAGGCGATGTCTTCCTTTATGTCGTTAACGGCGAGATCGAGTTCTATTCAGAATACTACTCGCCGGTGAAGATGTCGTCCGGGCAAAGTATCTATTTCGACGGACAGATGGAGCACGCGCTGGTCTCCATATCGCAGAGCGATGCCGAAGTACTTTGGGTTTGCGACAACTGGTCAGGACAGAACGACATCGACGTCTGAGGCCATATCGCACGAGCTGGCGCTCCCTCCAGCGCGCGGCCGGATCAGCACGTCGACCGATCAGGACGCGCTTTCGAGATGCCAGGCGTTTCCTCGGCCCGTCAGCATCGCTCGATCCTATGGGCGATCACGAGAGAACCGCGTGCGTCAGGATCGCACCGGTTTCGTAGTAGGCGGCTTTGGCGACTGTGAATTGCTCAGCATATGAGCCGATCGGCTCGATCGGAAGCCCGGCGTCGTCGCCGGTCAGCAGCGCGGCGGCCGCGCTCGTACCGAACACGGTCCCGGGAGCGATCCCACGCCCGGAATATCCGAAGCAGGCATAGGCATTGGGACCAAAGGCTACGACCTTGGGGATGTGATCCTTCGTCATCGCGATGCGACCGCGCCAGGCATGCGAGAACCCGGTCCCCTGCAGCGCTGGAAACAGAGAGGCGAGCTTGCGCCTGGCCCAGGCGTGGTGGATCCCCGATCCAGGTCCATCGCTGTTCCCGACGCCTCCGACGATCAGGCGGCCGGCCTTGTCGGTCCGGAACGACGACATCACGATCGCCGTGTCCCAGCAGCCCTCGCCACCGGAAAGGATCGACTCGCGCAGCCGCTCGGGCAGCGGTTCCGTGGCGAACTGGCAATAGCTGACAGGAGTGAACTGGGGAGCGAAGGGCCCGTCGAACTGGCGCTGATAGGCGTTCGTGGCTAGCAGGACCGCTTTCGCGCGCACCGTATGACCATTCGCTGCGGCCATCCACTGCCCATCACCGTGATGGAGAGAGGCGACGGCGGTCCTGGCATGGATGGCGGCGCCCGATGCCCTGGCCGCGCGCGCGAGCCCGCGGCAATAGCTCAAGGGTTGGATGGTGCCGGCTCGCGCATCCCAAAGGCTGCCGAAATATGCTGACGTACCTGTCCGTTGCGCCGTTTCGGCCTCGCCGAAGAGCTTCAGCGGCGCTCCATACAAGACACCTTGCCGATGACGCTCCTGAAGTTCGCCGACCGCCGCTTTGGAGTGCGCCAGATGCAACGTCCCATTGCGAACGGCTTCGCACGCGATCCCTTCCGCCTCGATGATGGCGAACACGCGCTGCGGACCGTCGCCTAGGATCTGGATCAGGCGGCGGCCGGCCTCGAGCCCCATCGTCTCGGTTACCTCGTCAGGTGGAAGCCAGAGGCCTGCATTGACGAGGCCGACATTGCGGCCCGATCCACCATGCGCGATGGCCTCGGCCTCAAGTAAGCAAACCGACGCTCCCCTGCGCGCGGCCTCCAGAGCGGCTGCGCAACCTGTGAAGCCGCCTCCCACGATCAGGAGATCGACTACGAGATCCTGCGAGAGCGGGGGAGCGTCGACCTGTTCCTGCGAGCTGTTGCGCCACAGGATTGTCTGATCTTCCGAAGTCATGAGCTCATACCGATGCAAGCCGCTTCGCGACCGATGACGAATTCAGGAGAGGGGCTATTCCCGCCGAGATCGACCTCGCCTCATGTGCCGAAATAGGCTTCCTCGATGGCGCCGCTCCTGACGATCGCCTCTCGCTCGCCCGAGGCGGTGATCTGCCCGGAGGCAATGACGACGCATTTGTTGCATGAGGCCAGCGTCTCAGAGAGGCGCTGCTCGGCGATGAGCACGGTCAGGCCAAAGGTCCTGCCCAGCTTGACGATGCTGGCGAAGATCTCGGTGACGATCTTCGGGGCCAGCCCCATCGACGGCTCGTCCAGCAGCAGCAGCTTCGGGTCCATCATCAGGCCACGCCCGATCGCCACCATCTGCTGCTCTCCGCCAGACATGGTGCCTGCGAGCTGTCCGCGACGCTCCGCCAGGCGCGGGAAGAGGTCGTAGACGAATGCGAGGCGCTCCTCGCGCGACTTTTCGGCCGCCAGCGTGGTCGCTCCAAGCGCCAGGTTTTCCGCGACGGTCAACTCGCCGAACACCTGCCGCCCCTCAGGCACATGCGCGAGGCCGAGGCCGGGACGCCGGTGCGGCGCCATGGTGGTGATGTCGGTGCCATCGAAAACCACCTTGCCCTTCGCGATCTGGAGGGATCCGGATATGGCGCGCAGCAGCGTCGTCTTGCCGGCGCCGTTGGGGCCGACGACACCGAGAATGTCTCCCGCATCGACGCGCAGGGAAACGTCGCGGATCGCATCTGCACCGCCGTAGCCCGCTGAAAGATTGTCACATGTCAGCATGGGCGAGCGTGTCCGTTCCCAGATAAGCGGCCTTGACCTCCGGATCGGCAAGGACATCGTCCGGCAGCCCGTTGGCGATAATCTCGCCGTGGTCCAGAACGATGATCCGATCGACGAATTTTCTCAGCGCGGGGACGGTATGGTCGATGATGATGACCGTGAACCCGGCTTTGCCCAACTCGGCCAGCAGGTCGGATATGACGCTGATCTCACTGCTCGCTACGCCCGCGAATGGCTCGTCCAACAGGATAAGGCGGGGGCTGGCCGCCAGAGCGCGCGCAAGCTCGACCAGGCGAAGTTCGAAATTGCTTAGCTTTTCTGTCTCCGCGCCGAGTTTAGAGCCGAGCTGCAACTCGCCCGCCACGCGCGTGGTGATCTGGAACGCCTCCTCGAGCCCGAGTTTCGAAGCCAGGCAGCCGACCAGAACATTTTCGAAGACTGTCATCTCGGGAAAAGGTCGAGCGACCTGGAAGGTTCGCCCAATGCCGAGCCGGGCGATGGCGTCGGGCTTCTGCCCGATCAGTTGCCGTCCGTCGAACACGGCGCGTCCACCGCTCGGTTTCACAAAGCCGCTCAGCACGTTGAACAGTGTCGTCTTGCCGGCTCCGTTGGGTCCGACGACCCCGACGATCTCGCCTTTCTTCGCATCGAACGAGACGCCGCGCAGGGCATAGTTCCCGCCGAACCGGACCGCGATGTCCGAGCATTCGAACAGGACCTGCTGAGAGACCTGATGCGAGCCGCCCTGCCAGAGCGAACCGCTGGCTCCTGCCTGCTGGGCCGTGGGGATTTTGGAGACGATCCTGTCGGTGCCGCGCGACTTGAAGCTTCGCACCAGCCCGGACGGCATGAACAGCATCACCGCGATGATCGCGGCACCGAGCATGACGCCCTGGACGCCGGGCAGCGCCGCGCCAAACTCAGCATAGAGGATCTCGGTCAACGGAACGAGCACGGCTGCACCCAGTAGCGGCCCCCAGACGGTACCGACGCCGCCGAACATCGAGATGATCAGGGCCTGAGCGGAGACATGCATGCCCAAGACGCTGTGGGGCGTCACGACAAGCATGACGAGGCAGTAGAGTCCGCCGGCGAGGCCGGCCAGCCCGGCGCTGACGGCGATGGCGACCATCCGCAGCCGGAAGGCGGAAAGGCCGGAGGCCTCGGCTGCCGCCTCGTTTTGGCGCAGAGCCTGCAAAGCCAATCCGAACCGACTCTTCTGCAGGCACAGCGCCAGGACCACCGCGAGGAGCAGCATGCTGATGTTCACGAGCGTGAGGACGCGCGGATCGCCGAACTGCAGGTGGAAGCCTGCATTCTCCCGTCGCAGCGGGAGGGCTACTTCCTGAAGGCCGAGCCATTCGGCGCAGTACATCGCCGAAATCGGAAAAGTCAGCATGGCGAGCGCGAAATAGTGGCCGCGCAGGCCGAACGTGATCCTGCCGATGACGAGCGAGGCGGCTATCGCGACCAGGCAGCCAACCGGAATTCCAACGAGCGGGGTCACGTTGAGCTTCGTCGCCATCAGCGCCGTCGTATAGGCGCCGAGGCCGAAGAAGATCGCATGGCCGAACGACACCATGCCCGACAGCCCGCTGAAGACATTCCAGCCGACGGCGAACAGCGCCCAGATGGCGACCAGCGAGACGATCAGCTGATAATAGGCGCTGCTGACGAAGAACGCCGCCAGGAAGAGCGCGACCGCCGCGACGCAGAGCGCCACGACATCGTTGCGAGACCAGCTGAACATCGTCAGAGCCTCGCCGCGTTGTTGCCGAAGAAGCCCTGCGGACGCAGCACGAGCAGGGCCAGGAAGATCAGGAAGACCAGCACATTCTGCAGTTGCAGTGGCACGATGAGGGACGCCATCTGCTGGATCACGCCGATGGTGAGCCCGCCCCAGAAGGCGCCGATGAACGATCCCATCCCACCGAGCACGACCCCGGCATAGAGGACGATGATGAATTCGAAGCCGACAAAGGGACCGACGGGATAGAAGGTGGCCATCAGCACGCCGACAAGCGCGGTGATCCCGCAGCTCAGTCCGAAAGCAATGCCGTAATGTCGATCGACATCGATGCCGACATAGGTCGCGGCCGTGGGCTTGTCGGCCGCGCCGCGCATGCGCGCGCCGAGATCGGTCTTGCGCAGGAACTGGTACATCGAGAACACGACGGCCACGACTATGATGGTGACGATCACGCGGCCCTTGTTGACGAAGATCATCAGGTCGTTCGTCCCGAGCGCCCAGGCCTGCGACAAGATGTCGGACGTGATCGATTGCGGGCGCGAGCCGAACATCATCAGAAAGACGTTCTGGAGCAGCAGCGAAATGCCGAGCG
This sequence comes from Allobosea sp. GW822-FHT05A11, assembly GCF_058800455.1. Classification (NCBI taxonomy): domain Bacteria; kingdom Pseudomonadati; phylum Pseudomonadota; class Alphaproteobacteria; order Hyphomicrobiales; family Alloboseaceae; genus Allobosea; species Allobosea sp. GW822-FHT05A11. The sequence continues at coordinate 18,839 of NZ_JBXAMI010000009.1, read as the reverse complement.
TGACGATCAGCTGCGCCTGGTGGCCGCCGTCACGCGTCGTCTCGATCACCTTCATGCCGCTGACATGGCTCAACAGCGCCTTGTGCAGGAAGACGCCGAAGCAAAAGAACACTGGAAACGCCAGAATGGCGGCGACCAGCGCCAGTGCAAATGAATTGAACTGCAGGAACGACGCGAGAAAGAGAACCAGTATCACGCCGAAATACATGCCGGCGGTGATGAACTCCCCCTGGGCGAAGTTCACGACGCGCATGATGCCGAACACCAGGCTCAGTGCCGCGCATAGCGCGCCGTAGACGCAGCCCATTGCGATGGCCGGTACCAGCTGCTGCAGGAAAGCTTCGAGATCAGCCATTTTGATAGGTCTGCCGAGGGTCCGAAAAGCAACAGCCGGACGCGCCTGCCCGGCGTGTCCGGCAGTGGATCGATCACGCCTTCTTCCAGATCGCCTTGGCGACCGCGTCCGAGCTCGGCCCGATCACAACCGGAACGCCGTTCTGCCACTGCAGGACGACCATCGGCGAGCCAGCGCGACGGCCTGCTGCATCGAACTTCATCGTTCCACCTACGAAGTAACGCGCCGCCGAGGCGCTACCGCTCAGATCGGTCTGACGCAGCGCCGTGGACACCGCAGCCTTCTCTGCGACCTTGGCGCGCTCCAGGGCATCCTTGAGCAGCCAGACTTGGCCATAGGTGGAGATAAAATCCTCGGTCAGCCAGGGCTCGCCGGCGCGCTTACGCAGGCCCTCGGTCATTTCCTTGATCTGCACACCTTCCCAGTTGCCGACGACGACAACCATGCCCTCGACGAGATTAGGCTTGATGTTTGCGACCACCTCCGGCGAGCCGTTCTGCGGCGCGACGGTCACGATCGGGATCTGCGCGCCACCGAGCTGGAACTCCTGCAGCTTTTCGATGATGACCTTGAGGTCCGGAATCGTCGTGGCGTAAACCAGCAGAATATCCGGCCGGGCGCGGCGTACCTTCTGTGCAATGGAGGTCGCATCGGTGAGAGGGGGCGTGTAAGTCTCGTCGACGACCAGCTCCAGCGCGTTCGCCGCGACCACCTTCTCGCGGATGGCCTTCATCACGGACTGGGCCGGCAGCGAGCTGTCGGCGATCGCCGCCAGTCGCTTGGGCCGCGCGCCAGTGGCCTGCTGGGCAAGGTTCATTACCGCCGGAATGGCATCGTTGGCCAGCGCACTGGACACCGGCGCGGTCTGGTAGATGTGCTTGAAATCGCGCGCGGTCAGCAGATCCGAATAGGAGTAGGTCATCCACGGCAGCCCGGCGCGCTCGGAAATCTCCGTGGCGGCAAGCGTGAAGGAGCTCAGCCAGGCGCCGAGGCCGGCGACGAGGTTCGGCTCCTCGGACAGGACGCGCTGAGCGGCACTCTTGGCGCGCTCGGGGCTGTCGCCGGCATCTGCCACGACGACTTCCAGCTTCGCGCCGCCCAGCGCCGCGATGCCGCCGGCTGCATTGACATCAGCTACGGCGAGTTCGGCGCCCTTGCGCATCAGGGCCCCGGAGCGGGCATTGGGCCCGGACAGGGGCGTAAGCAGCAGGAACTTGATCGGCTGTCCCTGAGCCAGCGCAGGCACCATGCCAAGGCCGAGAGCGGTGTTGAATGCGATGGAGCCGGACAGGAAGTCTCTGCGGTCGAATTTAAGCATGGCTTACCCCTCGTTTATTTTATGATGCTTTTGAGATGCTTACTGAGCCCAGGTCGACCTCAGGAATTCGTGCCAGTTCCTTCCGACGACGTTCTCGATGACGCGCGAATTCAAGCCGACCTTCGCCAGTGCATCGAGCATGTTCGGGTAGCAATCCAGGCGCTCAAGCCCTTTCAACACCGGAACATCGGCGAAGCTGGTCAGGCGGCGGCCATAGCCCTTATCGACCGCGATCATCTCGAACCAGTCCGGCCCCCAGCCCTGCGCGATGTCGGTGCCGATGCCGATGCGCTCGTCGCCGGCGATGTTCACGACATGCGCGACGGCGGCAGCGAAATCATGAACATCCGACTCAATGCCGCGCGCCAGGAAATGCGGCACGCTGGCAACACCGCAGAAGCCTCCCTTGTCGATGATGTAGCGGATTTCCGCATCGGTCTTATTGCGAGGATGATCCTTCAGCGCCCTCGGGCAGCAATGGGAATAGGCGACCGGCCGCGAGGAATAGTCGATCACGTCGCGGGCGGTCACAGAGCCGACATGGCTGAGATCGACCACGATGCGGTTCTCGTGCAGGGCGTCGACGAGGTCATGGCCGAAATCGGTCAAGCCCCGATCAGTCGACTCGTAGCATCCGCAGCCCGCCGTGTTCGCAGTGTTATAGGTCAGCTGAACGATCCGGAGCCCAAGCTCGGCGAAGGTGTTCACATGCGGAAGGTAGTCCCCGAAGCCGGTGCTGTTCTGCCAGCCGACGATAATGCCGACCTTGCCCGAGGCCTTGGCCGCGTCGATATCCGCTACTGTGTAGATCTGCATCGCAATGTCGGAATTGTCGCGGATCAGCTTCTTCAGGTCCGCCACGTTCTTCATCGTCGACGGAAAGTCGTCCCAGACGCACGTCGTGCAGTTCGCTGCCGTCAGGCCGCCCTTCTGCATCTGAAGAAGCAGTTCGCGATCCAGATTGGATACGACCAGGCCGTCGATGATCATCATGCTTCGTCCACCCGTAATCATGTCGTGTGTCGCGATCAGCCCCTCGCTGCTCGCGGCCCCACTGCCGGACAATGTCCAGATCTGCCCCGAAAGAGTGGACTTTAGAGTTTCATAGAAGTCAATATGCTACGATCGGAAACTTTTGCGAGACGCCGGTTTTCGCTGCAACGATCGTGCTGGTGACGGTCGGAAGCGTTGCCGCCGCTCGTGTGAGGTGTAGCTGCGAGCGGGATGCTGTTCCGGCGTCGATCTTTGGCCTGTGCATCCCCGCCCGCGCCTTGCGAGCGGAGGCCCTCGAACCGGGCGGCGCGGAGCTTGCTGAACCGGAAGATTATGCGAGCGGAGAGACAGAATTTCCGCGTAAAGGAAATTTCGTATCCTATGGACATCCGCGCCGATATCGCCGGCCTCGTTAGTCGGCGCAGATCGGCCCGCCGCACGAGGAGATTCCTGATGATCCGGATTACGCTCGCTGGGTGCACCGGCTGGGTTGGCAAAGCGCTCATCCCGGCTGTTTCAGCGGCTCCCGACCTTGAACTCGTGGCCGGTGTTTCGCGCAAACCCGCGGGGTTGGACCTTGGAGCCGCTGCAGATGTCCCAGCGAATGGGCTTCCGATTTTCGCGACGGTGACGGATGCGCTCGCCGTCCCGTCTGACGTCTTGATCGATTACACTCTGCCCGGCAGCGTCAAGCTGAATACGCTTGCCGCAATAGCCGCCGGTCGCCATGTGGTGGTCGGCACTTCAGGCATGAGCGCGAGTGATTATGATGAAATCGACCTGGCCGCCAAGGCGTGTGGTGTCGGAGTGCTCGCCGCCGGCGATTTCTCCATCACTGCGACGCTGCTCCGCCGCTTCGCGCGCGAGACGATCAGATACGTTCCGGATGTTGAGATCATCGACTATGCCTCGCCGTCCAAGCCCGACACCCCCTCCGGTACGGCTCGGGAATTGGCTGAGACCCTAGGGGCGGAGCGCCTGGCGGCCACCTCCAAGCTGGTAGCGGAGCTCGAAGGCGTGCGTGAGACGCGGGGCGGCGCGATTGGCTCCCCACAAGCGGTTCAGGTCCACTCATTGCGAATGCCGGGTTTCGTCCTGTCCTGCGAGGCAGTGTTCGGCCTGTCGGACGAAACGCTGATCATTCGCCACGACGCCGGGACCTCGGCAGCGCCTTATGTTGCGGGAACGCTCCTGACAGCGCGCCGGGTTGGCGACCGGCCAGGGCTAAGACGTGGTCTCGACTCATCGATGAATTAAGCGGTCGGTATCTTAGGCCGTTTCGCTCGCGAGAAATTCTGACAAGCTTGCGGACCGGTGAGCCCTGCTTGAGCAATGCTCCGACGGCCACCACCACAGTAGGCTAGCCGCTGCGAATGTCAGCTTCTCGCCAAGCGCTCAATGTCTGCTCTGGGCACTACCCCAAGGTCCGCTCATGGCGCGAGCAACCTCAAGATATCTAGGGCGGTTCCGACCAGATTTGAGGTTGAGGAGAAGCGTCCCATCGCTCTCGGCGATGGGATCGACTTAATTTTTGATATTGTCGGCGAGCTCCGCCTTCATAAAATCCGCGCTGAAGGAAAGCCCTCGGAGGAAGGAGCATGCCGTTCTCATCGTTGAGTGACCCAGTCGATCTCGCTCGGGCGCAGGCGGCCTTAGAGGCCGCGTGGAACGAAGTCAGATCGACCATTCCTGATGCGTTTGATGAGCGAGAGCGAACCAAGCTGGCCTACATCGTCGCCGCGCTGGTGGCGATCGCCGAAGATGAAGATGACCTGGCAAGGCGGGCCATCGAACGATACCGGCGGGCTGCTGTTGCTTGAAGGACGCGACCTTTGGTGGAGCCTCGCCCATTGGAAGCCTGAACCTTGCTGACGCCGACCAAGAGGATTAGGTGCAATAATTCGGCTGGTCTCATAAGGCACCCTAATCAATGGCGCAGCCGAACTTCAACGATCTCGCCGCCTTCGCCATGGTGGCGAAGGAGCGCAGCTTCACCAAGGCGGGTGCCAAGCTGGGCGTCTCGCAGTCGGCGCTGAGCCAGACCATCAAAGCTCTTGAGGAACGCCTGAAGCTACGGCTTCTGACGCGCACGACCCGAAGCGTCGCTCCGACCGAAGCCGGCATGCGCCTTCTCGAAAGCGTCGCGCCGCGCTTCGACGAGATCGAGGCGGAGATCGCGGCACTCGGCGAATTGCGGGGCAAGCCAGCCGGGACGATCCGCATCACGGCCGGCGAACATGCCGCGATCTCCGCCCTGCAGCCCGCCCTGAAGCGCTTCCTGCCGGATCATCCCGACATCAAGGTCGAGATCATCGTCGACTATGGCCTCGTCGATATCGTGGCGGCGGGCTACGATGCGGGGGTGCGATTGGGCGAACAGGTCGCGAAGGACATGATCGCCGTCCGGATCGGCCCCGAGATGCGCATGGCCGTGGTTGGATCGCCGGATTATTTCAAGCACTTCGGTATTCCGGAGACGCCGCAGGACCTGACCTCCCATAACTGCATCGCATCACGCCTTCCCACCTATGGCGGGCTGTTTCCCTGGGGCCTCGAAAAGGATGGCCGCGAGGTCAAGGTGCGGGGCGATGGGCAACTCGTGTTCAATAGCCTCGCGCTGCGCCTGAATTCGGCACTCGACGGCCTCGGGCTGGCCTACCTCCCCGAGGATCAGACGATCCCGCATATTCGCGCCGGCAAACTCATACGGGTGCTTGAGGATTGGTGCCCGCCCTTCCCCGGCTACCATCTCTACTATCCGAGCCGGCGGCATTTCTCGCCGGCCCTGTCGGTGCTCGTCGACGTCCTGCGCTATCGCGGTTGAACCCGTAATAGGTGATGACCATCACCAGCCCGGCAACGGCCGTGCAATGGATGAAGAAGCCCGCGACCGCTTCCTCGAAGTTCCACCAATCCAGCGTCATCCGCATGGAGAGTTTCGTACCCAGACCGAGCTGGACGAAGCTCCAGACGCCGTGGATCGCGATCGTCCCCGCGACCGCTCGCAGCATGAGTGTTCGCAGCGGGTTCGTTCGTTTGGTCCCGAACAGGTTGCGCGCCACCCCCATCAGCATCGGCCAGCGCAGGCCGAGATGGATCGCGACGATAAGCAGGATCCAATAGGCGGCGAGCGTGTGGATCTGCCGCACGGTGAAGCCACCCCAGGGCGGCAGGTATGGCGCCAGCGCGTTCGAAATCAGCACGCTGGTGAGGAGCAACGCCAGCATGGCGATCAGCAGCGCGAAAGTCACCGCGACATTGAACAGCCTGCGGGGCTCGCGCCGTGTCCGCGCAATCCCACCCCACCAGCGCCGGTTGAAGACGTTATGGGTGATGAGGAGCAGGAACATCGCCGTTCCCGCCAGCTCATGGACAGCGTTGCCCAGCCACCAATAGGCGAAGCCGAGCAGCAGCAGCGCCGCGGTCAGGCCATCGAGCCACAAACGGGTGAGAAAAAGACGGTTCACCTCGCGATTTCCCGACTATTCGATCGGCGTGCCGTTGAAGCGGGGAATCCGGGAACCGGTGAACAGATATTCCGCCCCCGACTGGCTGCTGTGGCAGGACTGGCAGCGCGCAGTGTTCTCCGCGTTGTTGATGGTCTTGTCCGGCCAGAACCACTGGAACTGCCAGTCGCCGGTACGGCGGCGCTCGTCGTAATCCGCGCCCCAGCCCTGGCCCTTTTCCATGACGAAATAGCGGAAGAGCTTGCCGTCGCGATGGTCGACGAGCACGAAATGCGTGCCAGCGGGCACGGGCTGGCGATCCTTGATCGCCTGGATCGCCTCGGGCGTCGTCATGATGTGCTCCATGACGTTGCCGCGGCGCACGGTGGTGTAGTGCACGAGTTTGTCGAGCTGCGGGAAGGTGACCTTGTTGGCCTCGGCATGGACTTGCCAGCCGACGGCGAGAACGGCCGCCATGGACAAGCCCGCCAGAGCGATCTGGAATGCAGGGATTTTCATCTTCGTCTCGTTTCTAGCGCCGGTACTGCTCGTCGGTGACGTGCTCCAGCCAGTCGACGGTCTTGCCGTCCTGTGCCTCGGAGATGGCGATATGCGTCATGCCGGTGGCCGGAGCTGCGCCGTGCCAATGCTTCACGCCCGGCGGGATCCAGACGACGTCGCCGGGACGGATCTCCTGGATCGCGCCGCCCCAGTGCTGCACCAGTCCCGTGCCGGCCGCGACGATGAGCGTCTGGCCGAGCGGGTGCGTATGCCAGGCGGTGCGCGCTCCCGGTTCGAAGGTCACCGTGCCGCCGCTGACCCGCGCCGGCGCGCTGCCCTGGAAGCGGCCGTCGACACGGACAGCTCCGGTGAAGTTCTGGGCGGGGCCGACGCTCGGTTTCAGGGAGCCGGCGCGCTGGACGACGATCTCCTGACTGGTTTGGGCCAGGGCAGAGACGATGGGCAGCAGCATCGCGATGAGTGCGAGTCCTGGCGCGAACATCCCGGCCATCATTTCGGCTTGAAGACGTCGCGGGCGACCCCGATCGCCGTGATGGCGTTGGGCCAACCGGTGTAGAAGGCGAGTTGGGTGATCGCCTCGACGAGCTCCTCCTCCTTGACACCGTTCTGCCGCGCGAGCGCGAGATGCGAGCGGAGCTGATCGGGACGGTTCAGTGCGATCAGCGCGCTGACGGTGACCAGGCTACGGTCGCGCTTGGCGAGGCCCGGGCGCTCCCAGATGTCGCCGAACAGCACATTGTCGGTGAGCTCCGCCATCTTGGGCGCGATGTCGCCCATCAGTTGCTGGGCCCGGGAGGGCGGCTTGGCGGGAGTCGTACTGGATGCGGCGGGTGGCTGGCTCTGGGCGATCACCATGGTGGACAGTCCTCCGGAGAGCAGCAGGCCGGCTGCGACGAACAGATTTCGGGTGAGCTTCTTCACGGGTGCACGGCTCCTCGGGGGCAAGACCATGACGGCCCGGAATGGAACCGGGACGTCACGCTGCTGAAAGCTTTCTCGGGATGGCCCAAGCGATGGGTCTGCGGGTTCTGAACGGTCAGACGAGGGTCCGGGCGAAGAACGGCGTCAGCTTGCCCAGCGCGGCGTCGACATATTTGGGGACCCAATAGGTCTCGATATGCGTCGCGCCCTCGATCTTGAACAGTTCCTTGTCCTTGGTGCCGACAGCCTTCGGGAACGCGTCCTCGGTCATGTAGAGGCTGTCGGCCTTGCTGCCGGCGATCATCAGCAGCGGCTGGTCGATCAGTTCGATCTGGTCGGTGGCATCCCAGCGCATCAGGTCGAGCAGGCTGCTCATCGTGTACTTGAAGGTCGAATTCGGATGCGCGTGCGTCTTCCAGTAGTACTCGTAACCCTGCCGGTACATTTCGAAGGGAAGCTTGGCGATCTGCGCGTCGGTCAGGTTGGCGTCGCCCGCATAGAGGATTTCTCCCCGGGCCATCTCCTGGGCACGAGCCTGCGAAACCTGCTTCAGGCGGTCCTGAATCGTGTTCAGTTGCGAATCCGCGAAGCCGTTGCGACGAACCCGTCCCGAGTTGAACATGCTCAGCGTCGCGATGGTCTTGAACCGCTTGTCGGCCTTCGCCGCCGATAATGCGTAGCCGCCACCACCGCAGATGCCGAGCAGGCCGAGACGCTCGGCATCGACGCCCGCATAGCGGGTGATGAAGTCCGCTGCGCCATGGATGTCCTCGATGCGGAACTGGGGCTTGTCCACGCTGCGCGGCTGGCCGCCGCTGCCGCCCTGATAGGCCGCGTCCATCGTGATCGTGATGTAACCCTGTTCCGCCAGGCGCTGGGCATAGAGGCCAGCGACCTGTTCCTTGATGCCGCCATTCGGGTGCGCGACGACGATGGCGGGATATTTCCGGCTCTGATCGTAGTTCGCCGGGGTGTAGACATTGGCGACGATGTCCAGCCCGTTGAACGTGTAGGTGGCCGGGTGGATGTTGACCTTGCCCGGCTCGTTACTCGTGATCGCGCCGCCATAGACCAAGCCGAACGGATTCTGCTTGTGGTCGGCTGCGCCGGTGGTGGGATTGGCCATTGCTGAAACTCCTGGAACTGTAGCGGAGAGCACAAGCGCGGAGGTCCCCAGGAATTCGCGTCTGCTCGTGTTGATGGCTGTCGTGGTCATTTCGACCTCCGATCCGTGATCCGAAGGGAGAGCGCTGCCCGCGTCGCGCCGGTTGTCGCGCCGGCTGTCGCGCAAGCGGTTCAGTCGAGCTTCTTCTCGGCCAGGAATTTCGAGACCAGATCGGCGATCGCGACATTGTTGAGGTCGGACATCGGGAAATGCGTGTTGCCCTTGATGCCGATCTCGGGGAGATGCACGAGGCGCGCGTCACCACCATGCTTGTTGACGGCTGCGACCCAGAGCTTGGCCATGGCGAGCCGCACGCGCCAGTTGTCCTGCCCCCGCTCCGCGGTCGGCTCGACCGGAAAATTGTCGCCATAATAGATGACGATCGGGATGCGGGTGAGCTTCTGGAAATCCGCCGTCGGCACAGCCTCGGGCGACAAGGCCCCGGCCGCACTCGGCATAACCGGGGGCAGTTCGCCCTCTGGAAAGATGAAGCCGCTGCCCGGTTCGAAGGCGACGATGCCTTTAACGTTCGCGCTCCTGATCGCCGTCAGCCAGCCCGGGGCCCCGCCCTGGGAATGCGTGAACAGGATTGCAGGGCCGGTCTTGGCGAACAGCGCCGCCATCGCGTTGGAGATCACGCCGGCATCGTAGGGTCCAGTGTTCGGCGTCACCGAACGGAAGAACTGGTCCAGCGTCTCGGGCTTGCGGTCGAACTGGACATTGTCGAAGTAGTCCGGCCATTTGCCGAGCCGGAACTGATCGAAGAAGAGTTGATCGTAAGGGGTGGGCTCGATCGTCGTCGCGACGGTGCTGTTGCCAGCCCGCCCGCGCCGCGGCTGATCCACCAGATAAACGGGGAAACCGCGGCGCAGGAACAGGGTCTGGAAGCCTTCGCGCCCGTCGGAGGTCGTCTCCCAGCTCCGCGCCGACTGGAAAGCGCCGTGCAGCATCACGATCGGCAACGCCTTCGGGTTCTGCGGAACCTGATAGAAGGCGTAGAGATGGTCGCCGTGCAGGCTTTGGCCTGCAGCCGTCGGCTTGTTGTTATCGTAGGTGCCTGCGGTCTTCGCCACCGCCCCACCGACGGCGAAGCTGCCCTGCTCCTGGATCGTCAGAGGCACGGGGTTGGCTGCCTGCTGTTGAGCGAGCGCGGGTGTCGAGCCGATCAGGCCGGCCGCCAGAAGGAAGGGCGGAATAAGGAATTTGGTGTCGATGGAAGGCATTTGCCCCTCGTTCGCTGCATCAGCTTGCGAGGAACCTAGTCACAGACCCACTCTTCGATTAGCCATCTGGATTCAATAGGTCTGATAAGCCTTGCTAATTAATACGACCACGACCTTGATGCTGAATGTCCGCTTCCTGGCAAAGCGCCAAGGTCAGTTATTGACGCATTTTCCCGGACACGCGCCAGGCGATCGTGGCGCACGGCGGATCCCCGCGATCGGAGGCGACTATGCCCAGCCCTCTGTTCGAGCAAGCCTATATCGAGAGCCTTGTCCGCTCCTACTCCCATGACAGAGCCTGCCTTGCCCCTGTTCGCAGCCGGTTGGCGCAAGGCAGGCGCCTGATGCCACTGATGGGTAACAAAGTCATCTCGAATCGAGGAAACGGCATCTTGATTTCGCATATGAAAACTGATTTCATATTTGCGAGAGGCGCCCGACGAGAATGGCGCCCCAATGGGAGGCGCCCTTGCATATCCTCGCTGCCGCCTATCGTGGGCTGCTCATCGCGCTCGTGGTGCTGATCGTCGCGATCGTCGCGATCGCCGTCGTCTTTCGCTACGTCCTCAACACGCCGCTGATCTTCAGCTTCGACCTCGCCACCATCCTCTTCGTTTGGCTCGTCTTCCTCGGTCTGGCGCCTGCGGCCCATGAGGGCTCGCACATGGCGGTGGACCTGTTCACCAGCATGCTGCCAACGGGGGTCGCCAAGGCCCTCGCCATGCTCGTGCGGCTGCTGATGATAGCGATAGCGCTTTTCCTCATCCGCCATTCTTGGGACCTCGCGATGCGGACGCGGATGGAAATCGCCTCCATGCGCATCTCGATGATCTGGGTCTACATGGCGATGCCGGTCGGCTTCGCTGTCTTCGCCGCCTATGAAATCTGGTCGCTGGCCTGCAGCGCCATGGGCCGGCCGATCGGGAGGCATGTACAATGAGCCCCGCCGCCCTGTTCGGGGTCTTCCTGTCGCTCACCGTCATCGGCCTGCCGATCGCGTTCGTCCTGCTAGGCACCGGCATCGCCGTGACACTGTCGGACCCGGACATCCTCGATGTCGCCTATATCCAGAACATCATCGTCGGGACGCAGTCCTTCCCGCTGATCGCGATCCCGCTGTTCATCCTGGCGGGCGAATTGATGAACATCTCCGGGATCACGCGCCGGCTGATGGATTTCGCCTCGGCACTGACGGCGCACATGATCGGCGGCCTCGCGCAGGTGAACATCGTGCTGTCGATGTTGCAGGCCGGCATGACCGGCTCCGCCAATGCCGAAGCCGCGATGCATGCAAAGACCCTCAACCCCGAGATGGTCCGCCGCGGCTACAGCCCGGCCTATGCTGCGATCGTCACCGCAGCCTCGGCACTGATCGCCCCGATGATCCCGCCGGGCATCGGTCTCATCCTCTACGGCTTCGTCACCGACCTCTCGATCGGCAAGCTGTTCATGGCCGGCATCGTGCCTGGACTGATCATGACCGCGGGCATGATGGTCATGTCGCATTGGGTGGCCAAGCGGCGCAGCTACGAGCGCAGCACGGAGCGGGCGAGCCCTGCGCGCCTGCTCCAGACCTTCTGGGGCGCTGTCCCGGCGATGCTGATGCCGGCGATCATCGTGATCGGCATCCGCATCGGCATCTTCACCGCTTCCGAAGCCGGTGCCGTCGCCGTCATCTATGCGCTGCTCTTCTGCGCCGTCTATCGCGAGTGCAGCTGGCGCGACATCGCCGAGTCGCTCGCCTCCACGGCCACGACGACCAGCGTGATCATGATCATCCTGGCCGCTTCGACTGCGCTGAGCTGGGCCCTGTCCTTCGAGCAATTGCCGCAGAAGGTGGCAGAGATGCTCGTCGACACGGCGGCCAACAAGTTCATGCTCTTCCTGATCGTCGCAGTGCTGCTGCTGATCGCCGGCATGTTCGTCGAAGGCACCGCTCTGATCCTGATCCTCGCGCCGATGTTCGCCCCCGCGGCGGTAAAGCTCGGCGTCGATCCGATCCATTTCGGCATCTTCTTCGTCTACATGATCCATCTCGGCGGCATCACCCCGCCCGTCGGCACGGTCATGTTCACGACCTGCACCATCGCGCGTGTGCCGCTCCAGGACTTCATCCGGGAATCGCTGCCCTGGCTCGCCATGCTCCTCGGCATCGCGGCGCTGATCGCGGCCGTCCCGGGCACCGCGACTTGGCTCGGCTATCTCTGACGGCAACCGACGACAAGAACGGCACAACTGGGAGAAGAAACATGATGATCAGAACTTTTTCCGCTTCGGCGGGACTCGCTCTGGCGCTGCTGGCGACGGCACCGGCCGCACAGGCACAGCAGAAGACCCCCGTCCTGCGCTTCGGCCACATGAATTCGCCGACGCATATCGTCAATCTCGGCGGGCAGCGCCTGAAGGCGGCGATGGAGAAAGCATCGGGAGGACCAGTCCAGATCGACATGTTCCCGAGCGCGCAGCTCGGCGAGAACTCGGCGGTTCTGGAGCAGCTCACGCTCGGCTCCAACATCATCACCCAGGTCGGCCCGGGCACCATCGCCCAATACGTCCCGAACTATTCGGTGATGGTGCATCCGTTCCTGTTCAAGAACTGGGACGAAGTGAAGAAGGTCGCGAATTCCCCGCTGGTGAAGGGCTGGGAGAAAGACCTCGTCAAATACAACATCAAGCCGCTGTGCTTCTTCAATTTCGGCACGCGCGATCTCTACACGCGCAACAAGGCGGTCAGGACGCCGGCCGACGCCGCCGGGCTGAAGATCCGCGTGCAGCCGGTGGCGATCTATACGGAGCTCGTCAAGTCGATGGGCGGCCAGGCGACCCCTATGCCCTGGCCCGAGGTCTATAGCGCGCTCTCGCAGGGCGTCATCGATGCCGCCGAGGCGCCGCCGAACGCGATCGTCGACCAGAAGCATTTCGAGGCAGCGAAGTTCTACATGAAGACCAACCACATCCTCGACGCCGCCATGGTCGTGATGAGCCTGAAGGCGTTCAACGCGCTCAACGCCGACCAGAAGACGGCCCTAGAAGCCTCCGCGAACGAGGCCTGCGACTGGATGACGGCCGAATCCGACAAGGTCTATGACAGCTCGGTCGCCGAGCTTCAGAAGCATGGCATGACGATCGTCTCTGATGTCGACCGCGCGGCCTTCGAGAAGGCGGCGGACTCGATCCAGAAGGCGTTCCCGGACTGGTCGCCGAATCTGGTCGCGGATGTCCGCAAGCAGCTCGGCCGTTGATGAGAATGCAGTTGGAGCCGGGTTTCACCCGGCTCCGCAGGGAGTCGGAACCGTGAGTGACGAGAACGACGCTTCCAATCGCTATCGCGCGCCCGCGCTGGAAAAGGGGCTCGATATCATCGAACTCCTCGCGAGCTCGGCGAGCGGCATGTCGCTGACCACGATCGCCGGCACGCTCGGCCGCTCGATGGGCGAGATCTACCGGATCGCGCTTGCGCTCGAAGCGCGCGGCTATATCCGGCGCGAGGTCGATTCCGACCAATACGCGCTGACGCTCAAGCTCTTCGAGCTGTCGCATGAAAATCCGCCGACCAATCGGCTGCTCTCGGTCGCGTTGCCCCAGATGGAGAAGCTGGCCGCCGACGCCCAGCAATCCTGCCACCTCGCGGTCCTCAGCGGCGCGCGCGTCCTGATCGTCGCCCAGGTCGATGCGCCGCGCGCGATGCATTATGCGGTCCGCCTGGGCGCGCAATTCCCGCTGGCTGAGACGAGCTCCGGCGCGGTGCTCTTCGCCTATCAGCCGGAGCACCACCGGCAGGCGCTGCTCGATGCCAGCGTCGCTTCTTTCCCCGAACTGGCCGAGACCTTGCCGGAGCGCGCCGAGAAGGTGCTCGCCGAAGGCGGCGAGCGCCGCGAAAGCCTCGTCGTCTCCGGCGTGACCAATCTCAGCCAGCCTGTCTTCGACCATCGCGGCGTGATTGCCGCCTGCCTCACCATCCCGTTCCTCGCCCAGAAGGGCCTCGACGTCGATGTCGACGCGGCGGAGCGGGCCGTCATCGCCACGGCGGCCGGAATCTCGGCCGCGCTCGGCTGGCGCGATCCGCGCCAGGCCGCCGACAATGAAGGAGAAGCCGCATGAGCGGAGCGCTCTCAGGGCTGCGCGTGCTCGATTTCAGCCACCTGCTGTTCGGCCCCTTCGCCACGCAGATGCTGGGCGATCTCGGCGCCGACGTGATCAAGGTCGAGCGACCGGTCAGCGGCGACCTCTACCGGGACCTGCCGCCCTTCTTCAACCGCAAGGTCGGCGATTTCGAGAATCCGAGCTTCCTCGCCTGGAACCGCAACAAGCGTTCGCTCGCAGTCGATTTGAAGAACCCCGAAGGCAAGAAGCTGCTGCTGGACATCGCCGCCACAGCCGACGTCTTCGTCCAGAACTTCCGGCCGGGCGTGCTCGACCGGCTCGGCTTCGGTTACGAGGAGCTCTCGCGCCTCAACCCGCGCCTGATCTACTGCTCCGGCTCCGGCTACGGCGAAAGCGGCCCCTATCTGGAAAGACCCGGTCAGGATCTGCTGTTGCAGGGATTGTCCGGCATCATGTCCGTCACCGGACGCTCCGGCGTGTCGCCGACACCGCTCGGGGTCGCCATCGCCGACCAGCTCGGCTCCTACCACATGGTCTACGGCATCCTCGCGGCGCTCTATCATCGCGAGAAGACCGGCCGCGGCCAGAAGATCGAGGTCGATCTGTTCCGCGCGCTGATCGCACACCAGACCCAGGAGTTCGTGACGACGCTCAACACCGGCCGCGTCTTCGAGCGCCCGGATTCGGGCATCGCCCATCCCGGCATGCCGGCGCCCTTCGGCGTCTACCGCACGAAGGACGGCTTCCTGAACATCGCGATGAATCCCTTCGCCAAGCTGGTCGAGGCGCTGGAGGCGCCGGAACTCGCTCGTTTCGACGACGCCGAGGCGCTGTTCGATCGACGCGACGAGGCCCATGCCGCGATCGAGGCGGTGACACAGACGCGCACGACCGCAGCCTGGATGGAACGACTGCTCTCCTTCGATCTCTGGTGCGGCGAGGTGCTGCGTCAGGAGGAGGTGCCGGAGGACCCGCAGGTGAAGCACATGAACGCCTTCACCTCCTACCAGCATCCGGTGATCGGCGAGGTGCAGACGGTCAACGTGCCGATAACGCTCTCTGAAACGCCCGGCAAGATCGAGCGGCACGCGCCGATGGTCGGCGAGCATACGGTCGAGATTCTCGCCGAGCTCGGCTTCGATGACGAGCGCATCGCGGTGCTGCGGAGCTCCGGCGCCGTCTGGGTTCATCCGAAAGCGGATACGGTCGCGGCATGACGAACGCTCTCATCGCGTTTGAGCGGCGCGGCCCGGTCGCGCTGCTGACCTTCTCGCGCCCCGACCAACTCAACGCTATGAGCGGCGCTATGGTCGAGGGGATCCTGGCCGCGATCGCCCAAGCGGCGGGTCACCCCGCTGTCCGCGCGCTCGTGCTGCGCGGCGCCGGCGGCAACTTCATGGCCGGCGCGGACGTCAAGGCCTATGCGACGCAGTCGGCCGAGGCCTTCCGCGATTTCCAGGAGAGCGCCGGGCGCATCTATGGCGCGCTCGAAGCGCTGCCGAAGCCCGTGATCGCGGCGGTCGAAGGCTATGCGCTCGGCGGCGGCTTCGAGATCGCGCTTTCGGCCGATCTGATCGTCGCGCATGCCGAGGCCAAGCTGGGCCTGCCCGAGGTCAAGCTCGGTCTGGTCCCGGGCGGCGGCGGCACGCAGCGCCTCGCCCGCAAACTCGGTCCCAATCGGGCCGCCGAACTGCTGATGACCGGCCGTTTCGCCAGCGCGCAGGAGATGGCGGATTGGGGCGTCGTCAACCGCATTGCCGAGGACGCACTCGGCGAGGCGCTGACGCTGGCTGAGCAGATGGCGCGCCATCCCGCCGGCGCGCTCGCCGATCTGAAGCGGCTGAACCTCGCAGCCTGGCAGACCGGACTCGATGCCGGGCTCGATGCCGAGCGCGACGCGGTCTGCGCGCTTTTCCTCACCGGCGACGGCATGCAGCGCATCCGCGATTTCGTCGCCCGCTCCGAACGCAAGAAGGCCGAAGGAGCCAAGGCGTGAGCACCACTCTCGAAGGCATCACCTGGGACCACCCGCGCGGACGCGTGCCCCTCGAAAAGAGCATTGCCCGCTATCGCGCCGAGCGGCCTGGCGTCGCGATCTCCTGGCGCGCGCGCAGCCTGCGCGACTTCGGCGAATTGCCGCTGGAAGAGCTGGCCGAGCGTTTCGACCTCATCGTGTTCGATCACCCCTTCGTCGGCCAGGCCGCAAAGCGGGGTCTGCTCGTCGACCTGACGCCGCATATTCCGGCGGAGGCGATGGCGTGGCTCGATGCCGGCGCGGTAGGCCCGTCCTGGCGCTCCTATCACTGGCAGGGCGCGATCTACGGCCTGCCTATTGATGCCGCCGCGCAGGTTGCCGCCTATCGGCCCGACCTGATGGCCAAGGCCGGCCGCCATCCGCCGGCGACCTTCGACCAGTTGCTGCGGCTGGCGCGGGAGCTGCGCGAGCACGGGCGTTGGGTCGGCGTGCCGGCCTGTCCGATCGACGCGGTTTGCATGGTGCTGACACTTGCCGCCAATCTGGGGCGCCCGGTAACGACGGAGAATTTAATCTTCCTCGAACAGGGGTTCGGCATTGGCATGCTGGAGCGGCTTAAGGCCCTGGTCGGGCTGAGCCATCCGGAATCGGTGCGTATGAACCCGATCCAGATGTTGGATCTGGCAGCCGGCAGCGATGAGGTCGCCTATATTCCATACACCTTCGGCTACACCAATTACTGTCGCGAGGAAGCCGAGAAGCCGCTGCGTTTCACTGACATCGTGGCGGCGGGAGATCGCGCCTGTCAGGGCACATTGCTCGGCGGCGCCGGCTTCGGCGTCACCAGCCGCTGCCGCGATGTCGCCGAGGCGGTGCGCTACGGGCTCTGGCTCTGCGCGCCGGATTATCAGCGCACGCATTACTTCGCCGATGGCGGCCAGCCCGGCATGATCCAGGCCTGGACCGACCCGAACTGCGATGCGCAGAGCCTCGGCTTTTTCTCCGGCACGCTGCGCACGCTCGGATCAGCCTATCTGCGACCCCGATTTGCCGGCTACGTTCCGTTCTTCGAGGAAGGCGGCATAAAGACCAACGCTTTCCTGCGCGGCGAAGGCAGCGCCGAAAGCCTCGTCAACTGGTTCAATGCCGCCTTTGCCGACGCCCTCAAGAACGCCTGACAAGAGGACCGAAAAGAATGACTGGTATCCGCCTGCGCGGAATGACCTGGGACCACCCACGCGGCTACGACCCTCTCGTTGCCTGCTCAGCCCTCTACAAGGATCGCAACGGCGTCGAGATCACCTGGGAGAAGCGTTCGCTCCAGGACTTCGAGTCCTTCCCGGTCGAGGAACTGGCGCGGCGCTACGATCTGATCGTCATTGACCATCCCCATGCCGGACAGGTGGCCCGTGAAGGCTGCCTCTATCCGCTCGACCAGCCGGGCTTCTCGGCCGAGCGGCGCGCCATGCTCGCTGGTTCGGTCGGTCTGTCCTACCGGAGCTATGTCTTCGACGGCCGGCTTTGGGCGCTGCCGCTGGACGCGGCGACGCAGGTACAGGCCTGGCGGCCCGACATGCTCGACAGCGCGCCCGAAACATGGGGGGACGTCATCGCATTGGCCCGCGCCGGCAAGGTGGTCCTGCCCCTGCGCGCGCCCCATTCGTTGATGTGTGTGATGACGCTCGCGGCCAATCTTGGTTGGCAGCCCGGAGACAATGGCGAAGACTTCATGCCGCGAGCCGTCGGAGAAGCCGCGATCGGGCAGCTTACCGAGCTTGCCGGCCATCTCGACAAGCGCTGTTTCTCGTTCGATCCGATCGCAGCCCTTGACCTGATGGCAGATCGTGACGATCTCGCTTGCTGCCCGCTGGTTTACGGATACGTCAGCTACGCGCATGTCGGCTTCCGGGCAAACCGGCTCGCCTTCGCCGACATCCCCTGCCTTGGGTCGAGCGGGCCGTTGGGCTCGGTTCTCGGCGGGACGGGCCTTGCGGTCTCCGCCCGTTCCGCGCAGCACGAGGCGGCTCTGAAATTCGCCTACTGGGTCACATCGGGCGAGGTCCAGCGTGGGCCCTATGCCGCCGCCGGCGGCCAGCCGGGGCATGGAGCGGCCTGGTTGGACACTGCAGTCGATCAGGCCGCCAACGGCTTCTACAACCGGACGCGTGCGACGCTCGAAGGCGCGATTTTGAGGCCGCGGCACGATGGCTACATCGCCTTTCAAGTCAAGGTCGCGCAACTCATCACGGAAGGACTTCTCGCCAAAGCACCCGCGAAGGGTCTTGTCGAAGACATCAATCGCGTGGCGCGCGAGACGATTTTGAAGAGGAAGCCTTGATTACCGTGCGTCCACGTCGCGTTAGCCCGGATGACAAGACGCATCATCGCCGATGCGATGGCGCGCCAGTAAATCTGTCGCAGTTGGTCTAGCATCTCATAGAACGCAAATGTCCGTTTTCAGCTAGCGAGCCGGATTCCGCTATTGGCGCGACGCAGCTCACTTCACGAAGGACTATTCTTCACGGGCAATTCAGGGTCATCTCAACATGTTTGGCAGAATGTGCACCACGGCGATACGGATGTTCTCAGAGCCGATTATGGTGCAGAGCTTGGAGCTGAAGCCCTGGTAGCAGCCGCTCCCTATGCGAGCTCGGCACGATTGCTTGATCAGATTGCGATCGCAAGAAGACTGTCGGCCTAGAATTATGAATATTCAAATCCTCCCGTTCATCGTTTCGCTCTGGCGACGATCTGCGTGGGATTGACGAAACGCAGGGCGATGACGAGCCAGATCAGGGTGGTGACCATGTAGATCAC
>NZ_JBXAMI010000008.1:0-199599 GCF_058800455.1 Allobosea sp. GW822-FHT05A11 | reverse complement strand
ATGCGAGACAGCGCTTCCAGATCATCCACGCTTACCCACGCCACCGGCTCAGCCTCAGACACGGGCGTCGCGGCCGGTGAGAGGAATGAGCCCAGGCGGAATGCGAAATCGGCTTGTGCTTGGGCTTTGGCTTCGTCGAGAGTGGCGGCCTCGCGCCATTCGTCGCTTTCTGACGGCCGCCATGTAACGCGTTCGCCGGTCCTCACCGTCACATAGCCGCAAAAGATCAAGTCAGGGTCGGCATGATAGGTATCATGCTGGCCTGACCGCCACTCAAGCGCCTTCACCCGCACCCCGCTCCCGCTCGGAGCCGGCGCTGGGGCGTCGTTGGTCGTGGTCATGGGCGGGGCTCCTCGTCCTTGCCGAAGTCGACTTGTTCGCAAGCAGCGCCGCCACAGGTACAAGGCTTGTCCTGGTCCCACATGCACGGATCGCCTCGATCCTCCGGCGCTGGGGCAGACGTGAGGGGAGCGGGCTCGACAACCGCATCCCAGCATTCAGGCGAACAAACCCACCGATTATCGGAAAGCTCGCAGCCGAAATCGTCTCCGCCCTCGTCCGCTTCCCGCGTGTCGATGATCCGGCCGCAATTGCAGCAGTTCACGACATAGGCCGGACCATCCACCCCACCCGGCTCGGCAGAGGATGACGACGCGGGAGAGGACAGGGCGCGCACTGCTGCGGCTGCGTCAGCCCGGCCCTGTGAATACGGGTCAAGCCTGAAGGGTGGCTTCACAGCAAGCCAGTTGCCGTCCTTGGTTCCACGATAGGTGAGCCGGTCGCCAGGCTCTTTCGGATGAGGCCAGAACTCGGGGCCTTCGGCGGCTTGTGCAGCCTGCTCCAACACCTCCCGCGCCCCGCCGCCCGCAGGCTCCGAGGCGGGCTTGGCGAGGGCTTCTGCGGGAGCGCGGTTGTCGATATCCAGAAGCAATTCGTTGGTGAACTGCTCGGCGGTCATGGCAGGAAGCTTCGCGGCGATCTGCCAAATCCGGCAGATGTCGTTTCGCGTCAGCACAGCCTCCGCCCCCCTCGTCTGGGAAGGCAAGGCTGCCGGTGGGGAGGCGGGGATCAGCGCCGCAGCCTCGTCCTCCGTCAGGCAGAAACGCTCGGATGACGAACGATCGCCTGCCTCGTAGAACCGCTCGGTGGCGCGAATCCTCTGGATCAGCTTCAACGCCTCTGCACGCGCCGGGGATTTCACGGGCTCAGTCATGGCTGGCATCCTTGTACGCGGCCAGCAACTCGTCGAGCGCCTGGCGCGACACGCCGACTTCAACGCCGTCCATGTCAAGCTGACGCTGATTATGTTCGAGCGCTTCAAGCGCCAGAGGGTTCAGCGCCACCGTCCCCTGCGCGGCGGGGGTTGAGAGAGGGGTCATGCTGCCTCCTGATCGACTGGATTGCGGCCTCGGTATTTGCCGTTCGTCTCGTTGCAGTTGGTCGGTGCGATGCCGTGCTTGTCGGTGCAGGGGGAGCACCGATACGAGGGGTCGTGCAGGTCAGGCACACCACCCCAGCCCGTGCTCCAGTTCTGCGACCATGAAACGCCCGGAGCGCCTTCGCTGATGTAGCGACCGCACTTGTTGCATCGGGCGCGCATGTAGTCGGGCCAGCCGCTCATACGCCCGCCTCCCTCTGTTCCGTCCCTGGATCTTTTTTTGTGGCATCCGCGAGATTGGAAAGGCCGTTCTCCAGAACCGAGCGGGCGCGGCGCTCCTTTCGACTGGCGATGGCATCGGCGTAGCGCCGCGCGATCATCTGATCGATGTCGACAAGTTTATCCCGCACGAGCGTGCTGTCTGGGATGAGGCTATCCAGTTCGTTCACTACGAACCGAGCGCCATCTGCCCAAGCGGTATCGATACGCTCGTCTAGCGCCTCTTCGGAGGCTTTGAGGGCGGCTAGGGCTTCGTCGCGCTGGCGCTCTGCGACAGTGGCGCGCTCTAGGGCGGCATCGGCGGCTGCGGACATGTCGCCAGCGCCGGCTTCGTAGCCGCCGTCATAATCGCGCATGCCGTCGTCTAAATCGCGACGCGCCTCCGCCAGCTCCCCCTCCTTCTCGCTCAGGGCGCGGGAGGTCGACTCTAGGGCGTCGAGAAGGGCGGAGATGCCGGAAGGCGAGCAGCGGGCGATCCACGCGGCGTTGGCGCGCTGTTCGCTGTCGAATGGCTCCGTAAAGCCGGCTGCCGTCGCAGAGATCGGGCAGCGATTGCCATTGCGCTCTTCGGTGGTGACAAGGATCGTCTCGTCAAAGCTGTCGTCTTCGACCTTGATCCAAGGTCCCGGAGTCACGCCTTCCATGGCCTCGCGCCACGACGACACCAGCTCTGTGTTCCGCCCCTCAGACATCGGAGGCCTCCCCGGTGGGGGTGGCTTTGGAGAGGGCTGCGCGAAGGCTTTCGATCACTCCGTCATAGAACGGGTCGCCATCATGCCTGCGGCGTGCCAAGGGCGTGTCGAGCAACCCCTTCACATTCAGCAGCGCCTCGAACATGTCGGGAGCCGCCGCGATCAGGCGGGCATTGGCCTCAAGCTGGGCATCCTCGCGCTTGATGTGCGAGCCGGGGGTTGTGGCCCAATGATCATCACCCATGCGGCCGGCATAGAAGTCCCGATGCAGGCAAGCCACGCTGCCTGCGTCCGCCACCGAGAATCCGTCTGCTCCGAACACGTCATTGTGGTACGGCGCCTCACCTCGCGTCCAAGGCCCCGGCGTGAACCCAGAACCCTCCGAGAACGGCGCCTTGGAGGGGTGTGCCGAAGGGGTCGTGGGTTCGATATGTTGGTTTGCAAAACGTCTGTAAGTGCTTGTTTTATGGTCCATGGCTTTTCCCTCGGTTTGTGGGAAAAGCGTTTGAAATCAACGCTAAAAGGTGCCTCTTAATCAGCGGGTCGTAGGTTCGAGCCCTACATCACCCACCACGACCATTCCAAACATTGTTGAACGGACATCTCGCTGAAGCGAGCGGCTGGCATGTGCTGCCGCCGCCCGTTCCGCATCGTGCCGGGCTCAGCGGGCCGCGGCGAGGGCTGCGATCATGCCCGTGATGCTGTTGATCAGAATGAACTGATTATCGACCCTGACCCAGCGCTGGCCGCGGCCAGGCGCACGCAGATGGTAGCGGTGATAATCCCGCACATAGCTCTGCCGGTACTGCCGGGGCAGGGCATGCCCGCGCGCCCAACGATCCTTGCGGACGATGACCTTCTTCGTCACATGCTTCTCGACATGGACCGGGCCGTGACGAGCGGGGCCGTGATGCTGTGCCCGGTAAGACTGAGCGAAGCTGGGAGCGGTTGCTCCGAGTAGAAAAGCGCCCGCGATTGCAGAGGCGATAATTTTTTTCATAACGATATCTCCTGTTCTCGATGAATTTATCATGAGGCATCTTCATTAAACGGGAGATGAATAGTTGGATTAATTCTCTGTAATGTTCCTGTAAGCTGTAATTGATTTTTAAATTTCGATTGTTGCTCGATCGCGCTTGGCGTTGCTCTGACGGAGTGGCGTTTTCCGGAGTGGGACGGAGCCTTTCGGCCGCTCGGGCGTTCCTGTCCAAAAGGACAGTTTTCGCATGATGCAATTCGATCAAGGCCTCACGGCTGCGCCTGGCAATACGCCCGCCATCCCCGATCCGCCACCCGAGGCGCCGCCCCTGACGCCGGGCGAGGTACCGCCGGCTCCGCCGGTCGAATCACCGCCGGACGAGGAACCGCAGGGCATCCCGACCGAGCCACCGCCGGAACTGCCGCCGAATGCGCCGCCGGAGGCTCCCCCGGCGACGCCGATCGATCTGCCGCCGGGGCGCGATCCGCGCCAGCCGCAGGAATAGTCCGCTTAGACCTTCGGGGCGTTGCCCGAACCGATATCCCAGTAGAGCCCGGCCATGGCGACGAGGCCTTCGCGGGCGATGGCGGCCGGCAGGTGCTCGTCCGGGGCGTGCTGCGAGCAGCCCGGATAGGAGTGCGGCACCCAGATCGTGCGCAGCTTCAGGATCTCGGCGAAGATGTCGTTCGGGAGCGAGCCACCGAGATTGGGCAGCAAGGCCGGCTTCTTGCCGGTGCTCTCGGCAATCGAATCGATGGTGAAGCGGACCCAGGCATCGTCGGGGTCGAGCCGCGTCGCGCCGAAGCGCTCGGTGCCGGGCATGACGATCTCGACCATGTCGAAGCCATGGCGATCGAGATGGCGGCGCAGCGCCGGGGCGACGTCGCGCGGATCGATGCCGACGACGAAGCGCAAGGCGACACGGGCCCAAGCACTCGGCGGCACGGCGTTGACCGGGGTTTCCGGGACGCCGGATTTCATTGCCAGCACGTCGAAGGAGCACCAGCCGAAGACCTGTTCGGCGGGGGAGAGGCCGGGCTCGCCCCAGTTCGGGTCGATGGTCGGGCCGTCCGGTCCACCGTCGATCTCGCAATCAGCGAGTGCGCGGCGGACACCGTCCGGCAGTTCCTTCGGCACCCATTCATGGATGCGGATCTGGCCGGTGGGCGAGGTGATTGAGGCGATGGCATGGGCGAGCTGGATCGCCGGATCGGAGAGGATGCCGCCCCAGTTGCCGGAATGGTGGCCGCCGTCGCGTGCCTTGATCTGCAGGTCGAAGGTGATGACGCCGCGGGCGCCGAGGAAGACGGTGGGGCGCTCGGCATTGAGGCGCGGCCCGTCCGAGGCGATCAGGATATCGGCCTTGAGCAGTTCGGCCTCATCCTCGCAGAGCTCGCGCAGGCCCGGCGAGCCGGATTCCTCGCCCATCTCGATCAGGTATTTGGCGTTGAAGCCGAGCTTGCCGCGCGTCTCCAGCACGGCGCGCAGGCCGTTGATGTTGATGAGATGCTGGCCCTTGTTGTCGACGACGCCGCGGCCGTACCAGCGGCCGTCGCGCTCGACGAGCTTCCAGGGCGAGTGGCCCTCGCTCCATTGCGCGTCGAGCCCGCGGATGACGTCGCCATGGCCATAGCCGATGATGGTCGGCAGGGCAGGGTCCTCGATGCGCTCGGCATAGAGGAAGGGGCCGCGCGCCTTGGCATGGGTCAGGATGCGGCAGGTGAAGCCGAGCGATTCGAGCAGGGGCTGCATCTCCTTGTCGAGATACTCGCCCAGCACGGGAGCACGGTCGGGGTTCTGGCTTTCGGTGGGGATCGCGACGAGCCGGCCTAGATCGCTCTTCATCCGGCCTGAATCGAAATAGTCCTGGGCTTTCGCGATCGCCTGCGCGCGGGTCATGGTCTTGTGGTCTCCCCAATCGGTGGCCGGCACAGTGCCGGTGGACGGAGACCAGCGCCAGTGCCAAGAGAGCCGGGCGCGTTATGCCCACGAGGCAGGGCGGGCGCCATACCGATCGACAGGGCTCTTCCCGCCGCATGACGATGATCCCGCATCCGCACCAGCTCGTCGCGCGTGACGCCATCCTGGCGGCGCGGGCGAAGGGCGCGGCCGGCTTCCTGCTGGGTGACCTCACTGGCCTCGGCAAGACGCTCTCGGCCTGGCTCGCGCTCTCGGCCATGCCGGAGGCGGAGGTGCTCGTGATCTGCCCGAAGGGCGCGATCCCGCAATGGCGGCGGACCATGGCGCTCTCCGGCCTGCCGGCGAAGCGCGTGACGCTGATGAATTTCGAGAAGACGAAATCGCTGCTCGCCCCCGTTGCCGACAGCAAGAAGCGCTCGACGCGGGCGAAGAACAACGAGATCGCCAAGCATGGCCGGCCCAAGCGTGCCTGGCCGCTCGTGGTGATCGACGAGGCGCACCGCATCCGCAATCCGAACTCGCAGCAGGGGCTGGTTTGCCGCCAGATGGCGGAGGCCGCCGATTTCACGATCTATATGAGCGCGACGGCCGGCCAGTCGCCGCATGAACTGTCCTATCTCGCGGGCCTGCTGGCCAAGGCGGCGGGCATGCCCACGGCCGATCTCGACGGGTTTCGCGTGCTGATGAAGCGATTGAAGATCGGCAGGGCGAAGGGGCGCTGGAAGAACTGGAGCTGGGAGCCGAACGAGGCCGACCGCAATGTGATGGCGGATCTGCTCTATCGCGGCGCGAACGCCATCGGCTTGCGTCGCCGGCCAGAGGAGATCGCCGGCTGGCC
Organism: Allobosea sp. GW822-FHT05A11; assembly: GCF_058800455.1. NCBI lineage: Bacteria > Pseudomonadati > Pseudomonadota > Alphaproteobacteria > Hyphomicrobiales > Alloboseaceae > Allobosea > Allobosea sp. GW822-FHT05A11. The sequence continues at coordinate 193,513 of NZ_JBXAMI010000008.1, read as the reverse complement.
GGAGGTGCAGCGGGAGCTGGCGCCGGTCGCGCTCGATACGGCGGCACGCAAGCTCTATGACGCGACCTGGCGCGAGTTCCGCAAAGAGCTTGGCCTGGCCGGCGGCTCGACCCGCAAGCCGCAGGGCTGGGCGGCCGATCTGCGCTTCCGGCAGAAAGCCAGTTTGCTCCGCATCCCCGGCACGGCGGATTTCTGCGAGGACCTGCTGGGCAACGACGAGCAGGTCGCGATCTCCGTCGCCTTCCTGGAGACCAGCGCGATGCTTGCTGAAACGCTCAGGGGGCGGGGCTGGCGCACGGCCGAGATCAACGGCGAACGCTCGGGCGCGCAGAACGAGGAGACGCGGATTGCCTTCCAGACCGGTCAGCTCGACGCGGTGATCTTTACCGTGACCGAGTCGATCTCATTGCATCGGGGCGAGATGCCGGGCGGTGAGCGCGAGCGGGCGCTCGTCATCCACGACATGCGCCACAGCGCGATCCAGCTCCAGCAGATCGAGGGCCGCTGCCATCGCGACGGCCAGCACGCGACGATCTTCTATGCCTATGCCGAGGACACGGTGGAGGAGGCGATCGCCGGCACGGTGATCCAGCGCATGGCGGCGATGGAGGGGCTGGCGGGCGACGATACACGGATGCTGGAGGCGATCGCCGGGATCGTCGAGGGGCGGGCGGCCGCGTAAAGCTCAGTTGCGGGCGCGCTCGCCGAGTTCCTTGGCGCCCTCGACCGACGAGCTGGTCAACCGCACGATGCTGTTCCAGGCGTCGCGCGTATAGGCGCCCTGATGGACGACCGCGTCATAGCCGACGACGAGCACGATGATGACCAGAAGCAGTCGGAACACGAACGGAAACCCTCCTCGATAGCGCACCATCAACGCCGCGATCGAAGGAGGGTTCCGGTCTGGCCGGGCTCAGCCCGCCGGCAGCAGTTCCTTCAGCCGGAACAGGGCGATCTTCTCGACCTCGGCCAGCGCCGTCGCGGTTTCCTGCTCGGGCGTGTTCTTGAGGCGCGCGTCGAAGGCGGCGAGGATCTGGGCCTTGGTCGCGCCCTTCACCGCCATGATGAAGGGGATGCCGAAGCGGGCCTTGTAGGCCTCGTTCAGCGCGGTGAAGCGGACGCGCTCGTCGCTGCTGAGGCGGTCGAGCCCGGCGCCGGCCTGCTCCTGCGTCGATTCAGGTGTGAGCTCGCCTGCGGCGGCGAGCTTGCCGGCGAGGTCGGGATGGGCGGTGAGCAGGGACTTCTGCTGTTCGGCTGACCCCTTGCGCATGCTTGAGACCATCGCCGCGTGCAGGCTTTCCGCCGTGTCGTGATCTGCGCCGATGCCGGCGTCGTGGGCGGCCTCAGTGATCCAGGGCGCATGCTCCCAGACGCGGCCGAAGACCTCGGTGAACAGCGCCTTGGGCAGCTTCGAGGGTACATAACCGCCAGCCGGCGGCTGCGTCCTGACCCAATGACGGGCGATGTCGAGGCGGGTCGCGACCCAGACCCGCTCATGGCTCTGGACATACTCGAGGAAGCGGGCGAGCGCCGCGGCGCGGCCCGGGCGCCCGACGAGGCGGCAATGCAGGCCGATCGACATCATCTTCGGGGCGGTCTCGCCCTCGGCATAAAGCGTGTCGAACGAGTCCTTGAGATAGGTGAAGAACTGCTCCCCGGTGTTGAAGCCCTGTGGCGTGGCGAAGCGCATGTCGTTGGCGTCGAGCGTATAGGGAACGGCGAGCTGCGGCCCCTTCGGCCCGGCGAGCCAGTAGGGCAACTCGTCGGCATAGACATCGGCCGTGTAGAGGAAGCCGCCTTCCTCCATCGTCAGGGGAATGGTGTTCTCGGAGGTGCGGCCCTGATAGCAGCCGAGCGGGCGTGTCCCCGCGAGCTCGGTCTGGATGCGGATCGCTTCCAGGATATCGGCGCGCTCGCGCTCCTTCGGCGTATCGCGATAGTCGATCCATTTCAGGCCGTGGGTCGCGATCTCCCAGCCGGCCTCCTGCATCGAGCCGACGATCTCGGGATAGCGGGCGAGCGCCGAAGCGACGGCAAAGACGGTCACAGGCATGTTTCGCTGCGTGAACATCCGCCAGAGGCGCCAATAGCCGGCGCGGGAACCGTATTCGTAGATCGACTCCATGTTCATGTGGCGCTGGCCCGGCCAGGGCGCGGCGCCGACGATCTCGGAGAGGAAGGCTTCGGAGGCCGCATCGCCATGGAGGATGCAGTTCTCGCCGCCTTCCTCGTAATTGATCACGAACTGGACAGCGATGCGGGCCTCGCCCGGCCAGTGCGGGTGCGGAGCCGCGCGGCCATAGCCCTTCATGTCGCGCGGATAAGTGGTTTGGCTCATGATGGTCTAGCTGCCGCGATAGGTGGAGTAGCTCCAGGGCGAGGCCAGGAGCGGGACGTGATAGCGCCCCTCCGGCTCGGCGATGCCGAAGCGGACGGGGACGAGGTCGAGGAAGGCGGGCTGCGGCAAGGCGGTGCCGAGGCCGCGGAAATAGGCGCCGATCGCGAAGGTCAGTTCATAAGTGCCGGGCACCAGCGTTCCCGAGAGCAAGGCTGAATCGGTGCGGCCATCGGCATTGGTCACGGCCTCGGCCAGCCGCTCGCGCGTGCCGTCGGCCCTGAGCCGATCCAGCGACACCGCGATGCCGGCGCCCGGGCGACCGTTGACCGTGTCCAGCACATGCGTCGAAAGATGTCCCATGCGCCGGCTTCTCCTGAAGGCGTCGATATCCGGCGGGCGCCGATTCCGGCGTGGCCACGGACCTTCGCGACTGTAAAGCGACCGGCGCGAAAATCGATAGCTGCATGTTCGCCAGGATCGTCTTCCCGGAAGCTCGGCGCGGGGGGCGATTTCAGAGACGGCGAAAGCAGGCTAGTTTCCGCCTTCGAAGCCGCATCTTCCGGATTCGGGACGATCATCAGCCCTCGCGGAGCGCAGCGCCATGCTTGCAGCTTATCTGATGGAATGGGGCGGCATGATGCTGCGCTGGCTCCATGTCATCACGGCGATCGCATGGATCGGAGCCTCCTTCTTCTTCATCCATCTCGATGCCTCGCTGAAGCCGGCCGAGGATATCCCGCCCGGCACAGGTGGCCGCGCCTGGCAGGTCCATGGCGGCGGCTTCTACGAGATGCGCAAATACATGGTCGCGCCTGCCGTGATGCCGGCCGAGCTGACCTGGCACAAATGGCAGAGCTACTGGACCTGGATCTCAGGCTTCTTCCTGCTGGTCTGGGTCTATTACGCGCAGTCGGAGCTCTACCTGATCGATCCGGCGGTGATGCAGCTGTCGCCTTTTGCCGCGGGCGCGATCGGCATCGCGGCGCTGGTGGTCGGCTGGCTGATCTACGACCTGCTCTGCAAGTCGCCGCTCGGGAAGCATGATGTGTGGCTGGGCCTCGTCGGCTTCGGCTATGTCGTCGCGGCGAGCTGGGCCTTCGCCAATGTTTTCTCCGGGCGTGGGGCGTTGATCCATACCGGCGCGCTGATGGCGACGATCATGACCGCCAATGTCTTCTTCAACATCATGCCCGGCCAGCGGAAGGTGATCGCGGCGCTTGTTGCGGGCGAGAAGCCCGATCCGAAATACGGCAAGGCCGCCAAGCAGCGCTCGACGCATAACAACTACATCACCCTGCCGGTGCTGTTCCTGATGCTGTCGAACCACTATCCGGTGACCTATGCCAATTCGAGCGTGATCCCGCTGCTGGTGGCGCTGGTGATCGTGGCCGGAGCGCTGATCCGGCATTTCTTCAATATCCGCCATGCCGACCACGCGAAATCGCCCTGGTGGTGCTGGGCGGTGGCGATCCTGGCGCTCTGGCTCGCCTTCTGGGTGGCGATGTCGTCCTCGCCGGGCGGGCGCGAGCAGCTCGGCCTGAAGGCGGGCGAGGCGGCGAAACCCGCCCTGCTGGCGGGCATGACACTGCCGCCGACCGAAGTCTCGAACATCGTGACCGGGCGCTGCGCCATGTGCCATGCGCCGGAGCCGTCCTGGCCGGGCATCCAGATCGCGCCGAAGGGCGTGCTGCTGCATGAGCCCGAGCAGATCGCGATCCATGCCCGCGCCATTCGGACGCAAGCCGTGATGACCCATGCGATGCCGCCGAACAACCTCTCCGGGATGACCCCGGCCGAGCGGAAAGCACTGGCGGGATGGCTTGCTGCCGCGCGCTGAGGCGTTCTGCCTTCATGCTCGCCCTTGTGGCGAGCATCCACGCCTTGAACACATCCCTTGAACAGCAAAGACGTGGATAGTCGGGACAAGCCCGACCATGACGGATGCGTGCTTCGGGGCGCCGTGACCTCGTCCTTCGCACATCCCATTTCCTCTTTCTTCAGCCTGTCGGCATCCCCGCTCACGGATGCGTGATCGCGTTCAGATTCGGTTCAGGTACGCGGCGTCATGGTCCGGCCACTGCCAGGGCTGGAGACAGGATCCCAGAACGGGACCGTTCGTGCCGAGGACCGTGGGGGTCCAGTTGAGACGCGTGGATGCAAGGGGCGCCGGTTACCTGCTGGCGGCCATCGGTTTCGTCGTGGCATGGGGCATCCTGTGCTGGCCCTGGCTTTCGGGGGCGGTGACGATTCCGTTCGACGCCAAGGCGCATTTCCAGGCGCAGGTGCAGTTCCTCGCCAACGCGATCCATACCGGCCAGTCGCCCTTCTGGAATCACAACGTCTTTGCCGGCTCGCCGCAGATCGCCGATCCGCAATCGCTGATCTTCTCGCCCGCGATCCTGCTCGCGCTGATCTCGCCGGAACCGAGCTTCCGCGAGGTTGATGCCTATGTGCTGGCGCACCTGCTGGCCGGCGGGCTCGCACTCATCCTGTTCTTCCGCGATCGCGGCTGGCATGCGGCCGGCGGGCTGATGGCGGCGCTGGTCTTCGCTTTCGGTGCCTCGGCGGCCTGGCGCGTCCAGCATGTCGGGCAGATCGCAAGCTATGCCTTCTTTGCCATCGCCTTCTGGCTGACGGCGCGGATGCTGCAGCGTTCATCCGTCCTGTCCGGTGTCCTCGCCGGCCTTGCCGCCGGCATGATGGTGCTGGAGCCGGACCAGGTCGCGCTGCTCGCCTGCTATGTGCTGATCGCCATGGTGGTGGCGCATTGGATCTCCGGCGGCTGGGCGGCCTTCAAGGCGAGCCTGCTGCCGATCGCCGCGGCAAGCGTGGTCGGTCTCGCCGTCATCGCCATGCCGCTGATCTGGACCTGGCTCTTCGCCGAGGCGACGACGCGGCCCGAGATCGATTTCGCGTTCGCGGGCCGTGGCTCGCTACATCCGGTGTCGCTGCTGTCCGCCTTCGTCGGCGACCTGTTCGGCGCCAAGGACCCGGCCGTCGAATTCTGGGGCCCGTACGGCAATCCGCAGGTGCTCTATCTCTCCCAGAACATGGCGCAGGTCTATTTCGGCGCGCTGCCCCTGCTGCTGCTGCTGGCACCCGGCCTGACGCGCGGCTGGCTCTGGGACAAGTCGGTTCGTCCGCTGACGCTGATGCTGGCCTTCATGGTGCTGTTCGCGCTCGGGCGCTACACGCCGCTGTTCCATCTCGCCTACGAATATCTTCCGGGCGTGAAGCAGTTCCGCCGGCCGGCCGACGCGACCTTCCTGATCGGTGGCATCGCAGCGATCCTTTCGGGCTATGTGCTGCATCGCATCCTGACGGCGGAGGCGGGAACCTCGTTCCGCCGTGACATGCTGATCGGGGCAGGTCTGGTGCTCGGCACGCTCGTGCTCGCGCTCGCGGTCTCGCGCGGCTGGGGGCACCTGGCCGATGCCTGGAAGCCGGTCGCAATCGCGCTCGGCTGGTTTGTGGTCGCGGGCGGAGCGTTCTTCATCCTGCAGCGCTGGCGCGGCGCGCTCGGCACTGCCGCCGCGGCGGTCCTGGTCACCGGCGTTGTCGCCGCCGATCTCGGCGTCAACAACGGTCCCAACGAATCGACCGCGCTCGCGCCGCAGCTCTACGACGTGCTGGAGCCGGGCACGAAGAACGACACCATCGCGCTCCTGAAGCACCTGACCTCCCAGCCCGAGGGCTCGCCGCGCCGCGACCGGGTCGAATTGCTCGGCATGGGCTTCGAATGGCCGAATGCCGGCATGGTTCACGGCTTCGACCACACGCTCGGTTACAACCCGCTGCGGCTGGAGGATTTCTCCGAGGCTGTCGGCACGGGCGACGGCATCGCCAGGCCGGCCGACCGCAAGTTCACCCCGCTCTTCCCGTCCTATCGCTGCCGCCTCGCGAACCTGCTGGGCTTGCGCTACATCGCTTCGCCGGTTCCGATCGAGCAGGTCGACCACAACCTTGGCGAGAACGATCTCACCCTGATCGCCCGGACGAAGCAGGGCTATGTCTACGAAAACCCGCGGGCCCTGCCGCGCGTGCAGTTCGTCGGCGGCTGGCAGTTCGCCGATTTCGAGAGCATGAAGCTGTCGGGCCGCTGGCCGGAGACCGACCCGACGCAGGCCGTGCTGCTTGATACCGAGCCACCCGTCGCGACGCCGGAGGGGCCGGTCGCGACCCAGGCCGAGGTCAAGCTGACGCGCTATCGCAATGCCCAGGTCGAGATCGAGGTCACGACGCCTGTCGCCGGCTTCGTCGTGCTCAACGACATCTGGCATCCCTGGTGGAAGGCCGAGGTCGACGGCGTCGAGAGCGAGATCCTGCGGGCCAACGTGCTGTTCCGTGCGGTGCAGGTACCGGCCGGCACGCACAAGGTGCGCTTCAGCTTCCAGCCGCTCTGGGGCGCGCTGGCGGAGCTCAGGGCGCGGATCGAACCGCAGGAGCCGGATGACATGTTGCCGCCTGCTCCAAGGCATGACGAGCCGCAGATCGTCACCGCGCCGGGCGAGATGCCGAGGCTGGCGGGACCGTCCGAAAGCGTCCGCAATTCGCTGGGTCTGGGCTCCGCCCAGGTTCCGCCGGCGCGCAACGGCACGGCCGCCGCGCATATTCCAGGCGACGCCATCGCGCATTGAAAATGCCGCGGCGGGGGCCGCGGCTTTCAAGTAAGCGATGTCATCCCGTGCGCGCTGCGGCATGTGAATGCCGCTGCGCAGACACGGGACCGTTTCCCGGAAAAGGCGCCCATCCGGAGGCCGTAAGGACGGGAGCCCCAAGCGTCACGCGGTCCCGTGTCTGCGCAGCAGCGTTTCACGCTGCGGCGCGCACGGGATGACAGGTGCCGCCCCGCTCAGGCGACGCCGAGCTTCTTCTGCAGGCTGCTGGACGAGGTCGTGTACTGGAAGGTCAGCCGCTTCTCCGGATAGACGTAGCGGTGGACCTTCTGGGCGCAGAGCGCAGCCTCGTGGAAACCCGAGAGGATGAGCTTGAGCTTGCCCGGATAGGTGTTGATGTCGCCGACGGCGAAGATGCCGGGCACGCTGGTCTCGAATTTCTCGGTATCGACCGGGACGAGGTTCTCGTTGAGGTTCAGGCCCCAGTCGGCGATCGGGCCGAGCTTCATGGTCAGCCCGAAGAAGGGCAGCAGCGTATCGCAGGCGATGTCGAAGGGCTCGTTGTCGGTGCCGCGACAGACCACCGCCTCAAGCTTGCCGTTCTCGCCCTTGAGCCCGGTGACCTGGCCGAGTTTCATGTCCATCTTGCCGTCTGCGACGAGGCTGCGCATCTGCTCGACCGAATGCGGCGCGGCGCGGAAATCGTCGCGGCGATGCATCAGCGTGACACGATTGGCGATCGGCTGGAGGTTCAGCGTCCAGTCGAGGGCGGAATCGCCGCCGCCGACGATCAGGATGTTGCGGCCGCGGAAGGCCTCCATCTTGCGCACGGCGTAGAAGACCGAGCCGTTCTCATAGCCTTCGATGCCGGGAATCGGCGGCTTCTTCGGCTGGAAGGAGCCGCCGCCGGCGGCGATGATCACGCTCTTGGTGTCGAACACGGTGCCGGCATCGGTGGTGACGCGGAAGCGCGGCGCCTCCTGCGTGCCGGTCGGCTCGACCGCCTCGATCATCTGGTTGAGATGGAAAGTCGGCCCGAACGGCTTGATCTGCTCGAGCAGGTTGTCGACCAGCGCCTGGCCGGTGACCATCGGGAAGCCGGGGATGTCGTAGATCGGCTTCTCCGGATAGAGCTCCGCGCATTGCCCGCCGACCTTCGGCAGGATGTCGACGAGATGCGCGCGGATATCGAGCAGGCCGAGCTCGAAGACGGCAAAAAGGCCGCAGGGGCCGGCGCCGACGATGACGACGTCGGTGGTGATGACTTCGTTTTCGTTGGCGGCAGCCGCGTCGCTCATGATTCTACCTTCGAGCCGGTCCAAACTGTCCGATTTAACGAACTCGCGCGCAGGACATGAGGCTTCGAAGGCCGGTTTGCAAGTGCAAAGTGCTGAAACAGCGGAGCGACCGGGGGGAGGGGAAAAGCCTTCTCTTTCCCCCGGCCGCGGTAGCGGAATCAGGCTCCCGTATCGGCCTTGAGCCCGGCTGCGGCGATGCCGGCGCAGGCAGCGGCCTCGTCATTGTCGGAGGTGTCGCCGGAGATGCCGACCGCGCCGAGGACTGCGCCCTCGGGCGACCGGATCAGCACGCCGCCGGGCACCGGCACCAGCGAACCGCCGACGGCATGGGTCGCGGCTTCCACGAAATAGGGCCGATCCAGCGCCATCTTGTGGAGGGCGCGCGAACCCAGGCCGAGCGCGACCACGCCATGCGCCTTGCCGAGCGCGATCTCGCCGCGCTTCAGGCTGGTGCCGTCCTGCGCGGCGAAGGCCTTCTGCGCGCCGCGCGCGTCGAGAACGGCAATGGCGAGCGGCTTGAAGCCGGCGGCTTCGGCATGGGCCAGCGCGGTCTGGAGAATGGTCTGGGCCTGGGCGAGGGTCAGCATGGCGGGAACTCCGGTTTCGTCGGCGACGTTCTTGCCAGCCGCGAGAGGTGCGGGAAAGGCCGGTGGGGTCCGCTTTGCGCGATTGGTGCTAGCCGGCAAGCAAAACACCTTTTCCGTAGCCGCTTGCATAGGGCGGCGCGACAGGGCTTGATAGCATACCGACACGAGGAGATTTGCTCATGGGTCTGTTCAGTTTCATCAAGGATGCCGGCGCCAAGATATTCGGCGGCTCGGCCAAGGCGGCGACCGCCGACGATCTGCAGAAGGAACTCGCCGGGCACGGCCTGCCTGCTGACGTCAACATCCAGATCGACGGCGACAAGGTGAAGGTCTCCGGCAAGGCCGTTTCGACGGAAGAGGCCGAGAAGATCATTCTCGCGCTCGGCAACACCACGGGCGTGGCCCAGGTCGAATCGGACCTCGCCGTGACCAAGGAGGCCGCGGCGGCGGTGTTCTACACGGTCAAGAAGGGCGACACGCTCTGGAAGATCGCCGAGGAGCATTACGGCAAGGGCCAGGGCGCCAAGTACACCGAGATCGTCAAGGCCAACACGCCGCCGGTCAAGAATCCCGACCTGATCCAGCCGGGCTGGGTCCTGCGCATTCCGCCGAAAGGCTGAGACGCCTCGCCGACAAGGCAGCCGCGCGCCTCGTGCCCGCGGCTGCTTTTTATTTTCGGCACCCGGAAGCGCGGCCGAGCGGTGGCGTTTCCCGGACTGCCGCCCTATCTCAACGGCTCGCCCGACCGGGCTGGAGTGGCCTGCCCATGATCGTGAACGACCTCGATATCGACGCCATCAAGGTGGGGTTGGGCGATGGCTCCATCCTTCTGGTCGACGTGCGCGAGCCGCATGAATTCGCCGCCGGGCATATTCCCGGTTCGGTCTCGCGGCCTTTGTCGCAATTCGACCCCGCGGACCTGCCGAACGAGCCCGGCAAGCGCATCGTCTTGTCCTGCGCGGCGGGCGTGCGCTCGCGGCGGGCACTGGAATTCGCCCAGTCGGCGGGGCTCGACATCGACAGCCACTATGCCGGCGGCTTCAAGGACTGGCTGATGCACGGCGAGCCGGTGGAGCAGGATTGAGGCCCTGAGGCCTCATCCACGCCCACGCCGCCCGTAGACCAAGGATAAAACCATGCTGACCCGAACTTTCTTCTACGGTGCGGCCTGCGCCACCGCGCTGCTCCTGGCCGCTCCGGGAGCCGGCTGGGCGCAGAGCGCCGCGACCGTTCCCGCCGGCAGCGCCAGCAAGGCCGCCGATGACGATCTCCAGGCCGCGATCACCAAGTCGAACGCCTATACCGGACTGATGAACCGCACGCTGCGGGCGATCCAGTCCTGGGAGCGCTATGACAGCTGGGTCGATATGAAGAAGGGTCCGACCGGCAAGGAGCGCTACATCACCTATGGGCTCTACAGCCTTTACGACGTCAACAGCGAGATCAAGAAGGCCGAGGAGGCGATGGCGCGGGAGCCGAAGCTGCCGGCGATCGACGAGACCATGGGCCGCTATATCAAGGCCTATCAGGAGCTGGCGCCGCTGATCACCAGGGCCGAGCGCTACTACGACCGCAAGGACTATCGCGACGACAATCTTGCGGAGGGCCAGAAGCTGCACGCGCTGATGGTGCCGGCGGCGAAGACCTTCCTCGAGGAGCGGGCCAAGGTGGATGCGCTGATGCGCGTCTACAAGCGCGGGCTCGACCAGCGCGAACTTGCCTCGGTCGAGCAGCGCGAGGGCAAGTCGGCCCGCTGGCAGGTGCGCAACATCATGATCAACGCGCGTGCCGTGATGGACCTGATGCCGAGCAACGAGAGCCCGATCGTCGACCTCAAGTCCTTCAACGCCGCGATTGCCGACTATGCTGCCGCCGTCCGCGAGATGGATGCGTTCAAGGACAAGGAGCCCAAGGGCGTGCCGTTCATCGAGAGCCAGGCGAGCTCCTGGCTGGGCAAGCTGCGCGATTTCAGCGACAAGCTCGCCAAGAGCAAGGGCGATGTCCGGCGCGGCGCGGCGAACGACGCCAACTGGCTGGTGAGCAGCTACAACACCATGGTTTCGCTGTCGGAGACGGCGGTGCGCATGTCGCGTTGAGTTCGATGCGTGCGGCGCAGCCCCGGCGCGTGGTGCGCCGGGGCTGACGTGGCGCGGTTTATGCTCCAGTCTTTCATTAGACCTAACTGAGGATATGCCTCATGCGTCCCATGAAATTCGGTTTCGGCCAGCCGGTGCGGCGGGTCGAGGATCAGCGCCTGACGACCGGCGCCGGCCGCTATACGGATGACATCGCAGCCGAGGGTGCCCTGCACGCCTTCGTCCTGCGCTCGCCTTACGCCCATGCGCGCTTCGCCGTCGCCGATGTCGAGACGGCCCGCAAGATGAAGGGCGTCAAGCTTATCCTGACCGGTGCGGATGTCTCGGGGTATGGCGATCTGCCGTGCAAGGGGCATGTGAAGACCACCTCTGGCGAGATGTCGGAATCCTTGCCCGTTCCGGTGCTGCCGACCGACACGGTGCGCCATGTCGGCGAGGCCGTCGCCTTCATCGTCGCGGAGACGCTGGCGCAGGCGCGCGACGCGGCCGAGGCCATTGCGATCGACTGGGACCCGCTGCCGGCCGTGACCGGCATTGCCGAGGCGCTGGAAAAGGGCGCGCCGCAGGTCTGGCCCGACCGCAAGGGCAATGTCGCCTTCGAAGCCGAGCAGGGTGACCGCGCGAAGACCGAGAAGGCCTTCGCCAAGGCGGCGCGCACCGTCTCGCTGACGGTCGTCAACAACCGGCTCGCCTCCAACTACATGGAGACGCGGGCCTGCATCGCCGAATACGACAAGGCCGACAAGCGCTGGACCCTGACCCTGGGCAGCCAGGGCAGCCACGGCATGCGCGACTTGATCGCGACCTATGTGCTCAAGGTCGATCCCAAGCGCATCCGCGTGGTGACGCCGGATGTTGGCGGCGGTTTCGGCACCAAGATCTTCCTCTATCGCGAATACCCGCTGGCGATGATCGCGGCCGAAAAACTCAAGCGCCCGGTGCGCTGGGTCGCCGATCGCAACGAGCATTTCCTCGCCGATACGCATGGCCGCGCCAATCTCGCGACGGCGACGATGGCGCTGGACGCCAAGGGCCGTTTCATCGGCCTCAAGGTCGATCTCTCGGCCGAGATGGGCGCCTGGCTCTCGCAATACGGGCCCTTCATCCCGTGGGTCGGCACGACGATGACGCCCGGCTGCTACAGCATTCCGGCCGTGCATGTCGTCTTCCGTGGCGTGCTGACCCACACCACCCCCGTCGATGCCTATCGCGGCGCCGGCCGTCCCGAGGCGGCCTATCTGATCGAGCGGCTGGTCGACGCGATCGCGCGCGAGACCGGCAAGGCGCCGGAAGCGGTCAGGGCGCAGAACTTCGTCAAGCCGACGGAGATGCCGCATTCGACGCAGACCGGCCCGGTCTACGATTCCGGTGAGTTCGAGGGCCATATGCGGCGTGCCATGGACGTCGCCGACTGGAAGGGCTTCAAGGCCCGCCAGAAGGCATCGGCGAAGGCCGGCAAGATCCGCGGCATCGGCCTGGCCTGCTATATCGAGGCCTGCGGCGGCGGCGGGCCGGAGAGTTCGACCGTGATCCTGGAGAAGGACGGCACCGTCACGGTGCTGATCGGCACGCAGTCGAACGGGCAGGGGCATGAGACGGCCTATTCGCAGCTCGTCTCGCAGCATCTCGATATCCCGATGGACCGCATCCGCGTCGTGCAGGGCGATACCGACCGGGTCGAGACCGGCTCGGGCACCGGCGGCTCACGCTCGATTCCGGTGGGAGGGGCGGCGCTCGACAAGGCGACAGGCATCCTGACCGACAATCTCAAGCAGCTCGCCTCGGAGAAGCTCGAGGCGGCGGTCGGCGATCTTGAGATCACCGAGGGCGCGGTGCGCATCGTCGGCACCGACAAGTCGCTCGACCTCGCCGCGATTGCGGCGCTGCCGGGCGCGACGCCGGCCATGCTCAAGGTCCACCAGAGCTGGCAGCCGCCGGAGGCGACCTATCCGAACGGCACCCATGTCTGCGAGCTGGAGATCGATCCCGGCACCGGCGGCACGGAGATCCTCAACTATGTCGTCGTCGATGATTTCGGCGTGACGCTGAACCCGCTGATGCTACAGGGCCAGGTCCATGGCGGTGCGGCCCAGGGCATCGGCCAGGCATTGATGGAGGAGATTCGCTTCGATCCGGACGGGCAGATGCTGACCGCGACGTTCATGGACTATGCCCTGCCGCGCGCCGTCGACATCCCGAACTTCCATTTCGAGACGCGCAATGTCCGCTGCCTGACCAACGCCATCGGCGTGAAGGGCGCGGGCGAGGCCGGAGCGATCGGCGCCTGCCCGGCGGTGATGAACGCGATGGTCGATGCGCTCGACCGTGCGGCCGGCATCAAGGCGATGGACATGCCGGCGACGCCGCTCAAGGTGTTCACGGCTCTGAAGGAGGCCGGATATCGGCTTTGATGCAAGGTCGGGCTTGCGGCGACGCAAGCCCGCTCACGCAAAAGCGACTGGCTTAGGTTGCGATCATCGTTTGATCTGGACGAGTTCAAAACAGCGCCGGATGGCGCGGACTTGTCTTTGAGGGGAATTGAATGATCCGCACCGCTCTCGTTCTTGCCGGCCTCGGGCTCGGCCTTACCGCCGTGATGGCGCAGTCGAACCCGATCACGGAGCGCCAGCAGACGATGAAGGGCGTCGGCGGGGCCACGCGCGAGGGGGCGGCGATGGCCAAGGGCGAAGCCGCCTTCGATGCCGCCAAGGCGCAGGCGATCTTCAAGACCTATGCCGATGCGGCCAAGAAGATGCCCACTCTGTTCCCGGATTCCTCCAAGACCGGCGGCGAGACCACGGCCGCTCCGAAGATCTGGGAGGACCAGGCCGGCTTCAAGGCGGCCTTCGCCAAGTTCGAGACCGATGCCGCCGCTGGCGCGAGCGTCGCCAATCTCGATGGTTTCCGCACCGCCTTCGGCGCGGCCACGAAGAACTGCGGCACCTGCCACGAGGCCTACCGCATCAAGAAGTGATCGGCTTCGCGGCCGGTTCCGGAAGCGGGCGCCGGCGACGGCCGCCCGCTTTTTCGTGGCTGAGGGAGCTTTTGACCGCTCACGGGCGTTGAAAACGGGCCAGTCTGGAATTGCTGCGATTTCAGGGTTGCCGATGAAGTGCCGGCCCGTCCAATCTGCCGGACGTCCTGACGGGAGACCTCGATGCTGTTGCTGCGCCGCCTTTTCGTGACCCTCGTCCTTCTGGCGGCCGTCGCTTTCGCGGGCTTCTACGTGCTGACCGACCCGCGCGTGGTTTCGCCCTCGCCGGAGATCGGGGCGTTGCCGGCAGCGGATGTCGAGAACGGCAAGCTGCTGTTTTCGGCCGGCGGCTGCACCTCCTGCCATGCGACGCCCGGGCAGGATGACAAGCTCAGGCTCGGTGGCGGGCTTGCGCTGGAATCGCCTTTCGGCACCTTCCATGCTCCCAATATCTCGCCGCACACGCGCGACGGCATCGGCAACTGGGGCGTGCAGGATTTCGTCGATGCGATGGCGGCGGGCGTCTCGCCGTCCGGGCAGCATCTCTACCCGTCCTTCCCCTATACCTCCTACCGGTTGATGCCGCCGAAGGCGCTGGCCGACCTCTTCGCCTATATCCGCACGCTGCCGCCGGTCGAGGGCAAGGCGGCTGCGCATGACCTGCGCTTCCCCTTCAACATCCGCCGGGTCGTCGGCGGCTGGAAGCTGCTGTTCTTCGAGCGCACGCCGTTCCGGCCCGATCCGGGCCAGAGCGAGGCCTGGAACCGTGGCGCCTATCTGGTCAATGGCCCCGGCCATTGCGCCGAGTGCCATTCCGCCCGTAACGCGCTCGGCGCCATCGTCCCGGCAACCCGCTTCGCCGGCGGCCCCGATCCCGAAGGCAAGGGCTGGGTGCCGAACATCACACAATCGGAGAACGGTCTCGCCAAGTGGTCGAAGGAGGAGATCGCGGAACTGCTGAAGACCGGCTTCACGCCGGATTTCGACAGCGTCGGCGGCTCGATGGCGTCGGTCGTGCGCAATATCGCGCAGTTGCCCGAGGGCGATCGGATGGCGATGGCGGAATACCTGAAGTCGCTCCCGGCGGTGGAAGGGCCGGCGCGGCCGCAGGCCAAGGCGCCCTGAAGCGCCGCAGCGAGGCAGCATGCGCTTCAAGGCCGTCATGGTCGACGTCGATGGCGTCGTGATCGCACACCCCGATCCGCGGGGCTGGTCGGCGCATCTCGAACGCGATCTCGGCCTGTCGAAGACACTGCTCCAGACGGCATTCTTCGAACCGCATTGGCAGGACGTCATTCTCGGGCGAGCCGGCTTGCGGGAGCGTCTCGGGCCGGTGCTGGCCGAGATCGCACCAGGGCTCGGCGTCGACAGGCTGATCCGCTACTGGTTCGAGAACGATGCCCATCTCGATCAAGGGCTGCTGGTGCAGCTCGCGCCGATCCGGGCCGGTGGCGTGACGTTGCATCTCGCGACCGTGCAGGAGCATGAGCGCGCCCGCTACATCTGGGACGCGCTCGGGCTGAAGCAGCATTTCGACGGGATGCACTATGCGGCCGAACTCGGCTGGGCCAAGCCCGCAGCGCAGTTCTTCCAGGCCGCAGCGGCGCGATCCGGCTTAGCGCCCGATGATATCTTCTTCATCGACGACAAGCAGGCGAATGTCGACGCGGCGCGCGCGGAAGGCTGGAGTGCGGCCCTGTGGGATGGTACCCGGCCACTGGCTGCGCTGATGGCCGAAGCGGCGGAGCGCCCGCCGCCTACTCCATCACCGCGGCCTTGAGGATGCAGACCATCAGGGCGGTTCCGGGCTCGCTGCCGACACAGCGGACGACATGGCGGCGGTCGCAGCGATAGCGCAGCGTCTCGCCGGCCTTGGCCCGCTGGATGATGTCGCCGACCTCGACCTCGAATTCGCCTGACGTCACCGAGAGCGATTCGATCGAGCCGCGCTGATGGCCCTCGGAATCGAGCTCGCCGCCGGGCTCGGACGAGACCTCGTACCATTGCAGCCATTCGACCGTCTTGATCCAGCCGACGATGGCGAGGCGCAACTTGCCGTCCTCGGAGACGAGGATCGGCGTGTCGGCGCGGGTGGTCTTGTCGATGAAGGGCTCTTCCTCGCCGCTGGAGAGGACGCGCTCGATCGAGATGTCGAGCGCCTGTGACAGCCGCCAAATCGTGGCCAGCGTCGGGTTGGTCTCGTTGCGCTCGATCTGGCTGATGATCGACTTGGCGACGCCGGACTGCTCGGCGAGGTCGGAGAGCGAGAAGTTGTAGGCCTTGCGCAGGCGCTGGATGGTCTTGCCGAGCTGGCCCGAGATGACCTGAGCCCCGGATTCAAGCTCCCGCCCGCCGCGCTCCTTGGTCTCGATTCCCATCCGTCCGGCCCTTTTCGATTGCGAAATCGTTTGTAACGGCGGACGATCGTTTGAACAAGCGAACTGTGCCGGCGCTCGGTCGATGCCGTCAGGTCATGCGGCTGGGGCCGACCTCGCGCTGCTCGCGACGGGCAAGGCCGAGCTGGCGTTCGCGCAGGATCACGTAGATGCCCGAGGCGATGACGATGGTCGCGCCGATCAGGATCGCCAGGGCCGGCCATTCGCCGAACCAGAACCAGCCGATCGCAACCGCCCAGAGCATGGTCGAGTATTCGAAGGGCGCGATCAGCGAGGCGTCGCCGTAGCGATAGGCCTGGACAATCAGGATCTGGCCGAGCCCGCCGAGGATACCGATCAGGACCATCATCGCCGCATCCTGGAGGTCCGGCATGTTCCAGCCGAGCAGGATGGTCGAGAGGCCGAGCAGGCTGGTCAGCAGCATGAAGTAGAAGACGATGGCGCCGGTGCGCTCGGTCGAGGTCAGGAGGCGCACCTCGACCGAGGCGAAGGCCGAGCAGAAGGCGCCGGCCAGGCCCAGCATGGCGCCGAGCGCGGCATTGCTGCCGACCGGATGAGCGCCGGCGCCGAGATGTGGCGAGAGCATGATGAGCACGCCGACGAAACCGATCGTCACTGCGCTCCAGCGATAGATGCGCACCCGTTCCTTGAGGACGAGCGCGGCCAGCACGACGACGGCCAGCGGAGCGGCATAGCCGATCGCGACGGCCTCCGAGAGCGGCAGGAACTGCAGCGCCGCGAAGCCGCAGAACATGCCGGTCGAGCCCATGATGCCGCGCTTGAGATGGCCGCGCAGGTTGTCGGTCTTCAGGGCAGCCGGCAGCTCGGAGCGCCAGGCCAGCCAGATGAGCAGCGGGATCATCGCGAAGAAGGAGCGGATGAAGACGATCTCGCCGGTCGGATAGCGCGTCGAGATCGACTTGATCCCGGCCGACATCAGCGTGAAGGCCAGCGCCGAGACCAGCTTGAGGGTGATGCCGAGAAGAGGGGACAAAGCGCGCGGCCGAGGAGCTTGGGATGGTTTCGAGCGAAACCGTTCGCTTCTTAGATCATGTCGAAGCCGGGAAGCGAAGCGTGAACGTCGCAACCCGGCTAGGTCATTGGCGTGGGACCGCCCTCAGAACGTGCCGCGGAAGGCGCCGCCGTCGATCAGGAAGTTCTGGCCGGTGATATAGCCGGCATGGGCGCTGGCGATGAAGCCGCAGAGCTTGCCGAATTCGTCGGGCGTTCCGAGGCGGCCGGCAGGTACCGCGGCGAGCCGGTTCTTGGTGGCCTGCTCGATGCTGATGCCCTGCATCTCGGCGACCTTGTTGGTCGCGGTCTTGATCCGGTCGGTGTCGAACACGCCCGGCAGGATGTTGTTGATGGTGACATTGGCATGCGCGACCTCGCGGGCAACGCCCGAGAGAAAGGCGGTGAGGCCGGCGCGGGCGGCCGAGGAGACGTCGAGCCCGGTCAGCGGGGTCACTACGCTCGCCGAGGTGATGTTGATGATCCGGCCGAAGCCGCGCTCGACCATGCCGTCGATGACGCGCTGCACCAGCTCCAGCGGGGTCGCCATGTTCTGGACGACGCCTTCGAGCAGCCCCTCGCGCGTCACCTGGCGGAAGGGCTTGGGCGGCGGGCCGCCATTGTTGTTGACGAGGATGTCGGGGTTGGGCGCCGCTGCCAGCAGCGCATCCTGGCCGGCCCTGGTCGAGACGTCGGCGACGACGGCGATGACGGTCGCGCCGGTCGCGGCGCGAATCGCGGTGGCGGTGGCTTCGAGGGTCTTGGCGTCGCGGCCGTTGATCACGACGGTGCAGCCGGCCTGGGCCAGCGCTTCGGCGCAGCCGCGGCCCAGCCCCTTGCTGGAGGCGCAGACGATGGCCGTGCGGCCGGCAATTCCCAGATCCATGATGGTCTCCGATCAGAGGGGAGGTGTTCGTGGCTTACCCTGAGCACGGATCGGTCGCGCCGTCATCAAAGCGCAACGCAAATCAGACACACGGCCCTCGCATCGCAGCAGCAGGGGCTTTCCGGCATGAGCGACGAGGATAACAGCAAGCGGGTCCGCAGCATCTTCATCTCGGATCTGCACCTGGGCACCCGCGGGGCCCAGGCCGATCTCGTGCTGGAGTTCCTGCGCGCCTATGATGCGCCGCAAATCTATCTCGTCGGCGATATCATCGACGGCTGGCGCCTCAAGAGCGGCTGGTACTTCCCGCAGACCCATAACGACGTGATCCAGAAGCTGCTGCGCAAGGTCCGCAAGGGCTCGAAGCTGATCTACGTCACCGGCAACCACGACGATTTCCTGCGTGACTTCACCGGCCTGCAGTTCGGCGGCATCACGCTGGTCGACGAGATCGTCCACGAGACGGCCGACGGCAAGCGGATGCTCGTCATCCATGGCGACCTGTTCGACCTCGTGGTGCGCAATGCCAAATGGCTCGCGCTGCTGGGCGACTGGGCCTACACGGTCGCGCTCGCGCTCAACATGGCGATCAACCGGGTGCGCCGCGTGCTCAGGCTGCCGCACTGGTCGCTCTCGGCCTGGGCGAAGGCCAAGGTCAAGAACGCCGTGAACTATATCGGCGAGTTCGAGGGCTGCCTTGCCGCCGAGGCGCGCCGCCACAAGGCCGACGGCGTGATCTGCGGCCATATCCACCATGCCGCCCAGCGCGAGATCGATGGTCTCACCTATATCAATACCGGCGACTGGGTCGAAAGCTGCACCGCCTTCGTCGAGCACGAAGATGGCCGCTTCGAACTGATCCGCTGGCCGCAGGGGCGGATGAAGACGACGCCTGCCGAGCCGGTTTCGATGCCGGCGCGCCCGGCTCCGGTCCGGGACCTGATCGAGGCCGCGTGATGCGCGTCCTGGTCGCGACCGATGCCTGGCGGCCCCAGGTGAACGGCGTCGTGCGCTCGCTGGAGCAGATGATCGCGGCGGCGCCCGGGCTCGGCATCACGGCGCGAACGCTGACGCCGGAAGGGTTCCATCAGGTCGGCCTGCCGAGCTACCCCGATATTCGTCTGGCGCTGGCGACGCGCCGGGCGCTCGCCGCGCGCATCGCCGATTTCGCGCCCGACCATGTCCATATCGCGACCGAAGGGCCGATCGGCTGGCTGACACGGGCGGCCTGCCTTGCCGAGAAGCGGCCGTTCACGACGAGCTACCACACGCGCTTTCCGCAATATGTCGCGGCGCGCTGGCCGATCCCCGAGAGCTGGAGCTACCGGCTGCTGCGCCGCTTCCATGGCCCGGCCGCCGCGGTGATGGTTTCGACCGGGACGGTGGAAGAGGAGCTGCGCCAGCACGGCTTCGAGAACTTGGTGCGCTGGGGGCGGGGCGTTGATCTCAGCCTGTTCCATCCGCGCTCGCAGAGTCTGCTCGACCTGCCGCGGCCGATCTTCCTGTATGTCGGGCGCGTCGCGGTCGAGAAGAATGTCGAGGCCTTCCTGTCGCTCACGCTGCCGGGCAGCAAGGTCGTGGTCGGCGACGGGCCGGCGCGGGCCGATCTCGCGCGCGCCTTTCCCGAGGCCCGCTTCCTCGGCCTGAAGGAGGGCGAGGAGCTGGCCGGAATCTACGCGTCCTCCGATGTCTTCGTCTTCCCAAGCTTGACCGACACCTTCGGCATCGTGCTGCTGGAAGCGGCGGCGAGCGGGCTGCCGGTCGCCGCCTTTCCGGTCCAGGGGCCGCGCGATGTCTTCGCCGGCAGCGGTGCGGCCGTGCTCGACGAGGACCTGCGCCGTGCTGCCATGCAGGCGCTCAGGGTGCCGCGCGCTGCCTGTCTGGAGCTGGCAGCCCGCCATAGCTGGGCAGCGAGTGCCGCGCAGTTCTACGGCCATATCCGGCGCGTGGCGCGCGAGGCCGGCTACCTGCCGCGCGAGGCCGAAGGCTCGACCGCCGCGGTCACAGCCTTCGCGAGCGGGCGTGGCGGGGAAGGGCGCGGGCTGCCGCGGCGCCTGACGGCTTGAGCTGGGCGCGGAAGCCGTCGCGCCGCTCATGGACCGAGGCGATGACGAGGCCCATCGGCACGCCGAGCCCGACCAGCGCCGCTTCCGACAGTTGCAGGCTGGCCTCGATGGTTTCGGGGACCGCGTCGTTCACGCCGAGCTCATAGAGATGGCGGGCATGGGCCGCATCGCGGGCGCGGGCGACGATGACGATGTCGGGGCGGAGCTGGCGCGCGGCGCGCACGGTCTCGTCCACGGCGCGGGGACTGTCGATCGTCACGATCAGCGCCGTCGCCTGCTCCAGGCCGCAAAGGCGCAGGAATTCCGGCTTGGACGCATCGCCGTAGTAGGCGGGGCGGCCGGCACGGCGCTGCGCCGTGATCAGCGAGGAGTCAAGGTCGACGACGATGTACGGCTTGCCGTGCTCGTCCAGCATCGAGCAGACGAGCCTCCCGACCCGACCGCCGCCGACGACGATGGCGCGGGCCGAATGATCGTCCGGCGGCAGGATCCTGGCCTCGTCGGGCAGGGTCGCCGGAATCTGCAGCCGCGACGCCAGCGAAGGGGCCATCCGTGCCATCAGCGGCAGCGCGATCATGGTCAGCGAGACGGCCGCCAGGACGAGGCCGGCTGAATCCTGCGCCAGCAGCTTGGCGGCGATCGCGGCATTGATCAGGACGAAGGCGAACTCGCCGCCGGGGCCGAGCATGATCGCGGTTTCAAGCGCTGTCGCCCCCGACAATCTGAATTGCCGCGCCATGACGTAGACCACTGCCGCCTTCGCGGTGAAGATGCCGGCCGCGATGCCGAGGATGGTCAGGGGGCGGGCTGCGAGAAAAGCCGGGTTTACGCCCATGCCGACGGTCAGGAAGAAGACGCCGATCAGTAGCGATTTGAAGGGGTCGATCGTGACCTCGATGGCGCGACGATACTCGGTTTCCGCCAGCAGTAGGCCGGCGATGAAGGCGCCCAGCCCCATCGACAGCCCGGCCCCGGCCGCGACCATCCCCGTGCCCAGCGCGACGAGCAGGGTCGCCGCCATGAAGCTCTCGGAGGAATCGGTCGAGGCGACGAGCCGGAACAGCGGCCGCATCGCCAGCCTGCCGATCACGACGATGGCGGCGATGGCGGCGAAGGCCTGGACCAGCGCCTGGGCGAGGCCCGCGAGCAGCGAGCCGCCCTCGGACTGCGCGCCCAGCACGCTGACCAGGAAGAGCAGCGGGATCACCGCGAGGTCCTGGCAGAGCAGGACGGCGAAGCTGGCGCGCCCGGCCGCCGTCATCATCCGCTTCTTGGCCGAGAGCAGTTCGACCACCATCGCGGTGGACGACAGGGCGACGCCGAAACCGATGATCAGCGCCGCCGGCGCCGGTTGACCCAGCGCATAGGCGCCGCCGCCGATGACTCCCGCCGACAGCAGCACCTGTCCAAGACCGAGCCCGAAGACGAGGCGGCGCATCGTCCTCAGACGATCGAAGGAGAGCTCCAGCCCGATCACGAAGAGCAGGAAGGCGACGCCGAGTTCAGCCGGCCCGGCCAGGGCCTCGGCATGCGAGACGGTGATCGTGCTCAGCAGCGGAACCGAGGAAACCAGACCGCCGAGGCCGAAGGGGCCGAGCAGGGCCCCGCAAGCCATGAAGGCGACGATCGAATTGATCTTGAAGCGCTTGGCGAAAGGCACGATGACGCCGGCGGTCGCCAGCACGACCATAGCGTCGTGATAGACGGAAAGATCGACTGCTCCGGCCAAAGGGTGCCTTGCGATTCGGGGGCTGCGGGATGCGCCGGCAATTCTTGCGGTTTGCGGCGGCGCAGCACAACCTTCGAATCGTCATGGAGGGCAGAAATTTGCGTTGCGGCGCGAGCCTTTAGGCAGGGGTGCTCAGGTGCCGCGGGCGAAAAAGCGGTTTCCGCGCCCGCAAAGGATGGGCTAGCGTCTCGCCATTGGCTTAGAAGGACCGTCCATGCGTTTTGCCGGCACCGAAAACTACGTCGCGACCGAGGATCTCACCGTCGCCGTCAATGCCGCAATCCGGCTGGAGCGTCCGCTGCTGGTGAAGGGCGAGCCCGGGACAGGCAAGACGGTGCTAGCCGAGGAGATCGCGGCTGCGCTGGGCGCTCCGCTAATCACCTGGCACATCAAGTCGACGACCAAGGCGCAGCAGGGCCTCTATGAATACGATGCGGTGAGCCGCCTGCGCGACAGCCAGCTCGGCGACCCCCGCGTCTCCGAGATCGGCAACTACATCAAGCGCGGCAAGCTCTGGGAGGCCTTCGTCGCGCCCGTCCGGCCGGTGCTGCTGATCGACGAGATCGACAAGGCCGATATCGAGTTCCCGAACGATCTGCTGCTCGAGCTCGACCGTATGGAATTCCATGTCTACGAGACCGGCGAGACCATCAAGGCGGCGCAGCGGCCGGTGATGATCATCACCTCCAACAACGAGAAGGAGCTGCCGGATGCGTTCCTGCGCCGCTGCTTCTTCCACTACATCCGCTTTCCCGATGCGGAGACGATGCAGCAGATCGTCGAGGTGCATTTCCCCGGCATCAAGAAGCGCCTGATGGAGGAGGCGCTGCGCCTGTTCTTCGAGGTGCGCGAGGTGCCCGGCCTGAAGAAGAAGCCCTCGACTTCGGAGCTGCTCGACTGGCTGAAGCTGCTCGTCGCCGAGGATATCGGGCCGGAGGTGCTGCGCGAGCGCGACCCGCGCAAGCTGATCCCGCCGCTGCACGGCGCGCTGCTCAAGAACGAGCAGGACGTCTCGCTGTTCGAGAAGCTCGCCTTCATGACGCGGCGGGAGAGTCGCTGAGCGCCCCTCGCAAATCGGCTCCAGCATCGCTAGGTTCTGCTCATGCGACGCCTCATGCTTCTGCGCCACGCCAAATCCCACTGGCCCACGGGTGTGGCCGACCGCGACCGACCCCTCGCGGCACGCGGGCGCGAGGCCGCCCCGGTGATGGGGCGCTATCTCGCCGATGAATTGCTGCTGCCCGATCTCGTCCTGGTCTCGCCGGCGAAGCGCACGGTCGAGACCTGGGAGATGGTCGCGCCGATGCTGCCGGAAAGACCGCCGGTCCAGTTCGAGCCGCAAATCTACGAGGCCAAGACCGAGCGCCTGCTCGATGTCGTGCAGGAGGTCGAGGGCGATGTCCGGACGCTCCTGCTCATCGGCCATAATCCAGGCTTCGAGGAGCTGGCACATCTGCTGACCGGCCACGGCGACCGCTATGCCTCGGCGCGGATGAGCCAGAAATACCCGACCTGCGGGCTGGCCGTGATCGATTTCGCCACCGAGCACTGGTACGCAGTTGCCGCGCGGGAAGGCAGGCTCGACCGTTTCGTCACGCCGGGTTCGCTCGGCGAAGGCCCGGACGAGTGAGCGCCGCGGCGCCGTGAGCGACACCTCCTATCTCGACAGCGCCCGCAATGCGGCTCTTGCCTTCGGCGACAGCGTGCTCGGACTCGCACGCCCGCGCCTGCGGATCGGCGTCACCGGGCTGTCGCGCTCGGGCAAGACGGTCTTCACCACTGCCCTGATCCAGAACCTGATCGAAGGCGCGAAGCTGCCGGTGCTGAAGGCGGCCTCCGAGGGGCGGATCGCGCGCGTCAGATTGGTGCCGCAGCCTGATCCCGACGTGCCGCGCTTTCCGTACGAGGCGCATCGCGCGGCGATGAACGGGCCAGACCGTCGCTGGCCGGAATCGACGCGGCGCATCTCCGAGCTCAGGATCGAGATCGACTACGAGCGGGCCGCCGGCTGGTTCAAGGGACCGGCGACACTGACGCTCGACATCGTCGATTATCCCGGCGAGTGGCTGCTCGATCTCGCGCTGATCGGGCAGGACTACAAGGCCTGGTCGGCGCAGGCCGTCGCGGATGCACGCAAGGCGCATCGGCGTGAAGCCGCTGCGGAGTGGCTGGCGGATCTGCCGGGGCGGGACCCGGACGGGGCGCCGGACGAGTTGGCGGCGGAAGCCGCGAGCGACCTGTTCAAGAGCTACCTCGCCCGGCTGCGCGCCGATCCTGAAGCGGTGGCGGTGACGCCGCCCGGTCGCTTCCTGATGCCGGGCGATCTCGAGGGCTCGCCGGCCCTGACCTTCGCGCCTGTTGATCTCGGCCATGATCGCGATGTGCGGCCGGGCACGCTCGCGTCGCTGATGGCGGAGCGCTTCGAGGCCTATAAGCGCGTCGTGGTGACGCCGTTCTTCCGCGATCATTTCGCAAGGCTCGACCGGCAGATCGTGCTGGTCGACGTGCTTGCCGCGCTCGATGCCGGGGCGCCGGCGCTGGCCGATCTCGAAACCGCGCTGGGACAGGCGCTCGCCGCTTTTTCCGTAGGTCGCAATTCCTGGCTGTCGAGCCTGTTAGCGCCGCGCATCGAGCGCGTGCTCTTCGCCGCGACCAAGGCCGACCATATCCACCATTCGAGCCATGACCGGCTGGCGGCGGTGATGTCGCATCTGGTCGGGCGGGCGCTGTCGCGGGCGCAAGGCGCCGGCGCGCGGGTCGAGGCGATGGCGCTGGCGGCCGTGCGGGCGACGCATGAGGTCCGGATCAAGGAAGGCCGCGAGGAACTGCCGGCCATCGCCGGTGTGCCGGAGGCCGGCGAGACGATCGACGGGCAGGTCTTCGACGGCATAGCGGAAGCGGCCATCTTTCCCGGCGAACTGCCTGAGCGGCCGGAAGCCATCTTCGATCCCAAGGCGCATTGGCAGGTCCGGGCGCCGCGCTTCCGGCCGCCAATGGTCGCACCGGATGCGGGCGGGCGCCTCAGGCCGCCGCCGCAGATCCGCCTCGACCGTGCGCTGGAATTCCTGATCGGCGACAGGCTGGCATGAGGATGTCGGCATGAACGGGGTTTCGCGATGAGCAAGGCACCGCGCGCGATCCGCCTCGATGGCCCGCAGGCGGGCGAGTCCGCCGGAGAGGCCCCGCTTCGGCGCGGCGACCTCGCGATCCTGCCCGAGAGCGAGCCGATCGATGCCGCCGTTCCTGCGGTGTCCGCCAAACCCAGGCGTCGCTTCTCCTGGGGTTCGCTCTTCGTGGCGGGGCTGTCCGGCTTTCTGGCGCTGGCGGCCGGCGTCTGGGTCGAGAACACGATCCGCTCGCTGATGAGCCAGAATCCGGCACTCGGCTATGCCGCGCTGGTCTGTGCGGCGATCGCGACGCTGGCGCTGCTGGTCATGCTGGGCCGGGTGCTGCGCGACATCCTGCGCGAGCGCAAGGTCGAGGCGTTGCGCGAGCGGGCCGTCGCGGCGCTGGCGGGCGGCACGCCCGACGAGGGCCGGGCGATCGCCGACGAACTCGTCTCGCTTTACAAGGGGCGGGCGCAGACGGCTCAGGGCCGCGCCGCCCTGCAGGAGGCGCTGCCGCAGCTCTTCGCCGCGCGCGATATGCTGACGGTGGCGGAACGCAGCCTGCTCGCACCGCTCGATGCGCTGGCCACCGCCCAGATCGCGTTAGCCGCGCGGCGCGTCTCGCTGGTCACCGCGGTCAGCCCGCGGGCGCTGGTCGATGTCGTCTTCGTGCTGGTCGCCTGCGCGCGGCTGCTGCGCTCCATCGCCGGCATCTATGCCGGGCGGCCCGGGACGCTCGGTCTGCTCCGGCTGGCGCGGCAGGTGATGAACCATCTCGTCCTGACCGGCGGCATGGCGGCCGGCGATGCCGTGATCCAGCAGGTGGTGGGGCAGGGGCTCGCGGCGAGGCTTTCGGCCAAGCTCGGCGAGGGCGTGATCAACGGTATGCTGACGGCCCGGATCGGGCTCGCGGCGCTCGCGGTCTGCCGGCCGCTGCCTTTCGTCGAGGCGGCGGCACCGACCCTGTCCGATGTCGCGGGCGATCTCGGCGGATGGCGCGGCGACAAGGATGGGGAAGCCTGAGCCCGGCAGATTCTGCCGGGGCAGCGGTTTCTGCCCGGCTCCGACTGCCGTTTTACCTTTCGTAAACGATCCAACCCCTTGAAATAGCACGGTGCTGCGCATGGCACGCCCCGTGCAGATACCGCCTCGAAGTTGTGGGCCGCCCTTGGGGGGCTGCCGGTCGAGGTGAGGGTTCCATGGGTGTTTTCAGTGCGCTGACCACGGCGGTTTCGGGAATGACGGCGCAGTCCTATGCGCTCGAGAACATTTCCGGAAACATCGCCAACTCGCGGACGGCGGGCTACAAGCGGGTCGATACCGCCTTCGCCGATCTCGTGCCCGACGCTGCGCTGAACCGGCAGGTCGCCGGCTCGGTCGCGGCCTTCAGCCAGGCGACGAACTCGATCCAGGGCGATCTCAACCCGACCCGCATCGACACCAATATCGCGATCAACGGCGACGGCTTCTTCGTGGTCGACCAGCGCCAGAGCGGCGTCGGCGCCAACACCCAGTTTTCCAACAGCAACCTCTATACGCGGCGCGGCGATTTCGACTTCGACGCGAATGGCTACCTCGTCAACGGCGCCGGCTACTATCTCAAGGGCCTGAAGATCGATCAGGTGACCGGCCAGCTCGTCGGCACGCAGCCGGACGTGCTGCGCATCACCAAGGAGCAGTTCCCGGCCAAGGCGACGAGCTCGATCGAGTACCGCGCCAATATCCCGGCCGTGCCGGCGACGACGCAGAAAAGCCAGGGCGGTACCGAATTCCTGAACCCTGCCTCGGTCACGGCGGCGGGCGCGGCGCCGAACCCCTATGCCGCCAATGCTGCGGTGATGGGCAACAATATCAGCAGCTTCCTGGCGACCTCGATCCCGGGCGGCTCCGTGACCGTCTATGACGAGCTCGGCAAGGCCACCAGCGTCGAGATGCGCTGGGCCAAGATCGACAACGGCAACCCGGCTGCGAACCCGGCCACATCCGGCACCTGGGGCCTGTTCGTCGCCCAGGACACCAGTGCGACCGCGGCGGGCGACGTCGCCTATGTCCAGGCCGGCCAGACCGTCAGCTTCGGCTCCACCGGGCAGATGGTTTCCCCGGCCAGCGGCGACATCACGCTGCCGACCATGACGATCAACGGAACCACCATCACCGGCATCAACCTGACGACCGGCGGCAATGGCGTGACCCAGAACGGCGATGTCAGCGGCCAGATCGACGCCCGCAGCATCCGCCAGGACGGCTACACCGCCGGCACGCTCGATCGCGTCTCGGTCTCGGCCGAAGGCGCGGTGATCGGTACCTTCAGCAATGGCCAGGTCGTGGCGCTGGCCCAGGTCTCGGTCGCCCGCTTCAATGCCGACAACTCGCTGAAGCGGCTCGACGGCGGTGCCTTCGAGGAGACGATCGAATCCGGCCCGCCGATCATCGGCCTGGGCACCTCGCAGATGGTCGGCGGCAGCGTCGAGCAGTCGAACACCGATATCGCCGACGAATTCTCCAAGATGATCGTCACCCAGCAGGCCTACTCGGCCAACACCAAGGTCATCACCACGGCCCAGGAGATGCTGACCGCGGTGTTCAACATCATCCGCTGAGCGGCGCATCTGCCTAAGCTGCGGCCCAGGAGGGCCGCATCTCGCAACAGGAGTTGACGATGGGCCTGAGCACTTCCCTGAACACCGCGATCGGCGGCCTCAACGCCGCGCAGGTCGGCATCGGCATCGTTTCGCAGAACGTCGCCAATGCGGGAACGACGGGCTATGTCCGCCGGACCGTTTCGACCGCCGACAGCCTGAGCGGGCTGACGGTCGGCGTGCAGAGCACGCAGGTCCAGCGTCTCCTCGACAAGATCGTCCAGCATCAGCTCTGGCAGGAGGCTTCGGGGGCGGCCTATACGTCGACCCGCGCGAGCTCGCTGTCCAATCTCGACAAGCTCTATGGCGCGCCGGGCAGCGCCACGGCGCTGGATACGATCTTCAACAAGTTCACCAGCGCGCTGCAATCGCTCCAGAACGATCCGTCGTCCTACAGCCTGCGCGCGCAGGTGCTCGACAACGCGACGCAGCTGGCGCGCCAGCTCAACACGCTCTCCAACGGCGTGCAGGCCCTGCGCAGCCAGGCCGAGAGCGGCATCGCCACCGCGGTCACCAAGGTCAACGACCTGCTCAGCGCGCTCTCCAAGGTCAATACGCGCATCGTCGGCAGCCCGAACGACAGCGCGACGGCGGGGCTGAAGGACCAGCGCGACCTGATCCTCTCCGAGCTGTCGCAGTATGTCGACATCAAGACGACGGAGGATGCGCGGGGCTCGGTCAGCGTTGTGACGGGTTCCGGGACGCAGCTCTTCGATGGGCAGGCTGCCGTCACCTTCAAGTTCGACGAGCATGCCGGGCTGGGGCCGGACGACCAGTGGGACATCGACCCGGCCAAGCGCAGCGTCGGCACGATCAAGATCATCGATGCCTCCGGCAACGCCTCGGACGCCATTGCCAACCGGATCTTCCGCTCCGGCGAGATCGCGGCCAATATCGAATTGCGCGACAAGACGCTGGTCCAGGCGCAGGCGCAGCTCGACGAGATCGCCGCGCAGATGTCGAAGGCGCTCTCGGAGAATTCCCTCCCGAGCGCGGCCTATCCGCCGGCGCCGGCGGCGCAGACCGGCCTCGATCTCGATCTCGGCTTCGATACCACAAAGCAGCGCCTGAACACGCTGACCTTCGACTACACGCCGACACCACCCGGCCCGACGCAGCGCTTCACCTTCGTCAATGCGCCTGCCGGAACAGTCCTGCCGATCGGCAGCGACCCGTCCAACAAGACGATCGCGATCGATTTCTCGGCCGGCCCCGCTTCGGTCGCCGCTCAGATCCAGAACGCGCTCGACACGAATGGTGCGACGGGCTTCACGGTGGCCAATCCCAGTGGCTCGCTGCTGCGGATCACCGAGCCGGGCGGTCGCGTCGCCGGGCTCGGCGCCAAGACCGGCGTGCTCGCCGCCGATTCCGCGACCTCCGGGATGCCCCTCTTCGTCGATGCGGACAACAAGCCCTTCATCGGCTCCTATGACGACGCCACGCGCAAGGTCGGGCTGGCGGGCCGGATCGCGGTCAATGCCGACGTCATCCGGAACAGCGCGCTGCTGGTCGGCCCGGCCGGCACCGCGGCCGGCGATGCGACGCGGCCCAAGGCGCTGCTCGAGAGCCTGACGAGCAGCGTTCGCAGCTTCGACAACAGCTCCTCGCCGGACGGGGCGACGGCATCCTTTTCCGGCACGATCACCAATTTCGTCCAGCGCGTGGTCTCCTCGCAGGGGCAGGCGGTCGAGGCTGCCAAGCGCCTCGACGAGGGCCAGCAGGTCGCGCTCGCATCGATCCAGAGCCGCTTCCAGGAGACGTCCCAGGTCAATGTCGACCAGGAGATGTCGATGCTGATCGAACTCCAGACCGCCTATGCCGCCAATGCCCGCATCATCTCCACGATGAAGGAGATGATGGACGTGCTGATGAGAGTGTGAGGCCGCGATGACCATCACCGCTTACGGAACCGGCGCCTACCGCGCGGCCAAGCCCAACGAGTTCGTTTCGACCCGGGCCCAGTTCGACGATCTCCAGCGCCAGCTCGACACCAAGCAGCGTAGCACGAGCTATGGCGACCTCGGCATCGACCGGCGCGTCAGCCTCGATCTCAACGCCAAGGTTTCGCAGCTCGATTCCTGGCTCAGCGGCATCGAGCTGACCAACGTGAATCTGAAGCTCTCGTCACAGAGCGTCGAGAACTTCGCCAAGCTCGTCAACGAGACGCGTACCGATACCCGTTCCAACAGCTACGTGCCGAGCGCCAGTGGCCGCTCCGCGCCGCAGTTGCTGGCCGAGGAGAAGTTCAAGCAGGCGCTCGACCTGCTGAATACCGCGGTCAACGGGCGTTATCTCTTCTCGGGCAAGACCTCCGATACCGAGCCGACTGCGGGCTTCGACGAGATCATGAACGGAGACGGCGCCGGCAAGGCCGGACTGAAGCAGTTGATCGACGAGCGCAAGCAGGCCGATCTGGGCTCCGGTCTCGGACGGCTGACGACCGGCATCACCGGCACGACGAGCGTCACGGTCGCCGACGAGAACCATGTTTACGGCTTCAAACTGGCCGGAGCCACGTCGAGCTCCTCGGCCCTTGCCGTGACCTATAATGCGGGTACTCCGGCGAATCTCGCCGTCGACGTGACGGCGCAGCCCCAGCCGGGCGACAAGGTGACCCTCAAGCTGACCTTGCCCGATGGAACGCAGGAAGAGGTGACCCTCACCGCCCGGGCCGCCGGAACCGATGGCTCGGCCGCTGACAGCTTCCAGATCGGCGCGACGCCGGCCGATACCGCGACGGCGCTGAAGGCCTCGATCGACGCTGCCCTCGGCAGGGAAGCGAAGACGACACTCCCTGCCGCCTCCGCGCAGGTTGCGGCCGAGGATTTCTTCGCCGGCAGCCCAAGCAATCCGCCGAAGCGGGTGCCGGGCCCGAATTTCGCGACGGCGACCGCACCGCCGAGCAATGCCGGCACGGCCGCGACGACAGTGACCTGGTATCGCGGCGATGACGGCAGCGACCCTGCCCGCAATACGGCGACGGTCCAGATCGACCAGGGGCAGGTCGTGGGGACGGGTGCGCGGGCCAACGAGCAGGCCTTCCGCGTCGGCCTCGCCCAGTTCGCGATCATGGCGACCGAGACCTTCCCGGCCAGCGACGCGAATGCGCAGGCAGGTTACGAAGCGATGGCGTCGCGGGTCGGCGACAAGCTCGGTTTCGGCGACTCCGTCCAGAAGCCGGCTGAGATCATCACCGAGCTCGGCTCGGCCCAGACCGCGCTCGCCAGCGCCAAGGAGCGTCACCAAAGCACCAAGAACTACCTGATCTCGACACTCTCCGGCGTCGAGAACGTGACGACGGAGGAGGTCGCGACGCAGATCCTGTCGCTGCAGACGCAGTTGCAGGCGAGCTATCAGGTCACCTCGATGCTGTCGAAGCTGTCCCTGACCAATTACCTCTGAACGCAGAAAAACCCGCAAACAGAAACGCCGCCCATCGGGCGGCGTTTCTGTTTCTCAGGTCTTCCGCGGAAAGGTATCAGCGGCCGCGCAAACCCGCGGCGATTTCCCGGTTGATGCTGATCAGCGCACTGAGGCTCTGCGGCTGCGGATCGGCCGAGATCTTGAACGTCTGATTGAAGATGAAATTGGCCAGGCCGAGGATGTTGGTCTTGATGCCGACCGGCAGAGGGTTGTCCTCGGCGATCATGGCGGAGACCAGCAGGGTCCAGAGGCGCCGGTTGTAGGTGAGGGCTTCGTCGACATCTCGCCCGCGCGCGTCCCAGTCGTCGGCGACGGCCTGAAGCCGGGTCGCGGCCTTGATCAGCAGGGAGGCTTCAAGTTCGCGGGGCGAAACGACGGATTGGGCAGTCTTGGCCGCGGCGGCGTAGGCGTTAAACCCGTTTTGCATTCTCGATCAATTCCGCTTCATAGGCGATCAGCTTTCTGGCCGCCTTCAGAGCCTTGTACAGGTCGTCGCTTAAGATGCGGTTATTGATCTCATGAACATGCGGCAGAGCGCTGGGCGCTGCATTGATGAATTCGCGCACGAGCTGGAAATAGGTCTCGTGCTCATGCGTCGGGTCCTGCGCCAGGTACATCAGCTGGATGGCGAGGTAGATCTTCTTGGCCGGGGTGTCGGCGCTGGCTGCGGTGAGAATGTCCTTCTCGCGCAGGATGGGCGCATCGCCCTCGATGAAGAAGCGCGTGCGCTGCTCGTCGTTGCGGATCACCACCTGGCCGATGATGATTCGCTCCTTGGGCTTGAGCTCGACCTTGAGGGCCATGTCTTGTCCTTGCCTTCTGGCGGAGGGGAGGGCTGTGCCGTCTTCGGCGTCAGCCGAAGAGCCGGAGCACGCCCTGGTCGGCCTGCGAGGCCAGCGACAGCGCCGTCTGCGAGAGCTGCTGGCGGGTGTTGAGCGCGAGCAGCTTGGCGCCTTCCTCGTTGGAGTCGGCGAGAACGAGGTTGTCGGCACCGATGGTCAAGGTGTTGATCATGTTCTTGGTGAAGTCCTGACGGGTCTGGATCACCGAGAGCTGCGAGCCGAGCGACGAGGCCGAGCTGCGCAGCGAGGTCAGCGCGTTGGTCAAGGCGTCGGAGGCATTGGCCAGGGCGTTGTCGTTCTGGAAATCGATGTCGCCGACGGCGGATCCGGCTTGGGCGATGCCGAGATTGGTCGCGCTGATCTCCTCGCCCTGGATGTCCAGCTTGTTCTGGGCCGCTCCGGTCTTCTCGTTGAAGACGACCGAGAGAGCGTCGCCGGCCAGCAGGTTGATGCCGTTGAAGCCGGCGTCCTTGGCGAGCTCGTTGATCTGGCTGCGCAGCTCGTTGAACTGGTCGACGAGATTGGCGCGCACGTCAGAATTGCCAGTGGCGGCGACGTCCGTGTCATCGCTGCCGGCCGCACCGGTAACGGCGTCGGCGCCCGCAATGGTCAACGGGTCGGAGCCCGTGCCTTTGATCGTCAGCTCGCCGGAATTGTTCACCGTTGCGGTGGCGATGCCGGAATCATTGATCTTGTTGACGACGTCGCGGATCGTCTCGGTCGCGCCGACCGCCACGGTATATTCCGTGTTCCCGGCCGTGATCACGATGTTGCCCGCGGCAGCGACGGTTTTCGCGAGAGCCGCGGCCTTGGTCGCGGCGATGGCGGCACCCGTGGTGCTCGGACGGTTCTGGGCGGCGTCGGCCTGGGCCTGCTTGATGGTCGACTGGGCCGACTGCACCAGCTTGACGATCGCGTCGATACCTTTCGAGGCCGTCTGGATCGTCTGAATGCCGTTGGAGATTCCATCCAGCAAGCCGCCGAGCTGGTTGGACCGGTCGTTCAGGCCGGCTGCGGTGAAGAAATTGATCGGGTTGTCGATGGCCGAATTGACGCGCCGTCCGGTCGCCAGGCGATTCTGGATCGCGCCCTGCTCGGCGGTGGTCTGCTGGAGCGTCAGCAGGTTGTTGCGCACGCCGCTGGTGAGAATCGTATTGGCCATGTCTGGGTCCTCTGAACGCGCGGCGCTACGCCCGCCCGGATTGCTTTGGACCGATCATTGTTTGTTAAGGCTAATAAACGGTTAATCGCGACGGAAAATCCTTGCTCGTAACGAAGAAAGCGGCGGAGCTTGCGCTCCGCCGCTTTCTTTTGTCTTCGGCCCAAATTCTGTGGGCAAGCCCGCTTCTGCGGACGAAGGATCAGAACAGGCGCAGGACGGCCTGGTCGGCCTGGCTCGAAAGCGACAGGGCGGTCTGGGAGAGCTGCTGGCGGGTCTGCAGAGCGAGCAGCTTGGCGCCTTCCTCGTTGGTGTCGGCCAGCACCAGGTTGTCGGCACCCTGGGTCAGGGTGTTGATCAGGTCCTTGGTGAAGTCCTGGCGGGTCTGGACGACGCCCAGGCTGGAGCCCAGCGACGAAGCCGTCGAGCGCAGCGAGGTGAGGGCGTTGGTCAGGGAGTCGGCAGCGGTGGCGAGCTGCGTATCATTCTGGAAGTCGATGTCGGTACCGGCTTCGCCGATGCCGAGGTTCGTGGCGCTGATTTCCTCACCCTGAACCTTGAGCTCGTTCTTGGCGGCACCGGTCTTCTCGTTGAAGACGACGGAGAGCGCGTCGCCGGCGAGAAGATTGATGCCGTTGAAGCCGGCGTCCTTGGCGAGTTCATTGATCTGCGTGCGCAGGTCGTTGAACTGATCGACGAGGCTGGCGCGAACGTCGGAGTTGGCAGTGGCCGCCACGTCGGCCTGGTCGTTTCCGGCCACGCCGGTAACAGCGTCGGCGCCGGCGATCGTCAGAGCGTCCGAACCCGTGCCCTTGATCGTCAGCTTGCCATCGTTGCTGACCGAAGCGGTCGCAATACCCGACTTGTTGATGTTGTTGACGACGTCGCGGATCGTGTCGGTCGCGGATGCAGTGACGGTATATTCCGTCGCGCCGGCGGTGATCGTGATGTCGCCGGCTGCGGCGACGGTCTTGGCCAAGGCCGCAGCCTTGGTCGTATCGATCGCGGCGCTGACGGTGCTCGGACGGTTCTGGGCGGCGTCGGCCTGGGCCTGCTTGATCGTCGACTGGGCCGACTGGACCAGCTTGGTGATCGCGTCGATACCCTTCGAGGCGGCCGTGATGGTCTGGACGCCGTTCGAGATGCCGTCGAGCAGGTTGGTGAACTGGCCGGCGCGATCGTTCAGGCCGGCGGCGGTGAAGAAGTTGACCGCGTTGTCGACGGCGGAGTTGACCTTCTTGCCGGTGGCGAGACGGAACTGACCCTGCTGCGAGGCGGCGGTGGTCGAGGAGAGCGAGGAGAGCGCGTTGCGCACGCCAGCGGAGAGAGAGATCGTCGAGGCCATAATGAGAAACCCTTCTGGGATGATGCCTTCTGGCGTCGTGGCCGTTCTGGCCGCGACGAAAGGACCCTGCCGCGGCGCTTCGTAACGAGACGTAAATTTCGACGTTAGAATGCGCCGCTGACGGGGCAGCCTGCCGGTATGGTGAATGGCGGATTAAGGGGGCGAGGGAGCCTTGAAACGACGAAGGCCCGCTTGCGCGGGCCTTGCGGGAGGCAAGCCGGGATGTCGTGGAGCAGGCCGGCTTCAGGCGGTCCGTTCGACCTGGTGGGCCTCGCTGGCCTCGCGCGCCCGTTCGCTGAGCTCGCGCGAATAGGCGCGGAGTTTCAGGAGGACTTCGTCCGGCAGTTGCGAGATCGTCTCGCCGGTGTGCGGGTCCTTCTTCTGCAGCACGATCGCGCGCGTCTTCGGATCGATGATCAGCTTGCGCTCGACCGTCTCGTCGGCGGTGCGCGTGGCGGTGCGATCGTTCCGGTCGTTAGCGAATGCCCGGCGCTCGCCATCGGCGCGACTCTGGGCGTCGCGTGCCTCGGCGCGGACCTCGACATTCACGGCCGCGCCGGCAGAGGCGGATTGCACGGTCTTTTCGGGAGGAAGGTCCACGGCGATGCTGCCGGCCTGCGCCGTGACGTCCGAGCGGGTGACGGGCGGCGCGGCAGTCACGGCCGCGAGCCTGGGGGCGTTGCCAAAATCCATGACCACTCCTTCTGGAGTCGTTCACGGCGCCGTTGCGCCGTTCTCGTCCGGTGCCGGGAGCAGGACGCGCTACCCGACGCTGCGAGGATTGGCAGAAAAGATTGAATCCGGCGTCAAGAAATTAGGTAAATCTTTAGGGTTTCCGGCGCAGCCGGCGCGTAAACCCTTTATATACCAAGGGCCTGGCGGCTGCCGGCGGCGAGCCCGCCAGAGCAGGGCGCCGATCAAAGCCGGCGCGAGACGACCAACGGCCCGGAATTGGGACGGGCGAAGACACCGGCGCCGACAGTCGCGGTCGGGCCGTAGCCATTGGCCCGCATCGGCCGGTTGGCGTCGGCCGCGAGATCGCGAATGACGGATTCCGAGACGGCGCGCGCCGTCGCCAGAACGATCTGGTTGGTTTCGATCAGGCCCTGGAAGGCGTTGTGCGCCTCCTTCAGCCGCTTGACCTGGTCCGGCACGAAGCGGGCCAGCGCCACGGCATTCAGCTTCACCTGCTCGACGCCGCGCATGTAGATGCCGGCGAGCTCGGTCTTGCGCGGCTCGCGGGTCATGGCTTCCGGCAGGCGGCCGGCACGAACCAGCTCGGTCTCCTCGCCGACGAGATGCGAGAGGGCGCCAAGCGCCTCCAGGACGGCTTCGATCAGGGCTCGGGCACCAAGCGCGTCGGCGATGCGCGGGCGTTCGTCGAGGACAGGCTTAGCGACCGGCATTCTGGACTCCGCCCGCGGCCTGTTCCTGGAGATTGATCAGGTCGCGCATGATCTGGTTGGAGAGGCCGATGCCGCCGGCCTGCTGGATCTGCTTGGCGTATTGCTGGGTGAGCTGCGAGCGCCAGATGCCGCCGCCGGTGCCGTTCTCGCCGAGCGGGCCTTCGGTGCCCTCGCTGGCGAAGAGCTTCTCGGTCATCTGCTCGAGGAACATGGTCTCGAAATCGTCGGCCTGCTTCTTCGCCTTGGCCTTGGCCGGGTCGAGCGCATCGGCAATGCCGCTGGCGACCTTGCCGGCGACGCCGAGGGCGAGATTCG
Source organism: Allobosea sp. GW822-FHT05A11 (assembly GCF_058800455.1). NCBI lineage: Bacteria > Pseudomonadati > Pseudomonadota > Alphaproteobacteria > Hyphomicrobiales > Alloboseaceae > Allobosea > Allobosea sp. GW822-FHT05A11. The sequence goes on along the minus strand of NZ_JBXAMI010000008.1, from coordinate 157,280 downwards.
CGGCGGGAAGCGCGAGGGCAGCAGTCATCACATCACCTCGATTTCGGCCTGCAGCGCGCCTGCCGACTTGATGGCCTGGAGAATGGAGATCAGGTCGCGCGGGCCGATGCCCAGCGCATTGAGCCCGTCGACCAGCTCGGCCAGCGTCACGCTTTCCTTGACCAGGGCGAGCTTGTTGCCGCCGCCGGTATCGACCTTGACGTTGGTCCGGGGCGTCACGACGGTCTGGCCGCGCCCGAAGGGCTCCGGCTGCGAGACCTGCGGCTGCTCGCTGATCGTGACGGTGAGGTTGCCCTGCGCTACGGCGACGGTGGAGACGCGGACATCCTTGCCCATGACGATGATGCCGGAGCGCTCGTCGATGACGATGCGGGCGAGCTGGTCGGGCTCGACGCGCAGCTGCTCGATATCGGTGAGCAGCTTGATCATGTTGCCCTTGAAGCGGGCCGGAATCTGCAAGGCCACGGTCGAAGGATCGGTCGGCTCGGCCGAGTCGCCGCCGACGAATTCGTTGATCGCAGCCGCCATGCGGCGAGCGGTGGTCAGGTCGGGATTGCGCAGCGACAGGCGCAGCGTCTGGAGCTTGTTCAGCGCGAAGTCGATCTCGCGCTCGACGACGCCGCCATTGGCAATGCGGCCGACGGTCGGCACGCCGCGGGTGATCTTGCTGGCCTCGCCCTCGGCCGAGAAGCCGGAGATCGCGACCGGGCCCTGCGACACCGCATAGACCTCGCCATCGGCACCGAGCAGCGGCGTAACCAGGAGCGTGCCGCCCTGCAGCGACTTGGAATCGCCCATGGCCGAGACGGTGACGTCGACGCGGGTGCCCTGCGTGGCGAAGGGCGGCAGGTTTGCGGTCACCATCACGGCGGCGACGTTGGCGGTGCGCATGTTAGCGCCGCGGGTGTTGACGCCGAGACGCTCCAGCATCGCCTGCAGCGACTGCTTGGTGAAGGGCGTGTTGTTGAGGGTGTCGCCGGTGCCGTTGAGGCCGACGACGATGCCGTAGCCGAGCAACTGGTTGGTGCGCACGCCCTCGACCGAGGCGAGATCCTTGATGCGCGAGAGCGCGAACACCGGCTGCGACGACAGGCCGACGACCACGGCCAGCAGAGCGGCCAGCGGCTTCAGCAGCGTCTTCAGGGCGGGGTTGCGGAACATGCGTCTGGCACCGGGGGTGGTTGAACTCATCCGACCCTTGCGAGGGGCGTGCCAAACCGCTCGAATTTGAAAAGCCTTGTTTGTCAGTCCTTTGCAGTTCGGCTTCATGGTTGGGAGGCTCTTGCGGAGCCTGCGCTTCCTGCCGGGGCGGCAGTTTCTGCCGGGTCGTTTACCGGCTGTTAACCGTCTTCCGACAAGGTTTCATTAACCCTTCACGAGGCCGCCGATGATCAGGATCGACCAGCGCGCGCCCGTTTCGAATGCCGGCCCGGCCAGTTCCGCGAGGCGCTCGAGCGGCGCCGCCTTCACGCTTCCGCCGCAGGATTCCGCCACCGCGACCCGCAGCAGCGGCGTCAGCGCGGCCGGCCCGCTCGATACGCTGCTCGTCGTCCAGGCGCAGGAGGACACGCAGGACCGCAAGCGCCGGCAGGCGAGGCGCGGGCACGACCTGCTCGACGGGCTCGACCGGCTGAAGGCGGCGCTGCTCGCTGGCCGGGTTCTGCCGTCGGAGCTGGAGCGGCTGCGCACGACATTGGCGCTCAGGCGCGAGACGACCGACGATCCGCGCCTCGACGAGGTTCTCGCCCATATCGAACTGCGCGCGGCGGTCGAGCTGGCGAAGCTGAAGCGCTGACGGCTTGAACACCGCATGCGACCAGCGAAGGCGTGGATGGTCGGGACAAGCCCGACCATGACGAAGCACTACCGAATGAACTGATCGACATACTCCGCACCCAGCCCGTTCTGGGCGTAATGCGCGCGGCATTTGTCGATGCGGGTGAAGGTGTCGTCATAGCCGAGGCATTTGCCGTCCGGGTCGACATAGATCATCGCGCCGTTCACCTGGAACATGGTGATCATCTCTTCCGTCTCGGGATCGACCACCAGCGTGTGGGTCTCGCCGGGCGCCTCGTAGACATAGGAGCCCTCGGTCGCGACCCAGTCATGCTCCAGATAGCGCCATTGGCCCTTCAGTACGTAGCCGTGGACCGGCAGCGGATGGCGATGGCGCGAGAGCACGCCGGCGCGGCGAACCTTCAGCAGGTTCATCCAGTAGCCGCGCGAGACGCAGAAGAGCAGCGGGCGGAACCAGACATTGTCATCGACCGGCACCCAGACGCGCTCGTCGGTCGGGATCACGTTCGGGACGATCAGCTCCGGCGGCGATTCCTTCGGCTGGGGATGGCGATAGGGCGTCCAGCGCTCCTCCTGGGTGGCCGCGACGGGGATCGGGCTCGTCGTGTTCATGGCGTCTCTCCCGGGCTGATGTTCTGATTCAATGCGCTTGCAATTCGATTCAGGTTTCCGGCTCAAGCTGTTGAGTCGGAAACACTTTCCTAGACCGCGAGATAGCCGCCATCGACCGGCAGGATAGCGCCGGTGACGAACGCGGCCGCGTCCGAGAGCAGGAAGGCGATGGCGCCACCAACATCGCCGGGCTTGCCCCAGCGGCCCATCGGCGTGCGAGCGATGATGGGCGCCGAGCGCTCGGCATCCTCGACCAGCGGCCGGGTCAGCTCGGTCTCGATCCAGCCGGGCGCGACCGCGTTGACGCGGATGCCGTCCGGCGCCCAGGCGGCGGCGAGCGACTTGGTGAGCTGGCCGATGCCGCCCTTCGAGGCGGCATAACCCGGCGCGAAGGCGGAGCCGTGGAAGGTCAGCATCGAGGCGATGTTGACGATGCCGCCGCCGGTCTTATCCGCGCCCCTGGCGGCGAGCTTGTCCCTGGCGGCGACACACATCCGCATCGTGCCATTGAGATTGACCTCGATGGTCAGGCGGAAGGCGTCGATCTCGAATTCCTTGCCGCCGCGCTGGATCATGCCTGCGCAGTTCACCAGGGCATCGAGGCGCGGGCAGGTCGCGACGATGGCGGCGACTTCGGCGTCGCGGGTCACGTCGAGCCGGGCATGCCGGATCGCAGGATGGGCCGGCGCCGCTGCCACCTCCTCCTCGGTCAGGCCGGTGGCGAGGACCTCGTAGCCGGCCTGTGCCAGGGCAAGGGCGGCGCCGGCGCCGATGCCGCGGGTGCCGCCGGTAACGAGAGCGAATTTGGTCGAAGCCGGGTTTGTCATGGAGCGAGGCTAGAGCGCTCCGGGCCCATGGGAAAGGCTGGATGATGCAGGCCGCCATGCGATGGCGGCCGTGCCGGTCAGTCCCACTTGTATTTGAAGGAGAGCATGGCCCGGCCCTGCGTCTCGAAATCGCTGGCGACGAGCGGCACCTTGCGCGCCAGCGTCAGATCGAAGGAAGTCTGCCAGGGCAGGTCGGCGAGCCTGGCGAGATCGACCGAGAGCTTCATCTCCGGCGTGAATGCCGTGTGGAGGCCGTCGCCCGGCGCGAAGACGTAATTGCCGGCCATGGCGAGCTGGGAGGTCAGGGTGAGATGCGGGAACAATTCCTGCCGGTAGCCGATCACGGCCTCGCCGGTCTGTTCGGGATTGCCGTAGAGCGAGCCACCGCCGCCGGTCGCGAGGCTCCAGATAAAGCCCTTCTGGGCTACCGCCGGCTTGCCCAGCCGCCAGCGCAGCTCCGCGTCGCGCGTCGCACCGACGCTCGCCGGGTCGAAGATTGTGGTCGAGAGCGAGAAGATGTCCTGCCCGAGCTTGAAGCCGACGGAGCGATCCTGCGCTGCGCTCGTCATGGTCTGGCGCGCGGCGAAGCCCTTGCGGATGATGTCGACGGGAATCGGCGCCCGCGCCCGCAGATGGGCGCCGGACGCCGCTGCCGCCCGGCCGAGCGCGGCCAGCCCCGGATCGAATACGAGAGCATCGGGGTCATCGGCGGCGAGTGCCGGAGCCGCCATCACGTCGGCATCGGGATCGATCAGCGCGCCGCGCGGGACCGGCAGCGGGGTGGTCGGTGCTTCCTCGGCCGTGATCGGCGCGGAGGCGAGGGCGGGGCCGAACGTCGCCGCCAGAAGGATCGCGGCCGGCTGAAGACCGGCGCGGAGGTCATGAATGAAACGGAACACGTCGTTCGTCCTGTCGCTATGACGAGCGGCAGAACAGACTAGGCCGGGAAGATGCCGATTTTGCGGCAATGCAGCATAATCATTGTTGCATAAGATTGCCCGAAAGCCGCGCTTCCCCCGCCGGCTCTAACGAGCTAGGAAGCGACCCAGCCGTGGATCGTGGCCGAAAGCCGCGATTTCGGATCGTTCTATCTGGAGAGAACAGGGGTCATCGCATGAGCAAGATCAAGGTCGCCAACCCGGTCGTCGACATGGACGGCGACGAGATGACCCGGATCATCTGGCAGAAGATCAAGGACACCCTGATCTTCCCGTATCTGGATCTCGAGCTCGATTATTACGACCTCTCGGTCGAGAACCGCGACGCGACCGACGACCAGGTCACGATCGACGCCGCCAACGCCACCAAGAGGCATGGCGTCGCGGTGAAGTGCGCCACCATCACGCCGGACGAGGGCCGCGTGAAGGAGTTCAACCTGAAGTCGATGTGGAAGTCGCCGAACGGCACGATCCGCAACATCCTCGGCGGCGTGATCTTCCGCGAGCCGATCATCTGCAAGAACGTGCCGCGCCTGGTTCCCGGCTGGACCCAGCCGATCGTCATCGGCCGCCATGCCTATGGCGACCAGTACCGCGCCACCGATTTCAAGTTCCCGAGCAAGGGCACGCTGTCGATCAAGTTCGTCGGCGAGGACGGCAACGTCATCGAGAAGGAGGTCTTCAAGGCCCCCGAGGCCGGCGTCGCCATGGCGATGTACAATCTCGACGAGTCGATCCGCGACTTTGCCCGCGCTTCGCTGAACTACGGCCTGATCCGCAAGTACCCGGTCTATCTCTCGACCAAGAACACCATCCTCAAGACCTATGACGGGCGCTTCAAGGATATCTTCGAGGAGATCTACCAGGCTGAATTCAAGGCCGAATTCGACAAGCTCGGCATCACCTACGAGCACCGCTTGATCGACGACATGGTCGCTTCCGCGATGAAGTGGTCGGGCGGCTATGTCTGGGCCTGCAAGAACTACGACGGCGACGTGCAGTCCGACACCGTGGCGCAGGGCTTCGGCTCGCTCGGCCTGATGACCTCGGTGCTGATGACGCCGGACGGCAAGACCGTCGAGGCAGAGGCCGCGCACGGCACGGTGACGCGCCACTACCGCGAGCACCAGAAGGGCAAGGAGACCTCGACGAACTCGATCGCCTCGATCTTCGCCTGGACCCGTGGCCTCGCGCACCGCGCCAAGCTCGACAACAATGCCGAGCTCGCCAAGTTCGCTTCGCTTCTGGAAAAGGTCACGGTCGACACCGTCGAGGCCGGCGACATGACCAAGGACCTCGCCCTGCTGGTCGGCGCCGAGCAGAAGTGGCTCTCGACCACCGGCTTCCTCGAGAAGGTCAGCGACAACATGCGCAAGGCGATGGCCGCCTGATTTAGGGCGCATCATTGCGTGGAATGAGAAGCCCGGCCGAAAGGCCGGGCTTTTTTCATCAACGGTAATGGCAGGACGTCTTGACTTGAACCTGCCCGTCGCTGCGCGATCAGGTCAATTGACGGCGAAGCAGTAAAGGCGCCCGGCGCCGCCCGTGCTTTTCAGTGCGTCCTGGCTGCAGCCGCCGCGCGAGGCATGTGAGCTGTTCCAGGATTTCGCGGGTGGCGACTCGTCGAGCCCGGTGCGGTCATGGTGGCCCATCATCACCGCACCCTCCGCGCCGCTTTTCGTATAGTTCCCGCAGGTGCGATCCTCGCCCGGGGCGAAGGCTGTGCCGTCGGGCTGCGAGCCCGTCAGGATGTCGTGCTCGTTGGGCGTGTCGCCGCGGCCGTTGACGGCTTCGCCCTTCTCGGTGAGCGCCGTCTGCTTGGTGAGGTTCGCTGCGCCGCCATGCAGGTCCGCGACGCTGTTCGCGATCACCGCACCCTTGGCATTGCGCCAGGGGCCGGCGCCGATCCGATCGCGCGCATTGACTGCGGCGGTGCTGCCGGCTGCCTGCGTCGACAGATAGGCGTGCCAGGTCTTGCTGCCGGCGCCGGCCGCCTGGGCGAGGCGCTGGCAAATCGCATCGGCACCCGCCAGCCCGCCGAGATCCGCGCCCTTGCCGGAGCCAGCGCTCGTGATGAAAAAGGTCATATCCGAGGTCTGAGCCTGGGCGGTGCTGCCGGTTAGCGCCAGCAATCCGAAGGTCGCAGCAAGCGTGACGAATTTTGCGCTCATCGTTCGGTCTCCCTGGTCTTCTTCGCTCTTGGCTACGTTCGTTCAGCGACGCCCGCAGCCGGTGCAGGGGCAGCCTAACATGGCTTTCGGCCTGTTGGGGGCGGCCTCGGCATAGTCGCAAGGAAGTGACTGAAGGGGGCAGGTCAGGCGGCGGGGCGGTTTCGCTCAAGCCGCATCGCGATATGTCCGGTCATTCCACCCTGACCGGCCGCCGCGCCAGGATGCGATGTTCCGCCAGCGGCGCATGCAGGATGTAGCGCAATTCATAGACACCCGGCTGGTCCGGCGCCTCCAGCGTCGCCTCGACATTCTCCGCGGGGAAGAAGCGCGGGCCGTCCGTGTCGGCCGGCGCGTCCGGCTTCACCAGTATCACGCGGTCCTGCTCGCCATTGGGGCCGATGCCGCGCACCGGCACGCCCTGGCCGCGGCCGACACGCTCGGGCGCAGCCAGCGTCGCACTCGGCTCTGTCGTCGCGAGCGGCTGGCGCAGCAGGATCGTGGGCGCGCCGGCCTTTTCCACCGTCAGGCGCAGTTCGTAAGTCCCAACAGCGCCGGGGGTGGGGAGAGCCGGCACCGTGGTCCTGGGCTCGACGACGACGATCGCCTTGTCCGCCGGGTCATCCGGGCGCGCGATGGCGAGGCGCGCGCCTTGCGGCATGCGGGTGAGGAAGACGCTGAGCGGCGCGCCGGCGACGATGGTCCGCGCCGCGGAAAGCGACGGCTGCGATGAGCCCGGTGCGGGCTTCTGCTGCTTCTGGCCTACGGCAGCAGCCGGCCAGAGGCCGACCGCGATCAAGAGCATGCGGCGGGAGAGGGCGCCTGTGCAGGCGCCATTCTTCCCCGTCGCCATCAGCCCATCGCAGCGGCGACGGCGTCGAGCGCGGCTTGCGCCTTGCTGCCGTCCGGCCCGCCGGCCTGGGCCATGTCGCGGCGGCCGCCGCCGCCCTTGCCGCCGAGCTGCTCGGAGGCCGCGCGGACCAGTGCGACCGCGTCGAAACGCTCGGTCAGGTCCGGCGTGACGCCGACGACGACGCCGGCCTTGCCGTCATCGGCGACGCCGACGATCGCGACGACACCGGAGCCGACGCGCGTCTTGGCCTCGTCGGCGAGGCTCTTCAGGTCTTTCATCTCGATGCCGGTGACGGCGCGCGCCAGCAGCCTGGCGCCGGCGATCTCCTGGATCGGGTCCTCGGCTGCGCCGCCGCCGCCCATGGCGAGCTTCTTGCGGGCCTCGGTCAGTTCGCGATCGAGTTTGCGGCGTTCCTCGATCAGCGCGGCCAGGCGGTTGCCGGCCTCGGCGGCGGGGACCTTGAGCAGGCTCGCGAGCCCGTCGAGCAGGCGCGATTCCTCGTTGAGGCGCAGGCGCGCTCCGTTGCCGGTCATGGCTTCGAGGCGGCGCACGCCGGCCGCGACGGCACCTTCGCCGACGATGCTGACGAGACCGATATCGCCGGTGCGCGCGGCATGGGTGCCACCGCAGAGCTCGACCGAATAGGCGCGGCCGGCCGGGTTGGTGCCCATCGCGACGACGCGGACCTCGTCGCCGTATTTCTCGCCGAAGAGAGCGCGCGCGCCGGAGGCGATCGCCTCGTCGACGCTCATCAGGCGGGTCGTGACCGGCTCATTCTGGAGGACGATCGCGTTGGCGATCTCCTCGACCTCGCGCAGTTCCTCGGCGCTGATCGGTTTGGGATGCGAGAAGTCGAAGCGCAGGCGATCGGCCGAGACCAACGAGCCCTTCTGCGCGACATGGTCGCCGAGGACGAGGCGCAGCGCTTCGTGCAGCAGATGCGTCGCCGAGTGGTTGGCGCGGATCGCGGAACGGCGCTCATGGTCGACGACGAGCTCGACAGCGGCGCCGAGCTTCAACTCGCCTTCCTTGACCGTGATGCTGTGGGCGAAGACGTCGCCGAGCTTCTTCTGGACGTCGGAAACCTCGACCAGCGCCCCCGGCGCCTTCGCCAGGCCGGCATCGCCGACCTGGCCGCCGGATTCGCCGTAGAACGGCGTCTGGTTGACCAGCATGAAACCGCTCTCGCCGGCCTTCAGCGCGGGGACCTCGGCATTGTCGCGGATCAGCGCGGTGACCACGCCCTCGGCAATCTCGGTGTCGTAGCCGAGGAACTCGGTGGCGCCGACCTTGTCGCGCAGCGGGAACCAGAGCGCCTCGGTCGCGGCCTCGCCTGTGCCGGCCCAGGCGGCGCGCGCCTTGGCCTTCTGCTGCTGCATGGCGGCATCGAAGCCCTCGGTATCGACCGTGATCTCGCGGGCGCGCAGCGCATCCTGCGTCAGGTCGAGCGGGAAGCCGTAGGTGTCGTAGAGCGTGAAGGCGACGTCGCCCTTGAGGCTCTGGCCGGCGGTCAGGTCCTTCGAGGCGTCGTCGAGCAGGGTGAGGCCACGCGCCAGCGTGGTGCGGAAGCGGGTCTCCTCCAGCTTCAGCGTCTCGGTGATCAGCGCTTCGGCACGCAGCAGTTCGGGATAGGCGCGGCCCATCTCGCGGGTCAGCGCCGGGACGAGCTTGTGAAGCAGCGGCTCCTTGGCACCGAGGAGCTGCGCATGGCGCATGCCGCGACGCATGATCCGGCGCAGCACATAGCCGCGGCCCTCGTTCGACGGCAGCACGCCGTCGGCGATCAGGAAGGCCGAGCAGCGCAGATGGTCGGCGATGACGCGGTGGCTCGCCTTCATCGGCCCGTCCGGATCGACCGAGGTCAGGTCGGCGATGGCCGTGATCAGGGCGCGGAAGAGGTCGATATTGTAGTTGTCATGCGTGCCCTGGAGCACGGCGGCGATGCGCTCCAGCCCCATGCCGGTATCAATCGAGGGGCGAGGCAGGTTGGTGCGGACGCCACCCGCGGCCTCCTCGTACTGCATGAACACGAGATTCCAGATCTCGATGAAGCGATCGCCATCCTCCTCGGCCGAGCCGGGCGGGCCGCCCCAGATATGGTCGCCATGGTCGTAGAAGATCTCGGAGCAGGGGCCGCAGGGACCGGTATCGCCCATGCGCCAGAAATTATCCGAGGTCGCGATGCGGATGATCTTGTCGTCGGTCAGGCCGGCGATCTTCTTCCAGAGAGCGTGCGCCTCGTCGTCCTCGGAGTAGACGGTGACCGTCAGCTTGTCCTTGGGCAGGCCGAATTCGCGGGTGACCAGCGTCCAGGCGTGATGGATCGCCTGTTCCTTGAAATAGTCGCCGAAGGAGAAATTCCCCAGCATCTCGAAGAAGGTGTGATGGCGCGCGGTATAGCCGACATTGTCGAGGTCGTTGTGCTTGCCGCCGGCACGGACGCATTTCTGGGCGGTGGTGGCACGCGAATACGGGCGCTTCTCCTGGCCGGTGAAGACGTTCTTGAACTGCACCATGCCCGAATTGGCGAACATCAGCGTCGGGTCGTTGCGCGGCACGAGCGGGCTCGACGGCACGATCTCGTGGCCCTGGGACTTGAAGTAGTCGAGGAAGGTCGACCGGATATCGTTGACGCCGCTCATCGCTCTTTTGCGCTCTGATCTGGGGCAGGAGGCCGGGCGCGCCCGGCAGGAAGGACCGGTTCTAGTCAGGCGGCTTGCCGCTGTCCAGAAAGCTTGACGCAGCGCACACCGGGCAAGGCCTTATCCGCAAACGAAAAGGGCGGCCCGAAGGCCGCCCGCGTCTTCGTCCGGGACAGTACAGGCCGTGATCAGGCCTCGCCTTCGTCGAGATCGTCCGCGGTCGGGTCCGCCTGATCGAGGATGCGGTCCGCGACGAGGCCGGAATTCTGCCGGATCGTGGCCTCGATCTTGGAGGCCAGGTCAGGGTTGTTCTTGAGGAAGGTCTTGGCGTTCTCGCGGCCCTGGCCGAGGCGCTGGCTGTCGAAGGAGAACCAGGCGCCAGCCTTCTCGACCATGCCGGCCTTGACGCCGAGATCGATCAGTTCGCCGACCTTCGAGATGCCCTCGCCGAACATGATGTCGAACTCGACCTGCTTGAAGGGCGGCGCGACCTTGTTCTTGACGACCTTGACGCGGACCTGGTTGCCGGTCGCCTCGTCGCGCTCCTTCAGCGTCGAGACGCGGCGGATATCGAGGCGCACGGAGGCGTAGAACTTCAGTGCGTTGCCGCCGGTGGTAGTCTCCGGGGAACCGTACATCACGCCGATCTTCATGCGGATCTGGTTGATGAAGATGACCATGCAGTTCGAGCGCGAGATCGAGGCGGTGAGCTTGCGCAGGGCCTGGCTCATCAGGCGGGCCTGCAGGCCGGGCTGGACATCGCCCATCTCGCCCTCGATCTCGGCGCGGGGCGTGAGCGCGGCGACGGAGTCGATGACCAGCACGTCGATGGCGCCGGAGCGGACGAGGGTATCGGTGATCTCGAGCGCCTGCTCGCCGGTATCGGGCTGCGAGATCAGCAGGTCGTCGAGATTGACGCCGAGCTTGCGAGCATAGACCGGATCGAGCGCGTGCTCGGCATCGACGAAAGCGCAGACGCCACCCTTCTTCTGGGCCTCGGCGATGGTGTGCAGCGCCAGCGTGGTCTTGCCGGAGGATTCCGGTCCGTAGATCTCGACGATGCGGCCCTTGGGCAGGCCGCCGACGCCCAGCGCGATGTCGAGCCCGAGCGAACCCGTGGAAATCGTCTCGATCTCGATCGACGGCGAGTTCTTGCCGAGCCGCATGATCGAGCCCTTGCCGAAGGCGCGTTCGATCTGGGAGAGCGCTGCATCGAGCGCCTTGGCCTTGTCCATCGAGGAGCCTTCCACGAGTTTGAGATTCGCCTGATTCACGGTTCGGGCTCCTTATGGCAGGGCGACGGGGACATCTCAATGCGTCTTGACATGAGGATGGTCACGCTTTGTTCTTGTTCGCAAGTTCTTTTTTTGTTCTCGGTGTCAGTTTCTGTCAGGAGGGGTGTCAGGAGCTGTCACGGGCAGGGCGGCCACAGCGGAGTATGGCGCCCGAATGCGGGCGCCGTCGGCCTCAGCCCATCGCCGCCTTCACCGTCTCGACGAGTTGCTTCATCGTGAAGGGCTTGGGCAGGAAGTGGAATTCCTCCCCCTCGGGCAGGTTCTTGCGGAAGGCCTCCTCGGCATAGCCGGAGACGAAGACGACCTTGGTGTCCGGGTTGCGCTTGCGGAGTTCGCCGAGCAGCGTCGGGCCGTCCATCTCCGGCATCACCACGTCGGAGACGATGAGGTCGATCTTGCCGTCGTTCTGCAGGAAGAGGTCGAGCGCCTCGACGCCCGAGGCTGCCTCGTGGACGGTATAGCCGCGCGAGACCAGCATGCGGGCGTTGAGCGCGCGGACCGCATCCTCGTCCTCGACCAGCAGGATGACGCCGGCGCCGGTATGATCGGCGGCGAGCTTCTTCGGCGCTTCCTTGGCCGCGGCCTCGGCGGCGATATCCTCCTGGCTCGGGACATGGCGCGGCAGGAAGATGCGGAAATTCGTGCCCTTGCCGATGGTCGAGTCGACGAAGACATAGCCGCCGGTCTGCTTGACGATGCCATAGACCATCGAGAGGCCGAGGCCGGTGCCCTTGCCGACCTCCTTGGTGGTGAAGAAGGGCTCGAAGATCTTGTCGAGATATTCCTGCGGGATGCCGGTGCCGCTGTCCTCGACCTCCAGCAGGACGTAGTCGTCGGCGGGCAGGGCGTCCTGGCCGAAGGAGGCGCAGTCCTCGCGGGTGACGTTGCGGGTGCGCACCGCGAGCTTGCCGCCATCCGGCATCGCGTCACGGGCATTGACGGCGAGGTTGACGATGACCTGTTCGAGCTGGCCGAGATCGGCCTTGACCGGCCAGAGGTCGCGGCCCTGGCGGACATCGAGCGTGACCTTGTCGGCGACGACGCGCTTCAGCATCAGCGAGAGATCGGAGAGCACCTCGCCGAGCTCCAGCACCTGCGGGCGCAGCGTCTGGCGGCGCGAGAAGGCGAGCAGTTGCCGCACCAGCGCCGCGGCACGGTAGGCGTTCTGCTTGATCTGCATGATGTCCGGGAAGGACGGGTCGGTCGGCCGGTGGCTCGCCAGCAGGAACTCGGAGGCGTTGATGATGACCTGCAGCACGTTGTTGAAGTCGTGCGCGATGCCGCCGGCGAGCTGGCCGACCGCCTGCATCTTGCCGGCCTGGTCCATGTTGTCGCGCAGCTTGCGCTCGGCCGTGGTCTCCAGCGCGTAGACGATGGCGCGCTCGCCGTCGCCGCCTTCGGTGCCGGCGACCGGGGTGAGGTAGAGCTTGGCCGAGCGGCCATCCTCGCCGGCGAGCGCCAGATCGAGCGGGGCGCCACCCGAGCGCCCGGCCACCACCTCGGCTAGCGCCGCATCGAGGCCGGCACCGGAGGCGACGAGGTCGTGGATGGTCTGCGGCCGCAGGCCCGCCGGGATCAGGCGGGCGAAGGCGGCGTTGGAATGCAGGATGGCGCCGGCCTCGTCGATGGTGGCGATCGCCATCGGCGTCGAATGGAAGAAGCGGGCGAAGCGGACCTCGGCGTCGCTGCCGCCATCGGAGCCGGCCTCGCCGGCCGTGCGGTTGAGCACGAGGGTGCGCGAGGGGCCGGCGCGGCCATCCTGCCCGAAGGCAACCTGATGGTGCAGGCGCACGGGCAGGGGCGCGCCGTTGCGGCGCTTCAGGTCGACATCGAGAACTTCGACGCGGACATCGCCGGGCTGGCCGCGGATCGCCTGGAGCAGGGCGGCGGCGGAGGGCGTGCAGACATCGTCGAGATGCAGGCCGCCGGAGCCGAAGCGGGCGAGATCGAAATCGAGCCAGCCGGAGAGCGTCGCGTTGAGATAGGAGATCTCGCCATCGGCATCGATCGAGATGAACCCGGCCGGGGCATGGTCGAGATAGTCGATCGCGTGCTGGAGCTCCTGGAAGGCGTTTTCCTGGCGCTCGCGGTCGGGCGTGATGTCGGCGACGGACCAGAGCGTCGCGGTCGAGGTCTCGCGGCGGACGGGCGAGACCCGGACGCGGTACCAGCCGACCTCGCTGCGCCCGTTCAGGGCGGGCTCAAGGCGGACTTCCTCGACCAGGCGGCGATGCTCGCGGGCGGCGGTGGCGAGCCGGTAGATCGCTTCGGAGACGTCGGCGCGGCCGGTCAGCAGGCGGCCGACGGGCTTGAGGTCGTTGGCGCCGGTCGCGCCCGCCAGCGCGAGATAGGCCTCGTTGGCATAGACGATCTCGTTTTCGCTCTCGGTCACCACGATGCCGTCATCGGCGCCGTCGACGACAGCCTTGGTCAGGTCGTTGCGGGCGGCGCGGCCGGAAAACTGCACGAGTCCGATGGCGAAGGCGAAGAGCCCGAAGACGCCGACGACCGAGAGCAGGGCCAGCAGGCCGAGGATCAGCGGCTGCGCCCATTCATTGGCGAGGAAGCCGAGCGCGATCGCTGCGCCCACAAGCAGGGCGGCCACGAACAGGATGATCCCGATATGGCCGGGCTTGTCGGAGCGATCGATCGTATTGGTCGCCGTGGTGCCGCTCATTGCGGTGGAGTCCGTTCGCTTGGGGCCGCTGCGGAAACTCCGCGGCCATCCTTCCTTCGCATCCCTGCCGAGTTAGGCGCGCCGACCCTTCAGGCGCAAGACGTATCCGATGACTTCGGCGACGGCCTGATAGTGTTCGACAGGAATTTCTTCGTCGATGTCGACCGTGGCGTAAAGCGCACGCGCCAAAGGCGGGTTCTCGATGATCGGCACGCGGTGCTCGCCGGCGACCTCGCGGATCTTCAGGGCCATGGTGTCGACGCCCTTGGCGAGGCAGAGCGGCGCCGCCATGCCGGGCTCGTATTGCAGGGCGACGGCGAAGTGGGTCGGGTTGGTGATGATCACCGTCGCCTTGGGCACGGCCGCCATCATGCGCTTGCGGACGCGGCTGGCGCGGATCTGGCGCAGCTTCGCCTTGACCTCGGGATTGCCCTCCGAGTTCTTGAACTCGTCCTTCATCTCCTGCTTCGTCATCTTCTGGCGCTGGTACCAGGAGAAGCGCTGCCAGCCGAAATCGCCGATGGCAATGATGGCGAAAAGGGCAAGCACCGCACCCATCAGCTGGATGGCGAGAGACAGCGTCGCCGGCATCAGCGCCTCGACGCTCATCTGCGCGAAGCCTTCGAGCCGGTCGTGCTGGCCCCAGAGCGTGTACCAGACCACGACGCCGATCAGCGTCGTCTTGGCCAGGCCCTTGGCGAAGTTGACCCAGGCCTCCTTGCCGAAGAGCCGCTTGGCGCCGGCCATCGGCGAGATCCGGTTGAACTTCGGCATCAGCGGCTCGAAGGTCCAGAGCGGCTTGTGCTGGAGCATCGCGCCGGCGAGGCCGGCGCAGAGGATGAAGGCGAAAGGCAGGCCCAGCGCCATGAAGCCGGTGAGCACGCCGCGCTGCGTGACCTGCATGAACGAGGCGCCGTCGGATGGGACCTGATGCGCGTTCATCAGGAAGGAGCGCAAGGACAGCATCGCCTCGCGGGCAGACCAGCCGGCAGCCACCATCAAGGCGAGCGTGAAGCCGCAGAGCACGAAGAAGGTCCCTATCTCCTGCGATTTGGGGACGTCGCCTTTCTCGGTGGCTTCGTCCAGCTTTCGCTGGGTCGGGTCTTCTGTTCTGTCTTCGTTTTCGGCTTCCTCGGACATTGTGCCCCCTCAGCCGGTGAACTGACGGAGGAAGGCGCCGAGGTCGTCGATGAAGACGCTCATCATCACGCCGAGCACGACGAGCATGACGAGCATGCCGCCCATGATCGAGGCCGGCACGGCGAGGAAGAAGACCTGCAATTGCGGCATCATCCGCGCGAGCACGCCGAGGCCGAGATTGAACAGCAGGCCGAAGACGAGAAAGGGCGCCGAGATCTGGATCGCCAGGGCGAAGCCGCGCGCCGTCGAGCGGATCGCCAGCGCCATCACGTCGGTCATGTCGACGGCGCCGCCCGGCGGCAGCAGGCGATAGCTCTCATGGATCGCGGCGATGGCGATGTGGTGCAGGTCCGTGGTCAGGATCAGCGTGATGCCGAGCATCGTCAGGAAGTTGCCGATCGAGGGATTCTGCATGCCGCCGGTCGGATCGACGGTCATGGCGAAGCCCAGCCCCATGGTCTGCGCGACGAGCGTGCCGGCGGTCTGCAGGCAGGCCATCACCAGCCGGGCGCAGAGCCCGATGACGAGGCCGATCAGCAATTCGCCGACGAGCAGGGTGACGACGCCGGAGACGTCGCCGGGCACGCGCAGGGAAGGCCGGGCGACGGGCACGATCATCAGGGCGATGAAGAAGGCGAGCGACAGTCGCGCCCGTGAGAAGATGAAGCGTTCGCCGATGCCGGGCATTAGCATGACGAGCGTGCCGACCCGCGCGAAGACGAGCACGAAAAGGGCGCTGATCTCTGGCAGGATCGCGATCTGCATCGTGCCGCGGGGACCTTCACGCCAAGGACTTGCACGCCAGGACGGGCGCCGCGGCCCCGCGCCGGCCAAGGCCGGCAGCAGGCGCGACGGGCTCATCCGCCCGTGGCGATTCGGGCGGCGACTCGCCCCATATAACCCGCCAGCGCGCTTCCCATGAACGGAAGAAACAGCAGCAATCCGGCAAAGACGGCGATGATCTTCGGCACGAAGACCAGCGTCTGTTCCTGGATCTGCGTCAGCGCCTGCACCAGCGAGACGATGAGGCCGACCGCGAGCGCGATCAGCATCAGCGGGCCGCCGACCTTGAGGAAGACGACGATGCCGTCGCGGGCGATGTCGAGAATGGCTCCGGAAGTCATAATGCTCGTCCGATCCTGTCGCCGTCAGACCGGCATCCGCATGATTTCCTCATAGGCCGCGATGACCCGGTCGCGCACGGCGACCAGGGTCTCGATCGCGGCCTCGCTCTCGGCCACCGCCGTCACGACATTGACGATGTCGGCCCGCCCGCCGGCGACACTCGCGGTCTGCGCATCGGCCTCACGCCCCGCAGTGGCGGTGGCGTCGAGCGCTTTGCCGAGCAGGGCGGAGAAATCCGGCCCGCCCGCTTCCGCTGCGCCCGTGGCGAGCGGCTTGCGCATCAGATTGCCGGCGCCCATCCCCTGGATGGAGGCATAGGCGCCTGCGGCGAAACCCGGAGTGGCCATGGCGGTCTAGTCCCCTTCTGGAGTGTTTGTTTCGGTCGCCGGGCGGTTCAGGCGCGCAGGATGTCGATGGTGCGCTGGATCATCCGGCGCGTCGAAGAGATCAGGTTGAGATTGGCCTCGTAGCTGCGCTGGGCCTCGCGCATGTCGACCATCTCGACCAGCGAATTGACGTTCGGCATCTGCACGTCGCCTTTGGCGTCGGCTGCGGGGTTGCCCGGATCGTGCTTGACCCTGAAGGCGCTCTGGTCGCGCTGGACCTTGCCGAGCGCGACGAGCTGGGCGTCGAGCGTGCGGTCGAAATGGCGCTGGAAAGTCGGGACCTTGCGCCGGTAGGGCTCGGCGCCGGCGCGCTCCGGGCCGGAATCGGCGTTGGCGATGTTCTCGGAGATGACGCGCATGCGCCCCGACTGGCTGCGCAGGCCTGAAGCGGCGACGGCGATGCTCTTGATCAGGTCCATGATCAGCGCCCTTTCCCGATCGCGATCTTCATCAGGCCGAGGCCCTTGCTGTAGAGCGAGGCGGCGAGCTGGTAGTCCGACTGGTTCTGCGCGACCTTGAGCATCTCGTCCTCGAGGTTCACCGCGTTGCCGTTGGGCGTGGTCTCGAAGCGCGGGGCACCGGTGCCGTCGAAGCCGCCATTGGTGCTGGTCAGGCTCATATGGCCGGCATTGGTCTGGGCGAGCGCCACGCCGGCGCGCGCCGGATCGACGCTCGGCGGCTTGAGGTCGACCGGGCGGAAGCCGGGGCTGTCGGCATTGGCGACGTTCTCGGCGAGGATCTTCTGGCGCGACTGCTGGTAGTGCATGCGCAGTTTCAGCGCCTGCATCAGGCCGCCGCTGACGTTCAAGCCGTCATTCGCCATGGCTCCCGCTCCCCGTTTTCGCCACCGGCGAGGCCGGTTCACTCGGCAAATCCTGCCGGGTGCATGGTTAATATCCGGTTAAGGAGCGGTGTTTCGCAGGTGTGGTTAACCACACGTTCACCATGTTTCCCGATAGCGAAAGCGTTATGCTATAGCCAAGGTGTTCAACCATGGGCGGGACTTAACGGCCGTCCGGGCGGCCGTCGCGTAAGAGGCAGACCTTGCAGAGCTTGTTCGGATTGGAACTCTCCACCGCGCAGAAGGTGATCGTCGCCTCTGTCGTTATTCTCGTGCTGCTCGCCCTGCTGGGCCTGTTCGTGCGGCAGATCCAGGGCGGGCGGCTTCGGCTGCGCGGCCAGGCCGGGGGGCGGCAGCGCCAGCCCCGTCTCGGCGTGGTCGATACCTACGACCTCGATCGCCAGCGCCAGCTCGTCCTGATCCGGCGGGACAATATCGAGCACCTGGTGATGATCGGCGGCGCGTCGGATGTCGTGGTCGAGACCAATATCCTGCGCAGCGGCGGTCGCGCTGCGGCGCCGGCCTATGTCGACACCGCCACGGCGGATCGGCCGCTGCCGCCGTTCGAGACGCTGGTGCCTCCGAGCGAGCCTGCGATGCGGGCGGGGGATGAGGCGCGCCGCGCCGGTTATGCTCCCGAAGGGCCGGAGCTGCTGCCGCCTTTGCCGACCCGTCCGGCTTCATTCCCGGTCGAGCCGGCGGCGCCGACCCCTGCGGCTGCAACCGTTGCCTCGGCAGGTGTTGCCGCCGCTCTGGGCGTTGCAGCCGCCGAGGCGGTTTCGGCCGCTGCCAAGCCGGTGATACCTGCGATGCCGGCGCCGCCCGTCACCACCGGACCCGCGCCCAGCTTTGCACGCGAACATGCGCCGCAGCCCGCCGTCAGCCCCGGCGAGCTCGACGACATGACGCGCCAGCTCGAGGAGGCGCTGAAGCGGCCCTTCTCCGCCGTGCGCCCGGCCAATCTCGGCGGCGAGGCGCCGGCCGAGAGTGCGGCGCCGGCCGTGGAACCCCCTGTTCCGGCAGAGAAGCTTTTCCCGGCGCCTGTCGTCGAGGACGAAGCGCCGCCGGCGGAAGCGGCAGCGCCCGTGGTCGAGCCGCCGGCCCCCGAGCCCGAGATCGTGCCGGAGCCCGAGCCGGACGCTGCGCCGCGCCAGAAGCCGATTCCGAGCGATGTCGAGGCCGAGCTTGCCGCGGCACTCGGGCTGACGCTGGATCGTCCCCTTTCGAAAGCGCCCGAGCCCCGGCCATTCGAGGCCAAGCCGGCCGAGATGCATCATCCGGAGCCGGAACCGGCGCCCGAATCCGAATCGATCGGCGAGGAGGAGCCCGCTCCCGCGGAGCGGAGCCGTGTCGCCAGCGTGGACGAGCCGGCCCCGGCCGAGAGCCCGAAGGCACAGCCCGAGCCGGAAAAGCCGGCCGAGCCGGCTGCAAAGGAGATCGATCCCTTCTCGGTCGACGCGATCGAAGCCGAATTCGCCCGGCTGCTCGGCCGCGATCCCAAGGCCAAATCCTGAGGCGGCAAGCAGCAGGCTGGAGGTCGGCAGCCCGAAGGCGGCCGACCATCAACAGGATACTCGGCCATCCCGGCTCATCGACGCCGCGCATCGGTTGCGCGGCGTTTTCGCATCGGTAGCCTCGGTGCGCCCGGTCGCTTGAGTCGGGCAGTGGCGGCGCGCGTGAATTTCATCGGCGGACGAACGAGACGGTTTCGAAGCGGGCGCACCCTGGCGGCGGCCGCGCTGCTGCTCGCGCTTCAGACGATGCCGGCGCTGCCGCAGACGCTGTCGCTCGATCTCGGGCAGGGTGGTGGCGTGGCGGAACGGGCGCTGCAGCTCATCGCCGTCATCACGGTCCTGTCGCTGGCGCCGTCGATCCTGATCATGGTGACGTCGTTCACCCGGATCGTCGTGGTGCTGTCGCTGCTGCGCTCGGCGCTGGGCACGCAGACCGCGCCGCCGAACGCGGTGATCCTCGGGCTGTCGCTGTTCCTGACCGGCTTCGTCATGGCGCCGACACTGCGCGAGGCCTACACGACGGCCGTCCAGCCGCTCGTCGCGGGCCAGATCCAGCCGCAGGAGGCCTATAACCGCGGCGTCGTCCCGTTCAAGACCTTCATGCTCAAGCATGTCAGGGAGAAGGACCTGGAGCTGTTCCTCGACATGTCGCAGGCGCCGCGCCCGCAGCAGCCGCAGGATGTCGGGGTCGAGGTCCTGGTACCGGCCTTCATGATCTCTGAACTGCGCCGGGCCTTCGAGATCGGCTTCCTGCTCTTCGTACCCTTCCTGATCATCGACCTCGTCGTCGCCTCGATCCTGATGTCGGTGGGCATGATGATGCTGCCGCCGGTGACGGTGGCGCTGCCGTTCAAGCTGATCTTCTTCGTGCTGGTCGACGGCTGGGGGCTGGTCGCGGGATCGCTGGTGAAAAGCTACGGCAGCGGGTGAGAATTCACGAGAACGCGAATCCTGTCAGCCGCGTAAACGTGGTTCTTCAGAATGCGATTCAGGACCGCCGCCGCTCGATGGTCCGGGTCGGGTAGCCAGCGCCCCGCCTGATTTCAGCCCACGACCACCCGGCCGCGCTGGATGCGCAGGCTGAGCGAGCCGTCCTTGAGCGCCAATGCCTTCTCGCCGAAGACGGTGCGACGCCAGCCTTGCAGGGCCGGCACCTCGGCAAGATCATCGGAGGCGATCGCCTCGAGATCGTCGGTGGAGGCGATGATCTTGGGCGCGACGCGCTCGGCATCGGCGACCGCCTTGAGCAGCACCTTGAGCAGGTCGAGCACGGCGGCGCTGGTCGGCCGGCCGCGCTCGCGCTCCAGCCGGGGCAGGGTCTTCGGATCGATGGCGGCAGCGCGCTCGATCGCGGCAAGGACCTCGGCGCCGTTGCGCGAGCGTTCGAAGCCGTTGGGGACGGAGCGCAGCTCCGCCAGAGCCTCGACCGAGCGCGGACCGCGCTGGACGATATCCATCAGCGCGTCGTCCTTGAGCACGCGCTGGCGCGGCACGTCACGGGTCTGCGCCTCGCGCTCGCGCCAGGCGGCGATCTCCATCAGGTTCGGCAGTTCGCGCGGCTTGCGGATGCGGCCCTTGAGGCGCAGCCAGGCATTCTCCGGCTTGACCTCATAGGTCCCCGGCGAGGTCAGCACGGACATTTCCTCGGCGACCCAGCTCTCGCGGCCGCTGGCGTCGAGATCGGCCTTCAGGGCGAGGTAGATGTCGCGCAGATGAGTGACGTCGGCCTCGGCATAGACGAGTTGGGCCTCGTTGAGGGGACGGCGCGACCAGTCGGTGAAGCGCGAGGACTTGTCTATGCGCGCCTTGGCGAGGTCGTTGGCGAGCTGTTCGTAGCCGACCGAGTCGCCATAGCCGCAGACCATGGCCGCGACCTGCGTATCGAAGAGCGGCGTCGGCAAGACACGCCCGAGCAGCCAGACGATTTCGAGGTCCTGCCGGGCGGCGTGGAAGACCTTCACGACGGCGTCGTTGACCATCAGCCCGAAGAAGGGGGCGAGGTCGAGATCGGGCGAGAGCGGGTCGACCAGCACCGCCTCGTCCGGCGAGGCGAGCTGGATCAGGCACAGCTTCGGGTAATAGGTGGTCTCGCGCAGGAACTCGGTGTCGACCGTGACGAAGGGGTGGGTCGCGAGGCGGTCGCAGGCGGCGGAGAGCGCGGCGGTATCGGAAATGAGATGCATGGCTTCGGCTTAGCGGAGGAAGCAGGCTTTCGTCGAGTCTCGAAGCTGTCAGCGACTGATGCCGCATTGGCTCCACAGTTCACCCTGATAGGCGCGTCCGGCGCTCGCGACCCAATGGTTCCGGCGACCATCCGGATGTGGCCTCGCGTGCCTTGCGAAAACGCTGGCGAAGCAGCCCGGGTGGGCGTAGCTGCGCTTGCGTGCGATGTTCAGGCCCGCGCTGTAGGCATTGCCACGATCTTGTGCCTGCGCGGAGGCATCCGCGCCGGCGAGCAGCATGGCGGCGAGAGAAAGCGGCGCCAGCGGCTTCATTATCGCTAATCGGACCATGTCGACTCTTCCACGCGCTGTCCGGATACCTCTATGCGAGGCTAGCAGTGCGCCTACCGGATGTCGCGGCCGTTCTTGACATTTCGGGCGCGCGCGTGTGCTTAGCCGCAAGCTGCGGCTGGTCCTACGGACCGGCCTTTGACGTATTTCCGAAAGACCGATCCCGTGACCCTGCATCGCTATCGTTCCCATACCTGTGGCGCACTCCGTGACAGCGATATCGGCCAGAATGTGCGCCTGTCCGGCTGGTGCCATCGCATCCGCGACCATGGCGGCGTGCTCTTCATCGATCTGCGCGACCATTACGGCATGACCCAGGTGGTGATCGATCCTGATTCGCCGGCCTTCGCGGATGCCGAGACGCTGCGCTCGGAATGGGTCGTGCGCATCGACGGCAAGGTCAAGGCCCGCCTCGAAGGCACCGAGAACGCCAACCTGCCGACCGGTGCGGTCGAGGTCTTCGCGACGGCGATCGAGGTGCTCGGCCCGTCGGCGGAACTGCCGCTGCCGGTTTTCGGCGATCTCGAATATCCCGAGGATACCCGCCTCAAGTACCGCTTCCTCGACCTGCGTCGCGAGAAGCTGCACAACAACATCATGCTGCGCACCAAGGTCATCGACTCGATGCGCCGCCGCATGAAGGATTCGGGCTTCTCCGAGTTCCAGACGCCGATCCTGACGGCCTCCTCGCCGGAAGGCGCGCGCGACTTCCTGGTGCCGAGCCGCCTGCATGCCGGCAAGTTCTACGCGCTGCCGCAGGCGCCGCAGCAGTACAAGCAGCTCCTGATGATGGCGGGCTTCGACCGCTACTTCCAGATCGCGCCCTGCTTCCGCGACGAGGACCCGCGCGCCGACCGTCTGCCGGGCGAGTTCTACCAGCTCGACGTCGAGATGAGCTTCGTCGAGCAGGAGGACGTGTTCGCGACGATGGAGCCGGTCATCACCGGCGTCTTCGAGGAGTTCGCCGAGGGCAAGACGGTCGCCCGCAACTGGCCGCGCATTCCCTATGCCGAGGCGATCGCCAAATACGGCTCCGACAAGCCGGACCTGCGCAACCCGCTGATCATGCAGGACGTCTCCGAGCCTTTCCGCGGCTCGGGCTTCAAGGTCTTCGCGCGCATTCTGGAAGGCGAGAAGAACCGCGTCTGGGCTATCCCTGGGCCCAAGGGTGGCTCGCGTGCCTTCTGCGACCGGATGAACTCCTGGGCGCAGGGCGAGGGCCAGCCGGGCCTCGGCTACCTGATGGTCAAGGAAGACGGCGAGGGCCAGGGGCCGATCGCCAACAATATCGGCCCGGAGCGCGTCGCCGCGATCATCAAGCAGATGGGCCTGAAGGGCGGCGATGCCTGCTTCTTCGTCGCGGGCGATCCGGACAAGTTCTACAAGTTCGCCGGCAGCGCCCGTAACAAGGTCGGCCAGGATCTCGGGCTGATCGACGAGAACGCCTATGCCTTCGCCTGGATCGTCGACTTCCCGATGTTCGAGTACAACGAGGACGAGAAGAAGGTCGATTTCTCGCACAACCCCTTCTCGATGCCGCAGGGCGGCCTGAAGGCGCTGACCGAGGAAGACCCGCTCTCGCTCAAGGCTTTCCAGTACGACATCGCCTGCAACGGCTTCGAACTCGCCTCCGGCGGCATCCGCAACCACCGTCCCGAGGCGATGGTGAAGGCGTTCGAGATCGCTGGTTATGGCGAGGAGACGGTGATCGAGCGCTTCGGCGGCATGTATCGCGCCTTCCAGTACGGCGCGCCGCCGCATGGCGGCATGGCTGCCGGCGTCGACCGCATCATCATGCTGCTGGCTGGCGCCACGAACCTGCGCGAGGTCGCTCTGTTCCCGATGAACCAGCAGGCTGTCGATCTCTTGATGGGCGCCCCGGCGGAAGCCTCGCCCAAGCAGCTGCGCGAGGCGCATCTGCGCGTCAATCCGCCCGAGAAGAACGGCTGACCCCATGCCTTCCCTGCCTGCCGGGCGAGCCCTCTCGCTTGCCTGCCTCCTGACGCCGCTGCTCGGCGCCTGCGTCGCCCATGGCGAGAGCAGCAGCGGGCGCGCTTCGGCGCTGGCGACGACGGTGTCGCGCGCCATCACCTGCAAGGCGGGCTCGCCGCAGCGCACGACGCTCGACCGCTTCCTCGCGGCTGAAAAAGCGCGCGGCGCCGACGATCAGCAGATCGCGGCGGCGCGTGCGGCCTATATCGGCGTCTCCGAGGCCGAGATGGTCAATCAGGGTGTGCGACCGCAGGCCTGCACGGCCGAAGAGCGGGCAGAACTCAAGGCACGGATGGGCCGCATCCGGGCCGGGGATTTCAACACGCTCTGAGCCCCGCAATGCCGATGCCTTCGATCCTGAAACCCGCCGCGGCGGCGGTTCTGCTTGCGGCGCTCGGCGCCTGCACGGTTGCCGGGCCGATGCCGGGCACGGTGGAGTATGCCGCCGCGACGGTCTCGCGCGCCTATGATTGCGGCCTGCGCGTCGATCGCCACCGCATCATCGCGCGCCTCGACGGACGGGATCGGCAACGCTTCATCGCGGCCAATGCCGGCTACGCGGTGAAGTCCTACAAGGCGCCGCATCGCTGCGAGAGTGCCGAGCGCGAGCGGATCAAGGACGAGATCGGTACGCTCGCCCGCCGCTGAAATCGCTTGCTTCGAGCACCGCGACAAGGCCACAAGGCCGCAATGCCCGCCGCCGCCATCACCGCCATCGTCGTCAGCTATGACAGCGCCGAGGTCCTGCCCGCTTGCCTCGATGCGCTGGCCGGGGAGGGCGTGGGGGCTATCGTCGTCGACAATGCCAGCGGGGACGACAGCCGCGCGATCGCCACGGCGAATGGCGCGCGCGTGATCGCGAATGCCCACAACGAGGGCTATGGCCGGGCCAACAATATCGGCATCGCGGCAGCCGAGACGCCCTATGTGTTGATCGTCAATCCAGATCTCGAACTCGGCCGCGGCGCCGCTGCGGCGTTGCTGGCGGCGGCGGAGCGCTATCCCGATGCCGGGATGCTGGCGCCGCGTATCGTCGAGCCGTCCGGCCGCATCTTCCTGCAGCCGCGCTCGCTGCTCTCGCCACCGCATCTCAATCGCTCCGGCACGATGGCGATCCCGGAGGGCGATGCCTGCCTGCCTTTCCTGTCGGGGGCCTGCTTGCTGATCCGGCGGGAGCTGTTCATCAAGCTCGGCGGCTTCGATCCGGCGATCTTCCTGTTCTATGAGGACGATGACCTGTGCCGGCGCATGCGCGATGCCGGCCATGCCCTCGTCCATGTTCATGAAGCGGAGGCGCGGCATGGCCGGGGCCGTTCGACGGCGTCGTCGCCGCAACGGCGCTTCAAGGCACGCTGGCATCTCGCGTGGTCCGAGCATTACATCGCCCGGAAATACGGGCTGGCCGGGCCGCGGCCGATCCGCCTGCTGGAGAATATCGGCAAGGCAGCGGGCTACGGGCTGCTGCTCAGGCGCGAGAAGATGTTTGCACATGCGGGCTCGGCTGCGGGTGCCCGCGCCTGGCGGCGCGGCGAGACGGCATTGGCGCATGAAGGGCTGAGGGAAATGCCATGAGCCGGCCCACGGTCGCAGAGGCGCTCGCCAACCCGCATAACAATTTCGGCCTGCTTCGGCTGGTGATGGCGCTTGCCGTCGTGGTGTCGCATGCCTTCAGCGTGACCGATGGGCGGGTGGAGCAGGAGCCTTGGTTCCAGACGACCGGGTTCACGCTGGGCGAGCACGCCGTCAACGGCTTCTTCGCGATCTCCGGTTTCCTGGTGACGATGAGCTTCGTCCGGCGCGGCTGGCGCGACTATGTCGTCGCGCGCTTTCTGCGAATCGCGCCGGGGCTGATCGCGGCAACCCTGGTCGTGGCGCTCGTGCTGGGCGGGCTGATGACGACGCTCGACCGATCCGCCTATTTCAGCGACCCGCGTTTGTGGCGCTTCATCACGGGCACGCTGACCACCTTCAAGAGCGCTGCGGCGCTGCCGGGCGTCTTCGAAGGCAATCCGCTGCCGTTCCCGCTGGGAACGGTCTGGACGCTGAAATACGAGACCTTGTGCTATCTCGGCGTGCTGGCTGCCGGCCTCGCCGGGCTTCTGGCACGGCCGCGCCTCGCGCTGGCCGCAATGCTGGCGCTGACCCTCGCCGTCGTCCTGCGCGAGGTTATGGCGCCGCATGGGTCCAAAGGCACCGAGACGGCTTTGCGCCTGCCCCTGATCTTCCTCGCCGGTGGCGTCGTCTATCTCTATTGCGAGAAGGTGCCGCTTTCGCTGCCGCTGCTGGCTGTGGCTCTCTTGGCGTTGGTACCCCTGTCCTTCACGCCGCTCTACAAGGCGGCGCTCTATCTCGTCACGGCCTGGGGCGTCCTCGTGCTGGCGCTGGCGCCGGCCCTGACGCGGCGCTCGGTCGAGCCAGCGGCCGATCTCTCCTATGGCGTCTATCTTTATGGCTGGCCGGTGCAGCAGGCCCTGCACGCGCTCTCCCCGTCGCTCGGCGCGGTGGCGCTGCTCTGGCCGTCGCTCGCGGCGACGGTCGTCGTCGCGGCGCTGTCCTGGTACCTGATCGAGAAGCCGGCGCTTGGGCTCAAGCGCCGATTGATGGGCGCTTCCTGAGCGCTTCCAGCAATTCGTCGAACCGCTCGGAGAGCAGGAGCGGGATCAGAGGCTCGATCTCGGCGCGGGGACGGTTCCACCAGGCGGTTTCGAGCAAGGATGCGATCCGGGCCTCGTCGAAGCGCAACCTGACGACCCGTGCCGGGTTTCCGGCGACGATCGCATAGGGCGGCACGTCGCGCGTGACGACCGCGCGCGCCGCCACCACGGCGCCATGGCCGATCGTCACGCCCGACATCACCATGCATTGCGATCCGAGCCAGACATCGTGGCCGATGACGACATCGCCGCGAGTCGTGTCATGGCCGGTCATTCCCGCTGCCTGCGGCCAGAGCCGGGGTAGGGCGGGGAAGGGGTAGGTCGTCGCCCAGTCGAGCCGGTGATTGCCGCCGAGCAGGATCTCGACGCCATCCGCGATGGAGCCGTAGCGCCCGATCACGAGCCGGGCGCCGCTCTCGGGGAAGCGCACCTTCGGGCGGCCATAGGTATAGGGGCAGACGGTGAATTGCCCCGGCCGCCGCGCGACGAGCTTCGCGAGGTGCAGCCGGGTCTGGTTGTCGGGGTTCAGCCGCTTGCGCAGCCAGCCACGGGGAACCTGCGGCAGGCCTGCCCACCAGGCCTGAAGGCCTGACGGACGCCAGTCGCTGTCCTCGGGCGCGATCACACCCTGTTCTTCACTGCGCATCGGCCTTGAGATCGATCTTCTCGAAGATCTCCGTCGGCTCCGTCATGGTGATGACGTCCGCAAGGCCCAGCCCCGTCGCCGACTTGGCGTTGGCGGAGACCGTCAGGGTGCCGGGCTTGGCGACGAAGCGGGAGGCGGCGCCTGCCACGGCCTTGGCTCCGTCGGAGGGGCCGAGAATGGCGGCCAGCCCGAGGCTCGCGACCATCGTGAATTGCTGGCGGACGTCCTCGACCTTGCGCTTGGACTTGCGCGCCTCGTTCTCGATCAGCTTCTCGACCAGCCCGAAATTCTGCAGCTTGACCTGCAGGTTGCGGGCGGTGGCGCCGAGCGCGGCCACCTGGGCGAGGGCGAGGTCGCTGGCGAACAGGTCCTTGGTGACGTTGCCGAGCGTGCCGGAGGCCTCGATCTGGGCAAGGCCGGCGCTGCCGAAGGAGAGCGTGCGGATGGCGATCTCGTTCTTCGCCGCTTCCCAGGCGAGATCAAGCTTGGCCGAGAGATCGAGCGAGCGGATGCCCATCGCGATCATGTCCTTGGCCGCCGGGTTGCCGGTCGCCTCGGAGACCGGAGTGACGAGTTTGTCGATCGTCAGCGCGAGGCTGGTCGGGATGCCGTTGAGCTGCTCGCCCGCCTTGATCTCGAAGGTGCCGAGCGAGATCTTGACCGGCTCCTTGCCGGTGATGATCGCCGGTGCGTCGATCGAGATGCCGGCGAGACGCACCGTGCCGAGCGTCGGGATGAAGCGGCGGAAATCGATCTCGTCCATCGGCTTGTCCGGTTCGGCCAGCGCCGCCCGCAACTCGCGGATGACGGAGCCGAAGGCGAAGCCGGAATAGGCGATCGAATCGATGCCGCCCTTGGCTTCGCCCGAGCGGAACTGGAAGCCTTCCATGGCGAAGCCGGATTTCGCCGGGGTGTTCTCGCCGAAGGCCATGCGGGCGATCCGCATGTCGACCGCGTCGACCTTGGCGCTGGCCTTCGGCGGCGGGCTCACCGTCATGACGAGATCGCGGGCCTCGCCGCTGCCGTATTCGAACATGTCGAAGAGCGCGAGCATCGAAAGGCCGAGCTGCCGTTCGGCCTCGGTCTTGGCCGGCGGCTTGTCGGCGTCGGTCTCCTTGTCGTCCTGCTTGCGCTCGACTTCCTCGCTCGCCTTGGCCAGGCGCGAGACCACGTCGAGGAGCGGCTCGGGGCCGACCCTGGCGGCAAAGCCGCGCGCCGTCGTCTTGCCGAGCGACATCTTGCCGGCCTTGCCCATGTCCAGGTTGTAGCCGTCCTGCTCGAAATTCCCGATGACCGGAAGCATCGCCTCGCTGGCGCCGGGCGCGGCCTTCTCGGTCAGCACGCGCGTGATCTGGCGCAGGTCGAAGGCGTCGAAGGCGGTGCGCTTCAATTCGCCCTTCATCGGGCCTGTGGCAGCGCCATCGGCGGTGATGCTGGCGCTCGCCGATTCGCCATGGCCGATCTTGCCCTCGCGGATATTGGTCAGGCGGATGTCGCGATAGACCGTGGTCTGCTTCTGGTCGCCGACCGTCTGCACCAGCGACAGTTCCGGCGCGCTGATCTCGGCAGCGTTCAGGCGTGCAGCCCTGGCCGAAGCGGATTCGTTGGCGGAGGCGCCGGTGAACAGCGCCAGGAAGGCGTCCTTTTCCAGTGTCGAGCCCTTGATCGCGATCTTCGGCGCGTTGATCACGAGCTTGCCGAGGTCGATCCTGACATTGTCGAGCTGGAAATCGGCGGCCCAGGCGGAGGAGGCGAAGGACATCAGGACGGCCACCAGGGCCGTGCCGGCGAGGTGCGTCGTCCGACGAGGGCGCGCAACGATCATGGATATCTCCTGCTTCAATAGCCCGGCGAAACTGCCGCAAGCGGATGACGAAAGAAAGCCGTCAGGGGACGCCGCGTGGCATCCCGCATTCATATGATGACGAAAGGCTTGACCGAAAGGCGGCGAAGGCGGCCATCTGCCGAAGATTTGCCATCGGCCTCTTCTAGAGCGCAAGAGGTCATGGCCGCCACGGAGCCCAAAGCGATGCATGCCCTCAGAAACGCTCTCGCCGCCTTCGCGCTGGCGCTGGTCGCATTGGCACCGGCCGGACTGCAAGCGCAGGGCCAGCCGGCTGCCGCCGGGGGAGCGGGCCTCGAATCGCTCGTCATCGTCAGCGGCGGCACGCGCCATGCCTTCCAGGTCGAGGTCATGCGCACGCCGGACCAGCGGGCCAAGGGCCTGATGTTCCGCAATTACATGCCGACTGACCGCGGCATGCTGTTCGATTTCGCAGTGAGCGAGCCGGTGGCGATGTGGATGCAGAACACCTACATCTCGCTCGACATGCTGTTCATCCGGGCGGACGGCACGATCGCGCGCATCGCCGAGCGCACCGAGCCGCTCTCGACGCGGACGATTCCCTCGGGCGAGCCGGTGCTCTCGGTGCTGGAGATCAATGGCGGCGTCAGCAAGCAGCTCGGCATCAAGCCGGGCGACAAGGTCGAGCACGCCCTGTTCAAGCGCTGAGCCTCCCAGCGGCACGTCCCTGCACAAGCGGAATGCCTTGCGGTTGGCTTTCGCTTGCGGGTTGCGCCTGTGGCATGATAGCGAACCGCAACGTTTGGATTGCTTCGTCGGGGTATAGCGCAGCCCGGTAGCGCATCTGCTTTGGGAGCAGAGGGTCCCAGGTTCGAATCCTGGTGCCCCGACCATCAATCCACGCGTGTATAGGAAGCGGTTCGCGTCGCGAACTGCACAGGTTTGGTGACGGCAGAGCGCTTTCATGACCGCACGCATCTATCGCCCGGCCCGCACGGCCATGCAGTCCGGCACGGCCAAGACCGAGCGCTGGCTGCTCGAATACGAGCCGGAGGCGCCGCGCCAGATCGAGCCTCTGATGGGCTGGACCTCGTCGTCGGACATGAAGAGCCAGCTCAAGCTCTGGTTCGACAGCGAGGCCGAAGCCGTCGCCTATGCCACGCGCAACGGCATCGCCTATCGCGTCGAGCAGCCGAACGAGGCCAAGCGCCGTTCACTGTCCTATTCCGATAATTTCAAATTCTCGCGCGTCGGTCAGTGGACGCATTGAAGCCGACAGGCGAGGGGACATCCTCGCTTTCGGGCCCGTAGCTCAGATGGATAGAGCAGCAGCCTTCTAAGCTGCTGGTCGCTGGTTCGAATCCAGCCGGGCTCGCCATAATATCAAGCACTTAGCCTGTCTGGCGGTGCTCCTGAAGTTGGAAGAAGTCTGCTGCTTTCCAACTGACATTCAGTTTTCGTTCTGGCCGCGGCGCTTCTGGCGCCCCGCGAGCCGGGCCTTGTCGAAGGCCAGCACAGCGTCGACATCGACCGGCGCATAGGTCTTGTGCAGGGCATTCGAGGTCTGGATGCTGTTGGCGAGCTTCGCCGAGAGCAGGCCCGGGTTGGAGCTTCCGCTCGCATTCGCCTCGCCGCTGCCGGACCGGCGCATGTCGCGCAGCTGGCGATCGTCGCCTTCGTCGCGGATCGTCGCGAAGGCCTTGGCCATCTCGTGATCCTTGAACGGCTGGCCGTTCGCCTTGCGCCAGAGATAGGCCTCCGGCGTCAGCTCGAGGCCTCGCCAGGCCCAGACAGATTCGCAGAGCTTCTGCGTGCGCCGGCTGACCGTGCCGATCGCGGCACGGCCGGTCTTGATGCGGCCGTCCTTCGAGCGGTCGAAATACAGGGCTTTTCGATCGCCCTGCTTGAGATAGGCCACATGCCTTCCCGTGAGCAGGCGGGTGTCACCGGGCGAAAACAGCGTGTCCCAGGTCACCGCGATCATGCAGGCGAGATCGAACTGCCTCGCCCGAATCGCGCGCTTGACCAGGATGACGGCCTCGCCCTCGGTATAGGTCTGCCAGCGTGGTGGCGGCGCCTTGTTGCGGAGGCCGAGCGAAGGGTCGTCGCCCCGCGCGACCTTCATCGCCCGCATGACCTTCCAGAGCTTGCGCCAGAACTTCAGTGTCTTGTGTGCGACGCCGGTGCTGTGCTCCTCGACGAGCTCGGCGCGCCAGTCGTCCAGCAGCTCGAAGGTGAGCGTGTCTGGAGCGGCGTCGCCCCAGGCATCGCGGACGCGATACCAGGCCGGCCAAAGCACCTTGTTGCGGGTGCTGTGGGGCATGGCATCCCATGCCTTCGTCCTGATCCAGCGCTGAAAGGCCTCGCCGACAGAGTTCGCTGGATAGCGCCGTGCGGCCTCTGCCGTCTCACGCGTGGCGTCGGCCGCGACCGGGGCGGGCGTCTCGCCGCGCAGCACCTTCAGCCATTCCTGATAGAGGTCCACCGCAATCTTCTGGCTGCGCGCGTCGTCGTCGCCGAGAGGCTTCGGCAGGAACCCCTGCGCCTGCATGGCCTTGGTCGGCTGCCAATAGCGCTTGCCGTTCTTGACCGGCGAATACGGGATCTTCACTTGCCCCATCTGCGTGCTTTCCGCTCGGCCGCGAGGTCGGCAGCGTTGCGTGCGCCCGGTGCGCTCGTCAACTCGGGGAAGAGATGAGGCGTGCGCAGGCGCCGCCAGCGCTCAAAGGCCTCGGGGTCGATCCGGTTCGTCATCGGGTCCGGCGCCGGCAGGCCGCGCTTCAGGTATTCGGGCAGGCGCGCGCGAAATGCCTCGGCGCTGTCGAAGCCGAGGGTCCGGGCGACGGTGGAAAGCGGGAGGTCGTCGACGAGCTGCGCGCGTGCCATGGCAAGCCTCAGAACGGGATATCATCATCGAGGTGAGCGCTGCCGCCTCCCGATGGACCGCTGCTGGAATCTCCGTTCTTCGCCTGGCTGTAGCTCTGGCCGCTCTCTCGCGTGCGGGTCTGCCCATAGCTGTCCTGCGAGGGCGGCTCGCGCTCGGCCTTGTCGAGCAGGGTGAGCTCGCCGCGGAAGCGCTGGAGCACGACCTCGGTCGAGTAGCGATCGGCGCCGCTCTGGTCCTGCCATTTGCGGGTCTGGAGTTGGCCCTCAAGATAGACCTTCGAGCCCTTCTTCAGGAATTGCTCCGCGACCTTGGCCAGCGCCTCATTGAAGATGACGATGCTGTGCCATTCGGTGCGCTCCTTCCGCTCGCCCGACTGCTTGTCGCGCCAGGTCTCGGAGGTCGCGATGCGGAACGAGGCGACGGGCTCTCCCTGGGCGGTGCGACGAATTTCCGGGTCCTTGCCCAAGTTGCCGACGAGAATGACCTTGTTGACGCTGCCGGCCATGGGTCAGTCCTTTTCAAAGATGGAGAGGTATTCGAGGGCCTCGCTGTATTTGCGAGATAGTCTCGTGCGATCCGTTCGACTGAGCTTGGCGAGCCGCGCGGGGTCGGCATTGTCGGCAATGTCGAGCAGTTTCACCTGCCTCGCGATTGCATTGCCTGCGATCCGAATGAGGTAGCTCTCGTAAGATTCTTGTTGCCGCCTCGTCATGGCATCGACTGCAAGAATTACGGTGCTTGAAAATCCAAGATTTCGGAGCTTGTCTAAGCTGGTCGGCGTATCTTCAACGACGTCATGAAGTGCGGCGACAATCGCAACTTCGATGGGCTTAGCTTGCTCTATCGCCCGGACGACCATCCGGAGCGGGTGGGCAATGTAGAGCGCTCCTCCGCGGTCGACGGCATCGCCATGAACCAGTGCTGCGAGAGAAAGGGCCGCCGGCAGGCCGGCGCCGTCAGGCACTGTTTCCATGTCAGGCTCCGATCTGGCTGAAGAGGTCGCCGGTCTCGCGCCGCGCCGCCTGGGCGCGCAGGAGCGGGGCGGCGATACGGTGATTGAGCTCGGCGCGGATGATCGCGGCCGTGGCGAGGATGTAGGCGCGGCGGGCTTCGCCGCGGCCGCGCTTCTTCGGACACGCCTCGGCCTTCGCGAGGGCGAGTTTCGCGTCGAGGCGGCGCCGGCGGAGGGTCGCTAGACTACTCATCGTAATCGTCCCAACTGCCATCGTCGGCCCAGCCATCGATATCTTCGTTGATACGATCCTGTTGACGCTGAAAGCAGGGCCGGCAGATGTGATAGACTGGCCCGCCGAGCCCCTCCTCGTAATCGCGCGTCCAAACCCGCTCGGCGGCATCCTGCTTGCACCAGTCGCAGCGTCCTGAGCTATCATCGCACTCGTCGCGCATCCTCTTGGCGCACGTGTCGCAGAGATCGTGCTGCTCCGAGCCAAAGCTGTCGGTCTCGCCTTGCACGCGAACCGTCGCAGGTTCGCTACAATCATCACACTGGATTCCTTGAGGCGGGCAGCTTCTTTGACCGGGCAGCCCGCCTGGGCCGCGAACATCCGCCATCGCCCGTCCCTCACTTCGGCGTGACGAGCTCGGCGATGGCCGGCTTGGCGGCGGCGAAGCCGCGCAGGATGCGGTCATAGGCGCCGGCATTCGCGTCGATCCAGGCGATATTCGCGACGAAGAGCGCGTCGACCGTGATGGTCTTCACGGCCTTGGTGCCGTAGAGCGTGCCGCCCGGCTGGATGCGCGGATAGGTGCCGGCCGGGATCTCGGAATAGCCGTAGACCTCCTTGCCGCGGGCGTCCTTGGCGACCTTGCCCATGTCCCAGTCGTCGGTGCCGGCGAGCACGATGCGATCGCCGTTCTGCTGGGCGTCATTCCGGAGATAGCTCGAGCCGAGAGCGCCGACCCAGAGCAGGCACTGCACCTGGCTGCCGTCAGCCACGGCCGAGAGCGCCCGCACGCCACTGCGCGTGTCGATCTGGACCGGCGCATAGCGCTTCTTGTCCGCCAGCACGAAGGCATCCCAGGTGGTGCGGGCGCCGGAGCCATCTGGGCCGACCGCGACGCTGTGCTTGTTCGTCAGGTCGGTGACGCGATCGACCCCGGAACCCCGGTTGCAGAGCAGATGCGCGTGCTCCTGGTAGAGAACGCCGGCGCGCTCGATCGCGGACAGCGCCTGCGCATTGCGGCTGGAATAGACCAGCAGCGCATCGGACTGGACGAAGGCGCCGTCGCATTCGCCCTTCACGACCTTGTCGAGGTTGTCGAGCGACCCTTGTGTCGGGATGACGTCGAGCTTCAGTGAATTGGCCGTCTTCTTCAGGAGATGGCCGGCCTTGAAATAGTTGCCGGCATCCGAGCCGGTGCAGAGCCGGAACGCCGGCTGCTGGGCAAAGGCGGTGACGCCGAACAGCGTCCCGAAGGCGAGGGCGGTGGCGGCGGTGAAAGCAAGGCGACGCATGGCAGGAACCTTTCAGGTTTGGCCGATCAGCGGCCGAGGATGCGGGTAAGGCGACGGGTGAGGCGCACGACACCGATGATCACCGTGCCGAGACCGATAAGCGCGAGGACGTCGCTGAGGCGGGTGACGAGTGCCCAGAGCATCGGTCAGACCCTCATCGGCATGAGCACGGTGAGCAGCGGGCTGCCCTCGCGCGTCTGGAGGATGGCTGGAGCGCCAGGCTCTGAGAGCTTGATCTTAACGGTGTCGCCGCCAAGGATGCTCAGGATCTCGCTCAGGTAGCGGGCGTTGAAGCCGATATCGATCGCATCGCTCTCGTATTCGCAATCGAGCTCTTCGCGGGCCGAACCGGAATCTGGGTTCGTGACAGTCAGCTCCATCTTGCCATCGGACAGGGCAAGCTTGACGCACCGCACGCGCTCTCCCGAGATCGTGGCGACGCGATCGGCTGCCCCCGCCAGTGTCGGCGCATCGACGGTGACCAACTTGTCGTTGGCGAAGGGGATGACGCGCTGATAGTCGGGGTAGACGGCTTCGATCAGCTTCGACGAGAGCGTGAAGGCTCCGAGCGTGACGCGGATCTTTTCGCCGCCGAGGCTGATCGACAGCGGCTCCTTGGCCTTGTCGACGAGCCGCGCGATCTCCGCCACGGTCTTCCGGGGAAGGATGCTGTTGGGCATCCCGGCGGCTCCCTGTGGCAGGTCGACCTGGTAGCGGGCGAGGCGATGGCTATCCGTCGCGACGGCGGCCAGAACGGATTTGCCATCCTGCTCCAGCGTATGGAGGAAGATGCCGTTCAGGTAATAGCGCGACGCGTCCGTGCTGATGGCGAATTGCGTTGCGGCCAGCAGGGCGCTGACAGTCTCGGCCGGAAGTTCGAATTCATGGGTGAAGGTGCCGGGCGTGATCTGCGGGAAGTCGCTGACCGGCAGGCCCAGCATCTGGAAGTTCGAGCGGCCTGACCGCAGGGTGACGCTTTCCTTGCTCGCCTCGATCGTGATCCGGCTGTCATCGGGCAGCTTGCGCACGATGTCATTGAGGCGACCGCTGGGCACGGTAATGCCGCCCTCGGTTTCGACCTCTGCTTCCGCCTCGCCGCGAATCTCGATGTCGAGATCGGTCGCAGTGATGCGCAGGCGCCCGCTCTCGGCGTCGAGCCTGACATTGGCCAGGATCGGGATCGTGTTGGTCCGCTCGATGATGCGGACCGCGGGAGCCAGCGCCCGTAGAAGCGCCGCGCGATCGATGACGAATTTCATGGGGCGCTCCGGAGACAGTCGCCGATACGGTCGGCGATGATGGCGAATTCGGACGGGAGGGCTCGGCCGAGGTGGACCACGGCATCCTCGACCTCGCCGCGCATGGCGCGAGCGCGGGCTTCGTCCAGCTCGTGCTCGTCAACGTGCAGCGAGGCGCGATCGTCCACGTCTTCGTTGTCGTAATGGATAAGGCCGTAGCCGAGGCGGTCGGCGATCGTGGAGAGGGCCGCCGAGACCGAGGCATCAGCCGGCGCATAGCCGGCCAGATGCGCCTTGAGCAACGCGAGGGCATCATTTGTGGCGATCGAACGCGCGGAAGGCTGTTCCGCGCAGACTGGTTGGTCCATGGCGAGCCTCTTGAAGGGATGGGTGCCGTCTCTCCGTGCTGTCACTGCTTTGCTGGTTGCTTGGGCTGCAGTTTCGCCCGCATCCGGTCTCAGCTCCGGATCGCGTCAGGCCGTTTCGCCGACCGCTTGCAGATAAAGGTCGAGGATGGCTTCCTCTTCCTTGCGCTCGTCCAGGTCGCGCTTGCGGAGCGCGATGACTTTCTTCAGCACCGCAACGTCGTAGCCGGTGCCCTTGGCCTCCGCGTACACCTCCTTGATGTCGTCGGAGATGGTCTTCTTCTCTTCCTCGAGCCGCTCGATGCGCTCGACGATGCTCTTGAGCTGATCGCCCTGAACGGGATCATCCATGGTCTAGGTCTCCTCAAGCTGGCGGCGCGCTCCATCGCGGCGCGGTCCGGATTTCGACGGGGGATTGCTGGTGATGCCGCCGAAGCGGTCCGGCAGGTACTTGCGCAAGCGGTCGCGGAATTCATCGGCGGCCTGATGCCAGGGCCATGGCGTGATCCGGCCGTGCAGGCGGATCGGTTCGGCCGCCTCGACCGCCTCATTCCAGAGTTTGACCTGCGGGCCGAGCAGATGGGCCTTCTCGGTGGCGAGCAGGCGCAGGTCGATCTGCTTGACCAGGTCGCGATACTGCGTCGGGCAGCCGTTTCCGCCCATGCCAGCTGCCTGATAGATCGACACGTCGATGCGGAACTTCATCAGCGCCTGCATCTGCCGGACGACACGTCCGCCATGGCCTGGCCAGATGACCTCGGCCGTCTCGATCTCGGCCTCGGCATTCGGCGAGGTCTTGTCGGTTAGGACGTATTCATGCGCGTCGTGGAGCAGGAAGGCCGCGGCGGCGGCGCGATCGCGGCCGTTGCGATAGACGAAATCCGCGCCGATGACGGAATGTTGTGCGACCGAATACGGGCCTGCACTGACGGCGCCGGAGAAGCGCGCGATTTGGGCGAGCTGCTCGGCGACATCGTTCATCAGGTCGATGACGCGCCAGTCCGGCCGCATGATGTCGAAGACGCGCCCGGTCGTGGTGGGGAGCCAGGTCATCGCGGGAAGTCCTCGAAGCAGAGATACTCACCGGGCTCCAGCGCGAGCTTGGCGCCCTCGAAGGTGAGGCAGAAGAAGAGGCTCGCTGCCTTTCGGGCCGGCGTGCCGCCCTCGGCTTCGCCGGCTGTGACCATGCCCTTCCACTGCTCGGCGCATTCGCCGCTTGCCGGAGCGAAATAGCGATTGCGATAGCTCTTCCGCATGGGGTTCGGCAGGCCGAGCGCATGGCGCGCAAGTTCGCGCTGGGCCGGGGTCATGCTCGCCCCCCGAAGAAGCGGTCGAGCCCGATCTGATCCATCTGGAGCTTCCAGAGGAGATTGTTGGCGCGGAAGCGGATATCGGCCGGCGCGCAGGCGCAGGCGAGGATGGCGTTCATCAGGTCGATGAGCGACTGACGCTGGCGCTCGGTCATGCGCGCCTCCGAAGCGAGTGGCGCAGCGCCGTGGCGCCGGCATAGGTGAGGAGAAGCCAGAGCCCGGCCATCACTGCGCTCCGAAGATCAGCAGCAGCGCGAGGATCACGGGCGCGCAGGCGAGGGCGGCGGAAGCGATGAGGACGGACCAGACCGCGATGAGCAGTCCGAGGGGCGGTGCATGTTCGCTGTCCATCACGCCCCCAGCATCTGGCGCGCCAGCAGCGCGACCGGCAGGGCGAAGATGGCGAGCGCCGCGGCCTCCTGGCGCCAGCCGGGACGGCGGACGGTGGAGCGGTTGCCGGTGGTGCGGCGGGGCTTGCGGTGCGCCGCCTCATAGAGCGCGAAGGCGCGGGCGCCGTGGCGCGCGGTCTGGGCAGGCAGCCAGCCGATGCGGGTGAGCTCGTCGAGCGTGACGACAGCGGCCTCGCCGCAATCGTTCACCAGCGCGCCGATATCCTCGACCATGCGCTCGGCGATGTTGGCTTCGGTGACCATCTGGCTGCGCTTGAGCGGCCAGATATAGCCGTCATCGACGGCAGCGCGGCTTTCGAGAATGCGCCGGCTCGACGTGTCGGCAGGGTGGGCGGCTTGCGACAAGGCGGCCTCCATCGGTGAAGAATGACCGATTGAAAGCACAGCTTTAAAACAAGCGCAAGCAGAAATGTAAGGGCCGCTTTAGAAGCGAGAGTCAGGAGTGTGACGAATCACTCTGGACTCATCGGTTTGCCTCTGCTTCAGATGTGAGAACGAAATGAGAACACGGGGCGTTGGGAATGGTCGTCGCGCAGCAGGAAGAAAGCGGCCAAGCGGAGTTGGCCTGCGTCGCAACGGTGCGTGTCGAGTGTGAGGATTGCGGTCACTCGCGGCAGCTCTGGCCGGCAGCAATACAGCAGGCCATGGCTCAAGGGGTGCGAACGGTATTAGGCCTGCATCGGAAGCTGCGATGCTCCATCTGCTATGAGCGTGGCGGTACCGGCAAGAACATCAACGTCTTCCCGACATACCGCCGGCGGCGCTCCTAGGAGGCGGGCGGTTCCGGGTGGCGCAGGGTCGCCTTCAGGGCGATCTCGTCCAGCTTCTTCATGACGCCACCCAAACCGAGCGCCGCGACGAAGACGAGAAGGCTCAGGCCCAGGTCGATTTTGGCGGCGAAGTGCGCAATTGGTGGCGCGCTGGACTTGGCTGTCGCGATAACGTCCATGACGCTGACGCCGGCGAACAACGCCGCGGCCGCCGCGATCAGCCAAAGAACGAAAATCACGCGATCATCCTCCGTTCAGATGCCCAGGAGTTCGTGCCACGGTATCACGCGATGGACATCTTTAACGCGGGCCCTGTCGAACTCGATCGACTTCGCGGGATTGAACTGTTCAACCACGACTTTGCTGGAATTCATGCTGATCAGCTTCTTGACGAAGCCTTTGCCGGCGCGGCCTTCTTCGGCTGGGAACAGCTCAACGACAACATAGTCGCCGATTGCTGGGCGCCGCCGTTCCGCAAAGATGCGCTCGCCATCCTCGTATTTCGGGAACATGCTCGAGTTGGCGATGCGGAGGGCGAAGACATCCTTGCGATGCTTGATGCCGGGAGGCCTGGTCACTCGATCGACCACCTGTCCGTTGAACTCAAAGGCACCATCATCCTCCCCGTCACCGCCGACCGCGATTCCTAGCTCCTCAATGTCGCGCGCGCCGCCCCGCTCCGGCAAGGCAGGCTCGCGGTCTTCGATGATTGCATTGGGGGGCGTGTCTGTGGGTGGGGATATCGGCGTGCCACCATGCGCGGCGGCGACGTGTTGCGCGTACTGAGGGGGCGTGCCGGCTGGCGGCGGCTGCCGCATCACCATTGCCATCATCTCGAAGGCGTCCAGGCCGAGGAACATCGCGGTCCGAGTCAGATTGTCGATGCTCGGCATCGTAACGCCGGTTTCCCACTGCTGCACTGCCGCCGTGCTGACGCCGACCGCCTCGGCCACTTCCGACATGGGCTTTTTCAGCTTCTTGCGTGCCTGTCGCAGGGTGCTGCCGAGGTCATTTTGCATGACGGGGACATTAGGCGCTCCGCCGATGCCGGCAATAAAAGTATCGCTTGCTTTTATTTGTAAGGGATGCTTGTAATTGGGGCCATGAGCGATAGCCCCCTTTGCAAGGCCCTCGAAGCCGTCGGTGGACCCGTCTCCCTCGCCCGTCATCTTGGGATTTCCTCTCAAGCTGTCTCGCAGTGGAAGCGCGTGCCGCCCAATCGCGTACTCGCCGTCGAGGGGCTGAGCGGCGTGTCGCGTCATGAGCTCCGGCCGGACCTGCACGGTCCGTCGCCCGTTTTGGGGAGGCCCGTTTCGTGAGCCTCTCGTCTCGCCTTCGCCATCGTGACCAGCGCCTGGCGCAAGCGGCTCTCGGCCGCTTCGCGCCGCGCCGAGCCTGCTCCTGCCGCCTGTTTCTGCTTCTCGTCCATGGGGTTCCGCCTCCGTGATCTGACGCCGCGACTGTCCGTCTGAACCGCCGTTTTCCCAACGAAAAAGCAGAAGGGCTTTTTTCGTGAGCAATATCGCTTTGCCTGAAGGCTTGTTGCCGCTGCTGAAAACGGCCGGGCGCGCCCTCGTCAATGCCTGCGCCGCGCCCGGCCAGACCGGGCCGCAGCGTGTCGAGGCCATGACCGGCTACAGCCAGGGTCAGATCTCGAAATGGCAGAGCGAGAACGACCCGGCGCTGATGCCGCTGCATGTGGCCGC
This sequence comes from Allobosea sp. GW822-FHT05A11, assembly GCF_058800455.1. Lineage (NCBI taxonomy): Bacteria > Pseudomonadati > Pseudomonadota > Alphaproteobacteria > Hyphomicrobiales > Alloboseaceae > Allobosea > Allobosea sp. GW822-FHT05A11. Next base: position 117,694 of record NZ_JBXAMI010000008.1, on the reverse strand, counting down.
CATCCTCGAGGCGGCGACCGGGCAGCCGGTCCTCTCGCGTGCGCTGGCATCCCTGACCGGGCACCAGCTCGTTCCGGTATCGGGCGCCAACGAGGATGAATTCTGCCTGATGCGCTCGGTCATGGCGACGACCGCCAGCCAGGGGCGCTTCGCCGCGCAGGCGATGGAGGCCATCGCCGACCAGAAGCTGACCCGCGGCGAGATCAAGGGCCTGCTCGCCACCGCGATCAAAAACCAGGAGGAGTTCGGCGAGGTCATCCGCCGTCTCGCCGAGCGGGCGGGGGAGTGAGATGGCAGCACGGGGGAGCATCAAGCCGGGATCGCTGACCGCGCGCGTGCTGGCCGCGATCGCGGAGGCGGAATCTCCGATCGGCCGCGCAGCGCTGCTGGCGATGCTGACGGGGCATGATCGCAACTGGCTCGGCCGCGTGCTCGATCGCCTGATCACACTCGGCCATGTCCGGGAATGCCGGGCCGGCTATGAATTGTCCGCCGCGCCGCGCCCGCTCAAGCCGGGCGAGCGCGAGCCGGAGCGGCTTTCGCCCGGGCAGCGCGCCGGCGTCACCGCCGTGATCCACCGCGCCCATCGCTATCGCGCGGCGGGCGCTCCCTTCATGGCCGTTAGCCTGCTGGAGCGCGCCGCCGCTCGCCGGCTGCCGGCCCATGTCCAGCAGGATCTGAGCGCGCTGGCCGGGCTCTTCGCCGAGCCTTGCGGCAGCTATCGCGATGTCGAGCCGGCGAGGGCTGCGGCATGACCAAGGCCGAGCGACAGGCCCTCGACTGGCTGCGCAAGCACAATGGCGATGGCTGCTTCGACATCAATGGCGTGCTGCTCGCCGCCGGCGAACTGGCGCCCTTCATGCGCTCGACCTGGAACGGCCTGCGCGATCAGGGCCTGGTCGAATTCTACAAGCCGACCGGCAAGGGCCGTGGCCGCTGCCGGCTGACCGCGAGGGCGGCGGCATGAAGCGCGGGTTCACGCTCCAGAAGATCGGCCGCTTCCGCCGCTCCGCCGCGCGCGGCATGGCCCGGGCCGGCTTCACCGCCGCGATCATCGCCGCCGTGCTGCGAATGAAGCGCGCCACGGCCGAGGACATCGTCGCCTGCCGGGAAGCCCCGGCTGGCCTGTGGAGCGCGGCCGAGCGCGCTCTGTTCCGGGAGGGGAAGTGACCATGCATCTCGCCCAGATCATCGCCGAGCTGGAAGGCGCCGCGCAGCAGGAGGCCGCCGGCATCCATGTGCTGGAAACGACCCGCTTCGAGCCAGAGCTCGGCCTCGTCGCCGGCAACTGTCTGGTGGCTGCCCGGCGGCGGGCCGAAGCATTGTCGCAAGCCGCCAAGCTCCTGCGCGACGCCGGCGACTTCTTCGATATCGAGAGGGCGGCATGAGCGACGCCTATCTCGCCTTCCTCAAGGCCAAGGCCTGCATCGCGCCCGGTCGCGGCCTCGATGTCGGGCTCGACGAGATCAACCCGCTGCTGAAGCTGCATCAGCGCCTGATGGTGCAATGGGCGCTGCGGCGCGGCCGGGCCGGGCTCTTTGCGGCGTTCGGCCTCGGCAAGACCTTCATGCAGATCGAGTTCACCCGGATCGTCTGCGAGAAGCGCGGCGGGCGCGGGCTGATCACCGCGCCGCTCGGCGTGCGGCAGGAGTTCCGCCGCGACGTGCATGTGCTGGCGACCGGCGAGGACGAGCGCATCACCGAGGCGCAGCGCGAGGATCTGCGGCGCTGGCAGGAGGGCCGGCCGGAGCGCATCCCGAACCTGCGCTTCATCCGCGCGATCGATGAGGCGGCTGAGACCGGGCTCCATCTCACCAATTACGAGACGGTCCGCGACGGCAAGCTCGACCCGCGCCTGTTCGCGGTCGCCAGCCTGGACGAGGCCTCCTGCCTGCGCGGCTTCGGCGGCTCCAAGACCTTCCGCGAATTCATGCGGCTCTACGACGGGGTGACCTTCAAGCTGGTCGCCACTGCGACCCCTTCGCCGAACGACTATATCGAATTGCTCGCTTATTCCGCCTTCCTCGAGGTGATGGATGTCGGCGAGGCGAAGACCCGGTTCTTCAAGCGCAACAGCGAGAAGGCCGACAGTCTCACCATCCATCCCCACAAGGAACGCGAGTTCTGGCTGTGGGTGTCGAGCTGGGCACTGTTCGTGCAGCGGCCGTCCGATCTCGGCTGCGACGATACCGGTTATGCCCTGCCGCCGCTCCAGGTCATCCATCACACCGTCGCCAGCGACCTCGCCACGCGCGAGACCGAGCGCGACGGCCAGGGCATCCTCTTGAAGAATGCCGCGCTCGGCGTCGTCGGCGCCTCGCGCGAGAAGCGCGACAGCCTGCCGGCGCGGATCGCCAGGCTGCAGGACATCCTTGCGGCCGCGCCGGACGACCATTTCCTGATCTGGCACGACCTGGAGGATGAGCGGCGCGCGATCGAGGTGGCGGTGCCGGGCGTGCGCTCGGTCTATGGCACGCAGGATCTCGATACCCGCGAGGAGACGATCATCGGCTTCTCGGAAGGCGCCTTCCAGCATCTGGCCGCCAAGCCCGTCATCGCCGGCTCCGGCTGCAACTTCCAGAAGCATTGCCACAAGGCCGTGTTCCTCGGGATCGGCTTCAAGTTCAACGACTTCATCCAGGCCGTGCACCGCATCCAGCGCTTCCTGCAGGATCAGCCGGTCGAAATCCACATCATCGCCAGCGAGGGCGAGCAGGCGATCCTGCGCACGCTTCTCCAGAAATGGCGCCAGCACGAACACATGGTGGCCGAGATGGGCAAGATCATCCGCGAATATGGCCTGAACGAGCAGGCGCTTGCCGCCTCGCTCTCCCGCGCGATCGGCGTCGAGCGCGTCGAGATCCGGGGTCAGCACCATCGCATCGTCAACAACGATACGGTGCTGGAAAGCGCCGCCCTGGCGGAGAACTCGCTTGGCCTGATCGTCACGTCGATTCCGTTCTCGACGCAGTACGAATACACGCCGAGCTATAACGACTTCGGCCACACCGACAGCGACCCGCATTTCTGGGCGCAGATGGATTTCCTGACGCCCTCGCTGCTGAAGGCGCTTCAGCCCGGCCGCAACTGCGTCATCCATGTCAAGGACCGGATCATCCCGGGCGGACTGACCGGGCTCGGCTTCCAGACAGTCTCGACCTTCCATTGCGACGCGATCCAGCATTTCCGCAAGCACGGCTTTGCCTTCCTCGGCATGAAGACGATCACCACCGACGTGGTGCGCGAGAACAACCAGACCTATCGGCTGGGCTGGTCGGAACAGTGCAAGGACGGCTCGAAGATGGGCGCCGGCCTGCCGGAATACCTGCTGATCTTCCGCAAGCCGCAGACCGATCGCTCGGTCTCCTATGCCGACACGAAGGTGGTGAAGGCGAAGAAGTGGTACGGCTCGGCCGAGACGGAGGCCGGCGACGATCTGATCGAGGATGCCGGGCCGCTGGAAGGTGGCTGGATCAACCCGGACGGGTATAGCCGCGCCCGCTGGCAGATCGACGCACATGGCTATCTGCGCTCTTCCGGCGATCGCGCGCTCAAGGCCGAGGATCTGAATGGCGTCGACGCCGCCACGATCTATCGCATGTGGAAGCGCTTCAACCTCGAGGCTGTCTACGATTTCGAGTACCACGTCGCGATCGCCGAGGCGCTGGAGACGCGCGGCCGCCTGCCGCCCACCTTCATGCTGCTGCCGACGCATTCGCCGGACGAGTCCGTCTGGAGCGACGTGACCCGGATGCGCACGCTCAACGGCGTGCAGCAGGCGAAGGGCAAGGAGATGCATCTCTGCCCGCTGCAATTCGACATCGTCGACCGCGTGATCGCGCAGATGTCGATGCCCGGCGAGACCGTGTTCGATCCCTTCGGCGGGCTGATGACCGTGCCCTATCGGGCGATCCTGCAGGGCCGCTTCGGCGTCGGCGTCGAGCTCAACCCCGGCTATTTCATGGACGGCGCGCTGCACTGCGCCGCGGCCGAGGACATGATCGCGATCCCCAGCCTGTTCGACCTGCTCGATGCCGCACAGCCGGCGCCAGTGCTCGAGGCGGCGGAGTAGGGCGGATGGGCGACGATTATCGCGATATCGCCACCGTTCCGCGAGACGGCTCGCTCGTCCGGGTGATGCATGAGGATGTCGGCAGCTTTCTCATGCGTTGGAACCCCGCAGGCTCGAACCCGCTGGTTTCGCTCTCGATCGGTATCTGGGAGGCCGTCGACGGCTCCTTCACCTGGTGTGAGGATTACGGCCATGGGCCGAGCCACTGGCGGCCGGCATGACCATGCTCGACCACGCCCTTGCCTATGCCGCGAACGGCTGCCCGGTGTTTCCGGCCAACCCGGCGCAGAAGCCTGCTCCCTGGTCGAAGGCGCCGCATCTGCCCAAGGAGAGCGAGACCGGCAAGAAGGACGGCGGGCACTGGCTGGCCAGCCTCGACGAGGGCGTGATCCGCGGCTGGTGGAAGCGCTGGCCGCAGGCGTTGATCGGCTTTCCGACCGGGCTGCGCGCGCGTTGCATCGTCGTCGACCTCGATCCGAAGGAGCATTCGACCAAGGCGATGCTGGCCGCGTTGACGCGGTTCTGCGGCCAGCTTCGCGAGATCGACCCGGAGACCGGCGAGATCGTCGAGCCGGTGATCGCGCGGACGCAATCGGGCGGCCTGCATCTCTATTTCGCCTGGCCGGACGAGGCCACCTTCACCGAGGTCGCGGATAACCTGACGCGGCTGGGCAAGCCGGTCTCCGGCTCGATCGGCAACAAGGCAAACCTGTTCACGCGCTTCCTGCGCGACGGCGAATGCCCGGCCGAGCTCGCTCATATCGATGTGCGGGGTGAGGGCGGCTATGTCATCGCGCCGCCATCCGTCATGGCGGATGGCAAGCGCTATGAATGGCTGATGCCGCAGGTCTCGCGCCTGCCAGCCCTGCCGCGGCGTCTGCGCGGCGTCATCACCGGCGAATTCCTGACCGATGCCGAGCGGGCGCAGCGTCGTGCGGCCGCCAGGGCGCGGAGCGGGCCGCATCGCACCGAAGGCTGCAGCGACAGCCGCGTCGCCCGCTATGTCGACGGCGCCGTCGCTTGGGCCCTGGAGTTTGCCCGCACGGCGCCTGCCGGCGAGCGCAACCAGAACGTTTTCCTGGCGGCTTCGCATCTCGGCCGCTTCGTCCGCTCCGGACATCTCGACCGCGGCCGGGCTGAACAGCTCTTGCTGGCGAACCTGCCCGCCGGCGTCGAGCCGACCGAGCACAAGATCAACCAGACCATCCGCAACGGCCTCGATGCGACCGAGCGCGGAACATTTTCACCCGACGAGCTCGGGCGGGGGAGGGCGGCGTGCTAACTCCTCCCAGCGGCGAGGCTCTCATTCGCGGCGATGGTCTCCTTAACCTCGTCGATGAGCGCTTGGACTTGAGCGTCAATCTCCGCAAAGCGCGTATTCTGCTCCATCATCATCTCGTCGTTGATTTCGACACCCTGAAGTCTGGAGCGAGCGCTCGGCGCCTGCTTCAGGAGTTCAATGACGAGATCTCGCCGCTTCGCGGCGGTAGAACGCGGCAGGCTCGGATTGCTTCGCCCAATCTCTTCGCATCGAGCTTTGAACTCCGACACATGTTTGTCGGCGACGGCCATCCGCTTGCCCCTCCAGCTGAGTACGGTGGCGATAAAATCAGAGACGGCTTCCAGTCTCTCGAGAAGTACTGTCAGATCCGGCAGAGAGTCTCGGGCATGCTGACGCTCTGCGATGCTGTTCGCGCGCTTGGCCTCCTCGACCTGATCGGCGGCACTCTGTGCCGACTTCTTGGCGGCTTCGGCTTGCGCCTTCGCGAGTGTCACCGAAGAGCGCGCCGAAACGGCCTGCGATACGGCAACGCCCATCGCCAACAAGCTGATTATCGCAGCGACCACCGTCGCCGCTTGTCCCCACCATTCCATCGTCATTTCTCCCATCTCGCCGAAGCTAGGGCGGCGTGGGGCCTTGTACAACGGAGGCCTGCGTGAATGTGGCTCTACGTTCCGAATTGCGAGCCGGCCCCCGCATCCTCTCCCTCTGCACGGGGGGGGGCGGGCTCGATCTCGGCGTCGAATTGGCAGTGCCAAGCGCTCGCGTCGTCTGCATGGTGGAGAGGGAAGCCTTCGCCGTCGCGCACCTGGTTGCAGCGATGCGAGCGGGTCTCCTGGCTCCGGCTCCTGTGTGGAGCGATGCCCGAACCTTCGCGGGCCGAGCGTGGCGTGGCTGCCTGGACGGCCTCATTGGTGGCATTCCCTGCCAGCCACACAGCCTTGCCGGCAAGCGGCTTGAGCGTGCAGATCCGCGCGATCTCTGGGGACCCACGCGACGGATCATCGTCGCGGCCCGGCCCTGGTTCGTCCTCATCGAAAATGTCGGCGGCATGCTCTCGTCGGGCGGTGCCGAGCGGGTTTGGCGAGAGCTGGGGAGACTTGGCTTTGCGCGTGAGGTTGGACTTTTCACGGCGGAAGAAGCAGGCGCGAGCCAGGAGCGCGAGCGTCTCTTCATCCTCGGAGTCCACGATGAATTGGCCTTCGCCGATCGCCAGGGATCATCGATCATTGGAGGCTGGAGAGGCCACCCACGAGAAGAATTCCCGGCCTCTGTCGGAATTCGTGGGCCGATGGCCGACGCCGAGAGTGGGGAACAACGGCGGCCACGGCAACGGCGAGCGGGCTCTCGATCCCTCCAATTGCAGGTTGGAGGATACGGCTGCGGCGGCCTTCTGGTCGACGCCTCGGGCGAGCGATGGGGAGAAGGGCGGGCCGAACCAGAGCTTCGGAGCGGGCGGCCAGCCGTTGCCGGCTCAGGCTGCGAACTGGATGGCTCCCAAGGCATCGGATGCGACGAGCGGTGCGGATCGCGTTCGCAGGGATACCGGCCAGCCGCAATCTGCGCTGCCGACGCAGGCGAAGACGTGGGCAGCGCCGCGCGTGGAAATGTCGCGAGCTCTCGGGAACCCCAAGCACATCACGGCGAAGCGGGGGAAGGGATTCCTCGAGGATCAGGTGGTGGCCTGGCCGGCGGCGAAAGACCTCTATTCCCCCCTGGCCCTCACGACCGTGAAAACTGGCAAGCCGTCCTCAAAGGAGCGCCGGAGCTTGAACCCGCTTTTCGTCGAGTGGCTGATGGGCTGGCCTCCCGGCTGGACCTTGCTCGTATCGAGCGACTTCGCCTGCTCGGCAATGGCGTTGTCCCGCTTCAAGCAGCGTATGCGCTGCGCACTCTCGCCTCTCGCCTTGCGTCCCGCTCCGCCGGCGCAGGCCTCCTTGTTCGGATGATGCCCGATGACTGATCTCCCCGCCGACGATCTCTCGGCCGAGAGCCTGCGCGCGCTCATCACCGGGGCGGAGGCCGATGCTGCCGCGACCCCGCAGCCCCGCGATCCGCTCGGGCCGGACAACGACGATGCTCGCGCCCCGGATCGTGCCCGTGACCATGTCGACCGGCTGGAATTCGCCATGCGGCTGCTGCCGAACGATACCGATAACGGCCGCCGCCTGATCCATTGGCGCGGCTTCGACCTGCTCTTTGTCCGCGATATCGGCTGGCATGTCTGGACCGGGTCGTTCTGGGACCCGCTGGGCGGCGCCGAGGCGGCGCACCGAACGGCGCAGGCGTCGGCGCGCTGGATCGCGGCCGAGAGCCTGGTGATGCATCCGAGCGAGGCCGAGCAGGCTGCAATCGATGGCGGGCGCGCAGCGCGGCGCATTCCCGAGGCTGAGCGCGACAAGGATCAGGAACGCGCCATCGACGAGGGCAAGAAGGCGATCGGCGCCTGGTCGAAGCGGCGCGGCCGGAGGCGCGAATTCTCGGTCTCCTGCGGCAATGGTGCGCGCGTCGCCCAGATGCTGACGCAGGCGCAACCGCATCTGACCGTCGGCGTCGAGGCGATGGATGCCGACCCGATGCTGGTCAATGTCGAGAACGGCACGCTCGTCTTCGAGCGGGTCGAAGATCCGGAAGCCCGATCGGACGTCAAGCCGCCGCTCTACTGGCGCGCGCGTCTGCGGCCGCATGAACGGACCGACCGGTTGGCGAAGCTGGCGCCAGCGTTCTACGAGCCGGATGCGGACTGTCCGAAATGGCAGGCCTTCCTCGATCTGTGCCAGCCCAATGCGGCGGTGCAGCGCTTCCTGCAGGTGTTCTACGGCTATTCGCTGCTGGGCATCATCGGCGCGCAGAAGCTCGTCTTCCACTATGGCGAGGGCGCCAACGGCAAATCCACCCTGATCGAGGCCTTGGCGCGACTGTTCGGCCCCTATGCCGGCACGCTCAACGCCGAATCTGTCACCGGCACGCAATCGCGCGGGGCAGGCCAGGCCACGCCCGATATCGCCCAGCTTCCGGGCAAGCGCCTGGTGCGCGTCTCGGAATTGCCGCGCGGCGAGATGCTGCGCGAGGCGTTGGTCAAGCAGCTCACCGGCGGCGAGCCGATGATGGCCCGGCATAACTACGGCAATTTCTTCGAGTTGCGGCCGGTGTTCAAGGCGACGATGTCCGGCAACGACAAGCCGCGCATCGACGGCGTCGATCTCGGCATCTGGCGCCGGCTCTCGCTTGTCGTCTGGGCGCAGACCATCCCCGAGGCTGAGCGCCGCGAGATGGAGACCGTGCTCGGCGAATTCGCAGCCGAGCGCTCCGGCATCCTCAACTGGCTGATCGCCGGCGCGCTGATCTACCTCGAGGAAGGCCTGCACGAGCCGCCGGAGGTGCGCGACGCGACCAAGGCCTATCGCGCCGACATGGACCAGGTGCAGGGCTTCATCGACGCCTGCGTGCGCCGCCTGCCGCCGCCGGAACCGCCTGACGAGCCCAAGCAGGTGCCATCACGGGCGATCTATGAGGCCTATGAAAGCTGGTGCCTCGCCAACGCCATGAAGCCCTGGAGCGAGAAGGCCTTCAGCCAGACCCTGGAGAAGAAGGGCTTCGTCAAGCACAACGGCCGCATCCGCACGTTCGAGGGGCTCGTGCTGCACGACATCCCCGACCGGCCCGAGCCCCGCAGCCCCCGCTATGGAGACGACCGATGAACCGCGATGCTCGCAATCGTCATGTGTTTTTGCGTGATCATACGCCCTCCTGCCGCTGCGCCATGCGTTTTGCGCGTCGAGGGTCGCGAGGGTTGCGCGATGGTTCGGGACAACCCTCGCGGGGAGAATTCGTAAGGCTGCTCAAGGGGATAGGTGATGGCCTGCGAGGGTCGCGAGGGTTATCGCGGGCCTCATAGACATGAGGGGCTTCGGGGAAGCCCCGGAACCATTTCTCATATTGCCTCTACACGTTCCAAACCCTCGCAACCCTCGCAGATGGATAGGTAAGATGTTGAATGAATTGAGGAATATGGCTTGCGAGGGTCTGTTTCGATGCTCGCTGAACCCTCGCAACCCTCGCATGAGCGGAAAGACCGGCCAATGACCGCGAAAGAAACCATCGGGATCGAAGCGCTGCTGCACCGGGCCTATGCCCAGTATCGCGTCGACAGGGTGACGCCCGAGGCCGTGCTCGGCCTGCCGCGCTTCAGGCCCAACGGCTCGCTGGTCGGGGCGATGCAGACGCTGCAGCTCGGTACGATCATCGACAATTCCGGGGCGGCCGCCCGGATGCTCGGCTTCCAGAAGATGGCGGCGGCGACGCCGGACGATCTGCTTCTCGTGCACGACCATGTGCTGGCGCTGGCCGAGTGGCTGATCGAGGGCGCGGAGACGGATGCGCCGATTGCCTGGAGGCGCTCGGATCTCGTGGCGCAGGGCTGGCGGATCGAGGATGCGGCCTCGGGCCTGTGGTTGGTGCGGCCGGGCGCGGAGCGTCAGGCGGATGCGTGGTCGCGGCTGCATGACCCGTTCCTGACCGCGTTGGTGATCGAGCATGCGCGCAATGGTTCGCGGCCGGACCATGGCGGAGAGATGCCGCCCTATCGCGGCCGGCCGAGCGAGGCAGTGCGGGCCGAGAGGGCGGGGATCATGCTGGCGCGCTCGGTCTATGCGACCTGGCATGCGGCGCTCGGCCTGCTGGCGGCGGCACTGGATGGCGTGTTGGTCAAGCATCAGGTCAACGGCCCGGTCAGCCAGGCAGCACCATGGGATAGGCGAGCGAAGGGCGAAGTGTTCGATCTCGCCACCGAAACGGCCTGAAGACACGGTAATCTAATGCGCGATAACTCGTTGAGATAACAAAGCAATCGCCTTCTTTGACGGCCGCACCCTATTGTGGCATGTTCGGAGCATCCCAATAGGGATCTGAGCCGCCCCGTCGCACCAGCGCCGGGGCGGTTCGCGTTTCCGGCTCTGGCTGGGGGAGGCTGCCATGTGACCTCGTCGAGCCGGCCCGACCGGCTCCGGTCACGGGTCCTTCCCGGGCCACCCCACCCCGCGACGAGAATGCGGCGCGGGATTTTGCTAGCCGCAGCTTCCGAAATCTGACCGAACACCCCGAACATGGCCGAGATGGACCCGAACACGCCTGATGCCGCGTGGGTGTCCATCAGCGAGCTCGCCCGCCTGAAGGGCTTGAGCAAGGCAGCGGTCTCGGAGCGGGTGAAAGGCCTCATCGCGAAGGGCCAGCTCTCGACCAAGCCCGGCAAGGGCAAGGTCGTCCTCGTCAACCTCGCCGCGTTCGATCGCGTCATCGGCGAAACCACCGACCTTGCCAAGGCGGCGGGCGCCGAGACGAAGCGGCTGACGGCATCTCCCTCGCCGCGGGACGACGCGGCGCCGATCTATACCGCCGAGCAGGCGCGGCACATGGCCTACAAGGCCGAGAGCGCCCGCCTCGACCTCGAGGAACGCCAGGGCAAGATCCTGTCGGTCGCGGAGGTGGCAAACGCCATCGCGACAGTCGGAGACGCCATCGCGCGCGCCCTCGACCAGCTTCCGACCATGGCCGACGATGTCGCGGCCGAAGTCGGGCGCGCCGGCCCGTCCGGTGCCCGCACCGCCCTGAAGGCCAAGTCCCGCGACCTGCGCGAGCTGGTCGCCCGGGAACTGGCGCAAGTCCTGAACCTGAAACCGAGCGAGGCGCCGGCGGAGACCCCGGACGACTGACGATGGCGCTTCCCGACGCTCTGACGATCGTCGTCGAGGCCCTGATCGCCGCGATCACGCCGCCGGAGCAAATCGACCCGCCGACATGGGCGGAGCGCGAACTGACCGTCCCGGACGGCCCGAAGAAGCTGGAGAAATGGGACCGGAAGCTGACGCCCTTCGTGGCGGAACCGCTGTCGCACACCAGCATCGACAGCCCGGTCAACGAATTCTGCGTGATGAAGTCGGCTCAGACCGGCTTCACCACGCTGATGATCGCGGCCATCGGGCACACCATCGATATCGAGCCGTGCGATCAGATGATCGTGCAGCCGACCGACGGCGCGCTGACGGACTTCAATTCGAAGAAGCTCCAGATCGCGATCGACAATTCTGACGCGCTCGCGGCGAAGGTCGCGCCGCAGACGGCACGGTCCGGCAAGGCCTCGACCACCTACGAGAAGCGCTACGGCGCCTGCTCGCTGACCCTGGCGCTCGCCTCGTCGACCGCCGACCTGCGGTCCAAATCGGTCCGCAAGGCCTGGCTGGACGAGATCGACGAGTATGCCGAGGACCTCGACGGGCAGGGTTCGCCCTTTGACATGATCGAGGCCCGGCAGGAGAGCTTCCTGTCGGACGGATCGTGGAAGCGGGTCTATGTCTCGACCCCGACCATCAAGGGCGGCTCGCATATCGAGCGATACTGGGAAGGCTCGGACAAGCGCAAATGGTTCGTGAAATGCCCGCATTGCCGGGATGAAACGGGCGAAAGCAGTGAATTCGTCTTCGAATTCGGTCCGAACTTCCGATATTCCGACGAGTGGCCTTATCGGGCTTACTATGTCGCGCCCTGCTGCGGCTCGGTCGTCGAGGAGCATGAGAAGCGCGATCTCGTCCGGAACGGGCGCTGGAAGGCGACCGATCCCGGCCCGGGCAAGATGCCCGGCTATCATTTCAACGCGATGTCCTCGCCCTTCGTGCCCTGGCCGAAGATCGCGGAGCGGGCCGTCAAGGCCGGCAGCGACATCGCCAAGCAGAAGACCTTCTACAACCTGACGCTCGGCCTGCCCTTCGAGATGAAGGGCGATGCGCCGGACCATGTGCGGCTCTTCGAGCGGCGCGAGGACGGTCTGCCGCGCTATCGCGTGCCGCCCGCCGGCCTGCTGCTGACCGCGGCAGCCGACGTGCAGATGCGCGGCATCTGGTACGAGATCCTCGCGGTCGCGCCGAACGGCGAGAGCTGGGTTGTCGACGCGGGGTATTGCGACGGCGACACGTCTTCGCCGGATGGCGAGGCCTTCGAGCTGCTGCGCAAGGCGACGATCGGGCGCGAGTTCGACGATGCCTTCGGCGGCAAGCGTTCGCTCGATGCGCTCGGCATCGATTCCGGCTATCGCTCGCATGTCGTCTATTCCTGGGTCCGCCAGAACCAGCGCTTGCACCCGGACACGGGCAAGGATGTCATTCTGGCGCTCGACGGGCGCGACGGCTGGGCCTTGCCGGCGATCGGCATGCCGAAGCTGGTCGACATCGATCTCGGCGGCCACAAGATCAAGCAGGGCTGCAAGCTCTGGCCGGTCGGAACCTGGTCGCTGAAGGGCTCGATCTATGACGATCTGCGCAAGGACGGTCTGAAATCGGGCGCGCTGCGTGATCCGGATGGCTATTGCCATTTCGGCACCTGGCTCGACATGGGCTATTTCGAGCAGATCACGGCCGAGTATCTGGCCGACGAGAAGTTCCGGGGCCGCAGCCGCAAGGTCTGGAAGGTCCGGCGGGATAACCACCTGCTCGACTGCCGGGTCTACAACAAGGCGTTGGCCGAATATTTGGGCTTGTCGACCTCGACCGCGGACGAATGGGCTGCGCTCGCGCGCCATCGCGGCCTGCCGGCCGAGGTGACGAAGCGGGACCTTTTTTCGCCGGCTGTGCCTTCTGTTGATCCGAAACCTGAAGAAACGAGTGCTTCGCCCCTGCCGGCCGATGATTGGCTCGGAGGCCGTGGCGCCAACTGGTGAACCATGGCCTGGACGCAGACCGATATCGATCGCCTGAAGAGAGCGATCGCCACCGGTGCGCGTCGTGTCGAGTTCGGCTCGGGCGAAACCCGCCGCGTTCAGGAGTTCCACGCGCTTAAGGACATGCTCGATCTGCTCGCTCGCATGGAGGCCGAGGCCGCCGGCGGCAATGCTCCGCCGCGGTTCGCCGTCACCGAATTCATCCGCGACTGACGATCATGAACCTGCTCGATGCAATCATCGGCGCGGTCTCCCCGGAGGCTGGGCTGCGGCGCTGGCAAGCTCGCCAGCTCCTCGCGGCCGCGCGTGGCTACGATGCGGCCCAGCAGGGCCGTCGCGGCGCCTCGTTCCGGCGCGGCGAGGGCTCGGCCAACGCCGAGATTTCCCGGGCGCTTCCGGTCCTGCGGGATCGGTCGCGCGACCTGGTTCGCAATACCTTCATCGGTGCCCGCGCCCTCGACATCCATGCGACGCATGTCGTTTCGGCGGACCTCACTGTTCGCTTCACCGGCAAGGGGCCAGCCGTCCGGCAGGCTCAGGCGCTCTGGGACGAGCAGGTCAAGGTCTTCGACATCGAGGGCGAGACCGGACTTACTGGGCAACTTTCCCTGCTGGTGCGCTCCTCCTACGAAGGCGGAGACGCGATCCTGCGGATGCTGGATCGACCTCTCCGCGACAAGGATCGCCCCGTCCCGCTGGCATTGCATGCCGGCGAGGGCGATCTGATCGACGAGGGGCGGGACTCTGGTTCACTGGCCTCCGGCTCGGCCAGGGCTCGGCTCGGCGTCGAGCTCGGCGATCATGACGAGCGACTGGGCTATTGGCTGCACCGGACTGTCCCGGGCGAGCCGCAGCGGCTCGGCGATGTCCAGCAGCCGTCCACTCTCGTTCCGCGAGAGCAGGTCTGCCACCTCTATCGACGCCTTCGGCCTGGGCAGGTTCGCGGCGTGCCGCTATTCGCGCCGGTCCTGATGGCGGCGAAGGACTTCGCCGACGTGATGGACGCGCTGGTCGTCAAGGCCAGGCTCGAAGCGTCGATCGGGGCCTTTATCAAAAGCAACGACGCCACACCCACGATCGGCGCGGCGGTTGCCGGTAAGGGGCCGGACGCCCCGACGCGTCTGGAGCAGATCCGACCGGGGATGGTGCAGTATCTGCGCCAGGGCGAGGAGCTGCAAGCGTTCACGCCGGCCTCGAACACCGCCTTCGAGCCGATCTCGCGCGTGACCCTAATGGGGATCGCCGCGGGCGTCGGCCTGACCTATCACCAGCTCACCGGCGATCTCAGTCAGGCCAACTATTCGAGCCTTCGCGCAGGTCTGATCGAGCAGCGCAAGTTCGTCGCTGACGCCCAGTGGCACATGCTGGCGCCGCAGGTCGTCAACCGCGTTATCGCTCGCTTCATCGATCGCGCCATTCTGGCCGGCCGCTTGCGGCCGCGCCTGGAAGGGTATCCCTGCCAGGTGATCATGCCGGCCTTCGAGCCGGTCGATCCTATGAAGGACCTGGAGGCGGACATCCTCGCGGTTCGCGCGGGCCGGATGTCGCCGCAGGACTTCATTGGCGCTTGGGGCCGCGATTGGCGGGAGGTTCTGGCCGAATACGCCGAATTCTTCGGCGCGGCCGATGCCGCGAAGGCCATTTTCGACACTGACGCGCGCCAGCGCACGCGCGCCGGCCAGCAGATCACGGACGCCTCGCCAACGGCGGGCGCCAATGGGGCAACCGCATGAATATCCGCTCCGCAGCCCCCGGTGTGACGCCGGACGGGTTCGTTCCCGGCTCGGCGCTCGATCGGCGGGCCGGTGGGGATACCGCCGTTCGGTTCTCGACCTCGAGCTACAATGCCGAGGCGCGCACGATCGAGGCCGTCGCCTCGACCGGCGCGCGTGTCCGCCGCTGGGGCATTTTCGAGGAACTCGCTATCTCGTCCGAGGCGATCGACCTCGGGCGCGTTGCACCGGGGCAGGTCAAGCTGCTCGACAGCCACGACCAAGGCTCGATCGACCGCATCCTCGGCTCGGTCACGCGCGCCTGGATCGAGGGTGCGAACCTGATGGTCGAGATTCGCTTTGCCGATACCGAAGCGGGCCGCGCCGCCGAGGCTCGCGTCAACTCCCCTGACGCGCCCGGCCTTTCGGTCGGCTACCGCGTGTCGACCTGGACGCTCACCCAGGTCGAGGACGATTCCGAAATCTGGCGGGCGGACCGCTGGGAGCTTCTCGAAGTCTCCCTCGTCGCCGTTCCCGCGGACCCCGCCGCACTGTTCCGTGCGGCCCCGCCTGCAAACCCTGAAACTCTGGAGACTGACGACATGCGTCGCAATGCCCCGGCGGATGCGCCGGCTCCCACCCCCGTCACCACGCCCGCCCCGACCGTCGTCGAAACCCGCGCGGCCCCGGCCGTTCAGCAGCCGTCGGCTGCCGACCTGCAGCGCGCCGCAACCGAGCGCGTGACGCAGATCATGGAGATCGGCGAGCGGGCCGGCATGGAGGGCGCCGCCGTTCGCGCCGCGGCCGGCGACCTCGCGGTGACCGTCGAAGCCTTCCGCGCGCAGGCCTTCGACAGCCTGGTGTCGCGTCAGACCCCGACGAGCCATGTCCGTGTCGAGCGGGACGAGACCGAGACCCGCCGCCTCGGCATGGAGGAGGCAATCACCCGCAGCATCAATCCGGCTTCGCTTCAGGGCGAGTGGTCCGAGCGTGCCGCGCCTTATCGCGACATGTCGCTGGTCGACATGGCGGCCGAGCGGCTCACCATCCGTCGCGTTGGGCACACCTTCGGCCAGCGCGAGGAAGTGCTGCGCCGCGCCATGCACACGACCGGCGATTTTCCGATCCTGCTGGAGAACGCGGTCAACCGGAACCTCGCGGCGACCTATGCCCTGGCTCAGCCGACCTATCGGCAGATCTCGATCCGCGACGACTTCAACGACTTCCGTCCGCACAGCACCGTGACGGTCGGCGATTTCCCGATGCTGCAGCCGATCGCCGAAGCCGGCAAGATCCAGTTCGGCACGATCGGCGAGAAGAAGGAGACCGTGGCTGTCGTGCCCTACGCCGTGGGCCTGGCCTTCTCCCGTCAGCTCCTCGTCAACGACAGCCTGGGCGGCCTCAACCGCGTCATCGCGAACTACGGCCAGTCCGTCGCTTTGTTCGAGGAGAAGACCTTCTACGCGGTCAAGGCTCTGAACGCTGGGGCCGGCCCGACGCTGCTGGAAGGCAACGCCGCGATGTTCGCCGCGGGACGCGGTAACTTGGCCGGTGCGGGCGCCGCCATCTCGATCACGACGGTCTCGGCGGCGCGAGCCGCGATGCGTGGTTTCAAATCGATCGATGGCAATGAGCTGCTGTTCAACGCTCCTTCGATCCTGCTGGTCGGGGCAGCCAAGGAGACGGAAGCCGAGCAGTTCGTCACGACGATCCAGCCGAATGCCCGCGCCGAGGTGAACCCCTTCCAGGGCAAGCTTCGCCCGCTGGTGTCGCAGATGATCACCGGCAACGCCTGGGAGCTCTATACCGATCCCAGTGTCCGCGCGAACTTCCGCTGGGGTCTGCTGAGCGGCTACACCGCGCCGCGTGTCCGCATCGACGACCCCTTTGGCACGCAGGGCACGCAGATGTCGGTCGAGCACGATTTCGGCTGCGGCGGCATCGAGTGGCGCGGCGGCTACCGCAATCCCGGCAACTGATCGGCCTTCTTGCAGGGCTTTGAGCGAGCCCGCCTTCCCGGCGGGCTTTGCAAAGCCCTGTCCTCAACCTCATTCGGGAGCTTTCCATGAAGAATTTCGTTCGCTACGGCGGCCGCCTGCCGTTCGTGGCACCGGGCGGCGGCGTCGTTTCCGGTCTCGGCTATCTGATCGGCGCGCTGTTCTGTGTGGCGGTCAATACCGCAGCTGCCGGCGAGACCTTCACCGGCCAGGTCGACGATGTCGTCACTCTGCCCAAGGCTGCCGGCGTCATCGCGCAAGGCGCCCTGGTGTACTGGGACAACACCGCCAAGAACGTCACCACGACGAGCGCCGGCAATACCAAGATCGGCTATGCGGCCACGGCGCAGGCCAACGGCGATACCAGCATCCAGGTCTTCCTGGTGCCGGCCTGATGGCCTGCGGCGGCTGTGCAGAGCGGCGGGGCCTTCTGGCCACCGCTGGCGGGGCAGCCGTTCGCGGTGCCTGGCAGGAGGCGGGGTCAGCGGCAAGAGCCGCCGCCGCCTCGGCCAGGGTCGATCTCAGCCGGGTCACGCAAAACCTGGCCGGCAAGGTCGCTCAGGCGGCGCAGGCCGCTCTGGCGCGGCGACGATAGGCGAGGGCGCCCGATGAGCCTGCAGGTTCGGACCGACATCACCATGAAGGGGCTGGATCGCCTCGTCATGGCGGCCGGGCCGAAGGCGAACCGGGCGATCGCGCGCGGCCTCAACCGCGCCGGCACGCCTGCCGCCAATGCCGGCAAGCGCAATATCCGCGAGGTCCTCGGCCTGCGGAAGCACCCTTACGCCAAGGGCACCGTCACCCAGGCGGTGAAGCGCTACACCTCGGTCCGCAAGGCCAATGCGGCGACGCTGACCTTCTCCATGGCCGGCTTCGGCCGGGGCCTGCCGCTGATCTGGTACCAGCCGAAGGAAACCCCGGCCGGCGCAACCGTGCATTGGCTTGGCGCCCGCAAGCTGGTGGCGCGCAGTTTCTACCTCTCCGGCAAGTTCCCGCGCCGCAAGCGTGGCCGCATCTCGCATGCGGTCTGGCAGCGGACCGGCAAGGGCAAATGGGCCCTCGACCGGCCGCGTGGTCCCGGTGTTCCCGAGGCGATGCAGTCGCGGCCCTTCACCCGGGCCTGGGAGCGCGACGCCTCGGCCCGCCTGCCGCATCACATGAAGGAAGCGCTGCTCGCCGCGCTCAGGGGTTTTTGATGTCGGCATTCGACGAGCTCGACGCGATGGCGCTCGATGCCGCCGGCGTCCTGTTCGGCGATACCGCCACCATCTTCCCGATGTCGACCGGCGGCGGCGTCAACGGCAAGCCGGAGGCGGACGGGTCGCGCGCGGAAATTTCGGGCGTCACCGTGATTCGCTCGGAATGGTCCGAGCGCGTGCAGATCGGCGGCAACGGCATGCCGACGCCGAAAGGCGCCTTCGGTTCCCCTGTTGCCGGTCGCCGGATCGTCGCCACCGTCAAGAGCGCCGATCTCGCCTGGCAACCGCGCAAGGGCGACGAGCTCGTCTTCGGCGATCGCCCGGACGCCCGCTACCAGATCACTGAGCCGATGCCGGACGGCCTCGCCGGCCTGCATCTCGGCCTGTCGAGGATCTCGGGATGATGCTCGCCCGAACGGCCCTGCGCCTCGCCGTCATCGAGGCGCTCGCCCCCTTCGCGCAGGAAAGCGCGGCCACCCCGGCCTGGCCGACCCTCGCCGGGAAATTCGTCTTCGACACCGAGATCAGCGCGACCGCGCTGGCCGATGTGGAGAAGCCCGCGCCGATCATCCGCGTCACCACGGATGAAACCGTGCTGAAGGCGGACGGGACCGATGTCTCGCTCGAATCGAGTTCGACGCCGCTGCTCGTCACCCTGGCTTGCGAGATCATGGTCCCCGTCACGGTCGGCGATGGCTCTGCCGCCGAAGTGCAGGCGGTCGGTCCGACCGATGCCGCCGCGGAATCCCTGCTCGACCTGATCGAGGGACAGATCAAGCAGCGTCTCGACGATGCCCGGATGATCGGGCCGCTGGAGCGGGTGCTGCTCACGATCAACGAGGTCGAGAGCCTGTCCTATCGCGATCCCGATACCGATACGCGCCTCTCGGCGCGGCGGTTGGAATTCTCCTGCCGGGTCCGCCGCGGCGGGCGCTGGCCGGCCCGTCTGCCGGATAATCCGCAGCCCTTCGACTATCTGCCCTCGCCACTGGCCGAGGTGGCCCACGATCTGCCCGTCGGCAGCTACGGCCACAAGATCGCGACGATGCTGGGCAGCCTGATCGGCCGCCCGGCCGATTTCCCGGCGCTCAACGAAATGCGCCTGGCCGTCAACCTGAAGCGCGCCGGCGACGACACACCGCCCGAGCCCGCCGATGCCAGCGAGACGCCGCCCATCGGCGATCTCGGCGGCTCCATCTCCTTCTAGACGAGGCATCCCATGAGCCTGACCAGAACCGTCGTCCTGGCGGACAAGGATGCGCGCGTGCCGTGGCCCGGCAAGCCCGGCCTCCTGCTGCCGAGCGAGCCCTTCCAAGTGTCGATCATCGATCCGTTCTTCGCAGGGCTGATCGCCGATCGGTCGCTGGTCGACCCGCCTGCTGACCTGCCCCCGCCGGCCAAGCCGACGAAGCCCCACGCCTGACCCTTCCCCTCAATCCGGAGCGCTGCTGATGGCCGTGCTGTTCAATTACATCCCGGGCAGCGGCCTGATCGCGCCCGGCACCTTCTTCGAGGTCAATTCCGGCGGCCAGTATGAAAGCCAGTCCTTTGGCGTGGTCATCGGCCACAAGTCGGCTGCCGGCTCGCTCGCCGACAATGCCCTGACGCTGTGCTCGACCATCGGCGAGGCTGCGGCGCTGGCCGGGCCGGGCTCTCAGCTTTACGAGATGTTCCGCGTCGCCCGTCGCGCCGCCCCGGTACAGCGGATCTATATCGCGGCCGTCCCGGTCACCGGCACGCCCGGCCAGTGGACCGTCACGGTCGGCGCGCTCGCTGCGGCCGCAGGCGACGGCGTGATCGAGATCGCCGGGCGCAAGATCAAGGTTGCCAAGGCGGCGGGCGAGACCGCGGCGCAGACCGCGACCGCGATCGCCGCGGCCATCAACGCCTTCGTCGATCCGCTGACCCTGGCTTATCTGCCGGTCACGGCGGCCGCCAACACCAATGTCGTGACGCTGACGGCCCGCCATGCCGGCACGACGACGAACGAGCTCGAGGTCTATGCCGACCCGAACATCTCCGGCAACGCTTATGGCGCCGGACTGACCATCGTGCAGTCGGTACCGGCGACCGGTGCCGCCTCGATCGCGACGGTGATGGCCGGTCTCGGCGACCTGCCGATGGACTGGGTCATCTCGCCTTTCGCCGACACGACCAATCTCGACGCCGCGGCGGCCGCTCTCTCCGACATCTCCGGCCGCTGGGCCTGGAATGCCCAGCTCTACGGGCATTACATCACGGTCAACACCGGCAATACCGGCGCGCAGACGACCCTCGGCCTCGGCCGCAACGACCGCCACGTCTCGATCATCGGCCGCGTCGCTTCGCCCACGCCGGGCTGGGAATGGGTCGCCGCCTATGCGGCCCGCGTGCTGCCCTGGCTCACCGACGATACCAATGGCAACGCCGCCCGGAACCAGAGTGACCTGGTGCTGGAGGATATCCGCCCGCCGCGGGACCGCTCGCTCTGGCCGAACTATGCGGTGCGCAACACGCTGCTCGGCTCGGGTATCTCGACCTGGAAGGTCAACGGCGCTGATCAGGTCGTGCTCGACAAGCTGATCACGATGCAGCGGACCAACGCGCAGGACCTGCCGGACACGGTGTTCCGCGATATCCAGGCGATCGCGCAGACGATGCTGGGCCTGCGCTATCTGCGCTGGGGCCTGTCGGTGCGCCATGGCAACAAGGCGCTGTCGCGGGCCAACCCGTCGAACCTGCCGTCGATCTCGACACCGGACGACATCAAGGCCGATTGCGTTGCGCTCTATGGCGACCTGGTCGACCGCGGTCTGTTCGAGGACAAGGCCGAATTCGCCCGCCGGATCAAGGTCGAGATCGACGGATCGAACCCGGCCCGGGTCAATCTGGCCGAGCATCTCGACCGGGTGAACCCGCTCGACATCCTCGCCAACAACGCGACCTTCTACGCGCAGTATCCGACGAGCTGACGCCCGCCTTCCAGCTCCGCCGCACCCGGCGGCGGAGTTTCCCTCCATTCGTTTCGGAGCCTGACCCATGGCTGATTACGGCCTGATCAAATTTCGCGGGCCGAGCGGCCGCAACTACTCGATCCGCGGGTCGGTGACCCATAACCCGCTGAATTTCAGCGCCGAGCCGGTGGTCAATCTTGACGGCACGATCGACCGCACCTTCACGCCGCAAGGCTATCGCGCCTCGATGTCGCTGGCTGCCCGCGACAGTGACGGCCTGCCGACGCCGATCGGCGAGCTGATGGCGCTCGACAATGTCGACTTCACCTTCCTGCACGACAGCGAGCGGATCGACAGATTCTATGGCCGCGCCAAGCTGACCGGCGACCCCTCGGTCGACGACGTTACCGGCGAACTGTCGGGCATCAACGTCGTCGCGCAGAACTTCCTCGAGGTGCCGCGATGAGCGGACCCCGGCGCGAGGATCTGCCGGACGGATCGGTTCGCATCCATTTCCCGGCGCCGATCGTCGACCAGGGTCAGGCGAAGTCCTCGCTGCTGTTGCGCCTGCCCATGGCGGCGGAGATGTGGGAGATCGGCGATCCGCGCGGCTTCATCTTCAACGACAAGGGCGAGGGCACGCCCTATGTCGACCGCCCGCTCCTGCTGCAGTGGATCAGGAAGCTGGTCACCGAGCACGATGCCGACGTGATCGGCCGCGAGCGCGACCCGGCCCTTGGCCTGTTGATCGAGGAGGCCGTCCTCGATTTTTTCAAGACGGCGCGGATGCGGTTGAAGCCCGCCTCCGCGCCCTCGCAAGATCCGGCGTGAGGCCGCAGGAATTCGCGGGCATGACGCTTTCCGCGTTGCGGCGCTGGGCCGAGCTTTACGGGTGATGCATGGTCGTCGCGGTCCGGGCCGAGGCCCTGCTCACAGCGCAGAATAAGCTCCGTCCAGGCCTGGCTTCGGCCGCGCGCGAGCTGGATCGCTTCCGGGCGCGCCAGACGCGCGGCATGGCCGCCTTCCAGTCGATGGCGTCCCGCGCCATGGCCGCGGCCGGCGGAGCGATCGCCGGTTATAGCGTCGTGCGCAACCTCGCCGAGGCGCAGAAGCGCTTCGCCGAGGTCGATCGCTCGATGACCCGGATCGGCATCACCGGCGATGCGACGGCCGAGGCCACGCGCAAGGGCACGGAGGAGTTGCGCAACCTCGCCCGCGAGACCGCGACGCTGTTCGACCCGGCGAAGCAGGGCCTTGATGCGATCACGGCGTCGGGCCGGGATTTCAGCGAAGCGCTGCGCATGATGCCGTCCGTTCTGCGGACGGCACAGGCCTCCGGCGCCGGGGTCGAGGACATCGCCAATTCCTCGACCGCTCTGATCGACCATATGAAGATCGCAGTCGAAGGACTGCAGGAGGCGCAGGACACGCTCGCGATGGGCGGCAAGCTCGGCAAGTTCGAGCTGAAGGATATGGCGCGATACCTGCCTTCGATGCTGCCGGCCTTCAAGGCGCTCGGACAGAGCGGGCAGGGCGGTCTGCGCAACCTGGTCGCCATGCTCCAGGTCATCCGGGGCGGAACGGGCTCTGCCGAAGAGGCAGCGAGTTCCGCGCAGAACATCTTCTCGAAGATGGAAAGCGAGGAGACGGTCAAGCGCTTTGCCAAGTTCGGTATCGATCTGCGCAAGGAAATGACCAAGGCACGTAAGGAGGGCAAGAACCTCCTCGATGTCTTTGTCGATCTCTCGAACAAGGCCCTGAAGGGCGATCTCTCGAAGCTGCCGCAGCTCTTCTCGGATATGGAGGTGCAGCGGGGCATGCGGCCCCTCTTGGCCGACATGCAGAAGATGGTCGATCTGCGCGAAAAGCTGAAGGGTTCGAAAGGCACCATCGACGTCGACTTTCAGCGGGTTTCTGAAGACGCGCAGGCCAAGTTCGATCGGTTCGCGGAAGCGACGGATCGTGCCAAGACGGCAGTCGGCGGGCTCGCGCTCGAACTCAGTTCAGGCCGGCTCCAGGCCGGCGCCGATAACCTCGATCGCGTGGCGCAAGCGCTGGAGCGCGCGACCACGGCGGTTCGCGAGAAGGGCTTTCTCGAAGCTGTCAAGCAGCTCGCGACGGACACCGTCGGCAAGGAACTTCGCGAGCACAACGAGAATTGGCAAGGCTTCGTCGATTCTCAGACGCTCGAGGGTGTTACCAACCCGGACAAGGGCTCCTGGTCGGATTTCCTCACCGGCGACACCAGCCGGACGGCGACGATGAAAGCGCTTGAAGCGCTGCAATCGAAGGAGAAGAAGCAGGGCTACCTGTCGTATTTCGACCGCCATAACAAGAAGACATTCCAGGATCGTCTCGCGGACGGTGACGATGCATGGTCGCGTGACCAGCTTCGCCGTCTCGGCGTCCTGCCGGGCTCCCTGACCTCGCAATCGCCCGAATTCGCGGACGTGATCGAGGCGGCTCGCGAGGCGCGGCGCGCCTCCGGCTTCAGTGGCATCGGTGGAAACAGTCCGGTTTCCGGCGGCCGGCAGGGCAAGGTGCTGCCGCCTTCGCGTCCGAAGGACCTTGGTGGCGGCGGGCTCGTGCCTGTTGCGGCCCTCGACGATGCCAGGAGCAAGAGCGAGGCGGCTGCCGCCTCCTTCGGCCTGCTCGGGCCCGCGGCCCAGACAGCGGGTAGCGCGGTCGCGGCGGGGTTCAGCCCGGCCGAGGGCAGTATCGACAGCCTATTGGCCAAGGTCGCGCGCCTGAAGCAGGAGCTGGCATCGCTCAAGATGCCGTCGATGAGCGTCAGCGGTCTCCCGACCGGGAAGCAGGGTCCAAACTAATGGTCTTCGATCCGCGCCGGCTGCGCCGCGCCTCGTTCAACGGCATCGGCTTCCATGTCGATACGTCCGATGACGAGGCCGGGCACCGGGTCGCCTCGCCGACGATCCCGAACGGCACCTGGCTGAACGAGAGTTTCGGCCCGAACCCGCGCACATACGAGATCGAGGCCTATCTCGTCGGCGATGCGGCCGAGGCCCTGGCCGACAGCTTGCTGGTGGCGGCCGAGACCCGTCATCGCGGCCTGCTGGTGCTGCCGGTTGGCGGCGCCCGCCTGGTGCGCCTGACCAAGGCGAGACGCCAGTTTGCCAAGGACAAGCTCGGCTATCTCGCGGTCTCGATCGAGGCCGTGGCGGAGCCGGAGCTTTCGCCGGCGCGGCTGTCGCCGAACGCGCTGATCGCCAGCCTGTTCGCCGCGGCCGGTCCGGTCGCGGATGCCCTGGCGGATTTTGCCCTCACAGGCCTGCAACTCGTCGGCGTGCCGGCGACCGTGATCGAGGCGGCGATCGATGCGGGTGCCGGCATCGTCGGCGATCTCACCGCGATCGCGGATCTGCTGCGGCTCTCCCCCGATCTGCGGGCGCCGGTCAATCTGGCCCTGTCCGATGCGACGCTGGCGCTGGCATCCCTGCCGGGCGACCCTGCCGGCTTCGGCCGCGCGGTCGCGGATCTGGCCGTCGCCATCGGCGATGCGGCCGATCCCGGCATGCTTGCGGGGGCGCTCTCCGCGCTCGGTCCGCCGCCCGATGCGCCGCCGGCGCAGGTCTCGCGCGGCACGGCGATCACGATCGCCGAGAATGCCACGGTGGCGGTTGCGATGACGGCCGCCGCCCGGGCGCTTGCCATGGGCGAGGCGCAGGCGCGGCGTTCCTACGCTGACCGTCCCGAAGCCGTTGCGGCGCGGGCCGAGGCGATGGCGGTGTTCGATGATGCCCTGTCGCGCATCGGCCGATCCGGCCTCGACCTGCTCGACCGTCTGTCGGCCATGGCCGGCATTGTCGCGGAACTGGCGCAGCGGCAGGAGGCCGATCTTGCGCCGATCATTACCGTTTCGGCCAACCGGGAATTGCCGGCGCTGGTCTGGGCCTGGTCGCTCTATGCCGACCCCGGCCGGGCCGGCGAGCTCGTCCGGCGCTCCGGCGCCGTCCATCCCGGTTTCCTGCCCGAGCAATTCGAGGCCCTGGCCTCCTGATAGAGGCCTGCGCAGATGGCATTCGAGATCGTGACGCTCAAAGTGGCGGGGCTGATGCTTCGCCCCCTGACGATCGCGATCGAGATCGCCATGGACGAGGCGGCCCGGAATTTCGAGGCCAAGGTCAAGCATCCCGTGCTGTCGCAGGTCGATCTGCTGAAGGCGCTGCGCGGCTCGCCCGCGGTCACCATCCACAGCCTGGCCAGCGACGGCTATTCGCCGGCTCTCGGCCAGGATGGCGGCGACCTGCTGCTGACCGGCCATGTCGAGAAGCGCTCGCCTGCCTTGCGCTCGGCCGAGCAGGAACTGCCGATCGCCGGCCGCTCCAAGACCGGCGACCTGGTCGATTCGAGCGCCGAGCACGCCACCGGCGAATTCGAAGGCAAGACGCCGCAGGCCATCATCGGGGAACTCTCGCAGGGCTATGGCGTCTCCGTCGAGACCGAGAGCTCGCCAGCGGCCCGACCTCTATTTCGCATGAGGCCGGGCGAAACCGTGTTCTCCGCGGCCGAGCGGATCGGCCGCGCATCGGGCTTCTCTGTTGGCGACACGCCTCAAGGCAATCTCAAGCTGGCCAAGGCCGGCAGCAAGCGCCATGCCGGCAGCCTGAGCGAGGGGCTCAACATCCTCGACGCTTCGGCGGTGCATGACGACAGCAAGAAATTCTCGAAGGTCAAGGTCCGGGCGCAGGCGCCGGACGGCTATGGCGAGGACGATCTGCGGATCGAGGCCGAGGCCGAGGACGACACGCTGAAGCGCAAGCGGGTCAAGATCATCGTCCCGCCCGAGCTGATCCGGAAGCAGGATGCGCGCGAGCGGGCAAAATGGCACCGAGACCGCGCCAGCGGCGAAGGCCTGACCTGCGAGGTGACGGTGCCGGGCTGGCGCGACGCGGCCGGCACGATCTGGACCCCGGGCCTTCTCGTCTTCACCGAATTGCCGACCCTCGACGTGGTGCAGGACATGCTGATCAAGAAGGTCAGCCTGCGCCAGTCCGACGAAGCGAGCGGCGGCACGCAGGCCGTGCTCAGCCTCGTCGATCCGCGCAGCTTCGGCGGCAAGAAGGGCAAGGCGAACAAGGGCACCGACTATACCGGCAAAGCCGGAGGCGACGATGAGTGAAGTCACCGAATTCTGGGACGCTTCGTCGATCACGCGCGGCAAGATCCGCGCCGTCGTCGATAGCGCCCGCGGCCAAACGCTCGATGTCGAGGGCTTCACCGGAGAACGCTTCAGCAAGGTCTTGCGCGGGCAACCGCATGGCTTCTCGTCCCATCCGCCGATCGACGCCGTCGGTCATTTCCTGCGGCTGGGTTCGTCCGACCGACTTGTGGCGCTCGGTTTCGAGAGCGGCGGGCGCCCGGTCAATTCACCGCCCGGAACCGCCGTCCTCTACGACGACAAAGGCAACACCATCTTCGCGCGGGGAGCCGACGGCGTGAAGGTCAAGGCGGCAGCCGGCGGCGTCTCGGTCGAGGCCGAGGCCGGCACGATCAGCCTGAAGCGCGGCGGCATGCAGGCGACGCTCTCCGACGAACGGGTCGAGTTCGCGCTCGCGAGCGGGCTCAAGGTCGTGCTGACGCCCGGCCGGGTCGACCTCGGCGGCGAGGGCGGCGCCCGTGTCGCCACGGAGAGCGGCTTCTCCAGCAAGGTATTCGCGATCCTCTGATCGTCGGGAGTTTGCATGTCCTACGGCATCGCGATCAGCCGCGAGGCGGCCGCTCGGCCCGCCCTGTTCTGGTCGACCTTCTGGTCGGCGGAGGACGGGCTCGGCGACTGGCGGGTGGCGCCGGCGAACGATCCGGTCAATCCGGGCGGGCTCGATGCCTCCGGCCAGCTTGCCAGCGCCGTCATCATCTCGCTGTTCAGCGACAAGCGGGCGCCGGAGGGCTGGCGGCCGGACGTGACGGATCGGCGGGGCTGGTGGGGCGATGCGATCGCGCCCGAGGGCGAGACACCGGAGCCGATCGGCAGCCATCTCTGGCTGTTGCGGAACGAGGTCGCGACCGAGGATGTCGCCAATCTCGCGAGGATCTATGCCGAGGAGGCGCTGTCCTGGATGATCCGCGACCATGTCGCGGCCCGGGTCGATGTCACCTCCGGCCTGATCGAGAACCCGCGCCGCGGCGTCTGGCTCGCGGCCGCGATCTATGGCCGCGACGGTGCCCTTCGCTACAGCCAGCGCTTCGAGCGCCTCTGGCAAGACCTTCGCTAGCAAGACCTCCGTTAGAGAGACCCGCGCCGATGGCCTGGACGACCCCGACGCTGCAGGCGCTGGTGACGCGCGTCTCGCGCGCCTTCACCGGCAAATTGCAGGGCGCCGATGCGGCTCTTGCGCGCAACAACCTCGCCCCGACCGCCAAGGTCATCGCCGGCGAGATGTCGATCCTCCATCAGCGCCTCGCCTGGGCGGCCGACCAGCGCTTCATCCTGACCAGCGATGCCGACAGCCTCGACCGGCATGGCGCCGAAATGAAGCCGCCGGTGCCGCGCAAGGAGGCGACGGCCGCGCGCGGCGGCGTGGTGGTGACCGCGACAGGGGCGATCGTGCTCGCAGGCGGGGCGCTCCTCTCGCGCTCGGACGGCGTCCAGTTCACGGTCGATGCCGGCGTGACCCTGCCCGGCGCCGGCACGGCGACGGTGCGGGTCACCGCGGTCGAAGCTGGCGCATCCGGCGCGACAGTGGCCGAGGCGACCCTGGCAGCGAGCACCGGGCTGACCGGCCCGGCGACCCTGGCCGTGGATGCCGGCGGGCTGGGCGGTGCGGCCGATCGCGAAGGCCATCAGGCCTACAAGGCGCGGCTGCTGCTGGCCAAGGCCTTTCCCGAACATGCCGGCGCCCCGGCCGACTGGCTGAAATACACGCTGGCGGTGCCGGGCGTGACCCGTGCCTTCGTCGACCCGCTCGGCGCCGGCCGCGCCACGGTCGTGATCTATCCGTTTTTCGACCTGACCCGGCCGCACGGCATCCCGCTCGAAAGCGACCGGCTGGCGGTTCTGAACGCCTTGCGCAGCGCCGGCCCCGGCGCCGGCAAGGCGGTGGTGCGCATCGCGCAGGCCGTGCCGGTCGATTACGCCATCGACGCGCTGACGCCGGACACGCCCGAGGTGCGCGCCGCCGTCGTCGCCGAGGTCTCGACCACCTTCTATCGCAACAGCCGCGTCGCCGGCTGGTCGGCGCCGCACCCTTCCATGCCGTTCCTGGCGACGCCAGCCGGCTTCTCGCGAAGCTGGATCTGGCAGGCCGTCGCCAATGCGACCGGCGAGGAAAGCCACATCCTGGTTGACCCCGCGACCAACATCACGCTGAGCCCCGGCCAGACCGCGGTGCCCGGCATTCCGACCTTCCTGTGAGGGCAGCCGATGGACGCGATCGAATTCATCTCTATCGGCGCGCAGCCTGACGACGGGACCGTCCCAATTGGCGCGATCCCGGTGCTCGGCACCATCACGTTCACCTAGAGCGGCGGCAGGCAATGGCGAGGCAGATCATCAAAATCGGTGAGGTCCCGAATGACGGTCTCGGCGATTCGGCGCGCGTTGCGGGCGAGAAGATCAACCACATGACAGATGAACTCTATCAGGCGGTTGCCACTAAGGCGGGCGCCGATGAGGTCTCCGAACTCGCAAACCGTGTCTCCGGTCTTGAGGCAGGCTCATCGACAGTCATCGACGGAGGAAGCTACTGATGGCCCAGGTAATCCAGCTCAAGCGATCGCCGACCGCGGGCAAGGTTCCGTTGCCTGCCGACCTCGATGTCGGCGAGCTTGCGATCAACACCGCCGACAGCAAGTTGTTTCACAAGAATGGCGCCGGCTCGATCGTCGAACTCGGTATGTCTGCGGCAGAGCGCTCGAAGCTGTCCGGCGTTGCGGCCGGGGCCACGGCGAACGATTCCGACGCCAACCTCAAGGCTCGGGCCAATCACACCGGTACGCAGGCGACCAGCACGATCACAGGGCTGGATACCACACTGGCGGCCAAGGCTCCGCTCGCTTCGCCGCCACTGACCGGCACGCCGACCGCCCCCACGGCTGCGGCCGGGACGAGCACCACACAGATCGCAACAACCGCTTTCGCGAAGGCCGAAGCCGCCAGCGCGGCATCGGGCAAGGCCGACACGGCGAGTGTCACGGCTCTGACGACGCGCGTCACCAATCTCGAAGCCACAATTGACGGGGGCAGTTTCTAAATGCCGCGCATCGTTCAGCGAAAGTCGACCACTGCAGGGGTCGTTCCGACGGCGGCTCAGCTCGTGCAGGCTGAACTTGCGATCAATATCGCCGATATGCGGCTCTTTACGAAGGATGCCAGCAACACGGTCCAGGAGTTTCCACCGCCCAGCCGCTGGCAGACCAAGGCCGAGAAGGGGCAGGCTAACGGCTTCGCTGGGCTCGATGCGACTGGAAAGGTCCCGGTTGCCCAGCTTCCGGCTACCGCTGCGATGGATACCCTGACCGTCAAGGGCAACATCAGCGGCAGCTCAGCGATCCCGGCCGACGTGGCGCTTGCGGATCTCGCCCAGGCCATGGCCTCCGATATCCGGTCGGAGATCTTCACCGACACCATCGTCTACGCCGAGCGCCTTGCGCCGGCTGGGGGCCTCGTGAACGCCCGAACCGGGGTGCAGGCGGCGATCGACGCATGCCCGGTGGGCGGGTGTGTTGATGGGGGTGGGAAGAAGTATCGGATCGATAGCCCTCTGGTACCGAAGTCGAAGATCACATTCCGCAACTTCGAGATCGACTTCACCAATGCCGACGTTGGCGCCACCTTGTTCCAGGCAAGCGGGGTGGAGGGGGCCTCGGTTGCGATCACCTCCGGGGCGCTGCGCTACAGCAACTCGTTCGTTGCCGCCTCCGTCGCCGGGCTTTCGGTTGGTCAGTATATTCGCATCCGCTCGTCCGACGCCTTCGAGAACAACACCAACGCGTCCGAGGGCGAGTTCGCTCGGATCCTCTCGATCAGCGGGACGACCGTGACCCTCCGCGACGGTCTGCACGCGGCCTATTCGACGAACCCCGTCTTCTACAAGCCGGCCTACGTCGAAGGCGTGACCATCGAGAATGTCAAAGCTGTGGGCCGCGGATCGCTTCAGAACGGGGCCGGTTCCGGCGGTCAATACGCCGTCCGGGCGACCTATGGCATGGGATGGCGCATCATTGGATGCGACTTCGACCGCTTCGACACCGACAATATCGAATTCTCGAAGTGCTATAAGTGCTGGGTTGTCAGTAACTCCTTTACGCGCACTTATGACCCTGGCGCCGTGGCGACCACCGGCGGCGAGAGCTATGGCGTGGCCTGCGTCCACGGGACACAGAACGTCTTCATCTCCGGCAACTATTTTGAGGACATGCGCCACGCCATCATGACGGGCGGCACCGAGGGCGTTGTTCGCTACATCGTGGCGCACAGCAACATCATGAACGGCTGCCGGGCCGCGGGCATCGATACCCATCCCGCCGCCGACATGGTCTCGTTCTGCAACAACATCGTCTCAGCTGCGATCGGCAATGTCTCCACCAGCTCGAAGAACGGTATCCAGCATTTCGGCGGGACGGCCATTATCAACAACAACGTCATTCGCGGAGCGTATGACAACGGCATTGCGTGTCAGATTTGGGCCAAGAATCGCCCGGTTTCACTTGGCATCCAAGGAAACCAGATCGAGCGCGGAGGCGGCGCCGCCGCAGGCATCTACGTTGAGTGCTCGAACGGAGCTGGCGCACAAGGCCGCCTCGAGGCTGTCTCGATCTGCGGAAATTCGATCCGAGATAACTATCTGCGCGGCGTCTACATCTATCTCGGCACCTCGGACATCTGGTATTTCAACATTACGAACAATGCCATTGGAGAGGTGGCGAGCGGCGGCAGGATCATCGAAATTCAGACCACTTCCGGGCGCCTTGCGGAGAGCTTCTCAATTTCCGGGAACCAAGGCCGCGCGCCGTCGAACGGCAAAATGATCTTCCTCAACGCGGGAAGCGGAGGCTCAATCCAGCGGGCGTCAATCGCCGGCAACGTGTTTTTCGGCGCTGTTTCGGCGGGCGTCGAAGGCTCCGGAAGCCCCGATCGCATCGCAACAGTCGGCAACGTGTTCTCCGGCGCTACGGCCACCACGACGGGCCTTGCATCGGCCAGCACTGCAACCGGCAACGTCATCGCATAAGCGACCGCGAGGCCGTCCGGCATGTTCACTTTCGATAGTAGTGTCGTCACCTTCGACAGCACCTGGTTCCTCTTCACCGGGCGGCCGCCTGATCCGCCGCCGCCCTGGTGCCGGTCCGATGCCGAGGTCACGGCATCGATCGCGGCGCATCGCCCACGCGGCGACGCCTGGCGCCATGGTGGCCATGACGGGCTCTCCGGCTCGACCATGGGGGACTTCTTCGCGGCTTTCGGCGAGGTCTCGGGAGAGACGGACCGGCGCATCTGCGCGCTGGTCGACGAGTTCTTCTGCTCGACGGCGGCCGAGACGCTTGATCTCTGGGCGCTGGAGCATGGCGTGCCCGATGGCTGTGACCCATTCGCGGATGTCTGCGAGAAGGTCAATGCCGTCGGCGACAGCGTCCCGGCCTATGCCGAGGCGGCGGCGCTGAAGCGCGGCTGGTCGATTGCGATCGCCGAGGAGTTCATCGCCGTCCAGCAATCTGGGCGGCTGGGCCATGCCCGCATGGGCGCGGCTCGCATGGCGGCAATGCAGGGCGTCACCTGGCGCATCACCGTCGCTCTCGCCGCGTCGCCGTCCTATGTCGATGCTGAGCGGCGCAAGCCGTTGCTGGGGCGCATGCGCCTGGGTTTCGCTTTCGACTGCGGACCCGACATCACACCCCTGTCATGCCTGATCCGGCGCATCGCGCCGGCGCATGCCGATCTCGTCTTTGAGACGATCTGAGGAGCTCCACATGGTTGATCTCTGGGGTCCCGGTGCCTTTGGCGCCGCGGATGCTGCTGCGTCGCGCCCGGCTTACGAGCCGACGAATGGCCCGGGCGATCCGGATACCTTCTATAAGGATTGTTCGAGCCCCGCCGAGGATGACGGCACGGAGTGGAAGGCAGCATCGGTCAATATGCTGCTGCAACAGTTGCGCTCGGCCGTGCGCAAGAGCGGGGTCCAGGTCACCAACCTGAGTGATGATCTGTTGACTGTCGGACTGCGCAGTCAGGGTTACAATTTCAGAGTGTCGGGCGGGTCCGCGAATGCCCTGACGGCAACGCTCGATCCGGCTCCGACGGCCTGGTCCGATCTGAACGGGATGCCGCTCCGCCTCCGGATCGGCACGACGAACAGCGGCGCCGCGACGCTCAACCTCAATGGCCTCGGCGCGAAGAACATCCGCACGCTGGCCGGGGCTGCGTTGAGCGCAGGTGACCTCTTCGCCGGTTCGATCATGGAATTCATCTATGATCAAACGTCCGACACGGTTCTGGTCGTCAATCTCCAGAAGGGTGTCGGGCCGTTTGCGATCGGCTCGATCTACAAGATCACGGCTTCGGCGACGTGGAGCCGACCGGCAGGCTGCCGCGCCATCCTGATCGAGGGCGTCGGTGGCGGCGGTGGCGGCGGTGGCTCCGAAAACTCGACGGCTGCCAATCTGAGCCAAGGCGGCGGCGGCGGCGCTGGTGGCTATTTTCTCAAGTTGATCATCGCTCCTGCTTCCTCCTACGCCGTCGCGATCGGCGGGGCGGGGACCAGTTCCGTTAACGGGGGTGGAACGACCGGTGGCACGACGAGCTGGGGCTCGGAAGCCTCGGCGACCGGCGGCAGCGGCGGCAGCGTGCTTGGCAATGGCAACACGGCAAATGCCTCTGCTTGCGGCACGGGTGGATCCGGCACGGGCGGCGACATCAACGGCAATGGATCGCCTGGCCAGCGCGGTGTCCGGCTGACCGGTTCGACCGGCTATGGCGGCAATGGCGCCTCGTCTCCGCTGGGCGGCGGCGGACTCGGGCTTGGTGTCGATGGAGGCGGGTCAGCGGCCAATGCGTCCGGCTACGGGGCCGGCGGCGGCGGCGCTCTCGCATCGATCGGTGCCAACGGCTTCGCTGGCGGCAACGGTTCGCCCGGCGTCATCAAGGTCTGGGAGTTCTATTGATCGATCACGCGGCGAGCGTCCCTGACGGAATCTCGTCGTTTGCCTGACCGGCCCGCCTTGCGCGGGCTTTTTCATGTCCGGAGTCTCCCATGATCCGCGCTGTCCTCGCGGGCGTCCTCGCCCTCGCGCTTCTGCATGCCTGTGCGCCACGCCAGCCGCCCGGCGGCGATCTGTGGCGAGTTGTCCAGAACCGCATCTGACCTTCTGACATCGGAGCAGTATCGTGATGGAAGTCACCGCCAGGGTGGCGCTGGAAACAGCGTCGCATGAAGGGCTCGTGCGCCAGACCTATCGGGATTCGAAGGGCGTGCTGACCTGGTCGATCGGCGTCACCAGCGCCAGCGGCCATAAGGTCGATCGCTATGTCGGCAAGCCGCAAACGATGGAGCACTGCCTCGCCATCTATGCGTGGCTGCTGGAGACGCGCTACGCGCCGGCCGTGCGCGAGGTCTTCGCCCGGAAGCCGCTGAGCGAGGCGCAGTTCGCCGCCGCCCTCTCGTTCCACTGGAACACCGGGGCGATCAAGTCGGCCACCTGGCCGAAGCTCTGGCTTGCCGGAGATATCGCCGGCGCCAAGCGCGCCTTCATGGCGTGGAACAAGCCGGCGGAGATCGTCGAGCGCCGGCAGAAGGAATGCGCCCTGTTCTTCGACGGCGCCTGGTCGAATGACGGCCGCATCACGGAATACACCCGCGTCACCGCCGGGATGACGCCGGATTGGGCCAGCGCGAAGCGGATCGATGTCCGCGCCGCGATCGCTGCGGCGCTCGCTGCGGCGAAGCCTGACGCGGCCGTGCCAGCCAATCCGCCGGTTCCGGCAGCGCCTGTCACCGACCTGCCGCCTCCACCTGCCGCCCCGGCCGCGGCGGCCGGATGGCTCGCCCGCTTCTGGGCCGGCCTCAAGAGCGCCTTCGGAGGCTGATCATGGATCTCGCGACCACCCTCGGCTCGCTCGCGGGCCAGTTGTTCAAAATGGGCGCCCCGCAGCTCGGCGGCATCATCGGAACCGCCATCGGCGGGCCGGCCGGAACCGTCCTCGGCGGTGTCGCCGGCAAGGTCATCGAGGAGCTGGCCGGCAAGCTCGGCACGCCGGCCACGCCTGCGGCCGTCGAAAAGGCGGTGGCCGAGAAGCCCGAGGCGCCCGCCATCGTCGCGCAGGTCGAGGCCGCCGCGCCGGAGCTGATCAGGCTCTGGCAGAGCGAGGCCGATCGCGGGACCGCGGCTCAGGCGGCGGAGATCGAGAAAGGCTTCGGCGCCTGGCAGTTCTGGCGCGGTGCATGGCAGGCCCTGATCATCGGCGGCTGGGCGGTGATCCTGCTCTCGGCCCTGTTCGGTGCCCTGATCGGGCTGAAGCCGCTGATCCCGCTCTCCGACCTGATCGGCAACTGGGGCTCGGTCACCCTGGCCTGGCTCGCGGTCTTCAATGGCGGCCATACCCTGAAAGAGATCGCCCCTTCCATCGGCTTCGGGAGGAAGCGCGCGTGAATCCATTCTCCGATACCCCGATCCCCGTCATCGTCTCGATCGCCACGGCGATCTGCGCGATCGTCTCGAGCTATGCCGTCGTCCGCTTCCAGGCGGTCCAGCACGACAAGCGGATCGCCCGGCTCGACGATCGCTGCGAGGCGCTCGGCCGCGAGCTCGCCGCCTTCAAGATCGAGGCCGTGCAGCGCTTCGTCAGCGACGAGATGCTGGCCAAGGTCGAGACGCGGATCTCCGATGCGATCAATCGCCTCGCCGACCGTCTCGACAAGGTTCTCGATGCCCGCGCCAGTACGGGCCGGGGCAGGGCGGGCTGATCATGGGCGTGCAGCATCTCAACAAGCCGCTCGGCCGAGCCGAGGGGGAAGCGTCCGTCCGTGCCGTCGAGGCGGCGATCGCGGCCGGAGCGCTCTATCCGCTGGCCAGGGGGCAGGCGGGTCGCTCGGCACTGGCTGAAGCCGCCGCAGCCCTCGGGCTGGCCGCGACCACGCTCAGGAATCGGCTGGAGCAGGCGAGCCGGCTCTACGGCCTGCAGGCGAACGGCATCGCGCCGGTCGAGCGTCAGCGCGGCCAGAGCAACGGGCACAAGGGCGGCAAGCCGACCGCGCCCGACAATGCGGTCCAGCGCAAGCTGACCGGGTTGCAGGACGAGGTGACGAGCCTGCGCAAGCAGCTCAAGGCCCAGCAGCGCGAGGATCTCGATACCGAGGCCGTGCGCTCTCTGCTCGGCCGTCTCGCTGCCGCGCAGTCCTCGCCGCCCCGCTGGACGATCGAGCTCGGCGCCCGTCGCGGCAAGGGCACGCCCGAGGTCCCGGTGACCGTCTGGTCGGACTGGCATATGGGCGAGGTGGTGTCAGCGGCCGAGACGGCCGGCAAGAACGCCTACGATCCCGCGATTGCCGAAGCGCGGGTCCGCCGTCTGGTGGCGGCGACGCTCTCGCTCGCCCGCGAGCACGGCCCGGGCGACTATCCCGGCATCGTCGTCAACCTGCTCGGCGATTTCGTCTCCGGCGGCCTGCATCCCGAGCTCGCCAAGACCGATGCCGAGGAGGTTCTGCCGACGGTGCTGCGCTGCGTCGACCTGCTGGTCTGGGGACTGCGCCAGATCGCCGATGCCTTCGGCCAAGTCTATGTGCCCTGTGCCAGCGGCAACCACGGCCGTGCGACGCAGAAGCCGGAATTCAAGCGCTACATCTACAAGAACTTCGACTGGCTGATCTATCAGCTCGTCGCGCGCGCCTTCGAGGGCGACCGGCGCCTCGTCTTCGATATCCCGGACACCAACGAGGTGCATTATCGCGTCTTCGGCCAGCGCTATCTGGCGATGCATGGCGACATGCTCGGCGTGAAAGGTGGCGACGGCATCATCGGCTCGCTCGGCCCGATCGCGCGCGGGGAGACCAAGGTCGGCAAGCAGGCTGCGGCGCTCGGCCTGGACTATGACGTCCTGGTGATCGGCCACTGGCACCAGATGATCTGGCTGCCGCGCGTCATCGTCTCCGGCACCCTGAAGGGTTGGGACGAATATGCCCGCTCGGCCCTGCGCGCGCCGCCGTCCCCGCCCTGCCAGCCGCTCTGGTTCGTACATCCGCGACGGGGCATCACCTCGCGCTGGGAAATCCGGGTCGACGAGCCCGAGACCGGTGCCGGAGAAGACTGGGTCAGCTTCAGGAGGGCGGCATGAGCGCGACGAAGGCGACCAACCCGAAGGACCGGATCGCCAGCAACAAGCTCCCGCTCGACCTGGTGCCGGACACGATCGCTGCCTATGCGGCCCTTGCCTTCGTCGAGGGCGCGGCGAAATACGGCGCCTATAACTGGCGGGTCGCTGGCATACGCGCCTCGGTCTATCGCGCAGCGCTCGACCGACACCTCAAGAGCTGGTGGAGCGGCGAGGATGCAGATCCTCTGACCGGCGTGCCGCATCTGGCTTCGATCATCGCCTGTGCCGGCATCCTGCTCGATGCCGGGTTGGCGGGGAAGGTCACGGATGACCGGCCGCCG
The DNA here is from genome assembly GCF_058800455.1 of Allobosea sp. GW822-FHT05A11. Taxonomy (NCBI): domain Bacteria; kingdom Pseudomonadati; phylum Pseudomonadota; class Alphaproteobacteria; order Hyphomicrobiales; family Alloboseaceae; genus Allobosea; species Allobosea sp. GW822-FHT05A11. Next base: position 81,188 of record NZ_JBXAMI010000008.1, on the reverse strand, counting down.
AAGGTCGCTCTCGGCGAGACGATGCGGCGGCTCGAGGGTGAGGTTGCGCGCATCCGCGCGCTCTTTGCCGAGCATGATCCAACGCACTGGACGGCGGAGAACGCGGTCTGCAATCAGTAGTGATAGCCCGTCGGCTCGCGCCGGCGGGCTTTTCTGCGTTCAGGCCATGGCAATGCCGTTGACGGCAACGATCTCCGCTGGCCATTTCGACTTTGCCCGCTTCGCCTCCTGGACCCAGCGCCAGTTGCCGCGCGCGACACATTCGACCTGCCAGAGCTCGATCCGTCCGGCCGGCGTCTGGTAGATCGCATAGGTCTCGCCGTTCAGCAGGTGATAGGGCGGATCGAAAACGTGATCGGTTGCCTTCCCCTCGCGCTCGGCTTCGATGCGCGTGAGGGTAAAATGTCCCTCGCAGGGCATGATCGTGTGCATTTCCGCACGGGTGAGGCTGTTTCCGGCGGGGCTCTCGATACGCGACATGACTTGACACTCCACTCTGTTTGTTCCCTGTACGTTCTCATCATGCAGGGGCTGGTGTCATGGAGAGTCAGGAGCGGCCGAAGCCTCCGACCGATTCGACGATGCTGCGGGATTATCCGTGGGTTGTGGTGCGGATGCGCTGTCATTTCTGCCGGCGCGGCGGCGACGTGCGGCTAGCCGTCTTTGCCGAGAAATATGGCGCCTATGCCACCTTGGGCCAGCTCGTGATCGAGTTCATGAAGGGATGCGAATGGGCACCCTGGAACCCGACGCGGCGGCCGCAGAAATACGGCATGAAATGCGGCGGCTATTGCATGGACCTGCGCAGGCCAGACCCGCCTGACCTGCCGCCGGGCATGGCTGGGCTTCAGATTATCGAGGGCGGGCTGAGCGAGAAGCTGCCGGCCGCGCCAGCGGAGGTTGAGCGGCGGAAGCGGGTTGGCGGCGAGGAATGAGCATCATCTGTCGTGCGAGAAAAGCGAGCTAAGCCTTTCCAACTGGCGCCCCAAAAACGCATGAGCGCGGTCGTGGTCGAGTTGGAAGGTGCCTTGATACTGCTATCAATCCACAAAGCCTTCTAAGCTGCTGGTCGCTGGTTCGAATCCAGCCGGGCTCGCCATTTTATTCATATTTTACAGCCGCTTGGGTGCGTCTAGATCAGGTTTTGTTACCCAGATTGGCGAGGCGGGTAGCGCATGGGTAACTAGATTGGCGGCGCCTGCTTGAACGCCTGCTCGTATGCGTCCCTGATCTGTCGAATCCGGTGATCGAGGTCGTAGACGCCGAACAGCAGGGCGTCGGCATCTGCGGCCGTCAGTCGAGCGCCGCCATCCTTCTCAATTTGCCCGATGGCGCTTTCTGCGTGCTCCGAGACGAGATGCGACATCCTCGCTAGGTCGAGCACCGCAGGCTCCAGTTCCTGGAGGGCCTTGCTGATTGCAATCTGCCGAGCGCTCATCACGAAAGCCCCAGATCATCCGCAAGCAGACGGGCTGACAGTGCGGGCACTCTCCAAACGTCCCCACACCGCAAGCGCTCCACGATAAGCACCTCAGCCCTGTCGTCGTTGTCTTCGTGCGTCGCGGCCAATCCCAGGGAATCGGCAATCTGGGAGCAGCTCATGCTGATCGCCTCCTGAAGCGCATCGAGGCACTCGCCGGCAGGGCTAAACCACTCGCCTCTCTGGAAACGCGGTTGGCAGGTCATTGCCAAACTCACGCGATGAAGCGTTGTGAGCGCGTCATAGAGTGCCGCTGCATCGGCCGCCCTGTCGCCTGGCTGGAATTCAGGAAGTCTGAGGCCCCTCCAACTCAGCGTGCAGGCGTCAGGCAAGCCGGCGGGGTTCGCCGCCGCGGTGGGCTTCGTCATGGTCGTCTCCGTTTTTTTGCGAATTTGATAACTATAATATCAACTCTGGTTTGCGCGAAGTCAATATCAAAGTTATCATCTTTGCATGACGACGGTTCCTCAGCTCCGCGCCGCGCGCGCGCTCCTCGGCTGGTCGCAAGACGACCTGGCTGCTCGATCCGGCGTTTCGAAGCCGACGATTGCGCGGCTGGAGCTCGGGTCGGGCGAACTTGCCGGCTATGCCAGCACCCGCGACAAGGTGGTCGGATCTCTCGAAGCGGCCGGCATTACCTTCCTAGGTAACGGCGAGACGGCGGATGGCGGACCCGGTGTGAGGCTGCGCAAACAGGAGATGACGATGAGTGACAAGCAGCGGGAAGCCAATCAAAAGGCGTTCGAGCGAGGCCAAGAGGATTGGCGCAACAATGTGCATGCGAATCCGTATCCGCCTGAGTCGCCGTATTTCGACCTCTGGGAGCAGGGGCAGCGGGCTGAGGAGGAATTGCAGCAGAAGTAACGACTTCTGAGCATAGACGGCGGGCCGGGCATCAGGCTACGCCAGGGCGAGATATCAAGGTAGGCGGGCCAGATGCGCGAGTGGCTGCAGCGTATGCGCGAGAAATTGGCGAAATGGTATCAAGGGCGATATATTCCGCCCTCGCAAGATACTGGCGGTCCTGTAGTTTTTCTTTCGTTGGGGCACTACGAGCAGCCGCTGCTCGCTAAGATCCTTGGCCGGCTTGGCCATTTTTGGATCAACCATTGGAAGTGGATTATATCGGCCGCGATCGCGATCGCGGCCATAATGTTTCGCGCGAGCGGCCGATAAGCCCCGGTAGCAGCGGTGTGGAGTTTCGCGTGACCGATCAAAAGACGAGCCCGACGATGACGGCCGAGGACTTCGGGGCAGCACTCTCGGCTTTCGCCCTCAGCTTCGCGAACGCGATCCGCGAGACGGAAGGCGGGTCGGTGAATGATCTGCTCGAAGTGCTGGCTGAAGAACTCCGCGACCTCGGCGGCGCGATGAACGATCCCGAGGGCAATCCCACGCCGGCCAAGGATGCCGTGCTTATAACCGCCGCCATGCTCGAGGCGTCGGCGCCGGAAGCGGACTAGGCTCCGGCACTAGTCAATCATAACGCTTAGTGCCGATCAGCAGTTCGGGAACGTTATCTTTCGGGTGGGCATCCCTCGGCCCGTTCAAAGCCAGGACTTCAATCCCGGCAGCGTTCAATGCGCGCAACAATTTTATCTCAATCGGTGCACCAGTTTGGGTCAATCCAACGCCGGCGGCCATTGCGTAGCCAGAGAAGTAGTTAGTCTGGATCCCAATCGCTTCAAGGCTGGCCGCAAGTTGTTGCCGAAACTGGGTCGCCTCTGGGTCCGAACCGACGAAGGTCAGCCATAGCGGCCCTTTCTCGCCCGCCAGCTCACGTTCCAAGATCGCGAACATTTCCGGCGTAACGCGACGCCACGCGATCGTCGCCTTCAGCTTTTCCGCTTCAAGGCGAACTGACGCAGCCTCCGCCTCCAATTTTGCTGCTCGCTCAACGGCTTGTGAGGCGGAATGGTTGGCGGCGGCTATGCGTTCCTCTGCACCGAGCTTATATTTGTCGAATTCGTGGTCCTTCTCGGCTGAAACAACTGCGCTTAGCCTGATCTGGCCCCATTGTGCCAATCCCGCGATAAGGCCAACGATGACCGTTCCAACACTGGCATAGATGCGGATCTCATTCGTCCACCAGAGCATTTCTTTCGGAGACAAACCGAACATTCGAGGCTCGCTAAACCGCGATAAAGACGAGGCCAACATGGCTCAGCGATACGGTGAGCACTAGTGGCTCTGCCGCAGTTTTCGCGAAATGCCGCTTCCGCCGGCTTTCTCGACGACCCGCTTGCGGAGCAAGGCGGCCAGCGCGCGATGAGCCGCTTGAACTTCTCGTGCTTCAGCGCAGGATGCGCCGAGTAGAAGGATCGGCAATGGCTCGGATAGCTCGCATTTCAATCGAACCGTCGTGCCTTTATCCCAACGAAAAGGAGCTCGGCCGCATGATCCTCGGCGCCGATCGCGCACATCAGTGGCCGGCCTATGCGGTTGTGGAAGAGCGACACGGCCTCCCGCCGATTGACCAGCTCTTTGGCGGCCGGTTCTTCCCAGACGTGCTGGCGTATCTCAAGCGGCGGAGCGCCAGGGCTTCGCCAACGATAGCCCCAACGAGCACAGCTAAGGCATGGGAGCCGAAGCTCGATGAACACGGAATCGATCTAGCCACGCCCGGCCTTCACGGACAGCGCCGCCTTGGAGGGCGGATCGACTACTATTGGCGCCCATCGCCGCGGTTGGCACAAGTGGGATTTCCCATGAAGGCGGTAAGGGTGCATGGCGATCCGGAGAGCGCTACCGATCTTCGAAAAATGGCCGAAACCTGCCAGCGGCTACAGGCTGAGTTGCTGGCCTGGGCGCCGCCTACAGGAAGAGCGTTATCGCGGTTTGCCGCAGGCACGCTCGGTCAACTTTGCGATGCCTTCGAAGGCGATGCGGATTCCCGCGCGCGCGCGCTCCGCCACAGCACTCAAAAATTCTATGCTCGATCGCTCAAGCTCCTCCGAGATCGCGCTGGCGAACAGAAGATCGCTGGCATCAACGGGAAGCAGGTACGGGTATGGTTCAACGAATGGCGGACCGAGAGAAGCTGGCGCGAGGCGTACGGCTGCATCCAGACGCTCCGCGTCGTGGCGTCTTATGGCGTGGAGTGCGCGACATCGCGGGACGACCCGAGCTTTTTCCTGCGCGAGATTCTGGAGCGCATGGAGTTCGAGCAGCCCAAGGGCAGAGGGAAAAAACTGACGCGTGATCTTGTCGACGCGTTCGTTTCGTCGGCGTCGGGCGAGCATGCGGAGGCGATGGTCACAACGCTTCTCATGCAATTCGAGCTTTCGCTACGCCAGAAGGACGTGATCGGCGAATGGGTGCCAGCCGAGGCGGGCGGCAAGGCCTGGATTTGGGGGCTTACCTGGGATCAGATCGACGAGAACTGGATCCTGCGCAAGCCTACCAGCAAGAGCAACGGGCGACTGGTCGCGGAGCACGATCTAACCCAGTTACCGAACCTTCTGTCGCGGCTGCAGAGCATCCCAGCGGATGAACGGGTCGGCGCGGTCATCAAGAACGTGCGAACCGCGCAACCGTACCGTCGGGAATACTTCTCGCGCACGTTCAGGAAGCTCGCAGACGCTGCCGGATGGCCCAAGGGCCTGTGGAACATGGACAGCCGCGCAGGGGCGATCTCCGAGGCATTCGAGGCAGGCGCAGACGCTGCGGACGTGATGAAGGCCGCCACCCATACGCAGATGAGCACGACGATGGGCTACAATCGTGGGGCCGTCGTCCAATCGAGCCGGGTGGCAACACTGCGCCGGGCGCATCGCTCGACGAAGTCGGCCGCAGACGAGTGAGGGGGAGACTAATTAGGGTCGGCGATCGATGGCCGGGAGCATCGACTACGCGAAGCTCCTTGGCGCGCGACGGGCAGAACGCGGAAGGATGTGGCCGATGAGCCGCTAAGGCGTTTGGGTATAATCACGTCGCAACAAAAGGGACATCGCCGAAGGCGGCCTGTTTCCGCTGCCGGCTATTTTCTTTGCAATTTCCCGGCCGTCGCGGCGGAATTCGTCTAATCGTTTCGCAACATCGCCAATGTTGCGAACGTCCATGTTAAACCTCAGGGCCGTTCCCGGAAATGACGTCACATAATTAGTTTTGGTTTTTCTGGTAAAGTATATGCCTGCGGACCCGCTTACAATTACGAAATTTCCTCCGTTCCTTGCTAGCCTATTTGTCATGTATAGACCGTATCCAGAATTAAACCAAACATCTGACGTTCTTGGCAAATGGGTTTTTCCTGAAACTCCGGGGAGAAGACTGTACTCTATAGCTTCTTTGTCGGTTTTAAATCTAAAGTTCGGGTTAGTTGCGAGGCCTCTTCTAATGCCGATTCCGAAATCAACAATTGAAAACTCAACTTTTCCGCTATTTGGCCAATATTGTGCGCAGTAGTATAGTTTGTCGATTTCGCTATGTTCGAAAACGTTTCTCATCACTTCACGAACGGAGTATGAAAGCACGTCAAAGAGATCCCTGTTAGTTGTTCGGCCGCGCGCGATCATTAGCGCCAGCTTGTCTGCGTGGCGTTGAACTAAGTCCGGTATCTCCTGCCACTTGTCTCCTGGCTCAAGAAACAGGTCAGCGCGGGTGAGCTCGGTGATCGGGATGTAGTTTTCCGAGCCCCAGGCTTCACCTACTTCTTTCCCGTGGTTGAAACCCAAGAACCTAAAAAAGCCTACGTGGGCCGGGTATGGATGATCTGAGTGACCAGAGCACCGCAAAATCAGTTCGGGGTTCCTGTTCTTTAGCGCTTTCAACTTCGCCGCAATAAACAGCATCGAGAATGGCGAAAAGAATGTCTCTCGCGAAAACTCGACGGTTAGTGCGTCTCTAAAAACGTGGTGGTCAATCTCCTGCGCAAGCGCAAAGAGGGCCGGCAGCGTCAGGCTCTCCGGAATGGTGACGGTGGCCAAGATTACTAAGTCTCCTGAAGACGACTGCGTTTGTGCAACCTGTTACCCGGTTCGATCAAGCAGTAGCGGTTCGCCCTTCGGCCAATATCCCTTGCCGAGTAACTCGTTGGTTGTCCGAACGCGACATCAAGAGGTCCGGCGTTCGCGCCGAGCTTTCCTCTTTGTCCGCCGATAGAACAGATCTCGCGCGAGAGCTCAGATCAGGAAAGCTTCCGCCGGCAGTTCAGCTTCGCCGCCATCCTTCTTCACGCCGCGGGCAACGATTTCGAGCGAGCCATCTGGAAGCGGCCTTTGCAGCGCCCTCGCTTCCTCCCAAGGCGCCGTCATCCAGGCCTCGCATTCTTCCGGCGTGGTCAGGATGACCGGCATCGCCTTCGGATGGACTGCGCCGACCTCGGCATTCGGGTCAGTCGTCAGGAAGGCATAGAGGTCAATCGTCTCCTCGCCGGTCTTGATCTTGCGCACCGAGGTCCACTGGCGCGCCCAGATGCCGGCGAAGAATGCCGTCGGTCGGTCCTCGCCGAAGGCAAACCAGATGTCTTGCTTGGTGCTCCAGTCGAATTCGCTGAAGCTGTTGAACGGCACGAGGCATCGGCTCTCTACGCCCAACCAGCGCTTCCAATGCTTGCTATCAGTCCTTCTGACGTTCGTGGTGCCCTTGTCCGGCTCCATCCTTAGGAGATTGTCGAAATCGACCTCCTTGCCCTTTGCGCGGAGCTTGTCCGCCCGGCCCGTTGCTGCATCGAGCAACGCCTTCTTGGATGAGGGCATGCCCCAGCGCGTCATGGCCAGCCGCGGGCCGCCCTCATCATTCCTGACAATCGGCGCGGCATAGTCCGGGAAGATCCCCGGCAGGGACGGCACGTTCACGCCGGCATCGTTGAAGTTCGCGAACAGCTTCCTGATCGCCTCGACGTTCCGGGTGTGGCTGTAGAGATTGCACATGGGGCCTCCGCCGTCGGCCTATCCTGCATCCCGCAGTGGCTCGAACAAGTCCCCCTGCGGAATCGGCGGCTTCGGCCGGTGGTGGAACAGGTAGTAATCACCGCCGTGGTCGACATCACCCATGTATGGGCCGCTCACCTCGCAATCGTAGTGCTCGGCCATGGCGTTGAGCCAATTCATTCCCGTCGTCGGGCTGAAGTCATCGACCGAACAACCACCAATGCGGCCCAGGTCGCGCGTCTCCTTCAGCGATTTGATTACGCCTTCGATCGCGTTCGGATTGACGTACTCTGAGCTGATGTAGGCGTCGGGGTCAAAAGGCTCCGCCTCCGACGCGACGCTTTCGTCTAGCTGGGGCTTCTGGGCTGCTTGGTAGCTGGTCATCCTTGCCTCCCTCGATCAGGTTGAGCCCGATCATCGACGGCGGCAGATCGGGCGGGTCGGGCCTGCACAGGTCCGGACAATAGCCGCCGCATCTCATCCCATACTTCTGCGGCTTGCGGGCGGGGTTCCAGGGCCGCCATTCGCAGCCCTCGATGAAGGCGACGACGACAGATCCGATTGTGATCCGGCTGCCGTGCTTCGCCGCGATATCGGCGAGCTTGTAATCCCCGCCACGCCGGCACCACGGACAGCGCAGGCGCAAAACCACCCACGGATAATCCCGCAACGCGGTCTCTTCGTCTGGCGGTTCCATGGCTCATTCGGGCTCGCGGGCCGGCCGCGCTCCCTCCGAGAACAGGCCGCGGAGAAAACCCCGCGAGCATGACCGATCGGCTTCAAGGGCCAGCCGGCCGCTTTCGGCCAGCAGGAGGAGATAGCTATGAGCCAGCGCGCGGAAGGCCGCGCGTTCGAAGCCCTCATGCTCCTCTATCAAATCCGCGATCAGCGATGTGATTTCGGCATCGATCGACGTGTCCTCGATTTGCTGATCGCCTGGCTGGGCTGACATTGCTCTCGTCCAATGATGAGAACATTATGAGAACAAGCGTAAGCTAGGAGTCAAGCCATGAAGCGGAACCCGCGCCGCGCCTACAACAAGGACGGCAGCGAAATCCAGCCCGCCACGGTCGCGAGCCATATGGCTCTCGGGCGACGGAAGATCGAGATCTACTGCAACGAATGCCATCACCATGCGAATGGCATCGATGTCAGCGGGCTGCCGCCCGAGACGCCCATTCCTGACGTCTGCCTGCGCTATCGCTGCTCCGTCTGCGGCTCGAAAAACCTTATGTCACGGGGCGACACCCATGAGCACTACGAACTCGTGGATGCGCAGAGGAAAGCGCGCGGCTGATCGTTTTCGGTTCCGAGCGAATCTGGCAAGTCGCGATCATGCCTTACCCGCCCGACAACCCGCCGCACGTCTACTCCATCCTCGCCGGCCGTGAGGTGTCGACCTGGTCGGAAGAGTGGAAGCACGAATGCGAGGTGCGGTTTCTTGCCGGACTGCCTCTCCGTGAACGGAACGATGCTATCGACGGTGTGAAGGACGGGCTTCGAGGCATGAAGAGCATCCGCGGCGACGCGGCGGTCGCGCATATCCGCGCCGAGATCGATCGATATGCGGCGCTGAAGAGCAAGCCCTGACCGGAACGACGTTCGCGCCGGCAGGTTGCCCGCCTATGCATCTCGTGATCCGAAACGATGAAGAGCTGCGGGCCGCTTTAGATCGAGCAGAGGAATTGCTCGGCTGCGTAAACGGGAGCGCGGAGGAGCGCGAGCTCGAAGAGATCGCTGAAGCGGTCGATCTGTATGCGCAAGTCGCGCTCTCGCAGCGCCACGCTGCCAACGACGACGCTGCGAGCTAGACCAACCGATAGATCGAGGATTCGTCCGCCTCTTCGCGCAAGCCCTTGTAGGAGGCGTGACGAAGCTTGCTGTCGTCCGTCCACGCCCGGAAAGCGATCTCGGCCACGAGGTCGGGGCGCGCCCACCGGACGCCCTTGCGGTTCTTCATCATGGCGGGTGGCTTGTCGACCGGTATCGCGTCGAGCTGCCTCTTCAATGCCATGCCGCTGGTATGTGTGAAGCCGGTGCCGACTCCGCCGACATAGGCCAAACCTTTTCCCTGCCTCGCTGCAAGAAGGAGCCGCCCGATACCGCCGATCGCCGCGGCCGAGGGCTCGTACCCAATGATCGCGAAGCTCTCAGTCTGCGCGCACTTCACCTTCAGCCAGTCACCGCCGCGCCCAGATCGGTAGGGAGCCGACCGCCTTTTGGCGATGATACCTTCAAGTCTCATCTCGCAAGCAAGCTTGAGGAAGGCCGCGCCATCCGCATTGATCTCATCGCTCAGGCTTATCGAGCCATGTGGCTGCCCGGCCAGCGCGTCGGCAAGCATCTCGCGGCGCTCGGTCAGTGGCTGCTCCCGCAGGTCATGGCCGTTGAGGTAGAGGAGATCGAAAGCGTAGAGCCGGGCCTCGGAGGCGAAGCGCTTGCCCCCACGGCCTCCAAGGGCCTTCTGCAGCGCGCCGAAATCGGAGGCGCCGCGCTCGTCGAGCACCACGGCCTCACCATCCAGGATCGCACTGTCGAGCCCGAGCTCGAGCGCATCATGCCCGATCGTCGGGAAGCGAGGTGTCCAGTCGTGGCCCCCGCGGGTGATGATCCGGACGCGCTTGCCGAGGATATGGATCGCCAGCCGGTAGCCGTCCCACTTCACCTCGAAAGCCCAATCATCGCCGACCGGCGGCTTGCTCTGAAGCTTCGCGAGGCAGGGCTCGACCCGCTCCGGCATCGGATCGACGAAGAGGTCACGCTCGGCCTTGCGCCGCCGAGCCACCGGACCCTTGACCACCTCCGGCGGAGGCCCGGCTCTGAGAACCCGACGCGCGCACATTGAACGCAACTCCACAACGCAACGAGTCGCGAACGAGCGGCGGATCGAATCGTTCCGGCCAGTCGAAAACGAAAAAGGCCCGGCGCCGCGCGAGCGGGCCGGGCCGGTAGCAAAACTTTCAAAGCGCTAGGCGGCGGCAAGCGGCCGACTTTTAGCACCGAAGATCGGCAGCGCGATTGCCCTATGGGACCAGGGGATGGATTCCCGAGAGCCCAAATCCGACTGGCATTTTGAAGTAGCCCACGCCTACGTCAATGGATTGACCATGGCCGTCAATATGCTCGAACAGCCGCCAAACGCCCTCATGAACTGTGACAGACTCCGCTCGGTCATTCCAATTCCCGCCCAGGCCGAAGATATGGTAGCCGACCTTAGTCAGGTCCAATTCTTGCCCGTCAAACTCTTCTTCGTATTGGTTCGCCCGCAAAGTGATCCGTGCCACGTTGTACCCCCTCGGGCCAAGTATTACCGCATTCGGCTCCAGAGACTGGGTCGCAGTCTCTGATTTCGGTGTCAATATCTGTGCCGGTTCCGACGAGATGAAAGTGACGGGCTGCGGAGGTAAGGGTGCACCTGAGCATGCGCTTACCTTTAGGCGGCACCCTTCAAAAGCCCGAGCGCGACGAGCGCGGCGCGGATCGCGTTTCCCTGTGCCGCCAGCGTCGCGGCCGCGTGCGCCTGGCTACGGTTCAGGACCGTGAACTCCACCCAGCCCGAACCCTCAACGAAGGCCGTCACAGCGGAGGCGGTGACGCCAATCGTCTGTCCGGCGGAGCCCAGATTGCCAGCCGTGATCGCCGTGCCCACGACTGTGCCGCCGATCGTGTTCTGGTTCGCCGTGGTCAGGGCCATCACGCCGCCTGTCACGGCCACAGCGTTCACCGAGGCAGTTAGCGTCGCCAGCTTTGAGGCTGTGGACGCGGGCTTGGCCGTGCGGAACAGAGCCGAGATCACCGTGAAGTCGAAGGGCAGGGCGACCTTGAAGTCGCCGGCCGCGATATCTGCCAGTTGCAGAGGGAGGATGATCGTCTGGCGATAGGTTGCAGCGGCAAGGCCGGTCGTCGGAGCGGCCGTCCCGCCGGAGTTGTCTACGATGGCGGCCTGCGCGGCGCCGGCGGGCTGCGCAACCGGATCAGCGCCGAAGAAGGAGCGTTGGGCCGCAGCGGTGCGCCCAAGCACATTGCGCCAGAGCGAGCCGAACGTGCGCTTGGCATTGGCCGCGCCGGACGCCGGCCGGACATAGAGCAGTTCGCCTTCGGCAGCGTCATCCGGCGCGGCCGGGAGGTTGGGAAGCGTCGTCATCGAGCATCCACCTTGCGTTCGATCCGCTGCATGATGGCCAGGATCACCTTCACGTCGGCCGAGAGCTCGTTCGTCTTCTGCCGGTCGATCTCAGCCGAGCGCTTGATCTCCATCGTCTCTTCCTTGAACTGGCGCTTCGTCTCGGCCAGGTCGTTGGTGAGGCGCGTGATCGCAGCGGCGGTCTGCACGTCGGCGGCCTTGCTATCCGACCAGAACCCGAGCGCCTGACCGCTGAGCGCGACGATGACCGCGATCCCGGCCGACAGCAGGCTCGGGATCAAGCGCTCGAAGAACTTCCCATCGCGGTTGCCGATCATGGCCTCGACCTTTTGGTTCATCGCCAGCCACACGCCTTCAGGCCGTATTCGTTGTGCTTCACGATGGACGCCTTGTCGGCAGCGTCCATCGCGGCGGCGGCAGAGGCGGAAGGCCGGATCGGAGAGGAAACGTCGCAGAAGTCCCCGGCGTTCCTACCGGCGCACCCAGCGAGACATGCGCTGGTCAAGATCAGCATGGCCCAGGCCGTCCACTTCATCGTCGATTTCCTTCCGCACCTGCCGAGCCTCGGCCCGCTTCTGCTCCTGCTCCGCTCGGATCGCGGCCTCGCCTTCCTGCCGGCCCTTGAGCCAGATACCGAAAGCGAGGGCGATCAGCGCGCCCGCTCCAGCCAGCCAGCCGGAAACCTTCGACCAGAGCCAGGTCATGCCGATATCTCCCGCTTCAGGTCGCGCACGGCGGCGAGGATGCGGGCATGGAACAGGATACCGAGCCCGCCCAGAACGATGCTGGCCCCGGCGATGGCCAGGACGACGCGCCAGTCTCCGAGCAAGGCGGCGAAGCCGCTGCCGCCGGCAAGCGCGATCTGGCCGATGCGCTCCCAGAACCCGCCCGTCTTCTCGACCGGCTTGTCGAGGGCTGGCGGCGTCACGGGCACCTCTTCGACCACCGGCGCCGACTTCACATCATCCGATCGCGCCGCGCCGGCCGTCATTGCCACAAGCGCCTTGTGCATTGCCGCGCGCGTCTTGGGGCCCGCGTCACCGTCGACCAGGGCGAGCTTGGCGTCGGATTGGAAACGGCGCACCTCGTCCGGCCCGTAGCCGAGCACCACAAGTGATGCCCGCGCAAGCAGATCGAGGCGATCATCGTAGCCGTTGAGCCCGCCGTTGATCCGGCGCGTGATCATCTCGACATCGCCCTGATCGGCGTATCGGTTGAGATTGCGGGTGTCCCAGTACCAGAGCGGCCCGAGCCCTTCCCAGGGATCTGTGTTCATCAGGTCGGGGAAGCGGAGGAAGTCGGGCGCGTTGGCGTCGATGTGCTTTCGGCACCAGTCGCGGAAGGCCTTGGTGTTCGCGCGCCCGGTGATCTGCATCCCGGTATGGCCGGCGAACTTGCGGCCGTCGCCTGGCTGGGTGTTGCCGAGGTCGGCGCGGCCCTCGTAGCGCTTCTGCGCTGGGGTCGGTCCCCACACCTCGCGATCGTACCGGAACTCCCCGCTCTCGTGCATGATCTGCGGGATGAACTGCGCCAGGCGATGCGGCTGATCGAGTCCGAACCGGCTGCCATAATGCGACAAGGCGACCAGGACGGAATTCGCGTTCGCCACGGCCGCCGCATTCAACGGCTTGCGCGCGATCTCCCGGACCTGTTCGATGGAAAGCTGCATCTGGCACCTCGTGATGCCAGACCATGGGCGGCGGAGGGGCAAGCCGCACCGCACATCCGGGAAGGGGGGGCTCTCAACCGCAATAAAGGACGGCCGGCACGGTGAAGGAGCCATCGCCATAGGTTTCGATCACCTGCGAAGAGGAAATCTTGCCGAGGGTCCGGGCGGTAATCGCATCGCCGGCCTGCACGCGGGCGCAACCGCCACCGGCGCTTTCGACGAGGTCACCGCCCTGCACGATCTCGCCGGACGCCAGCCGCACCATGAAGGCGCCAAGGCCCGCGACCTGCATGTCGCCGTCATCATCGAGCCCGAGCGCGACGCCGTAGATGCGCCGCGATGCCTCCCCGGCAACCTGCACCATCGGCAGATGCTCATTAAGCTCGGCCGTGATCAGGCCGGAATAGGTCAGGCCGTCATAGTCGACCTGCTCGATATCGCCCACCTGGCCGTCGCCGCTGTACTGCATCGCCGTCGTGAATTGCACGCCGGGATGAATGACGATCTCGGTTCCGTCGTCATCGATCTCGATTTCCGGCTGGCGGATGACCTCGATCTCGATGCGCTTCCAGGCGCAAAGCTCGTCGAGCGTCTCCAGGACGGTGCCTCGGGGTAGCGCCCCAACGCCCTGCGACCAGTGCGCCCCCACGAAGGTGTTATACGCGATGACGCCGCCTGCGATGGCGATACCGCCTTGGACCACGCCGTCCTTCCGGAAGTGCACGAGGTCGCCATCACTGCCGTTGCGGTTGACGTTCAAGACGTAGTCGCTGTTGCGGCTGAAGAAGCCCGCACCATCGGCCCGGATCGCGCCGCCGACCACGGTATTGCCCGCGCCGGGCGTGGTGCCTAGCGGATTGCCGACGCGGAGACCATTCGCCTCGAAGCGGCCCAGCTCCGTGCTGCCGGCGCCGTTGCGGAACAGGATCGCATCCGCCTCGTGAATAATCGACCGCCCAGCCCGAAGGGGGCGCAGGATCAGGTCCGCCGTCAGGTTGGACACGGGGGCCATCTGGAGGCCCTGCACAAAGCCGGACCTCGGTGTGAACATGGTGAGGCCAAGAAGGTTGGTGCCATCGTCGCCCAGCATGATCAGGTTGCGGGTCTCGCCGACCTGACCGGTCGCCCAGGGAGCGTCATTGCTGGCCGGTGAGGCGATCAGGTGCCCGCCGCCTTCGACCTGCACGGCGTAGAAGGCAAAGTCCTGCGCGTCATGGAAATGCATGGTGACCGGCTCCAAGGTCTGCACCTTGAAGTTGAAGAACTTCGCGCCGCGTAGCGGATAACCGGACGCCTCGAAACCCTTGCTGTCAGAGAGGCCAAGCGCGGATGCCCTCTGTCCACTCACATGGTCCAGCCCGGTGCAGATCACATCGCGGTATTCGGTGTTTGCGATACCGGCCGAGGGATGGCGAACATGGAAGATGCCGGTGGGGTTCGGCGTCACGCCCGTGAACTGCAAATACTCGCTGGATCCGCCAGCACGCGCGAGCCCGGTATAGGTGTAGGTGACATTGTTGCTGCCCCGGAACGTGCCCGCAGCCGGCCAGTAGCTTTCCTCGCTCCAAAAGACCTGCACGGAGGAGGTGCTCGGCGTGGTGCAGGCCCAGCGATCAGGTCCACGGATGCCAAGACCGACGCGCCCTTGGAAGCGGCAGCGGCTGACCTTGTTGCGCTCGCCCCGCGAGTTGGTGGTTGCGGTGATGGCCTCTAGGAAGCCAAATTCACGCCAATCCCCCACCGACTGGCAGTTGTCGACCGTGACATACTCGCCGTCTCGAATGAGGATGCCGAAGTCCCAGGCATCCCCGAGGTTGGTGGAGGCCTGATTGCTCCAATCGGAAATGCCATCATCGCCAATCCACACGGCGACGCGGCAGCCTTCAACGCCCCAGCCCTGCGCCTCAAACTCTCCGGTAATGCCCGCCGAGAAAAGGCGAGGAGTGGCAGGCGTGGTGCCCGTGGCGTCGGCGTTGTGGGCAGACCACAGCTTGAAGAATTGGCCAGGATTGGCCGCATCAGGCCGCCAGCCCCCGCCATTCTTCATCGACGTGATGCCGGGGAATGCTTGGTCTTTCGTGCCCGTGCCAGCGAACACGAAGTTGGTGGCGTACCAAGTCTTGACGCGGGCCGGGTAGATGGGCTCCCACTCGCCGGTCGCCCCACCGCAGATTAGCTTGACGCCGCTAGGCAGCCGCCAGCCGCCCACGCCCATGGTGTAGAACAGACCCCGAGCGTAGATGCGTCCGCCACCACGAGCCTTCATGAAGGCCTGGGCTGACTGCTTGGCAACCTCGTTCCCGGCCACATAGGCGAGCGATAGACCGCGCCGAACGCCGAACATCTCGACATGGAATTCTTGTTCAGCCAGGGCGCCCCAAAGGCCGCCGGCGAGCGCGATGCCGCCATTGTCCGGCTCAGTTCCTACAACCTCATAGAGCGCGCCGCCGCCGTCGCCTGGCGCGAAGCGGCCAGCTGTGCGGAAGAATAGCTGGATTACCGGGAGGGAGGCTCCAGTGGCGGCAAGAGCCGTCGAAAAGTCCGCGATGCCATCGCCCACAATGGCGGCCGGCAAGCCCAAAGGCGCGAAGCCCCCAGCTCCGTCCCATCCTGCGTAAAAATTGCGCCGCAACGCGACGGGAGGAATCTCGATGCCACTCTCGCTTACGGGAACACGAACGGCGCGGTTTGCTACATCAGCGAGCACCGGCTCGGCCGCATCGAGCCTCGCATCAAGTGCGCTCACATCCGCCTGACGCCGGGACTTTTCGCGATCAACATCACGGCGGAGCTCCTGATCGGTCGCCGTCAGGATGTTCAGTTCGGTGTTGTGATCGCGCGCGGGAATGCCGCGGCCTTCCGCATACTGCCCCTGCCGGCGCGGGTCGCGAACGCCATCGATGACGAGCGCGCCGGTAACCGGGGCGGCGAAGGTGATAGAGCCATTGATCCAGGTGTTCGGCTCCCCGTAAAAGCCGCTCTCGATCGTGCCCGAGAACGTCCAGCCGGTGACCTCAACATCGTCGAGCGTGACGAGGAGATCAGCCCCCGTGCCATCGAAGACGGGGAAGTCGATGGGGAAAGGCCCGGTCGCAGCAACCGGCGCGTAGGACATCGAGCGTTCGGAGGCGGGGATCGTGGTCATAGCGCGACATTCGCCGCGCCTTCACCGACCTGCACCGCACATGGATCAGCCGAACCGGGCGAACTCTCCGAAAGCCTGCATCGCCGCTACGCGATAGGCTGCATGCGCATCCGAGGGCTTGTCGAACAGACCAAGATGGCGGTGGCGGCCACCGATATAGATCTGAGCTCTGTACCTTCCTGCTCCACGGTGGAAGGAAACGCCTTTGGGCAGGCTCTTTCCGCGATGAAGCCGGGAATTTCGCAAGTTCTCGTGCTTCGAGGCTGCACGCATATTCTGCGGGCGGTTATTGGTGAAATCCCCGTCGATGTGGTCGATATCGTTCGGCGGCTCGGTGCCATGGTGTAGTTTCCAAACCACCCGATGAGCGAGAAGCTGCCGGTATTGGAGGACAACGGTGAGCCGGCCGTGGCTTGCGCCAGGACTACCAGCCTTCTGACCTCCCCACCTGCCATTCCATTGCGGCGACATATTCGCTCTCTCCCGCCAGTAGAGACAGCCGGTTTCTGAATCGAGCACGAAGGCGCGCCGCAACTCTTCAAGAGGCGGGAGCGGTTTGGTTGACGGCATCAGGGCGTCCTCTGCGGAATTCCGAGTTGGCGGTTCACTCCGACTTCGACTTCATCGAGCAGCCGCCTTACAAAAAAGAGATTTTGGAACGGCAGCAGCCGGCGCACGGCTGTGGTGTCCGAGGCGTTCCATTCGCCCGTCGCAGCCGAGCCGCCGATCTGCGCGAGACGCTCGACCTTGTTGGCGGTCGGGCCGGCGAAGGTGCCCAGCACACCACGCGACTGCATGCGCGACAGCGGCTTGTCCGCGCCGATCACGCGGTAGATGTCCGACTGGCCGCGCGTGAACTTGGCGCCCATGCTGTTGATCTCGTCGAACCAGCCCATGACGCCGGAACGCGAGATACCTTCCTTCACCCAGTCCTGCGGACGCTCGCTGGCCTTCTGCCCCGAGACGAGGGTGTAGAGGCGATAGGAGAGCATGCCGAGCGTGACGGCAGCGAAGAGGCCCTGCAGCGTGTTCCAGTCCGAGCGCTGCAGGTTGGCGATCAGCATCCGCTCGTTCGCCGCCGAGATGAACGCCTTGAACTGGCCGAGCATCGACATCACCGGGCTCGACATCCAGAGCGGCTTTTCCAGACCCGGCGTGATCACCGCGATATCGACCTCGCGCTGAAGGGCCGCGTCGAACGCTCGCGCAGCGCCGCGGTCCTTCCACTGGTCGGTGTTCGGCAGGCGAGCGCCGTCGACCTCCGCGCCGCCGCCATCGGCGAACGCCTTGTGGATGCGCCCGGCCATGGCCTCGTCGATGCTGGATTCCGCGAGATTGGCGATGTCCTTGGCCGTCGCTTTGCCGAGCGCGACCCGCTCCGTCGCACGCAGCATCTCTGCCGAGGCGACCGTCGCGCCGATGCCCTTGGTCCAGTCCGTCCAGAACGTCTGCCCGTTGATGACCTGCGACTTATCGGCAGCCCAGCGCACGGCGCGTTCGAAGCGCGTTCCCGGCCGGTAGTTCTCCGCCACATCGGCGATCGAATGACCGCGTAGGTTGGTCTGCGTCTCGACCGCCAGCAGCATCGCGCGGAGCTGCCGCTTATCAGCCTCGCCAGCCGGTGCGGTGGTGAGCATGCGCTGAAAGAACGGCGCCCAGCCGTCGCGGAAGGTGTTGACGAAGCCATGGCGGAAGACGACGCCCGCCGCATCGCCCATGCT
Source organism: Allobosea sp. GW822-FHT05A11 (assembly GCF_058800455.1). NCBI lineage: Bacteria > Pseudomonadati > Pseudomonadota > Alphaproteobacteria > Hyphomicrobiales > Alloboseaceae > Allobosea > Allobosea sp. GW822-FHT05A11. The sequence continues at coordinate 63,159 of NZ_JBXAMI010000008.1, read as the reverse complement.
GTTCAGTGCGGCCGTGCCCAGGTCCGTGATGACGTTGAAGTTCTTCGCGACCTGCGCGTATCGGGCGATGTTCCGGCCGGTCGCGTCCTGCGAGAAGCCGAAGGTTCCGCGGATACGGTCGCGTGTGGCGGCGACATCGCGAAGGAGCGCCTGCTTCTCCGCTTCGATCGCCTTCAGCTCTTTCACGTTTGTCGTGCGCGCGGCCTTTGCTGCCGACTCCTCGACGATCTTCTTCATCGCCTCGGTCATGTCGACATCGCCGAACCGCTCGACTAGCGCCATGTCCGGCAGCATCGTCCGAGTGACCGTCGAAAGGACGTGCTCCGCGTCGTCCTCGATCAGGTCGCGGACAAGGCTCGTCGGGATGGCGAAGTCACGCGACCGCAGCGAGCCGCGCATCTCCCCGGTTTCCGGCGTCGCCATGTTCTTCGGGCCGCCCGAGGCTGCGTCGTAGGGCAGTCGCCCGTCCGGCGTGCCGAGGATGCGGTCGACGATCTCGTTCGCGCGGGCATCGAGCTCAGCCCGCGACATGTTGCGGTCGGAATCGAGGATGCGCGCGACGGCCTTCATCATCGGCTTGTCGGCGCCGGAGAGGCGAGGGGCATTCGGATCGCGGCCGAGCGCGGCCTTGTCCCGCGCCTTGATAGCGGTCAGGGCCTCATTCGCAGACCGGCCGCCCCACTCGCCGAGCTCTTGCTCGATGCGCGTCATGATCTCGGCTTCCGCTGCATCTTGAAGCCGCTGCGCTTCCTCTAGCAGTTCCCGGCGCGTCGTCGACTGCGCCCGGCGATCTTCCAGGATGCCAATGCGGCCACGGCTGACGCGGTCAGCGATGCCGGCCTCGGCCTGCCTACCTCCGACGACGTGCGCCTGCGTAGCTGCCTGCTGGCGCCCGCGCATGCCGCGCTGAACGGCAGCACGCGCCGATGCGAGATCGCCCTTCGCTAGCGTCAATTCCCCGTCGACACCTTCGAGCCGGACGGACGGCGGCACCGCGGCGCCTTCCATCTCGGCAAGCGCGCGGTCTAAGTCCTCCAGGCTGCGCGGGTTGGCGCTGTCACCACGCAGGAACGCTGCGACATCCTCGCGCGACTTCGGCGTGAAGCCCGCGCGCGACATAGCCTCGTCGAGCGATGCGGCGAACCGCGTGGCGTCGAGGGCTGCGTGCTGTGCGCCCGTCATACTGTCGAGCCAGAACCCCGGCTGCTGGCCGCGCATGGCATCGTCGAGCAAGTCGAGCACCTGGCGCTCGGTCGGGCGCTCGGGGAGGCGGAAATCCTCCATGAGCTTTTCGCCCCACTCATCGAGCGTGCGGCCGTTGTTCGAAAGCAAGCCGGGGTGCGCGCGCGTCGAGCCGACGACATAGCGGGCATCCCCGCCCGTATCCTTGATACCGCCGTTGCGCGCGAGGTAATGCGCGAAGGATGGTTCCCGCGCCGGCCGGCGCCGGCCGAGCACGATATCCGCCGCCATGCTGCCGACGCGGTCGGAGAGGGCGCCCGCCGCCTCCTCGCGGTCGATGCGCTCCAGATCAGCATCCGAGACGGCCGCCTGCTTCTCCGCCCGACGCGCGGCGCGGAAATCCTTCTCCAGGTTGTCGATACGCTCCCGAAGCGCGGGGTTCGTGACCTCCTCGCGCATCGTCGAAATGAACTCTTCGAGCTCGGATTGTTCCTGCGCAAGGAGAGACTGCCGCTCGTTCAGGACATCGACGCGCCCGGCCGCCCGGCGCGCTTCCAGAGCGCGTTCCGAGATCTTTCCTTCGAGCTTCTGCGTCGTCGCTTCGAGCCGCTGCACCTGCGCTTCGAGCTTGGCGCGCGTGGCATCGACCGCTTCAAGCTCATCGCTAGCGACCGAGAGACGCTCTTGCGCAGAAGCCTTTCGGGTCTGCTCTCCTTCCAGCCAGTCCGCGAACCGCTTCACCGCATCCGGCCGGCGCTGCGTCAACTTCTCCCGATTCCAGACGCGCGCGAACCACGAGGGGTCACCCTTCGGCGCCGCGTCTGGATCGAGCAGCCCGAGCGCGACCGCTTTTTCCCGGATCGGGTCCAGGATATTGGCGCGGATCGACTTCGCGGCCTGCTCGACCTGCGGCACCGCATGCACGTCGCCGGAGAACAGGGCGTTCGTCACCTCGCGCTTGAAGTCGTTGAACGACAGCTTGCCGTCCTCCACGACGCCGCGCAGGTCGTCAATCGCCGCGCGCGCCATGGCCGCAGACGGGACGGCATCGCCGAAGCGATACGCCGTGAACGCATCCTTCAGCGTCTCTGCCGCTTCAAGCTGCATGCCGAGTTTCTGCGCCTGAACCACGCGGCTCACCGGCGCGCCGCCGAACGACGTGCTGATGCCGCGCGCATTGTCCTCGAAGCGCAGCGGCGTTTCCGCAAGATCGGCCAGCGCACGCTTCGCCGAGACATTGTCCGACGAGAACACGCGCAGGGTCGGGCTCATCTTCTCAACGAGCGTCGACAGACCCGGCACCTTGTCCAGCCCATAGCCCACGAGTTTGAGCTGCCGGATGTCTGTTGCCGCTGCGCCGGCCGAGGCCGGTTGCCCCGCGGAACCCTCGACAATCTCCGTGACGAACTTGCGGTCCTGATCAAAGAGACCTTCCATGGCTCGGCGCTCGGCACGCGTAAGCAGCGATGCTGCCCCACTGCCGATCAAGCCGCCAAGCACAGTTCCAGTCGCAATCGCGATGACGCTTTCTTCTGTGGTCCGAGCATCTTGGTTGGCGTGCAGGGCAAGCTCGGAAACGCCGGCTTGCAGACCGGAGAGACCGCCGACAACGGCCGCTGACCGGGCCACGCTATATCCGCCACGGGCTGCTCTTACGACCCCTCCCAGCGGCAGGAACGAGGGAGCATCCAGCAATCCAGCCGCAATGCCAGCCGCGACACCCCAGCCGCCAGCGTCATGCATTGCGCGCCGATCAGCCTCTTGGGAGTCGATACGGGCCTGCCAGTCGCGCATCTCCGCCGCCGAGCGGATGTTCAGTGCATCGTCGAGATGGTCGCGCTCATATTTCGTGCCCCGGATCGCCTCGACAGGGTTGTACCCCGGCTCCGGCGCATAGGTCGGCCGGTTCAGGAGCGACACGACATTGGAGATCGTGTTCTCCTGTCGGAAGGCGGCGGATAGCGGATCAGGCCCCGGCGGCGGCGCGGCGAAGGGGCTGGGCTCCGTCATCGCGGACGGCGCTCGCAGCACGGTTTCTTCCGGCGTGTTGGGGATCAGCGGCATCAGTCGACCTTCCGCGTCCAGCCGCGATTCATTGCCTTCCGCCGCCGCTTCTCGTCGAGTGCGTCCTGCGCCTCATTGATCGGCCGGCGCCTCTCGACTTCTGCTTGAGCAGCCGCCCGCAGGGGCGCCATGGCAAGGTCGGGGTCTGCAACGAACCGCATTTCCTGGCCGCGGACTTGCAGTGCCTCGAACCTCCCGTCCGGCCTCTGAATGACGACGCTGTAGGACGGCGGCTTACCACTCTGGAACTCTGCTTGCGTGCGGGCGTCCGGAACGATCATCCGCGGGGCATCAAGCATCGCCGTCGACTGCGCCGAGAACACGTCCTGTCGGTTTGGATCGTAGTTCGCGCCCGAATAATCAGCGGGGTCAGCGACGACAGCGCCCATTCCAAAAAGCGCCTGCTGGACCGCCGCGTCGAATTGCGTCTTGATCCATTCATGCGAGCCGTTGATCGGCGGATAGGCGGGTGACTTCTCCGGCGCGAACCGCATCAGGCGGCCGCCGGACAGCGCGGACGGCGCGACGTAGCGCCTCATCCGCTCGACCGCGAGCTCCCGCGCCTTTCCTTCGTCGCCTAGCTCCGAATAGAAGCCGGCGAAAAGCGTATCGAACTCGGCCTTCATCTCCCCGGCCTGGAGCGCCTGAGCGGGCGCGCTCGGGCTGGTGAATGGCAGAGAACTTTCATCGAAGTACCCGGCGACATCAGACGTCGTCAGCTTCTTCGTCTTTTCTTTGGCCTCGGTTCGCAACGTCTCCCGCGCCTTCTGCATCGAAGGATCCTCAACGCGAGACATTTCCTTGGCGATGACTTCGGCCGGCATCGCGGCGAATTTCGACGTCCAGACCTCCAGCCGATCTTCGACGCTCGGGAACTTCTTGTTGAAGCCCTCCGGGTCGCGGCGGCGCTCGGCATCCAAGGCGGAGAAGGCGGCCGTCATCTTGGCCGGATCGCCCGAGCGAGACATGCCGATCAGCGCATCGCGGACCGGCGTCTGTGCGAGCAGCGCGCCGAACTGGTCCGGGGGCAGAGAGGCAAGCCCGCCGAGCAGGGCGCCGGAAGCCTGGCCATCGCCCTGCGCGAGTTGCTGCGAGAACTGCAACGTCTCCGCCTGCGTGAGCGGATTAACGGCCTCGGTCGCACCGGTGGCAGCGCGCAGCTCGTTCGCAGCCTTTGCGCGCGAGGGCAACGACGCCTGCAGGTTGCTCCAGTCGATCGGCGCTTGAGCCGGGACCATCTTGTACCGTTGGCCGGCGCCCATTGGATCATCCGCCAGGGCCTTGTCGCGCGCGTTGAACGACTCGGTCAGGTTGTCGACCATGGAGCGCTGGATCTCGGACGAGCCGCCCGAAAGCTCCTGCGTCAACCGCTGCATCGCCGCATCTCGGAGAGGCTTGGGCAGCCCCTCCAACTGCTTCGCGGCCTCCAGCGACTTCACGAGGCTGACCGTCTCGGTCTTCAGCTTCTGATCGCCGGACAGCGTGACCATGTCGACGAACGCGGAGAACTCCTCGGCAGACGGGGGCAGCCCCTTGCGGAATCCATCCGAGATCGAAGGCATCAGCCGGCGCGCATCCGAGGCCATGGACTTGCGGTAGTCGTCGATCATTGAGGCGTCGGGATAGAGATAGCCGCGGCCACCGCCAGCTACCTGGAACTGACGCGGCTGGGCGAACTCCGGCCCGCCGCCGACCGGGGGCGGCTTCCGATAGCCCGCCACGTCGTCGAGGTTGAACAGCGACGAGCTCACCGTGCCGCGAACCTTGTTGCCCGCGTCGTCAGTGCCGCCCTGATTGCCGCCGAGGACGCGCACATAGCGCTTGCCGTTCTTCTCCTCGAAGCCCTGCACGATTCCCGCGTGGCCGCTGCCGTCCTTCCAGTCGAAGACGACGATATCGCCCGATGTCGGCTGATAGGTCGCGGTGCCGTAGTTCAGGAAATCGAGAGCGCGGAGCGAGCCCGTTCCCTTCCGGCCAGACGCGCCCATGATGCCGTTCACGAACGCGGCGCACCAGGGGACCGTCGCGGGGTCGATGTCCGTGCCGGCATACTGCTTCAGGAAGCCCTTAAGCGCGGCCCGGCCGCCGGGGTCACGCTCGCTCATTCCGAGATATTGCGTGCCGATCTGTTCAGCCGTCGTGGCGCCGCTGATCTGCCGACCGTTGAACAGCACCGGGCCGGTCGGAGCAGCGCCCATGTTCAGGCGCGCCACGATCTTCTGCTTGTAGTCGCGCGTCTCGGCCGGCAGCACGGCGTCATCCTTGCCAGCAGCGATCCATTCCTGCGCAGTTCCGGGCCCGGCGTTGTAGGCCACCAGCGCCGAAGCCACATCACCGCCGAAGCGCCGCAGGTTCTGTGCGAGATAGGCCGTGCCCATCTGGACGTTCTGCTGCGGGTTGGCCTTCAGCCAGGCTTTCACGTCCGCGTCGCTTTTGCCGTCGAGATCGCGAATGCCCAGGCCGGCAGCGAGCTCGCGCGCGGTGCCCGGCATGATTTGCATGAGCCCCGACGCGCCGACCGGCGATTCCGCCGTTGCGATGCCGGACGACTCCTGCCCGATGACGGCCTGCACCAGGCGATCCATGCCGCCCGCGCCCGCGCCGGTAATCGCCTGCTTGGCGAAGTTGACCCGCTCGACCGTGGGCAGGCTCTCGAACATCTTCCACTGCTGCTTTGCCGCGCGTGTCTGCACGAGCTGCCGAACGGTGTTGGCTGCGCCCGCGGCCGAGGCGCGCGTCAGGAAGTCGTCGAAGGCTCCATCGTCGACATCGACACCGTTCTTCAGCCCGGCGAGTATTTCCTTGCCCTCGGCCGTCACTTCGCGCCGCGCCGTAGCCAGTTCCTTCGACCGCTCGTTGATGACGCTTTCGGCCAGGTTTCGATAGGTCCGGCGCTCCTTCGCGTCCATGCCGTTGGCCGGGTCGTCGAAGGCGCCCTGGACGAATTTGCGCGCAGCGTCGACGCCCTGATCGCCGAGCACCCGCCGGGTCATCGACGCAATGCTCTCACCCTTCAGCCGGGTATCGAGCCGCTGCGTGTCGAAGGCGTCCTTCTCGGCATTGTATGCGAATTTCGGGTTGGCCGAGAGCTGGCCGCCGATATCGGTCCATTCTTCGCGGGCACGCTTGAACTCGTCGGTATCCGTCCCGCCGTTCGCAGCCAGCGCCTCCAGATTGTCCGCGACCAGCTTCCGCCGGTCGACGAGCGAGTTGAAGGCGTTGCGCATGTCGAGATCATGCTTCGCCGAGACCAGCCCCTCGAAATACTGGCTGGACTGCCGATCGGCCTCGTCCTGGATGAACGGGCGCAGCAGCGCATCGCCGGCCTTGCCCTTGTTCTTGACGTATTCGCGCGCCGCGGCCTGAAACTCAGCCGGCCGCCCGTCGAAGTCGTTTCGAAGCTGAAGCAGCTCCTGCGAGATGTCCGTCTTGATCGTCGCAAGCGCGCTCTGCCGGGCCGCGGCGTTATAGAGCTTGTCCCCCCTCGTGAACTCGCCACGCCACTGCACCTGCAGATTGCCGTCCGCATCCTTCGTGACGGCCTTCGCACCCTCGGCCGCATGATAAGGCGCGGCCGCCTCGTCCAAGGCTGCGCCGAACGCACCGACTGCCTTCGCGAGATCGGTGTAAGGCTGCGCCATCCGCTCGGCGCTGATGGTTGATGTCGGCGTGGCAGCGAGCCCCGGCTTCGGCCGGCGGGCGCCTGATGCTTCGAGAATGTCGACCATGGCGCCCTACGTGAACTTGCCGGGCAGACCAGCGAGCTCTTGCCCGAGAGAGAGGATGTTGCCCGCCTGCCCAAGCATCGCCGTGGTTCGGGCAGTCTGGCCGCGAGCCCAGGCCGCAGCAGCGTCGCCCTCCAGCCCGAGCGCCTTCAGGCGCTCATTCGACACCGCTACCACGCGCGCCCGGTCGCTGATCTCCCGCGCCTTATCGGCAATCGCGAAAGAAGTCGGCGAGTCGAAACGGACATTCTGCGCCGACCGGATCGCCGAGATGTTGTTCATCGTGTCGTTGAATTCCTCGCGCAGGGCCGCGTCCGTCTGGATCGCGCGAACCTTGCCGGCCTCGGCCGCCATCTTGAGCTTGACGGTTTCGACCTGCGCCGCCGTCTTCGCTTGGATGCCCTGTGAGATGCCGCCGGCAATCTGCAAGCCCTTGCCGGCGATGCTTGCCCCGGCCATCAAAGGTGCTGCAGCGGCGCCCATGTCGTCCTCACACGAATTTCGATGGGACGAACCTGCGGCGGAGCGGCACTACCTGCACCGCACACCCGAGTTAGATCGTGACCTCTGTGGTCATTTCCAGGAGCGTGAGCGCGCCGGGCAGCTCCTGCTTCAGGCTCCAGCGCGGATCGAATGCGCGACCGGGCAGCCGGGTCCGGTAGACCTCGTCACGCAAAGCCGGCGCAACCTCCTCGTTTTCGCCCCCGCGATAGAAGGGGACGAGGTATTCGCCGATCTTGAGAGCCTGAGAACGCTGTACGGTGACGCCGATCTGCTTGATCCGCCGCGGCCGGAACCGCTGCCGGCGAGCCTGGCCGCCCTCGACATGCGGCACGAACGGCTCGACCTCGACCTCGAAATTGAACCCGCCGTTCAGACCGACGACGTTCTGGACCGGGATCACATCCGAGAGAGAGCCATCCTCCTCGACCGTATAGTCGCCCCGGTACCAGCCGTTGCGCTCGACCGAGAGCATGGTGCCCGCCGCCCAGTTGAACGAGAACGACTCGTCGAGAGCCAGCGGGTCGCCGGTCTCCAGTTCGAGATAAACGCCCGGCGAGAGTTCAAGCGCATCGCCGCCATCGCGCGCGGCAATGGCCTGCGTGGCGTCGAGGAGAAGACTGTCGTCAAAGACCTCGACAAAGCGCACGGTTCCGGCATCGGTCTCGTATTGGGCCGTGACCACGACCGAGTCGCCGCCAGACGCTATCCACTCGATCGTGCCCTTGCCGTCCCAGGGCACCCAGCCAACCCAGCCGCGCGTCGTCGGCGCCTTCTGGTACCGACCGACCGCAAGCGTGCCGTCCGCGTTGCCAATGTAGAGATACCGTTCCGGCGCCGAGACATCCGCAGTGCTGGTCGCGAGCGATGTGGGGGATCGGATCAGCGACGAGTGATATTCCGACAGATCTTCGACGATATAGGGCCGAGCGGTCTGGCCGGTGCCGATGATCGCGAACACCCGCGTGCGGGCGCTGTTGATGAAGATCAGGCCGTCCGTCGTCGAGCGCGGCCGAATATCCGAAGACGGGTCATCCGAAATTAGGCGGAAGTCGATCGAACCGGGAATGAGCGGGTTCGAGACCGAGACCGGCACATAGTAATTGCCCTTGTCCGTGAACACGAACTCGTCGGCGCCGCCGACCACATCGAGCACCAGGCAGTTCTCCGGCACGAACTCGAAGATCGCATCTTCCTTTTCCGCGCCAATGCGGAAATCGTTCAGCGTCCCGGTCGACGACCAGACGATGGCCGCGCCGGCCTGCGCCAGTTTGCAGAAGATGATCCGCTGCACGTCCTTCGACACGCAGCCCGGCCAGCCCCTGAAATTGGACATGAGCGCTTCCGCCCACTGTGTCGTCGCGACCGTAGGACCGTCCGCCTGGCTGGTGACCTTCATCTTCGAACGCGGGCCGGCCACCAGTTCGTCGACGGTGAATCCCGACCAGTTCTTTTCGACGAGCACGCGGATGGTCGCGCCGATGATCTCCATGACCTGGCCGCGCGCGCCGCTCGACACGCCCTCGACCACATCGCCGACCTGCAGGCCAGAGACATTGTCCATCGCTACGTCGAAGGTCGGAGGCAATTCTTCAATGACGGTGCAGTTCGCTACGTTCGAGCTCGAAACGCTTGTGATGCGCAACTGCCGCCCGGCATAGGTGAACACCACGCCGACATGACCGGCGTTCAGGATTGACGCGGAAAACGTCGCTGTGATGCCGCCCGAGCGCGCGGACGGACGCATGGTGATGCCACTGCCCAGATAGAAATTGTGGAAGGGCTGGCGGGTTGACCCGTTGGGATCGACCGAAAACGAGAAGACCGAGGCGGCCCACGAGTTCCCCAAGCGATCATAGGAGAAGACCTGCGGCCGCATGCTCTGGTGAGCGAAAATGACCGTGCCGCCGCTCTCGACCCAGCGGAGATCCTTGAGCATCTCCGCTGACCAGGGCAGTCCGGTGAACTTCAGCGCGAGGGTCTGGCTATCCGATCGGAAGGTGATGCTGCCGGCCTCGATCTCCATGTACCATTCGATGCCAGCCGCCGGGCGGACCTTCTCGCAGATGCCCGTCGTAGCGAAGAGGGCGCGACGGCCGGGCCGGCGGCGCAGGCTGCGGGACGCGAGAATGCGAACGTTGCGCGCCCGCCGCAGCCCGGCACGCATGATCTCGGTATCGTCCGCACGCAGGGCCGTCTCATCGATCTGCCCGGCGGAGAAATCACGCTGCGCGACGATCTGCGCGTCCATCAGCGCACCATCGAGCGGGAGCCGCGGCCCAAGCGCCGGGCGGCCGAGCGCGATTTGAACATGGCGCGCGGCGGCTCCTGCCGATCGAGAGCCGACCGCGCCTCCCCAAGCATCGCTTCCACGTCCGCGTCGCGGCGCCGGGCGTTGTCCGTGTCCTCGTTGTAGCCGCGGAGGATGTATGCCTCCGTCTTCATCGTCACGAGCTCGGCGAACAGGAGCGGCCACTGCCCAGGCGACGGCGCGCGCACATACTTCACCGTCACGCCCTGATCGAAGCAGCAGCACAGCTTCTGGTCGACGATCTCAAACTCGATCGGCCGGCCGCTCGCGAAAGCGTTCTCCACCAGCAGGCAATCGCTCGGAAGCTGATAGGCGTACTGGTAGCTTTCATGCGGCGACGACGGCAGCAGGCCGGCGAGCGGCGTGCTGGTGTTGGCGAAATTCCACTGATGCCGGGGAAGCAGGAACTGAAGCGCGCGGCGATAGGCCGGCTCGGCAGCCTGCCATTCGGAAGACCCGTCAAATTCCACATTGACCCGGTTGTTGCCGGTGTTCTGCAGAGCGTCTTGGATGACAGTGATCCGGTCCATGGCCGAACGGTGCGGCGATCGGCGACGCCGTGCACCGCACATGAGAAAGGCCGGGCTTGCGGCCCGGCCTCTGCATTCCCCCCGGCCGAAGCCGCGTCAGGTATTCGGGGAAGTCGTCGCGTGACCACCGCCGAGCTCGGCCGCCTTGGCCTCGGCCGCCTCCTTATCCCAGCCGCTTTCCATGATCTCGCCATTGGCGGTGTCGATCACATTGTACTTGCGGTTGCCGGCGTGCTCGACCTTGTAGCGAGGCTGAGACGGGCCGGCGTTGGGATCGCGATCGGCCTTCTTCACGCGCGGGTCGGTGTAGGAATAGCGCTTGGGGTCGTGCAGCATCGCCTCGCGCGCATCGACCGCATGCATCTCATGTTCGACGACCTTGTCGCCGTCTTTCTCGTAAACCTTGACCTTGGTCATCGACCCGGCTCCTCAGTGTCACCGACCGCGTTAGCGGCCGGCGTCGTTCGACAGGAATGCGGTGTAGTTGATGGAGGGCGTGGTGCCCGCGACGAACGTGTAGGCGCGGACGTAGCGATAGGTCACATCCGCCTGCTCGTTGGTCACGCCGATCTCGTAGCGCCCGACGACGGAGTCCTTGCCGCCGCCATCGCGCACCTCGGTCGCGCCGAGATTGAGCATCGCCAGGTTCTCGATATCGGACGCGAAGGTCGCCGAACTCGAACCCTGGATGATGATGTTGTATTCCTCATCGTTCGAGACGATGTCGAGCGCGCTGACATCGATCACGACCGTGCCGTCGAAGCGGCCGGCGCCCATGTCGAGGATCTTGGCCGCGCTGGCGACCTGCGCCGCGGCGGAGGCGGTGACCGCGCCTGCATCCTTAAGCTGGAGCAGCGCGTCGAAGGTGTAAGTCCGGCTGCCCATCGGGAGCCCCCATCAATTCGAGAAGTGGTGACGGGGCCGAAGCCCCGCCGTCGAAATCAGGCGACGATCGCCGCGTTGGTGATCGAGGACAGCCGGGTCAGGCTGTACTTGTGCTCGTCGACGAGGCCGACATCCCAGGACAGGTGCGTCCGGTAGGTGATGCCGTTCTCCAGGAGGCCCATGTCCTTGAAGGCCATCGGGCGGATCTGGATGCCCTTCAGGCCGCCGTCACGGAACGAGACGATGTAGATCGACGTGGTGACGGCGCTGCCGCCACCGGCGCCGACCTCGTTGAAGGGCAGCATCGCCGCGTGATCGTCCTTCTGGTAGCCCCACAGGATCGGGAGGCCGGCGTAGGACATCTTCGGCTTGCCGATCTCGTCCCAAGACTGCATCACGAAGCCGGTCAGCGAGGTCGTCCGCGCCGCCTGAATCCAGAGCGGCATCGTCGCGAAGTCCGCGATGATATGCGTCGGCTGGTTCGTGTTGGCGATCGCCTGGTCCAGCTTCAGCAGCGAGAGCGGGCCACCACCGGAAGCCGAGTTGTTGACGATCGTCCGGTTGAACTTGGCCGAGCGGCGCTGCAGACCGTCGAACACGCGCGGGTTGCTGGTGTTGTCGCCCTTCAGGAAGGTGTCGACCCAGAGGCGACCGGCCGCGGCCATCGCCATGGTTTCCTCGCGGGCGCGGCGCGTCTCGCCGTAGCGGTCCACGATCGCGCGGTCCACGTCGAGATCGTGGTCGACGATGTAGCTCGATTCCTGGAAGGGCGAGAGAACGCCGGTTCCGGTGGTCGACGGCTCGTTGATGCCGCGGAAGCCGACCGTGGGAAGTGCGGACTGCCGGAAGCCCTCATAGACGGAGCCGGTCAGGCCATCGAACGGGATCGCGCCCATCACGTCCGAAGACGTGGCGAACATCTCGATCAGCGGGCGTTCCGGGGAATCCGTCCCGAGGCCCTTGGCGTATTCAACAAGCGTCTTCATTGTGGCCCCCTATCGTGCGCCAGCCTGCGCACGACGCGCAGAAACGAGTTTCTCGGCCGGCGACATCGCCGCGTATTCCTCTTCGGACGGCGCGGCCTTGCCGACATCGCGCCCGCCCTGCGTGAAGCCGGGCGCGTTACCGCCGGAGGCAAGGCGCATGACCTTCTCCAGCGTCTCGACGCCCGTCTTGAATTTGGTGATGCCGCCGAACAGCACAGCCGCATCGGGGCCGAGCTTCGCGTTGATCCAGGTCTCGACCGCCTTCTGGCGATCGGCGCCCTTGGGGCCGAGCTGTTCCATCTGCTGCGCGAAGACGGCCTGATCGGCCTTCGACTGCGCGACCTGCATCTGGGCATACGAGCCGACCAGCTTCTCGAAGCCGGCCTGATCGAGGCCGAGATCATGCGCGACCTGCCGGCCGAAGCCGAACATCGGGTCCTTGTCGTCGAGCTCGAAGGTGACGCCTTCGCCGAAGTCGAGGCCTTCCGGCAGCTTCAGCTCGTAGGCATCGGGCTTTTCGGGAGCGGCAGCGCGCTTCGAGTCCTCGCCAGCCTTGAAGGCGGCGAGCTCGTCGAATTGCGCGCGAAGATCGGAACCCTTGATCGCCTTGCCGTCGCCGTCCCAGAACTGCTCCGGCAGCCAGTCAGGCCGCTCAGCGGACGGGGACGCGGCGAGCGGCGCCTCGGGCTGGGCTGCCGGCGGCGTTACCACGGGCGGCTCGCCGGAGGGCGAGATCGGCTCGGGCGTCGCGGGGCTCGGCTGCTGCGTCATGGGTGTCCTCGGGGACGAAGTTCAAAATGTCTGACGCCAACCTGCGGCTACCCTCGGAATCGTGCACCGCACATGTCGGGGCGCCGAGCGGGAGGACATTCAGAACCTTGCGCCGGAGCCACAAAGCGATGCGCTGACCGTCCCCCGCGACGGCGCGATCGGACAGCACGCGACCCCACGCCTGCTCCAGTTCTTCGTTCGTCATACCGGGGGCGCTCCGCCTGTTGCCGGGCCAGGGCCGCCGCCTTCAGCGCCACCCAGGAGCGGGCCGAACTGCTCGATCGCGGACTGGACCTGCGTCGCGTCGCGCAGCACCACGATCTTGTCGCGGAGCTTCTTCTTGATGTTCGCGAGCGTGGCGGAACCGTCGATCTCGACCGCGGCGGTCTGGCTGAAATAGGCCTGCGCCATCTGGAGGATGCGGCCGGCGACCTGCACGTCCTGGAATTCCTGCGCCTGCTCGGTCGGATCGTACGGCGTGAGGGCGACGGTCTTCCCGTTCACCTCGATCTCGTCGATGACGCCGCGGGCCTTGAGCAGATACTTGAACCGCAGGAACAGCTCGGCCGGGCCTTCCTTGAAGAAGATTTCGCCGGGCGTGCCGAGGCGGCGCTTGGCGCGTTGGATCTCGTCGAGCCACTGCTCGGCGGTTGGCGGCGTCTTGCCCTGCTGCTCGGGATAGTCGGCAAAGAACAGGCGCTTGATCCGGCGCTCGATGTCCTGCGTGACGAACTCGGCAAAGCTCACGTTCGAATCGAACGACAGGCGCTCGATCGGCGGGCTCTGCCAGGGCCGGGCCTTGTAGCCCATGCCCGGCTCGATGCCGTTCTCGAAATTCATCACGCCGTCGTCGGAATAGATGAACGGCGAGTGGATCTGGAAATCGGCGTTCTCGATCTTGAGCGCTTCCGTCTCGTCTAGGCGACGCAATTCCGGCAGCGCCTGCAACGCGGGGCCTTGCCCGAACGGGAACATGGTGTCGGGGTTGAAGCGCCAGACGATGAACGGGCAGGAGCCGGCGCCCTCCAAGACAGTGTCGAACACCTGCTTGGTGTCTACGCGGATGACGTGCTGCCAGCAGACATCGTCATTGCGCTCCCACAGGCGCCACCAGCCCCACGACAAGACACAACGCTCGTTGCCCTTTTCCTTGATCTTCTTCTGGATTTCGGCCGGGAGATCGATGCCGGGCAGCAGCGCCGGAAGGTGACGATAGCGGGTGTGGCGCACGATGAACCGATCGTCGATATCGCCATACGGCCCGATGTTGATCTCCATCTCGCGCAGCGGCACGGCTTGCGAGACGATCGGCTCGTGCGCGCGCAGGTCGGACACCCACAGCCCGGTCGTGCCAAGAGAGGCGTCCGGCATATAGGCAAGTGCCAGCGCCGCGTAGAGGTTCGACGCGCGGATGGCCTCGAAGATCGTGGTGGTCTGCGCCGACACCTGTTCCTCGATCTCGCCCCATTCTTCTTCGGTCAGGTCGATGCCGCGCTGCTGCTGCGCCCATTCGATGATCTTCGGGGTGAAGGTGTTCAGCAGTTCGGTCGCGAAATCCTGCGCGAGTTCCATGCCGATCGAAATCTGGAGCTCGGCAACGTCCGTCTCGCGCCCGCGATCGGTCTGCGCGCTCTGCGATGAGACATCCCGGCAGCGCTGCGGCGCCGTGAAGAAATAGCCCTCGCGCAGGTCGATATCGATCTGCGACTTGAAGCGCCGGCAGTCCTGCAGCCGCTGCGCCGCTTCCTTCTCCAGTGGGGTCTTCTCGCCCGCCATCAGCGGACCTGCATGGGAGCGCGCGCACCGCCCCCGGTCAGAAGCGACCGAGTCCCGTAGACGCGAAGCAGGCGATTGGTGTCACGACCGAGTGCATCCTGAAGCGCTGTCGCCTGCGCGGTATCCGCAACGGCCTTCTGCGTGTCGAGCTCTTCCTTCTGAGCGGTCGCGGTGACCATCGCCTGACGGCGCTGAGACGAGCCGCTGAACATCGATCCGCCCATGCGGTGCCTCCTATCGTGAGGCTCGCAAGATCAGGCGCGACGCGCGGGGCTGCACCGCACACCAAGTAGTGAGTTTGGGACGGGTGGGACAAAGCTACCAGTCAGCGACCACCGCACCCTCGGCCAGGCACGCGCGGAACAACGCATCCGGCCGAAGCGGTTGGCGTTTCAGGCCGACGAGATGGGCGATCGCCGGCACGCACCAGAAGCCGATGCGCGCCCATGGTGCCCGCTCTGGCCCGGGCTTCATCGCCAGCGTGACGTTGCCGGCGCGCAGGTCGGACACCAACTCGTCAGCGCCCGGGCAATTAGGCAGGACCGCGATGCGCGTCCGCGTCATGCTGACCTCATAGACGACCCAGGTGTTTTGATCCGGCAGCAAGCCGAGCGCGAGGACATGCTTGAAGCGGCCCCATGACAGCCATCGTAGCCAGCGGTGCGGCGTCTTCTCGGTGAAGATGAGGAACCACATGTCCGGTTCGACGCCGATCCTGCCGCTATCACCCGCCATCAGGAGACCCGCCGCAGCGAGCGCCGGCCCTGATGGGCCTTCACCGGCGCGGATGGCCGGTTCGATGGGCGGTCGCGGCCGGTCATCACCGAACCCTCGCCCGCGCCGAGCAGCAGATATTGCAGAGCGTCCGCGATGTCGGAATACCGGTCCTTCACCGGCTCGACCTTCTGGAAATCGCCCTTCTTGAAGTGATAGCCGCCTGCCATCGCCATCTTGAGCGTGCGGCAGCCCGGCGAGAGCAGGAAGCGCGGCATGCCGTCCCGCATCCCGTTCAGCACGAACTCGACCGCGCCGACGCGCGTCTGGATGTTGTTCGAGGGGACCGGCGCGGCCGTCACGCGCAGGCCATGATCGGCGAACACGTCATAGGCCGTGGCGTCGTCCGACTGGACCTTGTCCTGGCCTTTCGGGTCGCCATAGAGCTTCAGGCGCCCTTGCCGGCAAGCCTGCTCAAGCTCGAACTGCGATTCGCCCGCCAGCAGGCCGGGGCAATTCTCGAACAGCCATCGCCGGACGCGCGGCGCGAAAACGCTGGCGCCCTGATCCACGCCGACGAGCTCGCCGATGATCTGCCACCGATCGTTGATGAGCTGCCCGATGACCGCCGCCGGCCGCCGGCCGAAGTCGAGCCCGACATAGACCGGCCAGTTCGGATTGTACCGCAGCGCCTGCTTCGCGACGTGCGTCTCCTCGACGAACATTGGCCAGACCGGCGAGCCATCGATCGGCGCCGTGATCCGGTTCATGATGCGCGAGTCGATCCAGCGCTTCGTCTTGCCCTTGATCGTTTCGAGGTAGAGCGGCCGCCCGTTGATCTTCGGGATCCAGTGCAGGTTTTCCGCCTTGACGTTCAGGCGATACGGCTCGTCGGGGTCAAGCGTCTTGCCATCCGGCCCGAACTGCTCGACCAGCCCGGTCGGCTGCACGAAGTAATCCCAGCCCTCCGGCCATTGGAACTGCTGCCGCTCATCGTCCGGCATGTCCTCCGGCAGCGGCACCTCGCCCGTCATCATCACGACCCAGTTGTCTTCGGACGGCGCGTTCATGTCGCCGAAGACGCCGCTCCAGGTCGCGCCGCCATCCTTGATCGCCGGGAAGTAGCCCGCGCGCGATTCCGCCTCGTCGAACAGCTCTTTCGGGATGTATTCGAGCTCGTTGAACCAAATGCCGGTCCATTCCGTCGATCGGAGCTTGGAGACATCCTCCGGCTTGTCGAGCGCCAGGAACACCGCCTCGCAACTGACCTCGCCCTTGCGCATGTGATGCACCATGGGCTTCGAGTTGATGAAGCGGCCGAACTCGCGTTCCGGGAACCAGGCCTGCCACGTCTTGACCGTCGACTGCGCCAGATCGGGATAGGTGTTGCGGACGATCGCCCAGCGCGTGCGCCGGAAACCATCCGGCCCCGGCGCCTGCTCGCATGCCCGCCGCCATATCTCCTGACAGCACATTGACGACGTGCCCGAGCGGATCGGGCCGCGGATGATACGCACCCGCGCGTTCGACAGCATGAACCCGCGGAGGACCGCGCCGTCAGGCCGGTAGATTACGCGGCCGTGCTCGTCGCGCTCGATCGCGGGCGGCAGCGTCAGGAGTTCGTCGTCGGCCGTGGTCATAGGCGGTCCAGCGCGTGAAGCCGGAAGTGCTCGGCAATCCAGAGCGCGTCCTTGCGGTTCATCTCGCTCGACCGAACGACAAGCTCTTCGCTGTCCTTCGTGAAGCCGACGATCACGACCGTCTCCCAGTCGTATTGCGCGGCGCCCTGAAGCGCCTGCTCTGGCGTCAGATTGGTGCGAGCCCATGCCGATGGGTGATTGACGATGTTGTCGCTCATTCCGGCGCGCTCTCGGGTGTGGGCTTTGGCCGCGGGAACGCGATCACGTTCGACGGCCAGGCGATGCCGTTACCCATCGCTCGACTCCGGTGCGATCGGCTGGCCATCCGGGCCGAGCAACGGGGCAGGCGCCTCCGGTTCGGGGGCAGGCGCCGGCTGCACAGGCTGGGCCACCGACTGCGCGCGCAGGCCGGCCATGTAGGCGTCCCACGCCTCGCGCTCGCGCTTCTGCTTCACGAGCTCACTGCTGGTCGGCATTGGCCACCTCCACGAACTTCCCGGCCGCGAACGCCACCTGCGACACCACCGCCGGAATGCCGCCGTCCATCACAACCCAATCGCCGCAGGCGACGACGCGACCACCGACCCGCAGCGAGCCGCACAGCCCATCACCCTCCGACCGACCGAACGGCCCCGCGAACCGAGCCACATCCGGCCCGTTCCCCACGAACCGCATCGCTCGGACCCGCCGGCCCTCGTGCTCGTAGGTGCGCGGCTGCATCACAGCGGCTCCAGCTTGCATTCGATGAAGCGCTGATGCCGCGTCGCGCGCAGCGTGAAGACTGCTCGAACCTGATCTGCGTCGGGAACGTCCGGCCCCTCGACCGTCAGGATGATGGCTGGCGTCAGATCGTCATTGCGGACACTGGTCACCCGCACGGCCTCCACGCCGGGGAACAGCATCTCCGCGAGGAGATCGCAGTCGACCTTGATCTCGGCCATCAGAAAAACCTCGCCTTGAAGCCCGAGGGGAACTGAAAGCGCTGCCTCTCGATGCGACGGTCTACGGGCGTGGGGCGCACCGGGCCCAGGTCGCGCTCCGGCAGGATGTACCGGCCGTCCCGAACGATCACACCGCGCATCGCGCACGGGCAGAGAGGCTCGCCGGGCCGCGGGCCGACGCAGTTGCAGGCGTGCTGACCGTCGACATTCGCGACCGCCGCCTGCTTTCGAACCGCTGACCAGTCGTCGATCATCAGCGCACACACGCCGCTTCCGGCGTCACATCAGCAGCGAACTGACGCGGTCGTGACCACCCGATGACGCCCGTCACCAGCCGTCCGTCGATCCGGTAGATTTCCTGGCCGCGCGCACAGATGCGGACGAGCTCAGCACCCGACCACATCGCGCGCACCGCCTTTTGGTCAGCCCGCATGCGATCACGGTCGTCGAGCCCCGAAGAGACCGCCCAGCCGACCAAGCCGATGGCGATCGCCAGACAGAACAGCAGACCGGGCGGCCTCAAGGCCCACGGCACATACCCAGGCGGGGATATTCCGAACATCACCGAACCTCGCGAATGTCTGAGGGCTGAAAAATCTGGAGAACCGGCCCCGGATGTTCCGAGGGAAAGTTGTGCGTGTGGGGGAGGACGTGACACATGGCGCGCCCATTTTGCCCCCCGGCCCGCCCCAGCGAGCGCGCGCAGGAATCGAGGGGGTGGCCTCGATCCGAAACGTGAGCGGGCGCCCATGCTGCAGTGCAGCGGATGGCCGATCGGAGCGTGTTACCCTTAGACATCGGTAACATCCTCATGTCTTATCAACGGCTTAGCCCCATCTGCACTGCGATTTGTGATCGCACGAGGGCCTTCAGCATCACCGCGCAGGTCGATCACATAGCCCGCGATCACGTTCTGACCGCCGTTGATCGTGATCCCGCCCTGCTTCTCGTCGCCGTCGAGCTGCCTGGCCGCTTCGAGCGCCACCTTGGCGAGCGCCGCGGGCGCATGAGGGTCAAGCCCGCGATTACGGATGGCGCGACGCAGGAGAATGTTGCGCGCTCGTTCGCTCTCGCTGAGCACCTCCATCTGCCTGAAGTAATGCCTTCGGACGGCAGGATCGGAGATGATGAGGCGGGCCCGCTTGACGCGGAGACCGGCCTGCTTGGCGGCAGCCGGCAGTTCCTCGCCTTCGATCATGAGCTCGATGAAGGCCTGGACGCGCTCGCTGTTGAGGAGCGTCTTGCCAGAGGTTGCGAGGGCCGGAGGCTTGGTTGAGGTGGTATCCATTCTCTGCCATCGCTGCCGCTCGGCTGCCTCGCTGGTCGCTCGTCAACGAGAAGAGGAACGAGCGCGGGCGAGGCTGTGGGCGCGAGGAAGATGGCTCGGGTTGCGATTGGCGGCACCGCACATGGTCTGATGGCTGGTGCGCGTATCGCACGCGCGGGACGATTATCGCTGCATTGTCAATGACATGAGGTGATGCGCAGTTGGGCGCTAGTTGGGCAGGCCGACGCTCAAATCCGCCCGATGTGCGGTGCTTGACACGAAAACGATGCGTTATGGATCGTAACACAATGGCAGGGCGTCAGACCGAGGCGATGGCGGCGATGAAGCGCCATGTGATGAGCTTGCTGAGGCGTGGCTTGGTCTCACAGGTCGAGGCGGCCCAGATCGGCCGGGTGAGCCTGATGACGGTCTGGCGATGGTGCAAGCAGGCCAGGCTCAATCCTGATGCGGCGCGCTCGGCTCGCATCGCAGCCATGATGACCAACGCCGAGCGGGTAGCTGCCGGACAAGGCGTCCGCGACGACACCGAGGCAGAGCATCATCCCCGCACCGGCCCGAGCAAGGCGACGCTGCGACACCTGCACGATCGCATCATGGCCGAGAACGAGAAAGCCCCGCCGGCTTAGGGCGGGGCTCATCGACGAGGCCGGGCTCGACACCGGCTGCACCTAAACTATACCCCTGCACCGTCTGGGTATCGGGGTCCAGTTCCCCGAGCCACCGCTTTCGCGGGATTCTTACTGGCGTGCCATCTCAACGGGATCGCGCGTGTCCTTCCACGCCGCTCGTCGAACTGAAACTGGTGACCGACCCCAAGCTCGTTAAGGGTGCCGGTCTCTCATCCCCGCTGAGCACACAGCCTAAGCCGCCGAGGCGAGATGCAGCCTATATGCTCGGGTCTGAGCCGGGGTTCACCGCACACCGCGTGTCACAATGTTGCTGCTACGGGCAAAGCCCAAAACCATCTCATTCTGAATCGCGCCCGAATTGAGATACTCAGCTAAATTGTCAATGTCGGACGATTCGCGAGCAAATTAGCGATGAGTGATCCAGGGCTCCGTCGAAGAGTTGAGCGACTGCTTGCCGGCGAATTTAGGCAAGAGCACTTTTCGCGACTGTTCTTGCACGTCCGCGCTCACAACGATGGGCGCGAATCAATCCGAGAGGTCGGGGACTTTGTCGCGCACCGTGATGAACGTACCAAAGGGCCTATAACTCGATCATTGCAGGAAAGCTTTGCCATCGTCTCTTACCACTCAAACAGCATTCGCAAATTGCCGCCTTATGAGCTATGGAGACTTCCCTCGTTTATGCCGCTCTACCTAAGCGCCACAGCTCGGCGCTTGCCTGAGGCTTATATTCGTCAACAGATCGGCTTTTCTGCCGGCGCCACCCACAAGCACCTGGGAGGAATTCTGAGAAAAATGACCCCAAACGGGGATGGAACTTTTGGTATAAATCCCCCGCTTACTGGAAAAGAAATAAAGCTTCTTACGGTCCTTACATCGATAATGGCATTTACTCCAGCCTTTGATCCCCCCAAATTATGCGAGGATATGACGGCTGTCCTTCGTAGTCAAAATCTACTCCTAAAATCGGAAGTCGAGAAGTTTAGCGAACTTGAAACGATCATTGGCCTTTTTGCAGTATCCGCAATGCATCGCACAAAGATCGTTTTCCCAAACGGCTCGGAAAATACATTGATTGGGCACCTGGACGCAAATCATCAGCCGGCGCTCACGATTACAGGGGCGGCCCCAGTCAGCAACGTGGGAGAGCCAAACGAGGTGAGGCTAGCATTCACCGTCTTCAGCGTTAGCGGACCGATCGATGTCTTGGTTGAGGAAAATCTCGCCGCGCTGGGTGCTTGGGATGACGTCGAGTTTGAATTAGCGCCCTCGGGGCGCTTGATGGGCGTCTGACTTCAACTGCGCCTCCAGGTGGAGCAGCCTCTGCCTCGCGTTTCGCCACACACGTTCAACCTGCTCAGTCAAAGATTCGAGATTACCGACAGCTTCACGAAGTGCGTTGAGGCTGGCCTCATTCAGCACTTTCGACTGGATATGATCGTCCGTCCACATTGTGATGCCCCAAGCCAAGGTGTGAATTGAGGGTATTGAGATTGTTGTACATTTCACCGCACATCGCGCATTCCTAGGCTGGCTTCAGTGGCTATTAACCCGTTGTCGCCAGCGCGAGAGCAGCTCGTAACCCTTCCGCCTTGGGGAGTATTCTGGAGGTGGTCTTTCCTCCGATCGAGAGCATAATGCGATCGAACAGCCAAGCGAGCTTCAGCCAAATTTTAGGGTCGTCGGTTGCTATCAGTTCATCGCTAAGCCGAGTTGCGATGCTGCCAAGAGCTGCGTGACCGGAAATCGTCGCTGTCTCAGTCGGAAGCGTTAATCCGTAGCGCTGATTGAAGAGCTCGAGCGCCTCTTTGCGGATCGGATGCTCGGTGAGAATTCGGTCCCAGAAGCGCGGCGTAAACGGGTCGAGAAAAGTCTCTTCATCGGAGATAATGAAATCAGTGCCATCGGGCACCGGGAGCGTGGGCACATCAAGCAAGATGCGCGGATAACGCGCTACCTTGCTTTCTAGATGATATGCGCGGTTGAGCGCCGGTCCGAAAACGATATCTTCGTCGTGAAAGATTTGTCCGATCGTCACCGCCCCGCGTAGCCAAAAACCTTGGGCAGCCAGGCCCAACTGGGTGATAGCCAAGCTCTGCAGAATCCCTTGGACATCGCTCCGATCGAATGGTTTGCTGAAAACGACATTGTCAGAAAATGTCGTTAGTCGAGCTCGCTGTTCACCAATGTTCCCAGCGTTGGCGTTGAACGTACGCACAGCGGAAGCCAATCGGGCAATGCGCCGCGAGTTCTCCCCCGCCGCGGCAATCGCGTTTTTCCAACCTAGAATGTCAAAAAATACGACCAGGCGGCGTTCATAGCGAAGCTCCCCGAACCCCAGATCTGCTTCGTGTAAGATCATTCAGCAGAAACCATATTAGATGGAAACTGGGTCAGATTTCCAAGGCGCGCCAATGCCCAGTATTGGTCTCGAAATCTCATGCTTGCCGAATCCATCATAGCCATTGCAGCCTCAAATCATGCGGGCGAGCCGCGCCGCTCATTCCATGCCGGCTATGGTTGCGTTAGCGATGCGCGGCTCATCTTTTGCCATTCGAGATCCTTGTGATCCCGATCGCGCTCGGCGGTCATCAGGCAGTTGGCGAAACCGTCGGTGCCGCGCTTGAACCCGAAGCGGTCACAGTTCGCTTCGTCACGCGCCTGCCGCTCCTGTTGGCTAACACAGCCAGAGGCGAGCAAAGCGAGGATGAGCATGGCGGCGCGCATCAGCCGAGATTGTCTCAGGTTTCAGCACCGGTCAAATTCGACTCGCCTCGAACGCGCATTTGCTTATCGTTCCCTTGGGGAAGGGGCAATCACATGAAAATCGCGTTCGCTGTGCCGATCGGAGCACTCATTCTTGCGTCGTGTGCGTCGGCGCCGCCGCGGCCACAAGATCTAATTCCGGTCTGGCTGGTCACAAATTCAGTCAAGTGCGGACTGGCGCTTGCGCTCGAAAAGGAGCGAAGCCTGCCGGCGGAATATCGCAGGCTGAAAGGGAATATTGCGACCGTGCAACTGAAGCTGAAGGTCGCCCGCACAAATACTGCTGGCATCAACGCAGGCGGATCCGGCATTGTCGCCTTCGGAGGCACAATTGCTCCGAGTATCTCCTTTAGCTCTAGCCAGGCTTGGACAGTCGATACGACGCTGAATAGCTCCTACAAGCTCGATGCTGCCAACTCTGAAGTCTGTAAGGCAGCTTATCTCGATTCAGAATTGGCTAATGGCCCGGCGGACATGTTTGGATTCTCTCAGTGGCTCAGCGAGCTTTTGGTCGATCTAAGCAAGGTCTCGCTTGAGAAACCCACCGGGCAGCTCGCCAAAATCACTTACGATGCAACGATCGGCGTCACGACAGAAGGCAAGGGCGGCGTTACGCTGAAGCTCGCCTATTTCGACGCCGGCGCATCCGCGTCCAGCACTCGCGTCGACACACAGCAGTTGACCGTTGTGATCAGCGGCGCGCCCGTCAAGCCCGCCGCTGCCGACAAGCCGGAAACCCCAAGCCGCGGGCTTGGACCTATGATATTGCCCCCAAACTTGAGCACCATTCGGCCTGACATTTAGCGAGCGCGACGAGCCTTCGGGGCTTTAGTTCCCTGCTCGAGCTTTTTGCGCTCGGACGCGATCTCGGCGCGGATGCTTTCCAGTTGGTAGATCACAGAGGCATTACTGTTCTGAGCCACAATTGCCGCGAACCAATGCGGTTTATCAGGGCCGAGCAGGCCTTGGAGGAAGTCCAGTCCGGCATCGGAGCGCAATAGCTGGGCAAGCGCGTCGGCCGATATGCCTCCCGCGGTATCGAGCCAATACTGCGCGGCGCGATTGGAAACGCCCGCGCGTTGGGCGAGGCTTACTGCGGTCTTCGTTGGCCATTTCCGCCGGGCGACCGAGCAAACGGATTCGCACGCCGTCGACGGGCCTTCCGGGTCGCTAAGAAAAAGCATACCCGATGCATATTCCAGCGCCTGGCCGGCGGGCAGAATGGTGCCGTCCCGTTGGCGGTAGGCGTCCGCCGTGATGCCCAGCTCTTGCTGAACCTCCCGAAGGAGCGTTGCTGCTTTCGCTTCGCCCGGCATCGACTTTTGGATGGCGGCCGACATGGCCAGCACGATCGCTGAAAGCGCTACGCCGAGATCGTCAACACCAACCGTGCGCCCAGGAGGCGTTTTCGGCAGAGCCCATCTCGCGTCAATCTCGGCCGCCTTCAGGTCTAGCAGGGTCGCCTCGATATCACGACGCAGGTCCTCGGGTACGGAGGCGAATTTCAAACGGGCCATCAGGTTCTTGACGTTGTCGTTGCGCTTCATCGTGCTGATCCTTGCTTCCTCGCGGCCCTTTTCGCGGCGCGAGCTCTGTTGAGTTTCATGATGGCTGCGGTGCGCTGTTTCTCGGACAGACGCGCCCACCAGATTTGCCCGCCCTTTCGGCCACGATCGGACAAGGTTTTTAGGCGCGGGCGATTCTTCGCTTTGATTTCGTTCGACTTTTCGGGGCTCGGAGCAGGGCTCCGACGCGGCCTCACATCGATCTCCAGGCCAAGCGCTCCCAACACCAGCGGCAGGCTGTCTCGCCCGATCGATCGAGCGTTTTTTGCTGTGGGGTTCGTGAGACTGGCTTCCAGTTTCCCTTGGTAGCCTGTCGGTAGGCCGGCGATTTCATCCACGGCCAATTGCGAAAGGCCGAGCTGGATTCGCCTTGCCCTAATCGCTCTGATCAGGTCCTCGAACGTCGTAGCCGCCGGCGCCGCGTTCATTGCGCCGTCCTAGTGAAGAGGGTTGCATCCACCCACTGACCGTCGCGGTGCACTGCAAACTCGGGCTCCTGAGGCGCGGCGCAAGGTGAACTGAGATCGAACGGATCGACATAGTCGGCCATGAACGGCTCTCCACGGGCCGCTGCAGCCGATGCTTCCTGGTATAGATCGCCGAAGGTCTTCTTCCTGACCCGAGACTGTAGCCATTCCGGCTTGAAGCCCCGCCAACCGTTCGCGATCATCGCATCGGCCGCGGCGTTGGGGTCTGGCGCCATGGCCAGGTTCTTCCCGAGCTGCTCCGCCGCGTACGGCGTCAGCCGCGCCTTCATCAGCTCGCGGTGCTGGTAAATCGCCTCGGCCCGCCTTGTGCCGACGATTGGTGTCAGAATCGCAACGACCTCGTCCTTTCGGCTGGCTGGCTTCGCCGAGTGGTCGCGGTGCGATCGGCTATTCCGAAGAGACGTAGTCTCTGAGGATATTTCCTTGTTTTCCTTTCTTTCTAGTTTGTCCCGCTCTTGTCCCGCAGTCGTCCCGCTCTTGTCCCGGTCGGGGAGGGCAACCCGCTGATAATCGTCGTAGTTGTTGAGCGTGACGAGCGGCGTTCTTGTCCCGCGTTCTCGCGAAAGCATTTCGTGCTTTTCCAGTCGATCAAGGTACCGATCGACGCGAGATTTGGACCACTGCCAAGCGTTCGCCAGGAAGCGGACGGCGTGGCAAAGCTGCCCGCGCTGAAGCTCGATGATCTTGCCGTCGGCCCGCCGTGCATGCGCTTTGTAGGCCGCCTCCGACACGAGCCAGAGCCAGGCTTCACGCTCGCTGAACGGTTCGTCGGCGAACGCGGGATGATCCCAGACACCACGATCGACCGCGAAGACGCCGCGCTCGCTCATCGTCAGGCGCCCACTTTGGAGTCGATCCACGCGGCTAGGTCACCTGCGCGCCAGCCGAGCTTGCGAGCGGAAAGCCTCACAGGCTGGGGAGCAACGCCGCGCCTAACCAAATCGCGGAAATGAGCGACGGAATATCCGACGATTGAGGCAGACTGCTTTGTGTCCAGAAGTCGCCGGCTTTCCAGAGCCCCTGGTATGACGGAATCGGCGGCGTTCATGCGGACCTCACGGAGACGAAGGAGTGTTCGGTGAGGTGAGGATGGGTTAGGGCACGTGTTTCAGCGAGAACGCCATTTCGACAAGTTCGACAATTTGGAGTTCAGCGGTACCCGAGGCGACGTTCGACAGTGCGAGACTTTGGCAACTCCGCCTCGTTGAATCCCATATCTTTGATGGCCTTGATGATCTGTCGAACCGCCTCTCCTTTGGAAACGTACGGTGGCAGGCCCTCCTGCCACCCAAGCTTCGAGCGGGCCGCCGCGATATTCCGCTTATGATCGGTCGAGTATCCCCCTCGGCGTCCCTTAAAATCGTCGATCGTCGGGTCGTATTGGGCGACTATTATCGGTACTTGGGGGGCAGCAACTAAAGGCCTCGAAGCTAGCTGAGCGCGCAGAACCTCAATAACGCCGGGTTCGATCCCCCGGAGCTTCAGGTAGGCTAAGACCTGTTCATCATCGTTCAATCGCGTGGCCTCGTAAGGCTGTCGATATGCTCTGCCCAGGTTGCGAATGCTTCCCGAACTTCCTGCTGAAAATCGTGCCGCTGATACACCGCCACGATGCCCTTGAATTCTCCCGAGACGTGATTCAAAGCGCGCTCGATAACGGCGATGCTGACGCCGAGGCGAGCCATACCAGTTGCAGCGGAACGGCGAAGATCGTGAATGCGCCACGCTGGCATGCTGACCGCCTCGGTGCCGATCTCCGCGGCGATCTTTTGCCGGCGCGCCGTGACAGCCTCGTCGAGGCGGGCCTTGCTTTTGCTCCAACCCGCGAAGCTGCCTTCGCCTTCGCCAAAAAGAAGTTCCCGTTTCTCGCGCCGATCGACCGACTGCAGGATGGAAATCGCGGCTTGGGGGAGGGGGATCAAGTGCGATCGGCCGTTCTTCACGCGCTCGGCCGGAAGTTGCCAGGTTCCCCGAGTGAGATCGAGTTCCGGCCAGCGCATGCCCGCGACTTCCTCGCGGCGAGCCGCCGAAAGGATGAGCAGGCGAACGATGCGACCGAAGTCGTCATCACCAGAGCAAGTCCAGACATCGACCAACTCGTCATCTGTCAGCACGCGGTCCCGCTTGGGCTCGCGCTTCAGCGCTTTGGCGACATTGATGACTGGGTTATTGTCCACGCGGCCTTTCTCGATCCCCCAACCCATCATCGCGGAAAGTGACGAGCGAGCACGATTGGCGGTGATCAGGCCCCGTGCCTTTGCGATCTTGTCGAGCTCCAACGCGATACGCCGGGCGTCGAGCGCTCCCACCGCGACCTTGTGGATGGGAGCCCAGATAACCTGCAGGTGGCGCTCGACTTCGTCGTAACTCGAAGAGCGCAGGCGATCTTTCGCCGCCGGAAGGTAGAGCTTCAGCAGGTCCGACACCTTGAATTTCTCGACCGCGCTCGCCTGGCGAAGAGCGATTTTTTCGGCTTGGGGGTCGCGCTCGTCGGCGATATTCCGAATGACGCGCTCGGCCGCGGCACGCGCCTGGTCAACGCTGTTCATGGGAATACGCGAAAGCGTCAGCTTCCTCTGCTGCCCCTGAGCGTTGCGAAACTGGACTATCCACCGACCACCTCCGCCCTGTCTAAGTCGCAGCCCGAACCCTTTTATCTCATCGTCCCAGTAGGTGACTTCGGCTTTACCCGGTGGCACCTTGAGTTGCCTGATGTTGGCGCGCGTGAGGAGCATATTCTCGCCTGGGTAGCAGATGGGTAACAATCTTGCCGTTACCCATCCTCACTTGCAAGAACTGCGACAGCGGGTTTTGAGTGGAAATCGCCGAAAAATTCGAGATATCCGCAGCAATCCGCATTTAGTGTCGAATCGCGAAATCTGACTTCTAAGCTGCTGGTCGCTGGTTCGAATCCAGCCGGGCTCGCCATTGTTTTTGTTCATGAATTCCTCTTTGTTCTCGGGGGCGTTCTGACACGTATACTGCTGGTCATTCTGACTTTTGACCGCTGTCCGTTCTCACGGCTCGGCGTTTCCGGGCGCCGTTGGCTACCTGCTTCATGGTCTTTTTGACATAGCGCGGGAGCACCTTTGCAGAGGTCTGCGCCGACTGAGCAAGGATCTCGCGATCAGTCATGTCGGCGTCGCCCGTCTCGGTCAGGCCGCCGTGTCGGAACGACGTGAACGTGATTGCCTCCGGCAGCCCGGCCGCCTTGGCGATCCGCTTCACCTCGTGGCGCATGTAGGTGAGGTCGCCCTTCTTTCCGGTCGGCCAGGGCAGCGGGCGCCCCTTCTTGTCGTCCTTCCAGTCGCGGACGAGCATCAGCCCGCCGATGCGCTCGCGCTTGATGGCGTCGAGCCGGGCCATGAGCTCGGGGAAGAGCGGCACGCGCTCGGTCTGCTCGGGATCGAAGAGCGGCCACCAAACCTCCTTGCCGGTCTTCGGGTGAACGATTCGAACATCGTCGGGCCGCTCTTTCGGCCGGTAGTGCGCCACCTCGAAGGAGCGGAAGATATGTTCCCCTCGCTGCAGCCACTCCCAGGTGATCATGGCCGCGGTGCCCAGTGATGAGCGCTTCTCCTTGTCCGCCTGTGCGACAAAGGCCTTCAACTGCTCGAAAGTCGCATCCGTGTTCGGCGTGGAGGACTCGTTCAGGCCCATGCGGGAGAAGGGGTTATCCTTTGGAACGATGCCTGGCTCCGCACGATAGGCGATGTTCCATGCGCGCCGGCAGGACTTCATCGCGGTATTGGTCGTGGTCTTCCGCTCCCGCGTGACCTCGTTCCCGTCGTCATCTGTCTCCGTGACGGTCAGGAGCGCCTCGAAGAGCGCATCCACCATCTTCGTAGTGATGTCGACGACGGGCTGCGTTCCGACCCGCGCGCCCTTGCGAGCGCCCTTGGTCAGCACATAGTCGGTAACCATGCTGAAGCCGCGCTCGTGATTGCGCTTCTGGCCATCGCTCAGATCCTTGTAGCTCTTATGGTTCTTGTAGACCGTCACCAGCCAGTCGAAGGACCCGACGGCGCCGCGAACCTCGGCAAGGTCGCTCATGCCGGCCGTGCGCCAGGAATCGAACTGAGGAAGGACAACGTCTTCGGCGTGATCCCACGCTGCGTCGCGCTCGGTGCCGAGAGGAACATCCTTCATCGGGCAGCCGCGCTCGCGGGCCCATGACGGCACAGTGAAGTACCAGGCCCAGCGCCGCTGGCCGCTCAGCCACTTCCGGTTCGTGTATCTGGGCTTCGTCCTGATCTTCATCATCACACCATGTCAGCCAGGTCTTCGGACACGGCGCGCTCGGCGGCGCCGGCATCGTACCGCCTGCCGATGAAGGCGAGGCAGTAAGATCGGGTCCAGACCGGCTCCTTCGCCTTGCCCGCCCCGATCGAGCCGCATGGTGGCGGAATCTCACCGCGAACGACAGCCGTCGCGAGATCCTTGGTGTCCTTTCGATCGAAGAACGCAGCAGCCATGTCGGCGCGCATCATCTCCGGCCACGCGCCGTGAAGCGGGTATCGAGCCGGGAGAGCGCGCGCCATGGCTATGCCCTCCTCAGCGCGTTGCCCGAAGAGACCATGCGGTAGCCATCTTCGAAGACGAGGCCGACGGAGTTCATGGTTCCGCGTGCAAAGACACGGCAGCGCTGGCCTTTTCGGCCGCAACGATCCCAACGGTAGAGGTAGTGCCTCGGCGAAGCTGCCGGCGCTCCGATGGGAGGAGGTTTGAGCGACACGCCGGCAGCCGCCGAAACCCTCAACGGGAAAGAGGGGTAGGCGAAGCGAAGGTGCCCCGAGGTATTGGTTGCGCCATCCTTCATTTGGATGGCCCCGGAATGTCGCCATGCGGCTGCGCCTGCGGGTCGGCACCGTAGATGCGGCGGTCGAGCGCGCGCCAAATCAGCCAACCGATTCCGATCAGGACGATGAGCGCCGCGGCGATGTGGTCGTAGTCCGTCATGCCGGCACCTCGCAGGGCTGCGCGTCCTCGGCCGCATGAACCCAGCCTCCAGTCGACCCGTAGTTCTTGCCGTCAGACACGACAGGCTGCGCAACGATCTCGGCCGTCGCCACGCGGATATGGGCGCGGCGTGAACGGGGCCGGCGGTGCTGCCAGCGGCTACGGAGCCGGCGGCGGCGGCTCGCTCGTTGCGAGCGCTAACGGGTTTGCGGGCGGCAATGGGGCTCCCGGCATCGTCGTTGTCTGGGAGTTCTATTGATGAGCTACGTGGCGAGAATTCTCGACCGGATCGTGGTCGAGGTCGTTCAGTTGCCAAATGGCGTGGCGCTTGCCGACGCCTTCCACCCCCACGCCGGGTTCGTGGCAGCCAAGGCAACGACGAGGGTCGGAATGACCTATGCCGATGGCGAGTTCGGCCCCATTCCGGAACCGGAACCCGAGGAGCAGGAGGCTCCTCGCCTCTCGTTCCTCGAATTCATGGACCTGTTCACGGAAGACGAGCAACTCGCCATTGCGGGCGCGGCCATGTCCGATGTCTCGACCAAGCTCTGGTACGATCGTGCCGTGGGCGCGCAATTCATCTCGCTCGACGATTCCAGGCTGGCGGTTGGACTGCAGACCCTCGTTGACGACGAACTAATTTCGACGTCTCGGCGCGACAGCGTTCTCCTAGGTCTCGGCCCGGCCGTATAGAAGCGCCGCTTCTTTCCACACTCCAAATGACGACCAACCGCCCGGTTCGCGCTGGAGCGGCGGAGCTTTGCCATGGATTTAGTCAAGATCAATATCGGTCAGACCGGCGGCGACAAGCAGGGGGATACCCTTCGCGATGCCTTCCGCAAAGTCGACCAGAACATGGACGTTGTCGGGGCTGCCCTCACGGGAGTTCCGTCGGCTGGCGATCTGGCCGATGTCGTCGCCCAGATCCCTGCGATCGCGACCGTGCCCGCTACGATCGAAGGCCTGATCGACAACGAGGCTGTCTCGCCGAAGGGAGTGAAAGCACACTTTGATTCACGCTTGGCCTCTCAGGCTGAAGCTGAAGCTGGCGCTGACAACACCAAGACCATGACGCCGCTGCGGACAACGCAGGCGATCATGGCGCAGCGCGGGGCCGTGCTCGCCAGCGATGTCGGGGCCGTTGGCGATGGCGTTACAGACGACAAAGCCGCTCTTGAAGCCGGCATGGCCAAGGCTGTGGGCGCTAACAACACGTTCAAGCTGCTGCCGGGGAAGACCTATGCTGTCTCCACGCTGACGATTCCTGATGGCGTGACGATCGAGGCGGCGGGGGCGACCATCGCCCGCGTTGGCACTCTGGCAGCGCGCGCGAGCTTCATCGTGATCGGGAAGAACGTCACGGCGGACGAGTTGAACTTCACGTTCGACGGCACGGAGTTGGGGAATTCACCCTCGGCTCGCCTAGTGGACATTGGCGACGATTTCACCTGTGGCCCGATGTCCATTAGCGCCAATGCAGCGCTGGGCTACGCAGCCAGCCTTAACGGCATTGGCGCCACGGGCGTCAGGACGCGCATCGGTCGCATCCGAGCGAAGAACATCGACTACCCGCTATCCCTCATTAATCCCTCTACGACCGTCCTCGCGACTGGTTCGCAGATCGGAGACATCGAGGCAGACGGTTATCTGCGGACACTCTATGCGCAGTACCTGTCTGGCACGTTCGGCAACATCACGGCCCGCCGCAGAAGCGCGAGCGCCGCCCTGATATCCGCTCCTGGCCGGTATATCTCGAATCTGCTTGAGGGCGTGCAAGATAGTGTTTTCGGCGATCTCCACATGGAGGAGTGCGGCCACGCAATTCGCATCGGCGGCTCGCCTCATGCCAACGCGAAATCTCAGAACATCACCATAGGCGACATCTTTGCGACCGAATCGCGCGGCTGCGCATTCAAAGTCGACCCGACGCTCCTTCTCGACCCGTCTCTCCCTCTCAGCCCCTATAAGACGGAACGCGCCTTCGGCATTAAAGTCGGCAATATCATCGGCATCGACATTGGCGACGGCACTTCGGAAGGAAACCGAGAGTTCATCCGCATCACGCGGGCTGACAAGGTCTCCCTGGGCAACTGCCGAGCTTTTATCCGAGACGCAACATTCTCAGGCCAAGCCGGCATCGGTCTTTGCAATGTCACCGCGATCAAGCTCGCGTCCCTTTATGGCGACGGATTCGCTACCGTCCACGTCTCAATAAACTCCGATCAGGATAGCGATGCGTCGGCATGGGCCGCCGGACCCGTCTACGGTGTCGACATTCCCATCATTTCCGGCAAGGCCAACAGCACATCGTTCCTGGTTATCCAAAGCGTTTCGTTCTACACGATGGAGTATGGCGACCTGAATCTCGGCATGGCAGGCGCGATCTTCGGCACAAACTCTAGCGCCAACACTCGCGTCTTCAACACGTTCACGGGCGGCGGCTCAACTCCGGTACTATCCAGCGGGCGACGGGTTGATATCACGGGCACGCCCAACACGGTCTATTTGCCGATCTTCCTGAACGTCCCGTCGAATGCAGCCCCCGATAATTTCAACGCTGATCTTCGCTGGAATGGCCGCAGATTCACCGGCGTTCCGACGAACCCGAGGTTCCTTGCGGGCCACGCGGTTCAGGCCGGTGGGTTCGAGGCGGGGACGCCAGGGAATCAGATCACGGATGGGAAATTCGGGACCTATTATGCCGTTCAGACCGGTACCGCGGCTGGTAGCCTCGTTCCAGGAGGGACGTTCGCCGCATCTCGGGCTAACTCCTCCCGCCGGGGAGCGGTCTTCGGTGCTATTCAGGTAGGGGCGAGCCCTACCAGCGTGGGCGCTGGTTTTTGGACTGGTCTAGGGGCGACGGGCGAAGATCAAGTGCAATTGTCAGCGATTTTGCGCCCAGATGGGTTTTTCGAGCTTACCCAGCCGGCCACCGGGAACGGACTTTATCTTTTGACTGACACCGGCGCGCGAAAGAAGGTCACTGTCACCGATTCAAATACCCTCGTTGTCGCGAACGCCTGATCACTCGCTTAAGCGCGGTTAGCCCAAAGCTCCACCTGCATCGCTTGCTCATCCGCAATGAAATCGGCGGGCATGATCCTCGCAAGGCCACCGTTCGACCAGTCCTCGTCATCGACGGAGAGCGGAGCGTCGGGGTTCTGTTCTGCGCCCGCGTCCATTGCGGCGAGGAGGCTTTCGAGCTGCTCGTCGTAGGCAGCGGCAATTTTCGGATCAGTTTGCATCGCACCCTCGATTAGTTGGATCAGTTGTAGGCGCTCGGTGGGTTGGTCAACCCGTCGTAGTAGTCCTGCCCGGCCTTGAGAAGTTCAATCCTGACTTGGAAAAATGAGTGATCCACATCGATCCAATCGGTGTGAATGATCGACCAGATTTCCTCTGGCGTCGCGATCTTCTGCCCGGCAGCACAGAAATGGTCGTCAACACGTACGAGTTCGCCACCGTTCTCGACGATGAGCTTTAGGACGCGCTCCATTTCTGCGGTGACAACGCCTACCGGCCCTTCGTCTTCCACAGCCTACTCCCATGGCCGGCGCGGGATGGTGGTCACAAACGAGTTGCCATCCCGAGAAAACACACGCTTTAGAGACTCACCGTGTTTCGCGGTCTCCCACTTTTCAATGACGGTGAGCAGTCTGGCCCCCTCCTCGTCTTCTCTAGAACCCGGAGGGCTTCGAACGAGCTTACGAAGGGTATCGACAGCTCGCGAATATTCGGCGTCGGAACTGATTTCGATCATGTTTTCTCCGAAAGGCGGGTTTCAGGGCCAAAAGTAGCGAGCCGTCCTTGTTTGACTATGATCGACGAACCCGTAGTGTGCGGCCGGGCAGAAAGCAATTTTGGCGGAAGCGGTGGCAAGCGAAACCTTTATCGAGATCGTCCCGACCCAGTTTCGAGTTGTGCGGGAGCGCGATGTAGTGGTGTGCTTTCGGGACGAGCACGGCGGGGAATACAAAATCAAGCTGACCGAATTCGATGCTATCAAACTCTCCGCAATGATCGACACATGCATATTAGAGACCTCGGATCTGAGCCACTGATGGCCCTTAAAAGGCCGAAGTTGGCGGCCCGCGCCGGCGATTGCTGCGGCGGCTTTCCTCTCAGGTAGGGAACAGCAGTCGTTCGTGAAAGTTTCCATCATCATGAACGACATTTCGTACAGAATTCCGGAACTGATCGAGGGGTTCAAGCGTCGCGCGAAGATGGCTGCGGGATACGCTGCCGCCGTGGTCGCTCTCCTGGCTGTCGGCCACGCCCTCTAACCCTTACGTCACGTTAATAATTTTGGGCTATCATTCAGGCTCGTGATTGAGTCGTTTGGTCGCTTTTGCCTAAGCGCAGATTGCTAACCTCTGTTCCATGCTTCCAAGAGGGAGCCTTCGGATGGACGACCTATCCTATGAAATCCCTGAGATGCTGGAGCGGCTCAAGCATCGCTCGTATCTTGCAGCCGTCTGGATGGCGGCCGCTCTGGCATTCGCGCTGCTGGACCGGATCTTCTAACGGGTTGCGTTGGGCTCGGCTGGACTTTTGAAGCCCAACGCGACCATCAGTTCCACATAGAGACGTTCGAGGCGCTCCGTCTCTGATATCTTAGGAATTGATGCCCGACTACAGGCCGCCGGCTGGTGAGGAACCTCCAGGGGAGCGGCAGAGGGCAGGCGAAGTTCAGTCGTCATCACGACCTCACGATTTAGTGCTATTCCCCAGCGTTAGATTAATAGATTCCTTCCATGCGCGGCGAAATAAAGGCCGCATCCAGCCACCTGCGGCAATTCACATCTGGAGCAGCGCAAGCACCATCACGCCGACGAGGTTGATCGCGGCCAGTAACCATTGCGGCACAGTCTCGATTGCGGCGTCGAAGTCTGCGCCTTCGTCACTCAGGGCACGCCTCACAGCGTAATCGCCATCGGTAGCGCAAAGATAATCGCCAGCGCAATGACGATGGCGGTGCGCATCCATACGCCAGCGCTACGATTACTCAACAGCACGGCGCGCCTCCCGCTCTTTTGTTGACGTAGCGGAACACGGCTGACGGCTAACGGCAAGACCTTTCGATGACAATCTACCGGCGGCACCTTGACCGCGCCGCCGGTAGCGCTCCTGCCGGCCAGGCGGGGCTTGAGCAGGAAAGGCCAGCCATCGGCCTCCATTCTGGCAACAACTGGGCAGCGCTTTCGCTGCCTAATGGCTTTTCCACATCCGGAGCATCCATCGTGAACACGCTTGAGGTCATCAAGCGGGCGGCGAAACGCGCGCCGAACCCCGCCAACGCGAAATCCGTCGTCGTCGCGCTCGAGCGCTATGGCGCGCTCTTCGGCCTCGATCAGCCTCACCGGCGGGCGCAGTATTTGCCGCAGCTCATGCATGAGAGCGCGGACTTCCGCTATGATCGGGAAATCTGGGGTCCGACTGCCGCTCAAAAGCGCTATGAAGGCCGCAAGGATCTCGGCAATACCGAGCCCGGCGACGGCAAGAAGTTCGCGGGCCATACCGCGATGCAAATCACCGGTCGGGACAATACCCGGCGCTTCCGCGACTGGTGCCGCAAGTACATCGATCCGATGGCGCCCGATTTCGTCGCGCATCCCGATCTCATGAACACCGATCCATGGGAGGGGCTCGGCCCGATCTGGTATTGGGCTGTCGGCAATCCGACCTGCCAGTCGCTCAACCGCTATGCCGATCAGGGCGACGTCGAGAACATCACCGTCAAGATCAATGGCGGCCGCAACGGCTTCACCGATCGGCTGGACTACCTGGTGCGGGTCTCGCTCGTCATGCTCGGCTTTGCGCCGACGGATGTGCGGGGCTTCCAGAAACAGGCGGGGGTGAAGATCGACGGCGATCCCGGACCGAAGACGCGCGCCGCACTGCACCAGGCGCTGGTGCGGCTGACTGTGCCGGTCGATCGCGCCGACGATGTGCAGGCTGCGCCCGTCGTCGAGGAGAAGCCCGTCGCGGTAACGCCGGCTGCGCTCGACAAGCCGGTCGAGAAGACTGGCGGCTTCTGGGAGCGCATCGGCCAGATCGGCGCCTTGGCGACGGGTCTCGGCGGCGTCCTGTTCGGCGACTGGAGGGTCACAGCCGTCGCGCTCGCCGGCGGCATCGTCATAGCCGGGCTCGGTCTGGTCTTCCACGCTCGCATCATCGCGGCCGTGAAGGAGATCAAGAAAGCGGTGGCGGCATGACCGTGCTGATCGCTATCGCCGCCGCCGCCCGCAACTGGCCTTGGCAGGTATGGGCCGCCGCCGGTTTGATGCTCGCTGGCGGGCTGTATGGCTGCCAACAGCGCCGGGAGGGTGCGGCCGGAGCTCTCGTCGAAATCGAACGCAAGCAACAGGAGGCGGCCAATGCGGCACGCAAAGAGGTTGATCGCCTGCGCGGTGGCGCTGACCGCAGCCGCGTGCAGCAGTTCGACCGTGACTGACGGCTGCCGGATCTTCGCGCCGATCTACGGCTCGTCCAGCGATACGCCGGAGACACGATCGCAGGTCGACCAGCACAACGCCAAGGGCGTCGGCGCCTGCGGCTGGAGGCGGGACTGATGGCCGAGACAACGACCGAGAACCGCCTCGGCAAGCTCGAAACTGAGTTCGCCCTCGTCAAAAGCGATGTCACGGCGATCGGACGTAGCCTCGCCGAGTTCCGCGAGGAATGGTCCAGCAAGGCCGAGGAGGACCGGAAGGCCCATCGCGCGGCCCGCCTGACCTTCCCGCAGATCATCGGCATGCTCGCCGGCACAGTCTCGATGACGGCGATTCTGCTCGGTGGCCTGATGTACCTGATCAACGTTTCGGCCACGTCGGTGCGCGCCGACCTGACCAGTCAGGTGTCATCGGCGAAGCAGTCGGCGGAAGCGGCGACTGCGCAGGTCGGCCTG
This sequence comes from Allobosea sp. GW822-FHT05A11, assembly GCF_058800455.1. NCBI lineage: Bacteria > Pseudomonadati > Pseudomonadota > Alphaproteobacteria > Hyphomicrobiales > Alloboseaceae > Allobosea > Allobosea sp. GW822-FHT05A11. The sequence goes on along the minus strand of NZ_JBXAMI010000008.1, from coordinate 26,531 downwards.
ACTGTGCGTGGCATGGTCGACGGTCAGACGGCTCTCAATGCGGCGATCCAGACCATGCAGCGCGAGCAAGCCGCTGATCGCGTCAAGCTCGGACTGGTCGAGCAGAGCGCACGGGCGAACACGGCTTTCATCGACAAGGCCCAGAGCTTCGATGCCGAGATGGCCAAGCATGACGAGAAGCTGAAGGCAATGGAGCAGACTGTTCGCGATATCGCGGCTCGTCGAGCGCCTTGACGAGATCCCGGGGGACGGCACTGTCTCGGCGCCCTTTGGATACGGTCTTGTAGTCTGAAGCGTGCTGGCTATGGTTCCCGACTTGGCAGATTCGTGAGTTACTTGTGACGATAGTTGGACGGGCGCTCCGGCGAAAAAGCATCGTTCTGGTAGGAAACGCTACGATTGGAGCCGATCATTCACAGCTTGTGGACGGCGCCGACTGTGTCGTTAGGTTCAACAATTGCGAGAGTATCTCCGGAAATTCAGGATCGAAGACTACGGTTCTGTGTTTGACAAATTTCGGCTGGCCCGCAAAATTATTTGCAATACCAAATTCTATAAGGAAATTTAATTTTATCGATGATCTCGATGAAATTTGGTTCCCCCGCGAATTTAAATCTCACAGATCTCATTATTCATATTATGCCAATATGATTGGCGGCGCGCCAAAAATTAAATACTTTCGTGATTACGCGCGACATATCGTTGCGAACAACAATGTAAAAGCGAGATCATTCAGATTTTCTAGGGTCGAGAATGAGTGCGCATTTATCGTTCTGTCGGCCGTTTGTGACGAAATTTTCATGATGCCGAGTACGGGATTTCTCGCAATCATGCATGTGCTCAGCAGCGGTCGGTTCGACGATCATGACGTTACGTTGATCGGCTTCGACTTTAGCGGGTGGTCAGGCCACCCTTGGAAGGCCGAGCGGGCCGTCGTTGATTCCATGCGCGCGCAGGGTCGGCTACATCTGGCTCAGTAGTCGACGAATAGGGAATGCGGCGATTGCACGATAGCCGGGGAAGGGGGCGGGGGGCTCAGGTCAAGCGCTATGCCCATCCGCTCTTACATTAAGCCCTATCTCTTTCGAATCTCTTTTGAATCCCGATCATATCATACTCTACTACCCTGCGTCGCTCCTCGCTAATTGAAGATTTATTTCGATTCTAGGCAGAAGAGTACGAACTGAAACCGCTCACTCAACGCGCTCATCGATTGACCGATACGCCCACTGAATGCGATCTATGGCGCGGATTGCATTGAGTGGGCAGGAGGTGGACGCAGTGGGGATAGTGGCGATCAGGACTGAATCCACCGACGGCGTGGTAGAAGCTGCTAAGCGCGCATTGGACATAGAAGCTCGCGGGCTTACAGTGCTGCGGGGGGCATTGGATGGGGCACTCGGCGGCCAAGTCGGCCTTGCCTGCTCGATGATCCGCAGCGCACAACAGCAGTCCGGCCGGGTGATTGTCACCGGCATGGGCAAATCCGGCCACGTCGGGCGCAAGATCGCGGCGACACTTGCCTCAACCGGTACGCCTTCGCATTTCGTCCATCCGGCCGAGGCCAGCCACGGCGATCTCGGCATGGTACAGCCGACTGACGTCGTTATAGCTCTGTCTTGGTCGGGGGAGACGGCAGAGCTAGCGGCTCTCGTTGCCCATACCCGCCGTTTCAGAGTTGGCTTGATCGGCATGACCTCGAACCCGGACAGCGCGCTCGGGCGCGAAGCCGATATCGCGCTTGTCCTACCCAAGGTGCAGGAGGCCTGCCCGAATGGGCTCGCGCCGACGACCTCAACGACGATGCAAATGGCCCTCGGTGATGCGCTCGCCGTCGCCCTGCTCGATGCTCGCGGCTTCTCGCGCCAGGACTTCTACGTCTATCACCCCGGTGGAAAGCTTGGCGCGCAGCTCAAAACGGTCCAGAGCATCATGCATCGACAGGAGGAGTTGCCTCTCGTCGGCCTCGATGCAACGCTTTCCGACGTTGCTGAAATGATTTCCGGCAAAGGCTTCGGTTGTACCATTGTCACTAATTCCGAGGGGCGACTCGCCGGCCTCGTTACTGATGGTGACCTGCGCCGGGCCCTGACCGCTGGTTGTTCCGTCGCAGATCGAGCTCGTGGCATGATGACTGCGAATCCGCGCCGCATCGCGCCCGATGCGCTGGCTGTAGAAGCTCTGGAGATGGTCAGCCGCTTGAGGATCACCGCTTTGATTGTCGCTGACCAGGACGAGCGCCCAGTAGGTCTCATCCATGTGCACGACCTGCTGTCGGCGGGTGTGCAGTAGCGCTGGTGCTGACAATGACCGTAAGACAAAGCCGAAAGACAGCGCAATGACCTCGCACGATTCCGAGACGAGCCCGGAAACCACGCCGGCAGAGAGTGACATACCAACAGCTAGCCTATTCGAGCTGCATGGCGTTAAGCTGGAGATACCCTCGAAGCTACTTGCGCCTCGCATTCGGCAGGCGATCGAGAGCGGCAAGTACGAACATCTCGAAGCACGGCAACTGCCGAGGTTCCTTCAGGCGGGCGATCGGCTCTTGGAGTTTGGCGCCGGTCTCGGCTTCATATCGTCGTTGTGCTCGAAGATCGTGCCACTGTCGTCATGCGCCGTGGTCGAGGCGAACCCCGAGCTGATACCGGTTATCCGCCGCAATCATTCATTGAATGGTGTAGAGTCGGACGTCATCAATACTGTGGCATTGTCGCCCCGCTCAACGATGCGCGCCAGCGCTAATGCAGACAATCAGATTCCATTTTACGTCTACGAGAATTTTTGGGGCTCGTCATTGGTTTCCGGGGCCTCCGCGAGACGTGCAATTGACGTCGATATTACGCAAACGCAAGTTCTGATCGACAAGTACAAGCCGACCGTAATTATCTGTGATATCGAAGGTGGTGAGGCTGATTTATTCGATGATTGTAATTTAGATGGTGTCAATAGGATATTCTTCGAAGTCCATAAGTCGATCATCGGGCTAGCGGGAATAAATAAAGTAATTCACGTTTTGGCATCGCAGGGATTGTATTATGATCCCGATTTTTCTGTCGGTGCTACAGTGATGTTTTCTCGGCCCTGAGGATTAGATGATTACTGCAATCATACCGTTGAGGCTTTCCACCGATCCTCTCTACGACGAGATCGAACGGCTGGATCGGATTATCCAGTCGATTCCGCTCGACGCGTTCTCGATTCTGATCGTCGATTTCGGTACCAATGAGGCGAGGGCGCCCGAACTGCGTGCTCTCGAGAAGCGGCATACCCACGTCACAGTTCTCCGTACCGGCGACCCGGATGAGCCCTTCTCGATTGGGGCTGCGCGAGATTTTGGTGTGCGCCACGCGCAGACGCCGATCGTAATGTTTCATGATTTAGACTTCCTCTGCGAAACGGAAACCTATTTGGATATTGCTGACGAGGCGAGGTATCGTTGCCTCGATCAGCAAGGTTACGATTTTGTATGCGTCCCCACCATTTATCTGACCGAAGAAGGTACAAGCCTATACCTGTCTATGCACAACAAGGATCGTCGGCGTTCGGCTGATCGGCGAATTCACAACCAAGCGCTTCGTTATAATCGCAATGAATTTATTCAGCATTTTGCGCTTGGAAGCTCTGCGCTTCTCATCAACCGATACTTTTACTTGATGAGCGGTGGCCATGACGCCGATTTTAAGGGGCACGGAGCTGAAGACTTCGAGTTCTATAACCGCCTGACGGATCTTGCTCGCCGGCAAGGGCGGCCTCCAAAATATGATAACGACATACCGTTTGCGAACGGTGTGTGGGAAGGCTACCGGGCATTCTTCTCCTTGTATGGAATGGATATCTGGATGCGCGGTGTCGCGCTCGTACATCTATCCCATCCTCGTCGCGAAGATTTCGACCCCTCCTATAAGCGGTCATCAGAGAATTTTGCTCTCCTTAAGCAGAAATTGAGCGAGTTTAAGAGCAACAAACGGCATTTGGCGCCGCTCAAGGATCCATCGGTAAATTGCCGCACGTTGCTTCTCATGAGTCCGACATCCATGCCGGCTCAATCTCTGCGAGGAGTGCTGCCCTCGCTGGGAGATTACAGGTTCGTTCCTGAGACGAGTTTTGAAAATGCGGACATGCTAACGTCCTATGTGGACGATGAAGCAATCGATAATCTGCTGTTTCTGAACCCCTACGGTAACCCCCATCGACTGGCACTTTTCGAAGGGGCTCGGTCGCGCGGGATCAAAGCATATGCCTTCGACCGTGGCGCTCTCCCAGACAGCTGGTTCTTCGATGACGGCGGCTTTCTCGGTCGGAGCTCCAAATACGATCCTTCGCATTGGGATGTTGCTGTCTCGCCCGATTCATTGGGCGCAACACGTAGTTGGATTGAGCAATTCGCATCGGCGGGGACGACGCTGGAGCGGAATGGAAGGCGTAAGGGGGGCGAGTACTGGCGCGATGTGCTGGGTATCGGCGCACGCAAGATCGTACTAGTTGCTCTGCAGAGGCCGAATGATACAGCTACCAGGTTTTTCGCGGGCCCTTCTGGCACTTACGCAAACTATCTGGAGTGGTTGGAAAACCTGGCTCGCAGTCTCGACAAGCGCCACTATGTGCTCGTCGTTAAAAAGCATCCTCTGGAGGCAGAGCGGCCACCGATCGAGCAGGCTATCTTCGTTCCGGATGACGCAAACATTCATGACCTTATAGAGGCGGCCACATGCGTGGTTGTCTTGAATTCCGGCGTCGGTGTCCTGGCTCTTGGCATGAACAAGCCTGTGGTCGTCTGCGGATTGGCATACTACGCAAATGGCGGATTGGCTCATCAAGCGACCAGCTCCGAGCATCTACATGAACTTGTCCACTCGAATTTGCCGTCGCCGGGAGACAACGGAATTAAATTCATCCACTATCTGAAAGAGTCTTTCTATAGCTTTGGTGCGAGCAAATACTTTGAGAAGAAGGAGGCTGATGGTTCGCTAACTAGAATTTGCAATCAGATTGACTTTTCTCGGATTACCAACTTGCCTAAGCCGCCCGTCAACCTGGGCACGGTGCCGGAATGGATTAGTCCCAGTTCGTTTGTTCTTCGTGGTGCGAAGGGCTTCCGCGATCCTGTTACGCTGCAGGCCAAACCCACGCCGGTCGCATTGCAGGCCAAGCCTGCGTCGAATTCCGCGGGGCAGGCGAAGCCAATTAGTAAGCGCTCCGTCGATATTTTGCCGCAGCTGTCCCTTGCGTCGCACGCAAAACGGACGGATCGAAACGGCGTCGAGATAGGTGCTGGCCCTGCAGGTCATGCCGTATTCGGGCCGTACAGTGAGCTGGACCCTGGCCGCTATGCCTTGCGCGTTAAGGGCGTCCGAAGTGGCAGCCGACGTGGACTATTCCGGAAGGAGAGCAAGATCGTATTCGACATCGCCACAGAAGGAGGGGAATGCATAATTCTCACCAAGACCCTCAATTCAGGCGCGATCGCTAGTGAGTATGATGAAACGCTCCGCTTTGAAATTCCTCAGAATGGACAGTTGTCCGCAAGGAAATTTGAATTCCGCGTCTGGACCGACGGGAACACCACGTTGATGTTGGCAGAAGTTGTTCTGAATGCAGACGGATAATCGGCCGAAGCGCGATTGTTAATTCTCACTCTCCCAGATCGGACGCGAAGGAGCGAACCCGCTTTTGGCGAGCTTTGCCCTTATAACTCGAGGATTTTGGGCCCACCATGACTCCCAACGCCATCGTGACCATCGGCGAGGATCTCGCCCGCCCTGTGCGCTTCGGCAATGCATTGCCGCTCGCCCTGATCGCCGGACCCTGCCAGATGGAAAGCCGCGACCACGCGCTCGAATGCGCGCTGGCGCTGAAGGAGATCGCGGCGGAGCTGAATATCGGCCTCGTCTTCAAGGCCTCCTTCGACAAGGCCAACCGCACCAGCGTCAAGGGCGCCCGCGGTATGGGCATGAAGGCCGGCCTGCCCGTCTATGCCGAGATCCGCGAACGCACGGGCCTGCCGGTCGTGACCGACGTCCACGAAGCCGATCAATGCGCGCCCGTGGCCGAAGTGGTCGACATCCTCCAGATCCCGGCCTTCCTCTGCCGCCAGACCGACCTGCTCGTCGCCGCCGCGAAGACCGGCCGCGTCGTCAACGTCAAGAAGGGTCAGTTCCTTGCGCCCTGGGACATGGTCAATGTCGCCGCCAAGGTGACCGAGAGCGGCAATCCGAACGTGATGCTGACCGAGCGCGGCGCCTCCTTCGGCTACAACACACTGGTCTCCGACATGCGCGCCCTGCCGACCATGGCCGAGATCGGCGCCCCCGTGATCTTCGACGCCACCCATTCGGTGCAGCAGCCCGGCGGCAAGGGTGCCTCGACCGGCGGGCAGCGCGAATTCGTGCCGGTGCTGTCCCGCGCGGCGGTCGCCGTCGGCGTCGCCGGCCTCTTCATCGAGACCCATCCCGACCCCGACAAGGCGCCCTCCGACGGTCCCAACATGGTGGCGCTGCGCGAGTTCCCGGCCCTGATCCGGCAACTGCAAGAGTTCGACCGCCTTGCCAACCGCATTCTGAAGAGTACGCTCGCAAACGATTGAAATGCCCGCCGCATCACTGCGCTTTTCACCGGCCTGATGCGGCATTTTCGAGGGCCTGCCTATGCTTTTTAAATTCGCGCTGCTGGCGCTGTTCGTAACAGGTTCGCTTGCATTCGCGGTCGATCCCGTGGCGGCAGCAACGACATGCAGTGCCGAAGAGCGCCGACAGCTGCTGGAGCCCGCGAAAACCGAAGCGGACACGTTTTCTCTATCTTGTAGCGTGAGGCTCGCCGCGTCTGACCGCGTTACGAAGCGGGTAATCATTGGGCCGGAAGGGGCTGGGATCACTCTGGATTGCGCCGGAGCATCCCTAGCATTCGGCAAAGATATTGAACAACCGACCAACCGATGGCGCCTGCAGATTCGATCTTCATTCAATTCCGACAAGCGGACGGGAACGAAGGTCAGCGATGTTTCGATCGTTGAATGTCAGGTTGTCGGAAGTGTCGAAGTCTCAATATCGATTAGCCTGAAAGACTACAAGGAAATGACAAGGAGTGCGGATTTTTGGGAGATGATCAGTGCGGTCGCTCCTAGCAATGTTGAATTTAACGGCGTTTCGATTCAGGCTCCAACTTTTAAAGGGCGCCCCGTAACAGCGAATTTATTCTATGTGGGCTCTGGATCCAGATCGATTATTTTCAATAACGGGCGGATCGAAGGAGAGATCAAAGGCGGCGTTCCAGTTTACCTCGACGATAGTTCCTCGGGTAACGTAATCCAGAACTCTGTCTTCTCGGTTGCTACGGGCAGCAGAGAATTGCTGGCGATCGACGGTTCGTCGGGCAATTCGATCGTGGGCAATGAGTTCAGGAATCCGCGGCACGGCGCGATCTTTCTCTATCGAAATTGCGGTGAGAACGGCGTCGTTAGGCGAGGCAAGCCAGAAGGTAACCAGATCAAACGGAACCGTTTCGTCATCGATCGCGGGCCCGCAGGTGATGCGCCCGCGGTTTGGGTAGCATCCAGGGAACGTGGGAATAGCTTCAAGAGTTGGTGCGCCTTGGATGCAGGTGTGCCTTTTGGAAGTGGCGTGGACGACGGAGATCACGCAAAGCGAAATCAAGTGAAGTTGAATACCTTCATGGGCTTTCGCGAAAGCAACGCCATCAGGGTCGATGATCCCGACAATGATGTCGCGAATAATTCGTTTCAAGCGGTGAATTAGCTGCGACTTTCCGATGCTGCGCCTCGATCAACTGCCGATGCGGAATTTTCTAGGATCCAATCCATTCAGATGCCTAAGTCCATCCTGATCGTTCGGACATCTGGCGAGGAATCGTATCGGAATGCCGTGGAATTGGCGCTGACCGTTGAGCAAGCCGGCTACCAGCCCAAGATCCTCACTTACTGGTTCGATGACGAGCATGAGAGGACGGGCTCGACCTGGGCCATGCAGCCGTTACTCCGAAGCGAGATTGCAGACGCGCCACGCCTTTCCGATTTCGCATTCCATTCAATCCACGGGTATCGTCTGAAACTGCCGCAGCTCATGAGCCATTCCTATGGTATCGGGGACCTTCGCCCTGATACGCTGCTGCCGGAATCGCCGTGGGCTCAGCATTTGCGTGGGGTCGCACAGTGTTTCAATCAGGTTCTTGAAACACTTGAACCGGCTTACGTCCTGATTCCGAACGGGGCCGAAGTTATTTCTGCGATAATCGCCGAGGTTTGCTCTCAGAAATCAGCCAAATTTCTTTATTGGGAAAGCCCATTTTTTCAAGGCTATCACTTTGTCGATCCTTATGCCCCCCATTTTTTCCATGAGCAGAGTCTCATCGATAAAACCTGGCCGCCAACAATCACCGCAAAGCTCTCGCTTGAAGAAACGAGAGCGTTCGTCCGGCGCTTTATCGCCGAACGGAGATCGAAGTACGATCAGGCCAGCGATCTGGCAGACCTGACTCGCTTGGAGAATTGGATTGCGGCCGATACGCGGCCGATCGTGTTCATCCCACAGCAGGTTCCAACGGATGCAAACGTCGTCATCAATCTCGGCGCATACGACGACTACGAGGCGTCGCTCCAGGCTGCGATCGATAGCATTCCAAACGATTGGCGATTGCTAACCAAGAGCCACCCGAAAGGCGGTCTTCGACGTTCAATCCAAGTTCGACCGCAGAATTCCTTCGATGCTACTGGCATTGCAATTCACGATATCCTCGAGCGAGTTTCGGTCGTGGCGACGATGAGTTCCAATGTCGGTTTGGAAGCCTTGCTGTACGACTTGCCGGTCACCGTATGGGGCCAGCCAGTATATTCGAGAAAGGGTTGCACGACCGAACTTGGGGATCCATCTGGCTTGGGCGCGTATCTTTCTGCTCCGCTCCCCGCTCTTGATCCGATGAAACGGGACGCTCTGATCTGCCATGTCCTTGAAACTGGTCTGTTGCCCCATCGAGGTAGTGATCGATTCCAAGAGCTTTTGGGTATGGCAACGAGTGCCCCGCGCTCGTTCGCGAATTTCTATCCGGAATGGATACGGCGAATTTCGAGCGCGGCTGGCGCCCTGGAGGTCCAGCTCAAAATCGAGCCTCGCCTTGAAGCCGCTCTTGCGAAGTTAGACGAGGAAGACCGAGACCTGATCCAGACTGTGGCGGGTCCGACCTTGTCCAACCACCGTTATGGAGGGCCCGTGTGCACCTTGCAGGCCGACGTCGTCGAGCCGAGCTATCGGTCGCTTTTCTCAACGAGATCCGCTCAAAAAATTGCCCAGTACAGGGGAAATCTGCAGAACCACCATGTCCCCGATAGATTGTTGCAACATTTATGTGAAATGTGCTCGAGCTTTAAGTTTGTCGCCTTCGAGGCGAAGTTGCCATCCAATGAAAGTCGATATGTTCAGAGATTGAGCATTGACGATATAATTCTAATTATAAGGGATATTGATCCGAGTATTTGTGTCGAAGTTCGCGCTAGGCGGGGAAGAGAGCTAGCGCGCAATTTCGATGGCGCCTCCGATGCATTTTTTCTGCTGCGAAAAAAGCAGGGTTTGCTGGAGCCGCTTATTTCACGTCTGGTTTCTCGTCGCTTGCGATCCGTGCTGCGCTATGAACCGTCGCTCCTAGGGGCCGCGTTGTTCTCTACAATTTGCGAGCGTTCATCCAATGGCGCCGAAATTTTTATCGCTGGGCCGATCAACGGCGGGCATGTAATTTATGGCCCTTATCGAAACCTGCCTGCTGGCAAATGGCGCGCACAATTGGCTCTGTCATCTAACAGCAAGGCCGCTGAGTCAGAGTGGACTTTCGATGCAGCGCTGAATGGCGAGACCGTTGCTGCTGTCGAGTGGCTTTACCAGGGCAATGACCGGCCGCCAACCCTCGAATTCGTTACTGAAACCGCAGGTGAAATCGAGCTGAGGATCTGGTGCCATCGCCTTGGGCAGAACGAAAAGTTCATTTTCCGGGGGGGAGAGCTACACGATCTCACTAGCACGAGCTTCGTTACTTCCTTGCAGACTCCAATGATTTGATGATGTGCTTCGCCGCCGCATCAAAACCTGCGTTGCTTGACTGCTGCTCGCGATCTAGCATGAGATCATTAAGTTCGCCTTTTATGTCATCTTCGGTAAAGACGTTCTTCTTTATCAGGATTTTGATTAGAGAGATGACCGCTTCGGTCTGGCCCGTTAGTACAGCCGGGAGGTTTGGCGCGAAGCTGCCAAGGCTTGCATCGCCCGATACGACTGTATCACGCGTCCATGCAGCCACGAGCTTTGCGGATGAGCTAAATCCATCATCCGGTGCACTGGGCCTATCAGCCGAAATGATCTCTTGCATACGGCCTAAGATCTCGACCGGTGTTACAACTCTTTTCTCAAGTAGCAGTTCGATAACTGAGAACAGCGTTGCCGTTATGCCGGCTAATGCATTAGGAAGTTCATCTCGATGGTTCAATGCAATCTCCATACGTGTTTTGGTCTGTAATGCTGCTGTAGGCATTAATGACCACTATTCCGCTGTCCTAAACTAAGAAGGGTATGGCGGGCTCCGAAAGAGGAGAAGCCTAGGTTAGCGCCACTAGGTGCTTTGCTGTACCGGCCCTGGCAACCGGTACGCATGCTTGCTTAATCGCTTTGCGCGCTGCATTACATCTCGCATTATCACGCGCCCCTTTTGACCTTTTGCCGATTACGAGCATACCCAGCCAATGTCCAACCCCCTGATCCTGATCCCGGCCCGTATGCAGGCGACGCGCCTGCCTGGCAAGCCGCTCGCCGATATCCATGGCGAGCCGATGATCGTGCATGTCTGGCGCCGGGCGGTCGAATCCGGGGCCGGCGATGTGGCCGTGGCGACCGATGCGCCGGAAATCGCGGCCGCGATCGAAGCCGCCGGGGGCAAGGTGGTGATGACCAGCGCCGATCATCAGACCGGATCGGACCGGATCAAGGAAGCAGCCGATATTCTCGACCCTGACAGGCATTACGACATCATCGTCAATGTGCAGGGCGATTTCCCGACGCTGGCGCCCTCGGCCATCGCCGCAGCGGTGAAACCGCTTGCCGATCCGGCTGTGGATATCGCGACTCTCGCCGGGGTAATCGATGACGAGGAAGAGAAGACGGCGCCGAGCGTCGTGAAGCTCGTCGGCAGCGAGATTGCCCCCGACCATCTGCGCGCGCTCTATTTCACCCGGGCGACGGCGCCTTACGGCGAGGGGCCGCTCTATCACCATGTCGGGCTCTACGCCTATCGCCGCGCCGCGCTCGACCGTTTTGTCAGCCTGCCGCAATCGCCGCTGGAGCTGCGCGAGAAGCTGGAGCAGCTCCGTGCGCTGGAAGACGGCATGCGCATCGACGTCATGGTCATCGACCATGTGCCGCGCGGCGTCGACACGCCGCCCGATCTCGATCGCGCCCGGGCGTTCCTGGCCGCTAAGCCATTTTGATTGGGTACGGCAGGCGTGTGAAGACTGGATCGAATGAGGCGGATTGATACTGATGTTCAGGAGAGAGACGCCTCAACCGATGCCGATTCAGCCCGGAAGTCTTCTGTCGCTGGACGAGTTGCGCGGACCGGACCGCTACCGCACCGAATGCATCTGCCGCGCGGCAAGCCAGGCCGCCTTTCTCGGCGGGGATTCGGTTCTGTCGCGCGTCCTAGGGCGCTACAAGATGTTCCTCGACACGCGGGACAGAGGTTTCGGCGCGCATGTCATGCTCGACGGCTACTGGGAGATGTGGCTGACGGAATTCATTGCTCGCCTCGTCGCGCCCGGCATGCATGTCGCCGATATCGGTGCCAACTTCGGTTATTATGCGTTGCTGCTGGCCGATCTCGTCGGCCCCGATGGCCGCTTGCTGGCTGTCGAGCCCAACCCCCCCGTTGCCGACACGCTGAAGCGGACCCTCGAGCTCAACGGCTTTGCCAGCCGCAGCACCATTGTGGCGGCCGCGGCGGGTTCGGGGGAGGGCGAGGGGCGTCTCATGGTCCCGGCGGGAGAGCCGAAGAATGCGACGCTGGTCAGCAAGGCCTTGCCGAATGACGAGGCGGAAGCGGTCGCTGTCCCCATCCATAGCCTCGACTCGCTCCTCCGCGCCTTTCCCCGCGTCGATTTCCTCAAGATCGACGCGGAGGGTGCAGAGGAAGACATAGTCACCGGACTGAGCCAAACCATCGAGCGCTGGCGGCCGCGCATCATCCTCGAATTCAATCCCAGCCGCTGCCGCGACCCTCGCGGGCTGCTCGCGCGCTTGCGCGGAGCCTATCCCGTCCTCCAAATCCTGGGCTATGACGCGGAAGTCGTTCCCGTTTCGGATAAGGATCTGCTCGACCCAACAAATCGAGAGGATCGTTTGCTCTATCTTGACGACGCTGCTGCGAAGCCGACACGGCCGTAACCGACCGTCTTGCCGCGCTTTGGTGCGCCCGCAGTCCCAGGTCCGTCTGTGGTTCTCGGCTGCGGCCCTCAGGTTTCTCTTCTCTGGGGCCCGTCAGCTCCGGCTGGCGGGGCCGTTTTCGTTTCAGGTGACCCAGTTGTAGAGTTTGATCGCACCGATGCAGAGCGCGACGATCCAAGCCGCCTCCATGCCAAATGCGAACACGACAAGCAGAGACCGCAACGCCTTGTTGACAGGCCTTGAGGCCAACAGCCGGCTCAATCTGCGCTTTACGTGTTTCAATCTGGGTCACCCAAGAAACTATTCAGGATCTCGGGACAATTTCGAAGCCAACGGGCGCGGAAAACGCCCCTAGCGTCGTGGCCTGATTAATGCTTTCCTAACGTCATACTACGCTTATCGGCAGGTATGACGATGCTCGCGATCCTATGGCTTGCCGCACTCTATGCTTTTCTGGAAATGGCGGAGCGCGCGCCGACGCTCGACTGAATTGCGGGCCCGGCGTTTATGGCAAGCATCGTCGCTGAGGCCGCTCAAACCGACCGATCGACCTGTCAGGCACAGATTGGATTGCTGCTATCGCGCTTTGTCTGGTCGCCCGGACATCATCTCCGCCCCATCAGCTCTGCTGGCGGGGCCTTTTCGTTTTGGCGGAACAAGTCGGAATCGGTCACGCCGACGCATAGAATGTGACCAAGCGGCTTAGGCAATTTCTGAAGGATCTATGGGTCGAAAGGAGCCATTCAACGCGCCGCTCGCTTCGCTTACACCTTAGCTATGGAAAGCCCCCCGCCCGAACTCAGAAGTGCTCGGCTCGTTCTTCGCAGGCCGAGCCCACATGATGTGCAAATTCGCCTCTCGCTGGGACGACATAAAGAAATCGTTGAGGCGTATGGCGGCGTTTTTGATCCGGCTGCCGCATTCACGAAAGCTCATGCCGAGGCCGCAGTTCGATTCATCGACAAGCAGGACTATGCTTGGGTCATCGACGCTGCTGGCTTCATCGGTCACATCCGCTTTCATACTCTTGTTCAAGCGGACAAAAGGGTGACGCTCGCAATCGGCATCGACGATCCCGCAGCACTCGGCAAAGGCTATGGATCGGAAGCGATAAAGCTCGCGCTGGCCTACGCTTTCAAGTGCGGCCTCCATCGTGTTTCTCTGCGTGTGCTCGCAACCAATAGCCGCGCCATAGCGTGCTATCGCAAGTGCGGCTTTGTCGAGGAAGGGCGTGAGAGGGAATCGGCGTTGCTCGCAGGCCAATGGCACGACGATATCATCATGGGACTGCTCGACACGGAATTCATTGCCTGACACGAGGTTCAGCTAAGGGGCGGGAGCGGACATCAAGAACAGTCCGGCCGCTCACGCTTCGCCGGTATTATCTTTCGCGCGGAACGCGAGCGCCCTCCCGCTGTTTGGAAAGGCATCCAGCAAAAGGAGGAAACCATGGACCATTCCAAACACGTCCGTCTCGCGCCGGCGGAGTTGACTGCGAGTGCTCTCGATGGAGCGACGATCTACGGACCTGGAGATGAGAAGATCGGCTCCGTTTCGCATACGCACGGCGCCGGCGCGTCTACCCAGGTCGTGATCGATGTCGGCGGCTTCCTTGGCATTGGAGCTAAGCCCGTATCCGTGCCGGTAAGCGATCTCGAATTCATGCGCGACGAAGACGGCGACGTTCATGCCGTCACGACCTGGACCAAGGATCAGCTCAAGGGGATGCCTGAGCACATCGATCCCTGAGCCAATTTGTTGAGTCGTCTTTTTGGCGCGGCTCGCCCAGCGGTGCCGAGCTTTTGGCTTCAGCCGCCGTCTCCGAAAGGGGGCGGCGGCCTTTTACCTTTTGGGGCTGCGTCTTTTGACAACATGCGGCGCGCTGCCTGGGCCTAATATCCCGTGGTCGCGCGGAGGCGGTAGATGCCATTCTCTTCGTTGAACCCTGAGGGTCGCGTCCGGGCTGAGGCTGCGTTGGCGCGAGCCTGGATACTGGTCGTTGCCAAAGGACTGGCCCGAAATAGCGATCTGGTCGATCACGACCGCATGGCCCGGATCATAGTCGGATTAGTCGGCGAAACGTCGAGCGAGGACGACTTGGTCTCTCTCACGGTCCAGAGCTTCGTTTCGGCGATCAGCTTTTGAAGCGCCGCCTGATCGCCGACGGCGAGGAACCTGAAGGACTTCGCGCGCGTTCCATGGCAGTTACACCTCGGAATGAACCTCGGCCCCGTCAGCTTAGGCTGGCGGGGCTTTTTTTCGTATTCCCACGGTTCTGTCTTTTGACAGGGCTGGTCGCTTCACTAGGGCCTAGGGTCCGGCATCGAATGATGCACCGACGATAACGAGGGCGGCTTGAGCGAGATCAATCCGGCCCGGAACGAAAGCCAGTTGGTGCAGCCCCCAACCTATGACTTGAAATTATGGGCATCGCTCCGCCAGTGGGAGCACCTGAACTCGCTGGCACGCAAAGAGCGCCGCAAGCAAGCACGGGCATTGGGCTATCGCCCGTCAAGGTGCATTTGATGCCGATCAGCGGCGGGGATTCGGTGCCCGCTCGCTTCTTCCGCCTTCGATCGGAGTTAGTCCCGGATGTACCGGCGGCTTCCGATCGAGGCCTTCGCCAGCCGATCTCTTCCTCTTTGCTGAATGCGATGTTCGCGGTGTGTCCTTGTCGGATCGTGCACCCGTCCATAGCGACGAAGGGCGACTATCGAGAGGTATGTGGGACTGTCGGCGCCGCCGCGCCTTAGCTGACGACCGCGATGCAAGGCCTTGGCTTCTGCAGCGATAATTCAAGGGAAGCAAGCCGCGATCCGACCTCCATCAGCGCCATGTTGATGAAGTGCGTCAGGTCCCTCTCGCCAGCTGCTTTCGCCATCTCAGCTGAAGCGAGCAAGTGATCAGCGACGATCGAAAGCGGGTGCTCGGCGCGCCCATTATAGATATGCGCAGCACCTAGATACTCCGCAGGCCGGCCGCCCGCTTTGGCCCGTACGCAGGTTCCTGTAGCTTCGATGCGACGAAACTCATCCTCGACCAGCAACCGAAAGCTGAAGCCGATATCGCCGCCGAAATAAGACGCGCGATCGATGGCCTGAAAGAAGCCAGTCTGGTCTGCTGGGTGAATGAATTGAGCCAAGCGGCTCACCCTCACCCCTGAGCGGCCTGCGGCCGGATCGATTCCGAACAGAACCGCGATCTCTTCGCCAATGAAGATCAGGTCTTTCGACACCAGCCAACGCCAGGCCCCTAGAAAACGTGCCACATCATAGTGAAGTTGCATCGTGCCCTCCGTCGTCGATTGGATTGAGGAGAAATGCTCCCCTGCTAGAACGCAGGAGAGCGGAGGCGGATTACCGGCCGTGTGGAGAGAAAGCCCCCCGTGGCGAAGGAGAGGGGAAAGCGCTAACCGCCCTATCCTCGATGGCTTTGCGGGTTGTAAGCTCGGTCTTCACCAGACCGAGCAGCGCCGTGCTCACGGGGTCGACTTTCGAGACGTCCCAGATCAGATCATCGACCTGCTTGATCAGAGTCTGGATGTCTCGGCGCTGGTAAGGCACAGGCGGCCACGCATCAATCATGGTCGTTCAACCCCTTGATCTTGCCGTAGATGAGCGGCGGCCATGAATTGGCGTTGCCGTCTGGCGCCTCGCCGTAGAACGGGTTCATGCAGCCGGGGATGTCGCGATCCGGGTACATGGTCGTGGGACTGACGCCGGGCACCCATTGGCCGTTAACGAGTCCCTTGCTGTCGATCTGGGGAGGGGGAGCGGAAGACTCGGAAACGGGAGCGTTCCGCTCGGCCGGGTCGGCACCGAACGCCTTGTTCGGAACAAGCTCCGAACTTGATTGCTCTTCCAGCGGGCCAGGTCGATCCCATTGCCCCTCAGGTCGGATCAGGACAGCCGCACCGGATAGGTGCGTCATGGGCGCAGACTTCGGCTCAGTCTCGAGGTCCATCTCGTAGTAGACCTCGTCGGTGAGGTAACTGAGCCCCGGTCCTGGCCGCTGGACGAAGCCGAAATGTTTCCAGAGCTTGAGGAGAGGCTGAGCTGCCTGGCCATAGAAGCGGCGATAGCCCTTGTCCTGCCCGAAAGCGATTGCCGCTCGCACGAGGTCGAGGGCAAGTCCGCCACGGCATCTCGGGAGGACTGCCAGCCGTTCGATTTTGATGAAGTCGGCCCAGTAGCGCAGCCGGATGCAGCCGGCCGGCTCATCGCCGAAGTAGCCGAGCAGATGGGTGGCGGTGAAGTCGTTTCCGTCGACGTCTTCCTGGTATGGAATGCTCCGATCCTCGACATAGGCGGCGCCGCGGATGGCGATGCACTTCAGGACGTCGTCGAGCGAGTGAACGACGGTGACGGAGTTCTTCTTGGTGCCGACATTCTCGCCCGGAAGATAGTTGTCATACGGCTTCCTGCCACGCGCCAGATCCGGCATGGCACAGCTCATGAGGGTGCTCGAATGGAGCATCTCGTAGGTTGCGCCCATCACGAAGCCCATGTTCTCGAAGAAGTAGCGGGCTTGCACGTTGGCAGGCTTGCAGAAGATCGGCAGGTCGCGGTTTTTCGCGCTGGTCATTCGCTCCATGACCAGCGACATGCCGCCGCCTTGTCCGCCAGGAAGATAGATGAACCAGAAATAGAGGGCGGCGGCCCGTTCATGCGGGCGGCATATGAACTTCAGATCGGGATTGCCGGTATCGAGTTCGCCCGTGAACAGCGCGCGAGCTCCCTCCTGATTCAGCGGCAGGTGCGCCAGAATGCCGATCGGGTCGCGGCCGGGCGCCTCGAACCACTGACGCGCGAATGCGGAGATGGTGTCCGGATTATGCCGGTAGACCTTCATCACCGTATCGAGCGTGGCCAGCCCCGGTACATCGCGTCTTGCCATTTGCATGGAATGATCGATGATCTTTTCGGTAGGGCTGAATGTGGTGTAACCGCGCCCGTAGCGCATGTAGTTCAGCGTCCGAAAATTGCGCTCGCTTCGCGCAATCTTGAAGCTCTCCTGTGAGTAGTTGATTCCCATAACGCAAATCCTTCTGGATACGTGGAACTAGGTACGCAACAAGGAAAGGTTAACCTAGATTTGTGGGGGCGGGGATAGAATGAAAATGACGCACGTGAGGTCAGATGGTGCTCACTCAGACGCGAGAGGAGCAATGAATCTCAACTGGGATGACATACGAATCTTTCTCAAGCTGGCTCAGCTGGGTAGTATTCGCGCGGTCTCCTCGGAGACCGGGCACTCCCCCGCGGCCGTGCGGAATCGAATCAGTGACCTGGAAGCGCAGACCAGCGCGGTTCTCTTCCACCGGACGAAAAAGGGTATGATCCTGACGGATACCGGCGGGCGCCTTGTGGCCGTCGCTGAAAATATCCAGCGGCAAACTAACATTTTCGCGACAATACCAAGCCGTGAGAAGGCTGCCCTGCGCTCAACCGTTCGCGTCGGGATAACGGAAGGGCTGGGAGTTTTCTGGCTGACGCCAATGCTAGGCGACTTGCGTAGCGGTCATCCTGACATTCAATTCGATTTGAAATGCTCGATGACGCCGCCCAAGATATCGGAGTTGGAGGTCGATCTGGCGATACAGCTCGATAAGCCCACAGATCCGAATCTAATGGTCCGCAAGATCGGCAATCTGCATGTCGTTCTCTACGCAGCAGAAAGCTACATCGCAGCACACGGCGCTCCGGAGAGTAAGTCTGACGTTGAGAAGCATCAATTCATTGATATCGTTGCGCCACAAATACGCAGTGAGAAAGTTGAAGAGGAGATGACGCGGGAGGATAAGCGACGATTTGTAAACATCCGCGTCAACACCAGCTCAGCCCAATTTGTTTCTGTCATCAGCGGCTTGGGTGTCACTGCGCTGCCAACATATGCTCCCGTCGTTTCGAGAGGGCTTGTGCATGTTGCGAAGGATTTTGTACTGCTTCGCGATATATGGCTAGCATACCACCCGCAGGCTGCTGAGCTGTGTCATGTTCGACGGACGATCGACTGGATCATTTCGTCCTTCAATCCAGCGATCTATCCCTGGTTCCGTGAGAAATATATCGCGCCGGCCGAGATCGAAGCCTTCATGGCCACCCAGGATCGCAAAAGTTTGTTTACTCCGTCGTGCGCTCTTAGCCTTGCTTCCTGACCCTGCTGGGGGGCCGGGCAAAAAGCTGGGTGACGAATGCTCGGCGGCGATGAGAATGAACTGGCAGGCTTGATTGGCCGAGTTCGCAAGCTGGCGTTGGACGCTGAGCATCTCAATAGTGCTCTCGTCAACGAACTGTTGGCGAGTGCTGAGCGCGAGCTTCGGGGCCTGCTGGAGGACGGTGGTGCCGATCACACGGAGCCGTCGACTACTTCTGCTCCGAACGATCAGCTTCTTCGGCAAGGGCTTCGACTACGTCGATGATCCGCCGGCGAACCCGGCCGCTTTTGATCTGCGCAAAAGCCTTGGTCAGCTGGACGCCCTCGCTGGTGGCCAGGAATTCCGAAATATAATTTGTCGATGTGGAATCCGCGAAGCCGGGGTCCGGCACATCGCCTGTAGGCGCGCCGTCAAAGAAGAAGGAGACCGGCACATCCAGCATCTTGGCGATCTGCTGGAGGCGGCTCGCGCTGATGCGGTTGGAGCCCTTCTCGTATTTCTGCACCTGCTGGAAGGTCAGCCCGAGTGCATCGCCCAGCTTCTCCTGGCTGACGCCCGCGAGCATCCGACGCATGCGGACGCGACTACCGACATGCTTGTCGATCGGATTTGGTAACTTAATGACCACGGACATTCCCTTTCACTGCCAATAACTGGAGGGCTCGACGAAATAGCCGGGCCGCTCAGAACCGCTGCTCGATGGGATAGGCGTAGGCAACACAACCGATGCGCGAATTAGCCCAAAGCTTGCTGATGGCTCAGGCATTGGAAACGCGCCGCGCCCTTAGCACAAAAGGACGCGATTGGAACCCGCTAAACTGACGCCCTTGATATCAATGAAGCGAAATTGCTGCCGCATCGAACGCAATTTATAATTGCATAACCTATAATTTGCGTACTGCGATTGGTCGGATTTACGGCAAGGGCAATGTCCGAACGTAGCCGGCAGTCCGCCTGTTATGAACTGGAACAAGGATCAGCTTAAAGCGATGTCGGAGTATACCTATCCCTGAACACACAGGTCGGTTTCATGTGCAGGCCCCGCCGCGGAAGCTGACGGGGCCATTTTCTTATGGCTGCTGAATTTATCTGCTTTCCACAACGCGGCAGCCATCGCCCCCGTGTCCGCGGCAGAAGTTCAAGGCTGCTTTGCGCGCTTCCGCGATATCGGCTTTGCCATAGGCATAGCCGCAACCTTTGGTCTTACCTTTTGCAAAGGCCTTTGGGGCTTTGGATGTGTCGTACACTCCGTAACCCTTTTGGCAGCCCGCACCCATGCCGGCAGGCATGGCCAACGCAGGCGCAGAAATCAGCAGAAGCGCGATCGCGCTCGTCAGCCCCAATAGTTTCATAATATCCCCTTGTTGCCCTTTGGTCATGTCGACATGAACCCAATAGCTGACGACGGCAGCGTTGCAAGAGGGGTCGAAGATTTGGCAATTCGGCAAGGGTTCTCAAGAAACACAATGCGGCCTCAGACGTGGCGGAACAACGGCGGGCGTTGCGCAGTTGCTTCGACATCGTCAGATGGGAGGCTCCAATGGGATTGATCGAGATCAGTGTCGTTCTGGCCTGCGCTTCGGCCTTCGGTTTCTACATTGCCGACGCGCAGGAATGAGGTCATGGACGAGCCGCTGATGGTTGCCGTTGGAATAGTGGCCGTGGCAGCGATTGCGTGGATTGCATCGCGCCGTTGGGACTTATAGTCCGGCCGCGCCTTCAGCGCCGCATACCGATCGATCTCGGCGCGGAGCTGCGCGACGGCGGCATCGCCTCGGATCTGCCGAACGCCGCGCATGCCGTCTTTGACGCCGTCGAGCGCCTCATTCCGCTGAGCAAGCGGCATGTTGGCCCGATTCCTGACCTCGCATTCGTGCTTCCACTCCTCCTACCAGGTCGAGACCTCGCGGCCGGCGAAGATGGAATAGACGTGCGGCGGATGGTCGGGTGGGAAAGGCCTCTGCGAATCTCTGAGGCGGGCTCGCTACCAATATCCTTTTCGAGCGCGACTGGCATCTCGCCGCTTACCTCGGCCGCGGTGCCATATCGCGCCGACGCGATCGCGGGGATCGAAATCCTCGCCCTTGATTGCCTCGCGAAATTGCTCCGCCTGATCCCGATCGCCGAAGCAGTAGACCTCATAGCTTCGCGCCCCATCGCCAACTTGAAAGCGACGCGGGCAGAGGCTCGACAGAGGTCCCAACGAATTGAAGTAGCCGAGGCCGCGCCCTTCAAAGAGTGAGACCGCTACCTGATGCGGAAAGTCGCGGTTGATCTGCGTGTCGCTCGGTTGACCCCTTGCTCTCATGCTTCACAACGCCCTGATCTGCTCCTCGAACTCCTCGGGGATCGCGCCGTGGCGCGCCAGGACGTCGAGCGCGCTGACCTCGCCGGTTTCATCGTCGGCGGTGACGTGGATGACTGCCACGCCTTCAGCAGTTCGCCCCAGGCGCTCGCCCTCATTCAAGGCGTGGTGCTTCGTCTTCGCCAGCACCCGCTGGCCCGGCACCAGACGCTTCCGGTGCGTCTTGAAGGGCTGGAGGAAGAACGTGTCGATGCTGGCCATGGCTTGACTCCTCGGGTTGGTTTGTTCTCATAATGTTCTCGTGCCCGAGGACGCAAGCCATGTCAGCCGAACCAGTAGAAGATTCCGACGAGGCGAACGAAATCGAATGGGAGATCAATGATCTCGTAGCTGAGCATGGAAGCGAGCGCGCCGCGCTACGTGCCGTTTTGCACGATTTCAATGTCCTGTTGGCAGATGCTGATCGCTCGGTCTCCCGCGGGTTCCTTCGAGGGGTGTTCTCGCAGGGAGCGCGGCCGGTGCGGGAGCCGAAGGCATGAATGCCGTCTCCCCAATCGGCTATCTCGACGCTCTCAATTCGGCACAGCGGCGCGCGGTGACCCATGGTGTCGGCGCCGTGACGGCATCCCCCCTGCTTGTGATTGCCGGGGCAGGCTCCGGCAAAACCAACACGTTGGCGCATCGTGTCGCCCATCTCATGGTGAGCGGCGCCGATCCGCGGCGCATCCTGCTAATGACTTTCTCGCGCCGGGCAGCCGGCGAAATGGCGAAGCGCGTTGAGCGGATCACCCGCAAAGTTCTCGGGGAGGGCGCTGGCGTCCTGAACGACGCTCTCAGTTGGGCAGGCACATTTCACGGAATCGGAGCGCGGCTCCTGCGCGATTGTGCCGATCAGCTTGGTCTTGATCCCGCGTTCACGATCCACGATCGGGAAGACTCCGCCGACCAGATGAACCTGGTCCGCCACGAGCTCGGCTTCTCCAAGACGGAGTCACGGTTTCCGACGAAAGGCACCTGTCTGGCGATTTATTCGCGCTGCGTGAATGCCGAGCGGCCGATCGAGGAGGTTCTTGGGCAGTCCTACCCGTGGTGTGTTGCCTGGGCGGCCGAACTCAAGGACCTGTTCGCCGCCTATGTCGACGCGAAGCAGCAACAGAATGTCCTCGATTATGATGATTTACTGCTCTACTGGGCGCAAGCGATGACCGATCCCGATATCGCGGCTGATATCGGCGCGCGCTTCGATCATGTCATGGTCGACGAATACCAGGATACCAACCGGCTCCAGTCCTCGATCCTGCTCGCGCTCAAGCCGGATGGGCGGGGTCTAACGGTCGTGGGCGACGATGCTCAGTCGATCTATTCGTTCCGCGCGGCGACCGTCCGCAACATCCTCGACTTTCCGTCCGCTTTCGTGCCGCCGGCCGAAATCGTCACGCTCGACCAGAACTACCGCTCGACCAGCGCGATCCTCTCGGCAGCGAATGCGGTGATCGATCTGGCAGCGGAGCGCTTCACCAAGAACCTCTGGACCGATCGTGCAGCCGGATCGCAGCCGCAGCTCGTTCATGTTCGAGATGAGGCTGACCAGGCGCGTTTCATCGCGGAGAAGGTACTGGAGAACCGCGAGGGCGGCTCGACGCTGAAACAGCAGGCGGTGCTGTTTCGAGCTTCCCATCACAGCGGCCCGCTCGAAATCGAGCTCACGCGCCGGAATATCCCGTTCGTCAAATTCGGCGGTCTGAAGTTCCTCGACAGCGCTCATATCAAGGATCTGCTGGCGCTCCTGCGCTTCGTCGAGAACCCGCGTGACAAAGTGGCTGGCTTTCGGGTGCTGCAGCTGCTGCCCGGTGTTGGGCCGACATCGGCGCAGCGTGTCCTTGAGCATATGGCGCAGGCGTCGGCGCCGATCGAATCCCTCGATAGCGCCCCGGCTCCACCTCGAGCCGGCGAAGACTGGGGCGCGTTCGTAACCGCGATCGGGGAGCTGCGCGCCGGCTCTGCCGGTTGGCCAGCCGAGATCGAGCGTGCCCGCCGATGGTATGAACCTCACCTGGAGCGCATCCACGAGGATGCCAGCACGAGGCAAGCCGATCTCGTGCAACTGGAGCAGATCGCCAGCGGCTACCCATCGCGAGAGCGCTTCCTGACCGAACTGACGCTGGATCCTCCCGACGCAACCAGCGACCAAGCAGGCGTGCCGCATCTCGATGAGGACTATCTGATCTTGTCGACGATCCATTCAGCCAAGGGGCAGGAATGGAAGTCAGTCTTCGTCATGAACACGGTCGACGGCTGCATTCCGATCGACCTTGGCGCCGGCGCCAGGGACGAGATCGAGGAGGAGCGGCGCCTGCTGTATGTCGCGATGACGCGGGCCAAGGACGACCTGCATCTCGTCGTGCCGCAGCGCTTCTTCACGTATGGGCAGTCCGCGACCGGCGACCGGCATGTGTATGCCAATCGCACCCGCTTCATCCCGAACGCGCTTCTCGGACAGTTCGAGCGGTCGGCCTGGCCGATCTCTGCTTCCGAAGACACGCGAGCGCCCTCTGGAGGTCCAAAGGTCGACGTTAGGGCGAAGATGCGCGGGATGTGGCGATGAACCTTTCCGTTATGCAGGCTCATCCAATCGCCTTCGGGATGCCGCTCATGCTCCCGGTGTTCCGAAAGGCCGTTCGAGCGGGCTTGCCCGTCATCCTAACGACGCCGGAGGAATGCGAGGCCTGGATGACGGCGCCGTGGGAAGAGGCGAGGGCACTGCAACGGCCGCTTGCGGATGGCGCGCTCGATATCGTGGCTCGGGGTGTCAAAAAAGATGGCGACGACTCGGAACCAGAGCTACCGAAGCAAGTATCTTTGCTCTGAGAACTTGGGGAATCTCCGTTGCCGCTGAACGAGGCACTGAAGCAGTTACGCTCGCGCGAAGACGAGCTCGCACGCGTGCAGCGCATCGGGCAAATCGGGGGCCTTGAAGTCGATCTCAGAGAAGGCGCGTTTCGCAACCAGCGATCCCCGGAATACCTGGCGGTTCATGGATTGCCGGCCGATGCTGCGAACGAAAGTCACGAGGCGTGGGTTGCGCGGATCCATCCCGAGGATCGCGATCGAGTCGTAAGCCATTTCCAACAAAGCGTTGATAGCTTCGACACCGACTATGAGGTCGAATATCGGATAATCCGACCGTCCGACGGAGAGACCCGATGGATCTTGGCCAAGGCTGAAATTCAACGTGATGATCTCGGGAAACCGATCAAGCTCATTGGAGCCCACATCGACATTACCGCACGCCGTACGGCAGAAGAGCAGCGCGAGTTGATCGCCCGCGAACTGCAGCACCGCATTGGCAACATTTTTAGCGTGGTCAGCAGCCTCATTTCGATGGGCGCTCGCGCGGAGCCTGCAGCTGCAAAATTTGCAGATGAAATCATCGGCCGGTTGACCGCGCTGCACAGGGCCCACGGCATCGTCCTGGATAAGAACGGCGATGAGTCTTCGGACAATCTGCCCGATCTGATTGGCCGCCTGATTGCGCCCTACAATGCCGAAGGTAGCATTCGGATCAGTGTTGGCGGCGATAAGGTTCGCATCGGACGCTCCAGTTCGACATCCATTGCCCTTATCATTCACGAGCTTGCGACGAATGCCGTCAAGCACGGCGCACTTTCAATCCCGACGGGGAACGTGCGGATAGAAGTTAAGGGTTCCGGCGAGCACGTCGTCTTGGTGTGGGAGGAGCGCGGTGGACCAGCCGTCGTCGGGTCACCCCATAGGCAAGGCTTCGGTAGCCTGCTCGTGGATCGTGCGGCCAAAGCGCAACTCGGCGCTCTTATGCGGTTTGACTGGAATCCCGCGGGGCTGGTTGTCCAGATCGAAATGTCTGCAGACAAGATCGGTGTCTAGCCGAACACAGCCGCCCAAAGCCTCCGCGCCTGACCGAAGAAAACCGCCCACCAGATGACGGCTCCGGCCGCCATCGGGATCAGCAGCCACCAGCGGGCGATGAACGAAGGGTAGGACTTCTCCTTCATCTACTCCCCCTGCGCCCGTATGGCTGCGGCAATTGAGGTTGCTGCGTCGATCTGGCCGCAATCGTAATCCTCGCCACGTTGCCCTGCCAGCAATGACCGACATGGCAACTTGTCGTGCGTCTCCGCAATCTTAGCGCACCTTTCCCTCTCCGCAGCGAGCGCGGCTTCTGCGGCTAGCGCGCGGGCTTCGAGCTTGCGGCATTCCTCGCGGTGACAGCAGGCGTTGAAGATGCCGCCGATGCCGGCGCTGGGCGGCGTCGTCATCTTGGCGATCTCTTCGACGAACTTCTGATGGCCCCGCTCAGCGCGAATGCGGGTCAGGCGTTGAACGGTCCCGAGAGGCCAAGTCTCCGGGGCGTAGGGGTTGAGCCCTAGCCATACTGCTGAGAGGCGGTCTTCGTCTCCCGGCACCTCGGCAGGGGCGTCCCTCTCAGAGGTCATGACGTGGGCCTCCACATCATCGGTTGGTCGGATTGAACCTCGTCCGCGTTGGATGCCCAGCAAGCGCCATCAGTCCAACAGGGCGGGTGCTTCTCTTCCTCGGTGGCGACCCAAGCACCCACGCTCTTGCCGTCCTCGTCCTCGAAGCCGTGGCGCTCCCACCGTGCTTTCATCTCGAAGCCGTCGAATGTGCGGATTTCGATATCGCGCCCGTCCTTCGGCGCCGACTTGATCGGCCGCCAGTCCACCTTCTCACCGGTCATGGCTGGCCTCGTCTAGGGCGCGGCGGGTTCTCGAGAGGGCGTCGGTTTTCGCCTGCTCGAGATCGCACGGTTCAGAGTGGGTATTCCACCGATGGTCTCGAGGCACGTCGAGGCTGTAGGAGTACCACCCGCCAGACTTGGCCGGCGTGACGACCGCGTAATCAACGCCGGCCCGGCGAAGTCGATAGCTGGCATTGTTGTAGCCGCCTGGTTCGTAGTTCCATCGAAGCGGCGCGCGTCTCATCTTCTCAGCCATGCTCTGCCTCCGGGGGATATTTAGAGTGCGCATCCGCGAGGTTCCGGCCAGAGCCTAGGCGCCTCGGGTACGGCATCAGCGGGGCGTCGCCAGCGATGTAGAGCGGGTGTTTCGGAAAGCCGTCTTTCGTGATGCCGAGGGCCATCAGGTTGGCGCCGTAGCCTTTCGCCCACTGTACGAAGAACGAGCCGTTGCCCTTGGTGCCCCACGCGCAGACGACGGGGCGTCCGTTGGCTTCCATGAGTGCGTCGTGCAGATAGCTCTCGTTCTTGGGACCTACCTTGCTGGCGTCGTTCGGCAGGTTCTTAGGATCGGTAGCCCGATAGGCATAGAGATTTACGACGACTATCCCGCCTGCGCTCTCGCGCTTTGCAAAGCCGATGCAGCGTCGAATGGTAGGATCGTCGATATCCGCGTCCGCTGTGCTCGGGTTGAGCATGACGAAGGTCATCGGCGGGCGGTCGGAATCCCAGTGCCGGGTCAGCCGATAGCGATAGGCGCCGCAATCGGAAATGCGCGCGGTCTTGATGACGGCCGGCGCGATGCCGGGCAAGGTCTCGCAGATGCCAACCCCTATCATTCCCCAACCCTCCCGGCAGAGGTGGACTGAGACAGGGCGGATCGGATCGTTTGGAGAAACCGCCATA
>NZ_JBXAMI010000007.1:0-398877 GCF_058800455.1 Allobosea sp. GW822-FHT05A11 | reverse complement strand
GCCCCGTCGCAATCGCGGCGGGGCTTTCGTGTTCTCAGAGCAAACAGCGAAATCCGCCCCAGGTCGCCGTGGAACTCGTGGATTTGAAGCGTCACTTCGCTGATTCCGAGCTCGGCCAATCGCGGAAGAGCGGGCCCTTCGTGGTCGATTGCCGAGGAGCGAGAAGGCGATACGCCTTCTCCAGCCACCGACGAGACAGGCTTTGGCCATGTCCTGCGCCCCGGGACGGTGCTAGCCGTTTCAATGTTCCATTTGACTCCTGCTCTGTTTGAATCAACACTTAAGCAGATGCTACAGTATCGACCCGAAGCGTTCGACCTTGCCTTCCAGGCCCTGTCCGATCCGGGACGCCGCGCGATGGTCGAGCGCCTGAGCATTGGCCCTGCCTCGGTGAGCGAGCTGGCCAAGCCGCTTCCAATGACCCTGTCGGCGGTCGTCCAGCACTTGAAGCTGCTGGAAGAGGCCGGGCTGGTGAAGAGCGAGAAGATTGGCCGCGTGCGCATCTGCGCACTGGAGGTCGAAACGATGACGCAGATCGAAGGCTGGATCGCCGAGCGCAAGCGCTTCTGGGAACGGCAATACGATCAACTGGAGGCCTATTTGGCCCGGACCGCCCCCGAGGAGAATGACCAATGACCGTCACCAACGCGACATTCACGATAGAGCGGGTACTGAATGCTGCCCCGGCACGGGTCTTCGCCGCCTATTCCAGCCTTGAGGCCAAGAGCGCCTGGTTCAAGGCGCCGACCGCCATCGAAACCCTGAACCGGGACTTCGACTTCCGCGTCGGCGGCAAGGAACGGTTCCACGCTCGCTGGCCCAGCGGCATGGTCACCGACTTCCAGGCCACCTACCACGATATCGTGGAGAACGAACGGATCATCCTCGTCTACGACATGTTCCACAATGGCGATAAGCTGTCGGTATCGCTTCTGACGCTCGAATTGAGGGGCGAGGGTGACAGGACCCGGCTGATCCACACCGAACAGGGCTCATATCTGACTGGTGGCGAAGAGGCGGTGAAGAGCCGCGAGCATGGCACGGCCTGGCATATCGATAATCTGACCGCGGTCCTCGAGGCCCAGGAAGCCAGGACCTTCGCATGACCGTCGAACTCTTCGCCCATCCGTTCTCGTCGTATTGCCAGAAGGCGCTCATCGCCTTCTACGAGAATGACGTGCCGTTCACCTATCGGATGCTGGAGGACCCTGGCGTTAGCGAGGAGCTCGCCTCGCTGTGGCCAATGAAGCGCTTCCCGATCCTGCGCGAGAACGGGAGCGTTGTGCTGGAGGCCTCCATAGTGATCGAGTACCTCCAGGTCCATCACCCGGGGCCGGTGAAGCTGATCCCCGCGGATTCCGATCTCGCCCTCGAGGCGCGGATGCTCGACCGCTTCTTCGACAACTATGTCATGACACCTCAGGGCAAGTTCGTATTCGACGCCCTGCGCCCGGCCGAAAGCCGCGATCCTTACGGTGTCGAGGACGCACGCAAGATGCTCGACACCAGCTATGCCTGGCTGGACCAGCGCATGCAGGGCCGCACCTGGGCAGTGGGCGAGACCTTCACACTTGCGGACTGCGCTGCTGCGCCCGCACTGTTCTATGCTGACTGGACGCATCGAATTCCCGAGCAATACGGGAACCTGACCGCCTATCGCACGCGTCTGCTGCGACGACCGTCCTTCGCCCGAGCCGTGGATGAGGCGCGGCGCTTCCGCCACTACTTCCCGCTGGGCGCACCTGACCGGGATTAGACTAGCGCAGCTTCATGATCAGAGCTTGCCGCGGCGCGCTACCGCCCGCGTCAAGCTATGACGCCGACCCGCTGCGGCAGGAAATCGCCGCGAAGGGCGCGCTCGCCGAAACAGCTGCGCAGTCAGGTCCCGCAGAACGTCGCCAGCACACGCTCATGGGCGGCGGGCGGCAGCGCGTAGTGCTCGCGGCCGGGCTGCCTGTCATAGGGCCTGGACAGTACGGCATGGAGCTCTTCGAAGGGCGCGAAATCCTGCCGCTCGACAGCGGCCTCGATCACGGCTTCGACCCGATGATTGCGGGGGATGAAGAGCGGATTGACGCGGCGCATCGCATGCTGCCGAACCTCGTCCGGCCTGTCTTCCTTCGACAGGCGCTCGCGCCAGCGGCCTTCCCAACCGTCGAAGGCAGCCGGGTTGCCGAACAGGTCGCGGCAGGCGCGCCCGTCCTCCAGCGGGGAGGCATCCTCGCTCAGCCGGCGAAACACCAGGGTGAAATCCGCCTGCCCAAGCTGCATCGTCTCGAGCAGCGACCGGATGAGCGCGATATCCTCGGGGTCTTCGCTGGCGAGACCGAGCTTTCGGCGGAAGCCGGCGACCATGTCCACTTGAATCTGCCGATCGAAATCGTCGAGCGCATCCTGCGCGAGCGCCACGGCCTTGTCCTGGTCATCGGCGAGGAGCGGAAGCAGCGCCTCGGCGAGACGCGTCAGGTTCCAGCGTGCGATCGGAGGCTGGTTGGCATAGGCATAGCGTCCCTGCTCGTCGATCGAGCTGAAGACGGTCGCCGGATCGTAGGCATCCATGAAGGCGCAGGGGCCGTAATCGATGGTTTCGCCGGCCACCGACATGTTGTCCGTATTCATCACGCCATGGATGAAGCCGATCAGCATCCAGCGGGCGACAAGTCCGGCCTGGGCGGCGATGATGGCCTTCAGCAGCGCGAGATATGGGTCCTCGCGGCCCGACAGATCGGGATAGTGTCGCGCGATGACGTGGTCGGCGAGCAGGCGTAACGCCTCGATATCGCCGCGTGCCGCGAAATATTGAAAGGTGCCGATCCTGATATGGCTGGAGGCGACGCGGGTCAGGATGGCGCCCGGCAGAAGCGTCTCCCGCCGCACGGTTTCGCCGGTCATGACCGCCGCGAGCGCCCGGGTCGTGGGCACGTCCAGGGCGGCCATGGCTTCGCTGAGGATATACTCGCGCAACACCGGCCCCAGCGCGGCGCGGCCGTCTCCCCGGCGCGAGAACGGGGTCTGGCCTGCGCCCTTGAGCTGAATGTCGCGGCGCCGGCCGTGGCGATCCACGATCTCCCCGAGCAGGATGGCGCGCCCGTCGCCGAGTTGGGGGCTGAAACCGCCGAACTGGTGCCCTGCATAGGCTGTCGCGATCGGATGCGCTCCGTCGATCAGGCTGTTGCCGGCCAGCATCGCGAGGCCCGCAGGGCTTTTCAGCCAGTCCGGATCGAGGCCGAGTTCGGACGCCAGCGGCGCGTTCAGGCGAATGAGCCGGGGCTCTGCCACGGCGGTCGGATTCACCGCCGCGTAGAAGCGCTCGGGCAGGCGGGCATAGGAGTTGTCGAACTGAACCGTCATCCATCGTAGATATGGGCGATCGGCCGGCGCGCAACAACACCGCGATTGTTGCGGCGGATGCGGTTTGAATGAGACTCCCGACAAGGTCTGCGCCAGGGCGCCGGCCTGTGTGTCCGTTGCCACCGTGCCATGCGCGATTGACAACGGAAACCAGGATATTTCAAACTTAAAATATCGAGATCGCTGAGGGGCGACGTCATGCGGGTCATCATTGTCGGCGGCGGTATCGGCGGATTGACGCTGGCCTTGATGCTTCATGCCCGCGGCGTTGGCGCGACCGTCTACGAGCAGTCCAGCGAGATCCGCGAGGTCGGCGTCGGGATCAACACCTTGCCGCATGCCATTCGCGAGCTCGCCGATCTCGGCCTGCTGCCCGCGCTCGACGAGGCCGGCATCCGCACGCGTGAACTGCACTACATGAACCGCTTCGGGCAGACGGTCTGGAGCGAGCCGCGCGGCCTGCATGCGGGCGCGCCGGTGCCGCAATTCTCGATCCATCGCGGCCGGCTCCAGTGCGTCATTCGCGATGCGGTGGTCGAGCGGCTGGGCGAGGATGCGATCCGGACCGGCCGCCGGCTGCAAGGCTTCATCCAGGATGAAGGCGGCGTTACCGCGCATTTCAGCGATACGCGCTTCGGCGAGGCCGGCGAGACCGCGCGCGGCGACATCCTGGTCGGGGCCGACGGCATCCATTCCGCCGTTCGCGGGCATTACTTCCCGAACCAGGGGCCGCCGCGCTGGCAGGGCGTACAGATGTGGCGCGGCGCCTGCGACTGGCCCGTCTTCCTCGATGGCGAGAGCATGATCATTGCCGGCGGCATGGCCGGAAAGCTGGTGCTCTATCCGATCGGCAGGGGGCGGACGCCGCAGTCGCGCCTGACCAACTGGGTCGTCAATATCCGCACAGGCGATCCTGAAAAGCCGCCGCCGAAGGAGGCCTGGTCGAAGCCCGGCCGCCTTGAAGACGTGCTGCCCTTCGCGCGGCGTTTCAGCGTGCCCGAGGTCGATATCCTCGCGATGGTCCGGGCGACCTCGACCTTCTGGGAGTACCCGATGTGCGACCGCGACCCGCTGCCGCGCTGGACCCATGGCCGCGTCACGCTGCTCGGCGACGCGGCGCATCCAATGTACCCGGTCGGCTCCAACGGCGCCTCCCAAGCGGTGCTCGACGCGCGCTGCCTCGCCGACTGGCTGGCGAAGGCCGAGCATCCGCGCCAGGCGCTGGCGGCCTATGAAGCCGAGCGCCTGCCGGCGACGGCGGAGGTCGTGGCGATGAACCGGGTCGGCGGGCCGGAGCGGGTTATCGACGCCGTCGAAGCTCTGGCGCCGCAAGGCTTCGACGATATCGAGAGCGTGCTCGACCACGCCGCGCGCGAGCAGATCGTCAAGGGCTATGCCGGCAAGGCGGGGTTTTCGGCGGAGCAATTGGCGCGGAAGAAGGGTTAGGCGTCATGGTCGGGCTTGACCCGACCATCTCTGAAACCAGAGCCCTCTCGTCTTGAGATTCTCGGCTCGTAGCTTTGCTCCGCCCGAGAATGACGCGCGCCGTGTGCGCCCGCCCTCAACCCGCGTCGGGCGGGGGCGGCAGGAAGTCGACCTCGTGCTTGGCCGCGAGCGCGACGACATCGGCCGGCTTCTGCTCGGCCATCGAATGCAGGCCCCAGAACAGATCGTAGAGCCGTGCCGTCGGCGAAACCCAGAACAGGCACTTCACCGTCGCATCGCTCTTGTTGAACAGGCCGTGCGGGATGTTGCGCGGCAGGCGGATCAGGTCGCCGGCGGTGGCGAAGCTCTCCTTGCCGTCGAGCAGGAGGTCGAGCCGGCCCTCCAGCATGTAGATGAATTCCTCCTGCGTCGTGTGGATATGCGGCGGCACGAAGGTTCCGGGCGGCAGGGTCGCGTGCCAGGAGAAGCTCTCCTCGGTCAGCGTCTTCGGCACATAGGTCTGGCCGAGGATGCTCCAGGAGATGCCCTCGAGGCCTTCATTGGCGCGCGTCACGCCGGCTGTCAGCGGGTTCATGGGTCTTGGCTCTCCTCATCTGCCGGCATGCAGGCCGGAGGGTTGTTGGCAGGATCTGCTAGAAGTGCAGGAAGCGGTCCTTCACGGCGCTGTCGCTGCGCAGTTCGGCGCTGGAGCCGCGCCAGACGACGCGGCCCTTCTCCAGCACGATATGGCGATCGGCGATCCGAACGAGAGCATCGACATTCTTGTCGATGACGAGGATCGACTCGCCCTCCGCCTTCAGGGCCGTCAGACAGTTCCAGATTTCCTCGCGGATCAGGGGGGCAAGCCCCTCGGTCGCCTCGTCGAGGATGATCAGCTTCGGATTGGTCATCAGCGCCCGGCCGATCGCCAGCATCTGCTGCTCGCCACCGGAAAGCTGGTTGCCGCGGTTCTCACGCCGCTCCCTGAGACGCGGGAAGAAGGCGTAGATCCGTTCGAGGTCCCAGCGCTTCTTGCCGGAGCGATCGGCCGCGGTCGCGATCAGGTTCTCCTCGACCGAGAGTGTCGGGAAGATCTGGCGGCCTTCCGGTACCAGCCCGATCCCGGCCTGTGCGATGCGGAAGGGCGCGGCGCCGGTCAGGTCGCGACCGCCGAAGGCGATCTTCCCCGCTTTTGCCGGCAGCAGCCCCATGATCGTGCGCACCGTCGTGGTCTTGCCCATGCCGTTGCGGCCGAGCAGGGTCACGACCTCGCCTTCGCCGACGGCAAGATCGACCCCGAACAGGATCTGCGCCTCGCCATAGCCGGCATCGAGCCCTTCGACGCTGAGCATCGCTAGCCCTCCTCGCCGAGATAGGCCTGCCGCACGGCCGGGTCGGCCCGCACAGCCGCCGGCGCGCCCGAGGCGATCACCCCGCCATAGACCAGCACGGTGACGCGGTCGGCCAGCGCGAAGACGGCGCTCATGTCATGCTCGACCAGGAGCATGGAGAAGCGGCCCTTGAGGCTGTTCAGCAGCGCGATCAGGCGCTCGCCCTCTTCATGTCCGACGCCGGCGAGTGGTTCGTCGAGCAGGATGAGCTTGGGCTGCAGGGTCAGCGCCATCGCGATCTCCAGCGCGCGCTTTTCGCCATGCGAGAGGCTCCCGGCCGGGGCATGCGCTCGCTCCGCCAGCCCTACCGCTTCGAGCGCTTCCCAGGCGGGGCCATTGAGCGCCTCGTCGCTGGCCGCGTCGCGGAAGAGCGAGAGCGGATGGGCGCTGTGCGCCTGCACACCGAGGGCGACATTCTCAAGCGCCGAGAGCGAGGGGATGGTCGAGGTGATCTGGAAAGTGCGAGCAAGGCCCGCCCGTGCCCGCGCCTGCGGCGACAGGCGGGTGATGTCCTGCCCGCCGAACAGGATCGCGCCGGCATCCGGCTTCAGCGTCCCGGAGATCTGATGGACCAGCGTGGTCTTGCCGGCGCCGTTGGGGCCGATCAGTGCATGGAGCTCGCCGGGTGCGATGGTGAGGTCGACCCCGTTGGTGACCTTGAGCGCGCCGAACGATTTGGCGAGCCCTTTCAGGGCCAGTGCCGGCTCAGCCATCGCGGCGCCCCCTGAGCTTCGCGACGAGACCGGCGATGCCGCCATGGGTGAACAGCACGAAGATCACGATCAACGGCCCGAAGATGGCCTTCCAGTTATGCGTCAGCGACGAGAGCACGTCCTCGGTGACGAGGAAGGCGAGCGCGCCGAGGATCGCGCCATAGAGCGAGCCGACGCCGCCGAGCACGACCATGAAGATCAACTCGCCCGAGCGCGACCAGGACATATAGGCCGGGCTGACGAAATCGGTCTGGTTGGCGAGCAGGAAGCCGGACAATCCCGCCATCATGCCGCTGATCACATAGGCGCCGAGCCGGACATGGTTGACGTCGTAGCCGGTGACGGTGACGCGCACGCTGTTCTCCCGCGCCGCCCGCAGCACCCGGCCAAAGCGCGAGGCGACGAGCCGCCGCGCCAGTCCGTAGCAGAAGGCCAGCGTGCCGAGCGCGATATAGTAGAAGCCGGTGCGGTTGCCGAAGATCTCGTGCCCGAGCAGCGTGCTCTTCTCGTAGAGGGTCAGGCCGTCATCGCCGCCATAGGCCGAGAGCGCCTGGGCGAAATAGAAGGCCATCTGGCCGAAGGCCAGGGTGATCATGATGAAGGCGACGCCGCGCGTCCGCAGGGAGACATAGCCGGTGACAGTCGCGAAGACGGCGCAGGCGAGCAGGATGACCGGCAACGCGACGAGAAGCTCGGTCTGGCCTTCGGTGATCAGGATGCCCGCGCCATAGGCGCCGATGCCGACGAAGGCGGCGTGGCCGAAGGAGATCAGCCCGCCGATGCCGAGGACGAGGTCGAGCGACAGCGCCGCGATCGCGAAGATCATCGCCCGTGTCACCAGCGTCAGCCAGTGTCCGGGCAGACCGAGGGCCGAGCCGAGCGGCAAGAGGGCGAGCAGGGCGAAGATGACGAGCGGCGCGAGCCGGCGCACCATCGGCGTCGGCGGTCGCGCTGCCGCAACGTCGGAATTCGCGGGTATGCTCGCCATACTCACGAGCGCCCCTTGGCCGGGAGCAGGCCTTCGGGCCGGACGAACAGAACTGCCGCCATGACGAGATAGATCAGCATCGAGGAGAGCGCTGCGCCCGTCGCGCGCGCCGAGGCCGGCGCCATGAACAGCCGGAGCAGGTCGTTCATGGACGAGCGGCCGAGCGTGTCGACGAGGCCGACGATCAGCGCGCCGACGAAGGCGCCGCGGATCGAGCCGATGCCGCCGACGACGATGACGACGAAGGCGAGGATCAGGACGGTATCGCCCATGCCGGGCTCGACCGAGAGGATCGGCGCGGCCATCGCCCCGGCGAAGCCGGCGAGCATGGTGCCGAAGGCGAAGACGATCATGAAGAGCTTGCGGATGTCGATGCCGAGCGCCGAGACCATCGGCGCATTCGAGGCGCCGGCCCTGAGCAGCATGCCGGTGCGGGTCTTCTCGACCACGAACCAGAGCAGCGCGCCGACACCGAGGCCGGCCCCGATCAGCGCGAAGCGGTAGACGGGGTAGAGAATGCCGTCCATCAATCGGACATTGCCGGAGAGGAATTCCGGCACCGGCACGGAGAGCGGTGCGGCGCCCCAGATCATCTTCACCGCCTGGTTGAGCAGCAGGATCAGTCCGAAGGTCGCCAGCACCTGGTCGAGATGGTCGCGTTCGTAGAGATGCCGGAAGACCAGGAATTCGAGGGCGAGCCCCAGCAGCAGCGCGGCCGCAAGCGCGAGTACGAGCCCCAGCAGGAAGGAGCCGGTCAGGCTGACGAAGGTGACGGCGAGATAGGCGCCCAGCATGTACTGGACGCCATGGGCCAGGTTGATGAAGTCCATGACACCGAAGACCAGCGTCAGCCCGGCCGCGACCAGGAACAGCAGGACGCCGAACTGGAGCCCGTTGAGGAGCTGGACGATCAGGAGGCTGAGGG
Source organism: Allobosea sp. GW822-FHT05A11 (assembly GCF_058800455.1). Lineage (NCBI taxonomy): Bacteria > Pseudomonadati > Pseudomonadota > Alphaproteobacteria > Hyphomicrobiales > Alloboseaceae > Allobosea > Allobosea sp. GW822-FHT05A11. Next base: position 390,084 of record NZ_JBXAMI010000007.1, on the reverse strand, counting down.
TCATTGCGCGGTCCTAGGTCAGGGCCGGTCACAGGACGTCATGCTCGGGCTTGCCCCGAGCATCTCGTGACGAAGAGATCCCCGGGTCGAAGCTTCGCTTCGCCCGAGGATGACGCTTCGCGTCACTTCAGCGCGCAATCCTTGGCGTGCGGATCGGCGTAGTCCGAAAACACCTTCTGCGCGATCTCGGTCTGGAACTTGCCGTCGGCGCGCTTGGCGACCTTGACGAGGTAGAAGTCCTGGATCGGGTAGCCGTTGGTGTTGAACTTGAACTTGCCGCGCAGCGAGGTGAAGTCGGCCTTCTTGATGGCGTCGCGCAGCTTGTCGGGGTTGCCGGTGCCGCCCGCCGCCTTCACGGCGGAGTCGATCAGCATGGCCGCGTCGTAGGACTGCTGGGCATAGGAGCCGGGCACGATCTTGTAGGCCGCCTCATAGGCTTTGACGAAGTCCTTCGTCTGCGGGTTGTCCATGTTGGGCGCCCAGGTCATGCCGCCATAGAGGCCGACCGCGGCGTCCTGCTGGGCCGGCAGCGTCGATTCATCGACCGTGAAGGCGGAGAGGAACGGGATCTTGCCCTGCAGGCCGGCCTGCGACCACTGCTTGACGAAATTGACGCCGAGCCCGCCGGGCAGGAAGGCGAAGACGACATCCGGCTTGGACGAGGCGATCTTGGCGAGGTCGGCCGAGAAATCCATCGCGTTCAGCGGCGCGTAGACCTCGTCGACGATCTCGCCCTTGAAGTAGCGCTTGAAGCCTGCGAGCGAGTCCTTACCCGCCTGATAGTTCGGCGCGATGATGTAGGCCTTCTTGTAGTTCTGGTCCTGCGCGTATTTGCCGAGAACCTCGTGCACCTGGTCGTTCTGATAGGAGGTGACGAAGAAGTTCTTGTTGCAGGCCTTGCCGGCCATGGTCGAGGGGCCGGCATTCGGGCTGATCAGGAAGGCGCCGGAATCGAGCACCGGCTTGGCGATCGCGCCGAGGATGTTCGAGAAGACCGGGCCGACGACGAAGGCCGGCTTCTCGCTCTCGACGAACGAGCGCACGCGCTCGACCGCGACATCGGGCTTCAGCTCGTCGTCGATCACGGTGATCTTGATCGGCACGCCGCCGAGCTTGCCGCCATTCTTGTCGACAGCGAGCTGGAAGCCGTCGCGGACCTGCTGGCCGAGCGAGGCGGCCGGACCGGTCAGGACGCTGACCACGCCGATCTTGATCGGCTCCTGCGCCTGGGCCGAAGCGATGGATAGCGCCAGCGCGCCGCAACCAAGTGCCAGACCGAACCTGAGTGTCGTCATCGATGTCCTCCCGGACGAAGTTGAAGCGCGGCCCCGTTCCCTTGAGTTTCTTTGGCGCGCGCAGGCCATAATGTTTCAAGCTTAAAATATCTGCAAGTCGCAGTTTACGGAAATTTCGCGAGGTCTCCAAGGCGGATGGTGCGGCTTTGCACGCCAGCCGCCCGCAGCGCCGGCGCGGCTTCCCGGAATTCGCGGTGTGCTGTTCAATGACGGCGCCATGACGGATATCGAAAGTCGGTTGCCATGATCCTGGTCTGTGGGGAAGCGTTGGTCGACCTGTTCGCCGGAGCGGGCGAGGGCAGCGAGATGCCGGCGCGGATCGTGGCCGGCGGCTCGCCCTTCAATGTCGCGATCGGCCTGGCCCGGCTCGGTATCGAGGCTTCCTTTCTCGGCGGCGTCTCGCGCGATGGCTTCGGCACCCTGCTTGCCGATCTTCTCGCGCGGGAAGGCGTCGATAGCCGCCATCTCGTCCGGACGGAGCGGCTCACCACCATTTCGGTCGTGGCGACCGGCAAGGACGGCCATCCCAGCTATTCCTTCCATGGCGAAGGGGCGGCCGACCGCTCGCTCACCCCTGCCGACCTGCCGCAGGCGCTGCCGGACGCGATCCAGGCGCTGACCTTCGGCTCCTACACGATGGCGGTCGAGCCTGTCGGATCGGCCTTCGCGGCGTTGGCCGAGCGGGAATGCGGCCGGCGCGTCATCAGCGTCGACCCCAACCTGCGCCCCACCGTGATCGGCGACATGTCCGGCTGGCACCGGGCGGCAGAGCGCTTCTATCGGACGGCGACGGTGATCAAGGCGAGCGACGAGGATATCCGCATCGCCTGGGACGGGCAGCTCAGCATGGCCGAGGCTGCTGCCTATTGGCTCGGTCTCGGCGCACGGCTCGTTGTCGTCACGCAGGGCGGGCAGGGCGCCACGGCCTACTCCGCGGCCGGGCAGGTTTCCGTGCCGGGCCACGAGGTTGCGGTGCAGGACACCGTCGGTGCGGGCGATACCTTCCACGCCGCGCTGCTCGCGCGGCTTTCGCAGACCGGCCGGCTCAGCCCCGAGGCGATCGCGGTGCTCGACCGCGAGGCCCTGGCCGGTCTCCTCGCCTATGCCGCCGCGGCTGCGGCGATCACGGTCACGCGTCGCGGCGCTGACCTCCCGACTGCCGCGGAAGTCGAGGCCATCGGGATTCGGTCGCGCTAGGAAAGGCCGGCTTCGCCGCGCTCTCAATGACGGCGCAGTTTTATCAGATTCAGGCTTCGCGGCGTGCCGGCTCGCGCCGTAGCGCCAGGGCGACGCCGCCGATGGTCAGCACGATCGCGATCAGTTCCCGCGCGCCGAGCGTTTCGCCGAGCAGGGGGACGGCGGTCAGCGTTCCCACCACCGGCACGATCAGCATGCTGGTCGCGGCGACCGCGGTTGGCAGCCGCTTGAGCGCGCCGAACCAGGTGAGGTAGCAGAGCGCCATCGGGCCGACGGCCATGTAGACCAGGCCCAGTGCTCCCTGCGTGGAAAGCGACGTGATCTGCGGCTGCTCCAGCGCAAGCCCCAGGATCACCATCGGCAGGCAGCCGAGGGCGACCTGCCAGGCGGCGACAGCTGGGCCAGGCATGGCGAGGGGTTTCCGCCCCTTGACCGTGCCGAGTGCGAACAGCACCGCCGCCGCAAAGGCGAACAGCACGCCGGGAAGCTTGGTCGCCGAGAAGTCGGGCCCGCCCATCAGAACGACCATGCCGGTAATGCTCAGGCCCAGCGCCACCAGGCTGCGTCGGGTTGGGCGCGCACCGAGCAGGGGCCAGGCGAGCATCATCGCCCAGATCGGCATCGAATAGGCGATCAATGCGCCTTCCGAGACCTTGAGCCAGTTCAGGGCGAGCGCGGTGAAGCCCATCCAGGCGAAGACGTTGATCGACGCCGCGACCAGGAGAGGCGCACGGGCGCCCTTTGGTACGGCAAGGCTGTCGCCGCGAGCCATTGCCAGCAGCGCGAGGCAGAGCGCCCCCAGCAGGCCGGCTGTGCCTCGCGCGAACAGCGGCGGCCAGTCATGCAGGACGAATTTCAGCACGGTCCAGTTGAGGCCCCAGCCGAAGGCCGTCACGAGCAGCAAGGCCTTGCCGACCGTCTGGCTGGCCGGCACGGAGGCGGAGCCTGTCACGGTCATGGCACGGCGCCTTACGAGCGGTGCCCAGCCTTCAGTGCCTGGTCGAGATCGGCATAGAGGTCATCGACATCCTCGATGCCGGTCGAGAGGCGCAGGAGGTCGGTCGGGCAAGGCGAGCCGGCGCCCTCGATCGAGGCGCGATGCTCGATCAGGCTTTCGACGCCGCCGAGCGAGGTCGCCCGCTTGTACAGTTCGACATGGGCCGCTGTGCCGATCGCCGCCGCCTCGCCGCCGGTGACCTGCACCGAGAGCATGAAGCCGAAGCCGTTCTCCATCTGCCGCGCCGCGATGTCGTGGCCGGGATGCTGTGGCAGGCCGGGATAGAGTACGCGCGCGACTAGCGGATGGGCCGAGAGACGCTGCGCCAGCGCTATCGCGGACGCGGCCTGGCGCTCCTGCCGGACATGGAGCGTGCGCATGCCGCGCATCAGCAGATAGGCCTCGAACGGGCCGAGAATGCCGCCCTGACCTTTGCGGACCGTCTTGACCCGATTCCAGAACTCGTCGTCCTCGCGGGCGCAGAGCGCACCGGCCACGACGTCGGAATGGCCGTTCAGCACCTTGGTCGCCGCATGCATGACGATATCGGCGCCGAGCGTCAGCGGGCGGGTGTGGACCGGCGAGGCGCAGGTCGAGTCGACGGCGAGCTTGGCACCGGCCGCATGGGCGATCTCGGCGGCACCGGCGATGTCCGTGATGGTCCAGAGCGGGTTCGACGGCGTCTCGATCCAGACGAGCTTGGTCGCGCCCGGCTTGACCGCGGCCTTCAGCGCGGCGAGGTCGTCGGTCTCGACGAAATCGACCTTGATGCCCCAGCGCGTCGCCTCGTTGAGCAGCCAGGCGCGCAGCGCCCAGTACATCACCTTGGAGGCGACGACATGGTCGCCGGGCGAGACCGCCTGGAACACGGCGGTGGCCGCCGCCATGCCCGAGCCGAACAGCAGCGCGCCGGCCTTGGCCTCTTCCAGCATGGCGAGCACGGCCTGCGCTTCATGCACCGTCTCGTTATCCGGCCGGCCATAGATGAAGCCGGTCGAATAGCCATTGTCCTCGTCCCGGATATAGGTCGTCGAGACATGGATCGGCGGCACGACGCCCTTGGTGGTCGGGTCGATCTTGCCCATGGCCTGCGCGGCAAGGCTTCTCTTGGTCCACTTCGTCGCAGTCATGATCCGTTTTCCGGTTTCGTCGCCGCCGATAGGGTCGGCATATGGATCAGATCATGCAGTCAGGCGCTTGGCGATAGTCGCCTATTTTTGCTATCCGGTAGCGAATTTCGCCGATCATGAAGGTTTCGATGGCCAAAACAGTCGATCTCGACTCGTTCGATTACGCCCTCCTGAAAGAGATGCAGGCCGATAACCAGACGCCGGCGCGCGTGCTGGCCGAGCGTGTGGGCTTGTCCCAGAGCGCGGTCCTGCGGCGCTTGAGGCGCCTGCGGGCGGAAAAGGTCATCACCGCGGATGTCTCGATCGTCAGCCCGGAGATCATGGGCGTGCCGGTGACGGTGCATGTCACCGTCTCGATCATCCAGGGCTCGCGGACCTATGGCGATTTCGCCCGCAAGCTCCAGGCACGGCCCGAGGTGAAGCACGCCTCCTATGTGACGGGCGATGCCGATTTCGTGCTGCATCTGCAGGTCGAGAGCATGGCCGCCTACGCCGCCTTCACGCGGGAGGTCTTCCATGACGATCCCAATGTCGCGGAATACCACAGCTATATCGCGATGCGCGAAGTCGTCGGGCGGGACGCGCTATAGCGCCCTGCACTGGGCGATGTGGACGCAGCACCCGGCTGTGGCTATCGGCTAGGCCATAGCGCACGGTGAGCGGCAGGAAGAGCTGCTCTCGTCCTTCTCCTCCCGAGGGTATCGTCCGATGAAGCGTGAAGAACCCCTGGAAACCGCCGCCGACTTGCCGTCGAAAGCGTGGCTCAGGGAGACCCTCATCCCGGCCTGGATCGCTCGCGCCGTCCGGCCCGGCCGCGCCGGCTTTGTCGAGATGTTCGATCCGGCCGAACCCGCGCGCGATCCTGGCCCGCTCAGGACGACGCTCGTCACGGCCCGCCTGACCTATGTCTTCAGCCATGCCCATTTGCTCGACCCGCAGAGCGAGGCGCTCGCCGCTGCCCGCCACGGCTTCGCCTTCCTGCGCGATGTCTGTCGGGAGGGTGGGACGGAGCGCTTCCTGCACTCCGTCCGCGAGGACGGCACGCCGGTCGATGCCCGCACCGATCTCTACGACCTCGCCTTCGTCCTGTTCGCCATGGCCTGGTACTACCGCGCGACACACGACGATCAGGCGCTCGCGATCGCCGACGAGGTGATCGGCTTCATCGAAAGCGAGATGGTGCATCCGCAAGGCGGCTTCGCCGAGGATACGGCGGGTACGCTGCCGCGCAGGCAGAACCCGCATATGCATCTGCTCGAGGCCTTCCACGCGCTGACGGAGGCGACCGGCGAACAACGCTGGCTCGACCATGCCAGCGCGATCGTCCGGCTGGCGCGGGAGCATCTGGTCGATACGGAGACCGGCACGCTCGGCGAGTATTTCACCGATGACTGGAAGCCGGCTCCCGGCGCGGCTGGCCTGGTCTGCGAACCCGGCCATCATTTCGAATGGACCTGGCTGCTGCTGCATCACTGGCGTCTGACGGGAGACACGCAGGCTCGGGATCTGGCGGAGAGGCTCTATGGCTTCGCGATCCGGCATGGCCTCGACGATGGTTCGGCAGGTCCGCTCGCCGCTTTCGACGTTTTCGATCGGACCGGCACTGTCACGGCCTCGACCAAGCTGCTCTGGCCGCAGACCGAGGCGATCAAGGCCTTCCTCGCCCGGATCGAATTCCTTGACGATGCCGACGCGGCCCACCGCCTCGACAAGCATCTCGCCAACCTGTTTTGCTGGTTCGTCGCGCCCGAGACCGGCCTCTGGTTCAACCAGTTGGCGAGGGACGGAACACCTGCGCAGACCGTGATCCCGGTGCGGGTGCTCTATCATCTCGTGCTCGCTCTGGCAGAGTGGGAGCGCGTCCGCGGCTAGCCTGCTGCCCGCTCCCCGACATGGACGCAGGCGGCCTCGGTGCCCGCATCTCCCTTGGCGAGCGGAAAACGCTCATCGGCGCAAACCGCGATCCGCTCCGGGCAGCGCGTCACGAAGGGACAGCCGACCGGCGGCGAGAGCGGGCTCGGCAGGTCGCCGCTCAGGATGATCTTTTCGCGATGGCGCTGCGCGCGCGGATCCGGCAGCGGGATCGCCGAGAGCAGCGCCTTCGTATAGGGGTGCTGCGGCTTGTCGAAGATCGCATCGACCGGGCCCTGCTCGGCCACAGTGCCGAGATAGAGCACCATCGCCTCGTCGGCGATGTGTCGGACGACCGAGAGGTCATGCGAGATGAAGAGATAGGACAGGCCGAGATCGCGCTGCAGTTCGAGCAGCAGGTTGAGCACCTGCGAGCGGATCGAGACGTCGAGCGCCGAGACCGGCTCGTCGAGCACGAGCAGGCGCGGTGACAGGGCGAGCGCTCGTGCGATGACGACGCGCTGGCGCTGCCCGCCCGAGAGCGCGCTCGGCAGGCGTTCGGCCAGAGCGGCGGGCAGGCCGACGCGGTCCAGCAATTCGGCGACGCGGGCCTTGCGGTCGGCACGGCTGCGCCCGGCGATGGCGAGCGGCTCGCTGATGCTGTCCGCGATCGTCATCTTGGGGTCGAGCGCCGAGGACGGGTCCTGGAAGACGATCTGGATGTCCTGCGCCAGCGCCGCCCGCTCGCGCCCCTTGAGCGCGGTGATGTCGCGCCCGTCGAAGCGGATCGTGCCCGCCGTCGCGCGCTCCAGCCCGACCACGGCATAGGCCGTCGTCGACTTGCCGCAGCCGGATTCGCCGACCAGCGCCAGCGTCCGACCGGCCTGGAGCTCGAGCGAGATGCCATCGACCGCCTTGACCACGCCGCTGGGCGTGCCGATGCCGCCGCGCAGCGGGAAATGCACCTTGAGGTCGCGTACCTCTAGCAACGGCTCGCTCATGCCATCGCCTCCAGCCGGTCGACATGCCAGCAGGCAGCACGATGGAAGGGCCCGACCGCGACGGCCGGGGGAACCTGCTCGCAGGCCTCGTCGGCGAGCGGGCAGCGCGTCCGGAAGCGGCAGCCTTCGGGCCAGGCGCCGGCCGGTGGCACCATGCCCTCGATCGTGCGCAGCACCGTCTTCCTGATGCCGTCGAGCTTCGGGATCGTGCCCAGCAGCAGGCGAGTATAGGGGTGGCTCGGCGCGGCGAAGATGGCGTCGACCGGGCCGCTCTCGACGATCCGCCCGCCATACATCACGCAGACATCGTCCGCGAGATCGGCGACCACGCCCATGTCATGGGTGATCAACACGACCGCACTGCCGACCTCGTCGCGCAGGCGCCGCATCAGGTCGAGGATCTGTGCTTGGATGGTGACGTCGAGCGCGGTTGTCGGCTCGTCGGCGATCAGCAGCGAGGGCCGGCAGATCAGGGCCGAGGCGATCATGATGCGCTGGCACATGCCGCCGGAAAGCTCGAACGGATATTGCCGGGCGCGCCGCGCCGGATCGGGAATGCCGACGCGCGCCATGATCGCGATGGCTTCCTCCCGCGCAGCGGCGCGCGATAGGCCGCGATGCAGGAGCAATGCTTCCTCGACCTGCTCGCCGACCCGCATCAGCGGATTGAGTGATGCAACCGGCTCCTGGAAGATGATCGCGGCATCGTTGCCGCGCACCTCCGATAGCTCCACTTCGGAAAGCCTCGTCAACTCGCGCCCGCCGAGCCGGATCGAGCCGGCGGATACCCGCGCGGCGTTCGGCAAAAGACCGAGCACGGACAGCGCCGTCAGGCTCTTGCCGCAGCCGGATTCGCCGACGATCGCCAGGATGCGGCCGGTCTCGACGCCGAGCGAGACGCCGTCGACGATGCGGTTGCCATCGATCTCGATCGTGAGGCCCTCGATCGCCAGCATCGGGTTGGCGCGCTCGCTCATGCCGAGGCTGCCGCGACCGCGGCCCAGGGGCTGGTCGGATGGGCCATGCCCAGGAAGCCGCCATCCTCCGCCCGCATCACGGCCGATGGAACGGAGAAATTCACAGGATAGAGCGTGTCCTCGACGATCTCGACCGGGAAGGCCCCGGCGATCCGCGCTGCCACGTCCGGCTCGGCCCGGGCATCGACCTTGATGCGCGGGGTCGAGGCATCGATGCGCGGCCGGTGGAACACGTCCTCCAGAGAGAGGCCGAAATCGGCCATGCCGGAGATCATCTGCAGGAGCGTCGGGAAGATCGTGCGGCCGCCGGCGGCGCCGATCGCTAGCCATGGCCTGCCGTCGCGGCTCAATACCAGCGGGCACATATTCGCCAGCGGCTTGACGCCGGGAGCCATGCTGTTGGGTTGGCCGGGGCGCGGGTCGAACCACATCATGCCGTTATTCATGATGATGCCGGCCCTTGGCAGGGCCACCCGCGCGCCGAAGCGCGAGAGCAGCGTGTTGGTCAGCGAGACCATGTTGCCGTTCCGGTCGACGACGCTGACATGCGATGTGCAGCCCGCCTGCGGCGTCGCGGCATGGCCCATGCTGTTGAGCCTCACCGCATAGGCCTCGCGGATCGCCGTGGCGTAGGCCAGGGCCGCATCGGCCTCGGAGCTGCCTTGCCCAAGGCCGCGTGCCTCCACGCGCCGTGCGGCGTCGAAGAAGGTCGGGCCGCCGCTGAGACCGGGGATGGCGGCGATGTCAAGGTCGCGATAGCGCCCGGTCAGGGCCGGCGACCACATCGCCTGGTAGCTGGCGAGATCGTCAGTGCGGATCGCGGAGCCACCGGCTTCAAGGTCACCAGCGATCAGCTGCGCGGCTTCGCCCTCGTAGAAGTCGCGGGCGCCGGCCTTGGCCAATCGCTTCAACAGCGCTGCCTTCGCCGTCATCGGCTTGAAGCGGCGGGTATCGGCACCGGCCTTCGGCGGCTGGCCATTGTCGAGCAGGAGCGCCGAGATCGCCGGATCGCGCGAGAGCCCAGCGACCTCGACCGCGATGCAGAGCGCCGCATACCAGTCGATCTCCAGCCCGCGCTCGGCATGCTCGATCGCCGGCTGCAACGCCTCGCTCCAGGAAATCGTGCCGTAGCGCTCCAGCGCCGCGGCAAAGCCGGCGATGGCGCCGGGCACGCAGATCGCGCCGTAGCCGGCGACATTGCGCTCGCCGACGACGGCGGGCCAGGCGAACCAGTTGCCCGAGCCCGCATCGGTCAGCGGATAATCGGCTGGATCGAGCCCGCGCGGCGAGCGCACGTTGAAGTCGAGCGTATCGAGCGCGCCCGTCCGGCCATCGGCATGGATCAGGAAGCCGCCGCCGCCCACGCCCGAAAGCCAGGGTTCGACGATACTCAGCACCAGCGCGGTGACGATGGCCGCATCCATCGCATTGCCGCCGCGCGCAAGCACGGCGGCGCCGGCCTCGGCCGCATGGCGGTTCTGCGCGGCGACGAGGCCGTGCCCGGAATGGACGGCGGAGCGGCGGATGCTGAAGGTCTGCATCAGGCTTTGGTCCGGAAGCGCAAGGGCGCGCTCGGCTGCGGTAGGCGCATCGGCACGCTGAAGCGCTGCGCGTTGGCGCTCGCGGCGTGATGCGCGGCAAGCTCGCCGACGGTCGCGATCCAGACGCCGCGCGACGCCGTCACCACGTCGAGCAGCTTCTCCAGCATGCGCACGCGCCCGGCCCGGCCGGAAATCCAGTCATGGACCGTGAGCATCATCATCCGCCCCTCGCGATGCAGCACTTCCCATTCGTCGAGCCAGGCATCGAGGATGCCGTTCTGCGGCGATGGCGGGGCGCGATCCTGCGCGCTGCCGGTGAAGCGGAAATAGATGGCGTCGTCGACGGCCCAGAGCACCGGGACCTGCGTCACGCCGTCGATCGTATAGGGATGGTCGAAGCCCATCAGCGAGGAATCGTAGAGTCCGCGCCGCTTCACCTCCTCCAGCATGAAGGGCGTCATTTCCCAGGCCGGCGAGCGGAAGCCTTTCGGCACGACGCCCGCCTGACTGTTGAAGAGGGCAAGCGACTCGTCCATCGCCCGCGCGAACTCCTCCGGCCCGGCCTCGGTCGCCAACTCGTGGAAATAGCCGTGCAGGCCGATCTCGTGGCCGCGTTCGACGAAGGCCGGCAGCAGGTCCGGATGGTTCTTCGCGATCAGGCCCGGCACGAACAAAGTCGCCTTGATGCCGTAGCGGTCGAGCAGGTCGAGCAGGCGCCAGATGCCGACGCGCGGGCCGAAGAGCCGCTGCTCGATCTGGCCGAGCGCGACCGGAGCGCCTTCCGGCAGGTTCCACTGATAGGGGCTCTCCGCATCGACATCGATGGTGAAGCAGAAGGCGCTCGACTTGCCCTGGGGCCATTCATAGGCGGGGCGGGCGGCGTTCGGGGCGGTCATGTCCTTGCCTCCTCAGAGCGCCTGCTTCTTGTCCTGGTGGACGGCGAGCGAGCCGATCGAGTTGCCGCCATCGACTGTGAGCGTCGCGCCGGTGACATAGGCCGAGGCGTCGCTGGCAAGGTAGAGCAGGGCATTGCCGACATCGGCGCGCGAGGACGCCCGGCCGAGCGGGATCTGCGCGACCGTGTTCTGGATATGCGCGTCGGTCAGCGCGCTGACCGTGCTGCCGGCGGCGAAGCCCGGCTCCAGCGCGTTGGAGCGGATGCCGTATTCGGCAAGTTCGACGCCGAACCCCTTGGTGAGCCGGTCGAGCGCGGTCTTCGACATCGAGTAGACGCAGGCCGTGCGGCGCATCTTGCGCGAGGCGCCGGACGAGATGTTGATGATCGAGCCCTTCGCGCCCTTGCGCACCATCTGGGTCGCCAGCTCGCGGGTCAGGATGAAGGGCGCCCTGAGATTGATCGCGAGGATGCGGTCGAACTCGGCGGTCGTCGTGTCCAGCAGGAAGGCGCTCGGATAGATGCCGGCATTGTTGACGAGGATGTCGGCCGCGCCCCAACGCTGGCCGATCTCGCTGGCAAGGGCCACGATCGAAGCCTCATTGGTCAGGTCGGCCGGCATGACGAAGCTGTTGCCCGAGAGGCCCAGCGCCTTGGCCTGTGCCTCCAGATCCCCGGCCCGCGCGTCGGTCAGGCAGAGCGTGGCGCCGGCCTCGTGCAGCACCTCGGCGATCCAGCGGCCGATGACCCCGCAGGCGCCGGTGACGACGGCGCGCTTCCCCTTGATGTCGTCGAACATGGCTTTTCCTTCAGCGATGGCGGGGATCGAGGCGGTCGCGCACGGCGTCGCCGGTGAGATTGACGGCGAGCACCAGCACGAACAGGCAGGCACCGGGGAGCGTGGCGACCCACCAGGCGGTCGCGACATAGTTCCGGCCGGTCGAGAGCATCGCGCCCCAGCTCGCGGTCGGCGGCTGGACGCCGAGCCCGAGGAAGGAGAGCCCCGCCTCGAACAGGATCATCAGCCCGAATTCGAGCGTGGCGACGACGCTGACGGCTCCGACGATATTGGGCAGGACATGGCGGAAGAGCACGCGCGGTGCGCCGGCCCCCATCAGGGCCGAGAGCCGGACATAGGGCATGTTCGCGACGGAGAGCGTCTGGCTGTAGGCGATGCGGGCGTAGCGCGGCCAGCGCGTCAGCGCGAGCACCATGATGACGTTGACGATGCCGGGGCCGAGCACTGCGACCGTGATGATCGCGAGCAGGATCGCCGGGATCGACAGGAAGACGTCGACGACGCGCATCACCGCGATCTCGACCCAGCCGCGCCGGTAGCCGGCGATCATGCCGAGCGTCGTCCCGACCACGCCGGAGAGCACGACCGAGGCGAAGGCGACGATCAGCGAGATGCGCGCGCCATGGATAACGCGGCTGAGCAGGTCGCGACCAAGTTCGTCGCTGCCGAGCCAGTAATGGAAGCTGCGCGAGACCGTGCCAGGAGGCTTCAACCGGCCGAGCAGGTTCTGCTGGTTGGGGTCGTAGGGCGCAAGCCAGGGCGCGAAGAGCGCGACCAGCACCACGAGCGCGATGATGCCGACCGGCCACCAGCGCCACAGGTCACGGCGCTTGCGGCGCGGCACGGAGGTTGCGACTGCAACGCTCATCGCGCGCCCTCCAGCACGATGCGCGGATCGACCAGGCTGTAGAGCAGGTCCGAGAGCAGGTTCAGAAGCACGGTGACGAAGGCGCCGAGCAGAACCACGCCCTGCACGATCATGAAGTCGCGCGCCAGGATCGCCTGGACCGTGACCTGTCCGAGGCCCGGCCAGGCGAAGACCGTCTCGACGATCACGGCGCCGGCGAGCAGGTTCGAGATTTCGAGCGCGGCGACGGTGATGACCGGGATCGAGGCGTTGCGGGCGAGATGGCGGATCAGCAGGCGCCCGCTGCGGACGCCGCGCGAGCGGGCGGTGCGGACATAGTCCTTCGAGAGCTCGTCGAGCAGGGCCGAGCGGGTGATGCGCGCAAAGGTCGCCATGCTCAGGAGCCCGAGCGCGAAGGACGGCATGACGAGATTCCAGAGATCGCCGGTGGAGGAGGGCGGCAGCCAGCCGAGCAGCACCGAGAACACCAGAATCATCAGGATGCCGCTCCAGAAGGTCGGCATGCTCTGGGCGGCGAGGACGAAGCCGGCGGCGGCCTTCGCTGCAGGTGAGTTGCGGAAGATCGCGAGCAGGATGCCGATCGGCACGCCGATGCCGCAAGCGACGATGAGCGCGCCGGCCGCCAGCATCAGCGTATAGGGCAGGCGCGAGGCGATGATCGTCGTCACCGGCACGCGCTGCACCACGGATTGCCCGAGGTCGAAACGGACGAGCTCGCCGAGGAAATCGAGATATTGCACCACCAGCGGCCGGTCGAAGCCGAGCTGGTGGCGCAAGGCCGCGATATCGGCCTGCGTCGCCGTCTCCGGGACGAGCAGGTAGGTCGGGTCTCCCGTCAGGCGCTGGACGAAGAAGATCAGCGTCACCACCCCGAGGATGGTGACGAGAGCCTGGCCCAGCCGGCGGAGCAGAAAACCCGGCACCGCGGCTCAGTCCTTCCAGCTCATCCGGTTGATGAACATGCTTTCGTTGGGCGTCGGCTGGAAGGCGAGGTTCTTCGCCGCGCCATAGATCACCACGGCCTGGTAGAGCGGCACGACCGGTACATCGGTAGCGACGATCTCGTGGACCTGCTTGTAGGCGGCGAGCCGCTTGCTGGTGTCGAGCGTCGCGCGGGCCTCTTCCAGCAGCGCGTCCATCTTCGGGTTGCGGTAGGCCGACCAGCCGCTGCTCTTGTGCAGCAGCGGGAAGAGCACGCCATCGGCATCCTGGCAGGCGCAGGACCAGCGGCCGAAGCTGAGCATCGAGGTCGCCTCCGGTCCGGCCTGGGCGCGCTTCAGATAGGTCGCCATGTCGGACATCGCGATCTTCACGTTGAAGCCGGCATCGACCAGCATCTGCTGGATTGCCTGGACGATGCGCTGGTCGAAGACGGGCGCGGTGGCGAGGTCGATCTCGGCCTTCGCGGCGGGGCCTGCCTCGGCGATCAGCGCCTTGGCCTTGGCGAGGTCGTGCTCCGGCGCCTTGATGCCGTCGACCCAGCCGAAGATCGCCGGGGTCAGCAGTTCCGGCACCGGCTTGTCATGGCCGCCCAGCAGGCCGTCGATCATCGCCTGCTTGTCGAGCGCATAGGCTGCCGCCAGCCTGAGCTTGGGATTGTCGAAGGGCGGCTTGGTCGTGTTGAGCCGGACATAGGCGACGCGCTCGGTCAGGCCGATCAGGGCCTGGGCCTTGGCGGAGGATTTGAGTTGGGCGGCCTGGTCGGCATCGAGCGTGACGACGAGGTCGCTCGCACCGGCCTGCAGGTTGGCGAGGCGGGTCGCCGCATCCGGGACCGCACGGAAGGTCACGGTTGGGAACGGCGCCTTGGTGCCCCAATAGGCGTCGTTGCGCGTGAGCTGGACGTTCACGCCGCGCTGCCAGGACTCGAACTTGTAGGGGCCGCTGCCGACGGGCTTGAGGTTGAAGGCATCCTTGCCGACGGCCTCGACCACGGCCTTGGGCACGATCGAGAGTTTGACGAGTTGCGCCAGCAGCGCCGGGTAGGGACCGGATGTGACGAGCTTCACCTTGGTCGGCGAGAGCGCGACCGCATCGGTGATCTTGTCGAACTGGCCGAGCTGGGGGCTGGCGAATTTCGGGTCGGTGATGCGCTTGACACTGAAGACGACATCGTCGGCGGTCAGCTTCGAGCCGTCATGGAAGGCGATGTCGCTACGCAGGTCGAACTCGATCTCGGTGTCCGAGAGCTGCTTCCAGGCGGTCGCGACTTGCGGGATGATTTCGCCCTTGTCGTCGCGGGTGACGAGATTGTCGAAGATGTTGCGGTAGACATAGTAGCTGTCCGGGTTCCACTGCACCTGCGGGTCGAGCGAGGAAGGCTCGTTGACGAGGTCGACGACGAAACGGTCCTTGGCGGCCAGAGCCGGCCCGGCCGCGAGGCCGAGTGCGGTGGCGATGAGGAAGGCGGCTGCGGCTTTCGAAACACGGCTCATCGCGATTTCTCCTCGGACAGGGTGGTGGACGGCTTGCGGTCGTTCGTGCTCCGGCGCGGCCGGCGGCTGCGCACGGAAACGGGTTCGTTCTGCGGAAGCAGGCGAGCGGCGGCGAGGAAGCCATGCGCCACCGCGTCGGTGAAGCGCTTCTGCTCTTCCTGCAGCGCGAGCAGCGCGGCCTCACGGTCGCCGCGCAGGAGCGCGTCGAGCAGCGGGCGCGGGTCGACCGCGGGTGGTGTCGCGCCGGCGAGTTCGAGCGAGCGGATCAGCCGCTCGGTGTGATCCCAGAGATCGCGCAGCCAGCTTTCGATGAAGCCGCCGGCCCGCTGCGCGAGCAGGTCGAGCGCCTGCCGGCACAATTGCTGCGCCATGGTGCGGGCTGAAGGATCGTCCCGCCCGAGAACGGCGTCGATCGCGCCTCTCAGGCTGCCGAGCAGGGCAATGCTGCGTTCATCGAGCGGCTTTTCGACCAGCGCAGGCTCGATCCGCAGCCTTGCCTCGACGATGGCGCTTGCAAGCGCCCCGTCGACCGCAGCGACGCGCCAGCCCTGCCGCGCATGCCTGGCGACGAAGCCGGCCCCAGCAAGTTCCGTCAGTGCGACGCGAACAGCCGCGCGTCCGAGGCCGAAACGCTGCGCGAGATCGCCTTCATGGGCATAGGTGCCGGGAATGAGCTCGCAGCGGACAAGCGCCTGCCGCAGGCGCCGGCCCGCGAAGGTGATGTCGCTTTCCGCCGCAGGCGGCTTCGGAAGCGAGAAGGGCGATTGATCGAGCATGAGCCATGCTGGCTCAGTTTCTGAGATCTGACAATCACTTTGTGAGATGTCAGAAACGCATGATCAGGCGCGCTTGAGCCCCGCCGTGCATGGCGGGGCTATGGCCTCGACTCAATTTGAATGAGCAGCCGGCAGCTTGCGCCGCCATAAGCCTATTGTTCGGCTGGGACGGTGTTCGCCGTCGGCGCGGCCTGCGCCAGGAAGAAGAACGCCAGCGCGGCGCACCAGACGATCAGGCCGAAGACGGTCGCGCCCGCCAGCACCAGCCCGAACCCGCCTTGCGCGTGCAGGACGGCCAGCATCGGCACCACGAAGCCGCTGACCGTGAAGCCGAGGAAATAGCGCACGCTGAACGCCTTGGCGCGGTGCTGCGCCGGCACGTAGCGGGCGACCATCGCGTCGTTGACGACGACCTGCCCGTAGATCGCGGCCATGGTCATGACGAGGCCGATCAGCAGCGGCACGCCGGATGTCGTCGCCGCGAGTGCGAGGCCGAGCGGCTGGAACAGCGCGAGCCCGACGAACAGGGCCGGAAGCGTGTAGCGGTCGACCAGCCGCCCCATCAGCCATTGCGTGGCGGCGCCGAAGACGAAGACCAGCGTCGCCAGCGAGCCGATCAGCGCCAATGGCAGGTCGAGGCCGAGCCTTTCGTCGATGACCTTCGGCAGCGCGATCGTGGTGATGTTGAAGGTCATGCCGCCGGCTATGACCGCGACAGCGAAGATGGCGAGCAGAGCCTTCGGCCGATTGACCGGGATCAGCTCGGCCTTGCCCGAGCGGTTGGCAGATGGGTTTCCGTCGCCAGGCACGAGCGCGATGAACGCCGCGCCGAGGACGAGGCAGACCAGCCCCGGCAGGACGAAGGCGAAGCGCCAGCCGAAATTCGCGGCGATGAGCGCGGTGACGCCGGCGGCCGAAGCCGCGCCGAGATTGCCCCAGACGGCGTTGACGCCGAGATCCCGGCCGAGCTGGCGGGCATGGCTGACCAGCATCGTCGAACCGACCGGGTGATAGATCGCCGAGGCCACGCCCAGCACGAGCAGCCAGCCGGCGAAGGCGGCGGGGCGGTCGGCACTCGCGACGCCGAGGCAGGACAAGCCGTAGCCGATGAAGAACACGGCGAGCATGTTGCGCCGGCCGAACCGATCCGAGAGCCAGCCCATCGGCAGCGAGCACAGGCCGAAGGCGACGAAGGCGCCGGTGGCGAGGCCGATCAGCTCGGCATAGCTGAGATTGGTCTGCGCCGCGATGGCGATCACCGCCGTCGGGTAGATCAGCAGCACGAAATGATCGAGCGCGTGGGCCGCGTTGACGAAGAGAAGGGTGCGCTTCGACAGCGTTTCGGGGGGCATGGCGGTCTCTCGATAATAACGCGTCAATTTAGCTTGACCCGTTAAGCCTGTCGGGCCGTTATTCGGCAGGATCGGGCCAAACAGGAGATGTGATGCGCAATGAGAGCGAGGCCTATCAGACGGTGCCGCGCGCCGTTGCCGTCATGCCGAAGAGCTATTCAGCCGGCGCCAGCACGGGCTGGCACAGCCATCCGCGCGCGCAACTGCTCTATGCCACCGCTGGCCTGACGCTGGTCCGGGCCGAGGACGGCACCTGGGTTCTGCCGGCCCGGCATGCGCTCTGGATTCCGCCTGGTCTCTCGCATGAGGTCAGGATGCATGGCGCGGTCTCGATGTGCTCGGCCTATATCGCGCCAGACGCGGTCGGTGTCCTGCCGACGGGATGCCGCGTGCTGGAGGTCTCCAGCCTGCTCGCTTCGGCGCTGGAGGCGCTTGCGGTCGAGCCGCTGCTCTATGACGAGGCCGGGCGCGGCGGGCATCTCGCCGCGCTGATTCTCGACGAGATCGCGCGGGCGCCAGAGACGGCGCTGACGCTGCCCTTGCCGCGGGATGTGCGTCTGCGGCGCATCTGCGATGCCTTGCTGAAGGACCCCGGTTCTGGCCTCGACATCGATGGCTGGGCGCAGCGCGCGGGAGCGAGCCGGCGGACATTGACGCGCGGCTTCCGGGCGGAGACCGGCCTGAGCTTCGGCGTCTGGCGCTCGCGCCTGCGCGTGCTCCGGGCCATGACGATGGCGAGCGATGGCGCGCCGCCCCACCAGATTGCCAGGGCGGTCGGCTATGCCGACCAGCGTGCGCTGCGGACAGCGGCCAGGCGTGTCCTCGGCCGGGCCGATCTGTCCTGATGAAGACCGGTCAGCGCGATTGCAAGGTCGGGTCGAGCCGGTCCCGGATCCAGTCGCCGACGATCGAGATCGACATCGTCGTCAGGAAGATCGCCATGCCGGGCAGCACCGCGATCCACCACGCGCTGGTGAGATAGGCGCGTCCGGCGCCGAGCATCTGGCCGAGGCTGGTCAGAGGCGGGCGGATGCCGAGGCCGAGGAAGGAGAGCGAGGTCTCCAGCAGGATCACCTGCGGGAAGTTCAGCGTGAACTGGACGATCAGTACGCTCAGGATATTCGGCAGGACATGCCGGAGATAGACATGGCGGGCCGGTGCGCCGAGCGCGGTCACGGCCGTCGCATAGCCCTGCGTATTGGCGGCGATGACGACGCCGCGCGTCAGGCGCGCGAACACCTCCCAACCATAGAAGCCCATGATCGCGACGAACAGGAAGAAGCCGCCGCCGAACAGCGCGATCAGCGCCAGCGCGATCATCATGAAGGGCAGCGATGCCTGCACGTCCGCCAGCATCATGATCGCTTCCTCGACCAGCCCGCGGAAATGGGCGGCGATGAAGCCGAGCGTGGTGCCGATGAAGGCGCCGATCAGCGTGCCGCCGAGCGCGACGAGCACGCTGAAGCGGATCGCGTAGATCAGGCGGCTCAGGACGTCGCGCCCGAGTTCGTCGGTACCAAGCAGGTGTTCGGGCAGCCCGCCGAGGAAGCTCGGCGGCTTCAGGCGCTTCAGCAGCGATTGGGTGCGGTAATCGTAAGGCGCCAACCAGTCGGCGAAGAGGAAGATCACGAGGATCAGCCCGAGCAGGGCAAGCGCGATGATGACGAGTGTCGGATAGCGTGCCTCGGCACGGACCGGCGCATCGTCCTTCCGGCGGAACAGGGTCGTCAGCGCCATCTCAGCTCTCCGACCGGGCGGCGCGCATGCGCGGATCGATCAGCGCATAGATCGCGTCGACGGCGAGATTGGCGAGCACCATCGTGATCGAGGTCATGATCAGGATCGCCTGCACCAGCGCGAAATCGCGCGAGGTCACGGCATTGACCAGCAGCCGGCCGACGCCGGGCACCGCGAACACCGTCTCGACGATGATCGAGCCGGCGACGAGATCGCCGAGCTTGAGGCCGATGATCGTGATGATCGGGATCGCGGCGTTGGGCAGGGCGTGCCAGAGCACCCGGCGCGGCCGCGGCACGCCCTTGGCCCGGGCGGCGACGACATATTGCTTGCTGAGAACCTCGAGCATCGCCGAGCGCGTGAAACGGGCGAAGGTGCCGGCGAAATGCGTGCCTAGCGTCACGGCCGGCAGGATCAGGTGCCAGATCGTCTGGTCGCCCGAACTCGGCAGCAGGCGCCAGTGCAGCGAGAACAGCAGGATCAGCAGGATGCCCAAGAAGAAGTTGGGCAGGCTGAAGCCGAGCACGGCGAAGCTCATGACGAAGCGGTCGATCGGCCGGTTGCGGTTGAGCGCCGCGACGATGCCGAGCCCGACGCCGAGCAGGAGGCCGAGCACAAAAGCTGTGAGCCCGAGCCGGAGCGTGCGCGGCAGCGCCGCGGCAATGAGCTCGATGGCAGGCTGCTGGTCCGAGAGCGAGAGCCCGAAATCGCCCTGCGCGATCCCTGCGACATAGGAAACGTATTGCTGCCAGAGCGGCCGGTCGAGGCCGAATTTCTCGCGGTAATGCGCGATCACTTCGGCGGGGGCCTGATCGCCGACCAGCGCCTCGATCGGATCGCCCGAGAGATTGAGCGCGACGAAGGTCAGCGTCACGATCAGCCAGACGGTCAGGAGGCCGCGCGCGAGCTTGGTCAGCAAGATTCGGCTCGACATCACGAGGCCTTGCGGCTTTGCAGGCCGATCAGCAGGTCGGGATCGTTGAGCAGCACGGCCTGCGGCGCGTGCGCGAGGATGCGCAAGAGGCCGTCGCGGTCGACATCGCCGACGATGCGGCCGGTGCCGTTGCCGCCGGCGGTGACCCAGACCGGCTGGTGTCCCAGCAATCGCGCCGCGACCGGGCCGCCGAGAGAGCCTTCCCAGATGCGGAAAGCGCTCGCGCCTGCAGCGGCGTAGTGATCCGGATTGGACTTGTCGGGCAGGAAGGCGAGCACCCGGATGCCCGGCACTTTGAGGGTGGCATGCGCGACCTGAAGCACCTCGCGCGCGCCGACCCAGACCCGATCGAGCACGCCAAGTTCCCGGATCACCGCGAGCACCGCATCGATGATCGCGAGGTCTTTCGTCTTGATGTCGATCAGCGCCTGGCGATGCGGGCAGATCGCGGCGAGCGCCTCGGCGAGCGTCGCGAGCTGGACGCCGCCGGAGCGGGCGATCGCCTTGAGGTTTTCATGCGAAGTTTCCGCGATCGCAGCATCGCTGCCGGCGATGCGGGCGAGATCGGGATCATGCGAGGCGATGACGACGCCGTCGGCGCTGAGCCGCGCATCGGTCTCGACGAGATCGGCGCCCGCAGCGATCGCTGCACGATAGGCCTCCAGCGTGTTCTCGGGATAGCGGGCGGAATGGCCGCGATGGGCAATGACGAGCGGCCGGGTCATGACGCAACTCCCAGTTCACCAGCAAAATGGCAGCGGACGCTGCGGCCCTCGCTGAGCGGGCGCAGAGCCGGCATCTCGGCCGAGCAGCTCGGGCGGGCATGAGGACAGCGCGTGTGGAAATGGCAGCCCGAGGGCGGGTTGGCAGGCGAGGGCGGATCGCCCGCGAGCCGGGCCGAACGGGCCGAGTGCGCGGTCGAAAGGTCCGGAATCGCGGCGAGCAACGCCATCGTGTAGGGGTGCATCGGCCGGTGGTAGACTAGGTCGGTCGGGCCTTCCTCGACGATCTGGCCGAGATACATCACGGCGATGCGGTGCGAGAGCTTCTTCACCACGCGCAGGTCGTGCGAGATGAAGAGATAGGCGATGTCGAAGCGCTCCTGCAGTTCCTGCAGCAGCTCGGTCACCGTCGCCTGAACGGAGACGTCGAGCGCCGAGACCGGCTCGTCGCAGACGATCAGGCTCGGCTTCATCGCCAGCGCCCGCGCGATCACGACCCGCTGCGCCTGCCCGCCGCTGATCTGATGCGGGAAGCGGTCGGCCATCTCCGGCGCCAGCGCCACCGCCTGCATCAGGCGCAGCACTTCCGCATCGCGCCCGCTGCGCTCGCCGATCTCGTGCAGGTCGAGCGGCTCGCGGATCTGCCGGCCGATGCTGAGCCGCGGATCGAGCGCCGATTGCGGGTTCTGGAAGATCATCTGGATGTCGCGGCGCTGCCACTGCCAGTCGCGTGGCGTCAGGCTGCTGAGGTCGCGCCCCTTGAACAGGATCTCGCCGCCGCTCGGCCGTTCGAGCCCGACGATCATCCGCCCGGTCGTCGATTTCCCGCAGCCGGATTCGCCGACGAGCCCGAGCGTCTCGCCGATCCGCAAGGTCAGCGACACGTCCTCGACGGCGCGGATCGTCCGCTGCGTCCGCAGGAAGGAGCGCCCGCCGCCGAAATGCCGCCGCAGGCCTGAGACGCGCAGCAGGGGCTCGGTCGCGGCGCTCATGACGCGGCCCGTTCGCGATAGATCGGCGCGGCGACATCGAGACGCGGCATCGCGGTGAGGAGTTCGCGCGTGTAGGGCGCTTCGGGAGCGTTCAGCACGCGTGCGGCCGGGCCGGCCTCGACCACGCGGCCATGGCGCATCACCACGACATCATCGGCCATTTCGGCGACGACGCCGAGATCATGGGTGACGAACAGGATCGCCATGCCGAACTCGGCCTTGAGCCGGTTGAGCAGGTCGAGGATCTGCGCCTGAATGGTGACGTCGAGCGCGGTCGTCGGCTCGTCCGCGATCAGCAGCTTCGGCCCGCAGGCCAGCGCCATCGCGATCATCACGCGCTGCGCCATGCCGCCGGAGAACTGGTGGACATAGGACGCGAGGCGCTGCTCCGGCTCGGGAATGCCGACGAGACGCAGCAATTCCAGCGCCCGCGCCTGCCGCTGCGGCTCGGAGAGCGCGGTGTGCAGGCGCAAGGTCTCGCGCAATTGCGTGCCAACCGTATGGAGCGGGTTGAGCGAACCGAGCGGGTCCTGGAACACCATGCCGATGCCGCGGCCGCGGATGGTTTCCAGCTCGGCCTCGCTGGCGGCGGCGAGGTCGCGCCCTTCGAACAGGATGCGTCCCGCGGTCCGGCGCCCGTTCGCGGGCAGGAGGCCGAGCACCGTTTGGCAGGAGACGCTCTTGCCGCTGCCGCTCTCGCCGACGACGCAGGTCGTCGTGCCCCGCCGCACGGCGAAGGAGACCGCGTGCAGGATGTCGGCATAGCCCGCGGCGGTGCGGAAGCCGACGGTCAGGCCCTCGACGGAGAGCAGCGCAGCGCTGCCCCGGTCAGTTCCTGCCCTGCGGTCGTGCTCCGTCACTTCGCGCCCAGCGAGAAGTTCGAAGGGCGGAAGTCCATGTAGTACTGGCTGTAGGGCGTCCAGTTGATGCCCTTCTTCACGCCATAGCCGGTGACGGGGTTGTAGAGCATCGTCATCGGCATATCGTCCTCGAAGGCCGTGAGCAGCCTGGCGAAGGTCGCCCGGCGCTTGGCCTCGTCGGTCTCGGCGGTCAGCTCCCTGGCGGCGTCATTGAAGGCCGGGCTCGCACCGTAGAGCTTCCAGGTCTTCTGGTTCTCGCTGTCGGGGCCCCAGAGGGTGAGGATCGCGCCGGACGGGTCGGGCACGCGATAGGTGTTCGACCAGGCGAAGACCTGGGCACCCGGCTTGCGCACCTCCTTGAAGCTGTCGACGAAATCGATGCGGGCATTGATGCCCACGTTGCGCCACATCTCCTGGATCACCTGCGCCGCCTCGACATTGTAGAGGTAGTAGTTCGGGATCAGGCGGTAGGAAATCTCCTGGCCTTTGTAGGAGCTTTCCGCGAGCAGCTTCTTGGCGAGCGCAGGATCATAGGCGTAGCCCTTGTTCTCCTTCACATACATCGGCCCGAAGCTCGGGAGCTGGTGGCCGTTCGGCGTATAGGTCTGGCCCTTCCAGAGTGCGTCGATCAGCGCCTTCCGATCGATCGACAGGCTCATCGCATGGCGCAGCTTCTTGTCGGAGAGCACGGGGTCGTTGGTGTTGAACTGGAGGACGTGGCTGTTCTCCAGCGGCTCGGTCTTCACCGAGACGTCCTTGTAGCCCTTGAGTCCGTCCCACTGATCCGGCGGCAGTTCGACGGCGATGTCGAAATCGCCGGCGACGAGGCCGGCGACGCGCGCCGCAACTTCCGGGACCGAGCGGAAGGTGATGGTCTTGGCGGCGGGCTTGCCGCCGAAATAGCGGTCGAAGGCGGCGAGCGTCACCTTGTCGTTCTTCTGGTAGTCGACGAAGCTGTAGGGGCCGGTGCCGACCGGCTTCCAGCGCAGCGCCTTGGCGGCCTGGTCCATCCAGACCTTGGAGTCGACGCCCTCCTTGCGGAAGGCGTTCCAGGGCTCGTCGCAGATCGCGAAGGACATGTAGCTCGACAGGCGGTGCTCCATGATCGGATCGTGCTGCGCCACCGTGATCCGGACGGTGAAGTCGTCGAGCTTCTCGACTTGGGTGAAATTGCCGAAATAGACGCGGCCTTCCGGGTAATAGGCTTTCGGCCCCCAGAGGCGATCCGGCGAGAAGGTCGTGAGCACGTCATTGGCGTCGAACGGGCTGCCATCGTGGCAGACGACGCCGCGACGCAGCTTGAGATCGAAGGTGGTCGGCGTCGTCCAGGACCAGCTTTCGGCGAGGCCGGGCACGAGGTTGGCGCCGCCATCGGCCTTCGGCTTGGCGAAGTCGCGCCGGATCAGCGTGTCGAAGATCGAATAGTAAATCCGGATATCGACATTGCCGGTGTGCTCGCCGGGGTCGAGCGAGCGTGCGAGCTCGTTCACCGCCACCGTCAGGGCGGGTCGCTCCTGCGCGATGGCGCCGGAGCAAGCGGCAAGGGCCAGGCCGGTGCCGAGCACGACTCCGAGCGGCGCTTTGCGTGTGGTCGATCTGGTCATTGTATCCTCCCATCGGACAGGAATCGTTTGCGTGTTCCGTCGTTCGTCGATGCGACAGCCCTATCCGGGCTTGCCGCGAAACAGGCGTTGCAGCGTTTCGACCTTCGCGAGCGTCTTCAGCGAGCGGCCCTGGTCGGTGCGTGACAATTCCAGGATCAGCGTGTTGCAGATCGCCATCGGCACGGTCAGCGAATGAAACTCGCCCTGTTCGCCGCGGGCGGCGACGAGTTGCCTGTCGCAGACGGGGACGCCGGTGCGCCGGTCGGTGATCAGCAGCGTGGCGGCGCCGATCTCGCGGGCGCAGGACACCAATCGTGCCGCCCCCGGACTTTCGTGGCGGAAGATCATGGCGACGACGACGTCGCCGGCGGCGAGGCCGAGCAACTGGTCGGCCGCCTGCCAGTCGGCATGGGCGACGACCGCGGCGCGGTATCCGGACCTGACGAGACGCCGCACGAACATGTCGGCGAGACTGCTGGCATGACCCTCGCCCACGACGAGGATGCGCCCGGCCTGCCGGATCATCGCGGCGGCGGCGACGATTTCCGCGTCCGTGATCTGGTTGACCAGGTTACCGAGGGCCCGGATTTCGCCTTCGACGACCGAGCCGAGCAGGGAATCGCCGCGAACCCGGTCGAGCCGGCGCTGCACGCGTACCGAAGCGTCGAGATCGGCCACGACAGTGTCCTGCAGCGCTCCGCGCATCTCGCGATAGGAGGCGAAGCCGAGCTTGCGGGCGAGGCGGCCGGCTGTCGAGGCGTGCACGCCGGCCTGTTCAGCGACCTTGTGCGACGGCAGGAAGCTGCCTGCGGTGCGATTGGCCAGGAGAACCTCGACCAGTCGCCGGTCCGACTCGGTCAGCTCGTCCCGGCGCGCCGCGATGATCTCCGTCAGGTTCATCGTGTCTCCCATGAAGGCAGCGTAACGGAGCCTTGCAGCGATATGCAAGTTAAATTGCAGACTCGCTCATCGGCAATTTATGTTGCATAAGCAGACATCTCTCCGGACAGTGACAGGGATATGACGGACATCGCCTCACATCGCGGCGGGGCCAAAATCTGGCCCGAGAACAGCCGCCTCGCTTTCCGCAATTCCGCGGTTCTCCCGGTGGATTTCATCGAGTTCGATATCCACCGCAGCCGTGATGGCGTTCTGCTCGTCCATCACGATCCCCTGCTCGGCCGGACCGCGTCAGGCTCCGGGGCGGTCGGCGAGATGGACTGGGCCGCGCTTCGGGCCGTGGAACTGATCGGAGCGGGCGGCGAAACCATCCCGAGCTTCGATGAGATCCTCGATATCCTCGAACCGAGCGGCATCAGGCTGCGCATCGAATTGAAGACGCGACAGGGCGGCGAGCGCTATCCCGGGATCGAGGCGCAGGTCGTGGCGCGACTGCGGGAAAGGCGCCTGCTCGACAGGGCGACCTTCACCTCTTTCGATCTGCCGACGCTTGCAGAACTCCTGCGCCTCGTGCCAGCCACGCCGACGATCTGGCTCGTCGCCGACAAGCTGCTGGCACCACCCACGCGGGACCTGAGCAAGCTATCCCGCGAGGCGCGCGCGGCCGGTGTGCGAGAGATCGCCATCCGCATCGCCCAGGCACAGGATGGCGATGGCGAGGCCTGCCGCGGCGAGGCGGTGACGCTGGGCTATTACGGCGCGCATGACGAGCCGGCGATCCGCAAGGCCTTTTCGGACGGCGTGAGCGCCTTCACGACCGACCGGCCGGATATCGCCATTGCCGTCCGGCGTGAGATCGGCGGCTAGCGATCCGACGTTGGGCGGGCCGCTCGAAACCTCCGCCCTCGTTCACGCCGCCTTGGCGAGAAAATCCTCGGCATAGTGACAGGCGACCTGCCGGCCATCGACTTCGCGCTTCTCCGGCCGTTCGGTCCGGCAGCGTTCGGTGACGTGGGGGCAGCGGGTCGAGAATACGCAGCCCTTCGGCGGGTTGAGCGGGGAGGGCAATTCGCCGCGCAGGATGATGCGCTCGCGCTTGCCGGCATCGACGCGCGGCGTCGAGGCGAGCAGCGCCTGCGTATAGGGATGCAAGGGGCGGGCGTAGATGCGCTCCTTCGGCCCGTGCTCGATGGCATTGCCGAGATACATCACCATCACGTCATGGGCGATGTGGCGGACGACGCTGAGATCGTGCGAGATGAAGAGATAGGCGAGCTTCAGCTCGTCCTGCAGATCGGCGAGCAGGTTCAGCACCTGCGCCTGGATCGAGATGTCCAGTGCCGAGACCGGCTCGTCCGCCACCACGACTTTCGGCGACAGGATCAGCGCGCGGGCGATCGCGATGCGCTGGCGCTGGCCGCCCGAGAACATGTGCGGATAGCGGGCATAATGCTCGGGACGAAGGCCGACCTTGGCCATCATCGCGCGCGCCTTTTCGGTGCGCTCGGCCGGCGAGAGGTCGGTGTTGATCTTGAGCGGTTCCTCCAGGATCGTCCCGACCCTCTTGCGCGGATTGAGCGAGCCATAGGGATTCTGGAAGACGAACTGCACGGTGCGGCGCAGGCGCCGGCGCTCGCTGGCCGGCGGCGAGACGGCATCGACCCCGTCCAGCGTCAGTGCGCCGGAGGTCGGTGCCTCGATCAGCGTCGCCATGCGCGCCAGCGTCGACTTTCCGCAGCCGGATTCGCCGACGACGGCGAGCGTGCGCCCGGCCTCGACCGCGAAGGAGACCTTGTTGACCGCCTGCAACTGTGCCGGGGCGCGGAAGAGCCCCTGCTTGACCGGATAAATCTGCGTCAGCTCGCGCGCTTCGATCACGGGGTTGGTCATCGCGCGGCCTCCGTCGCCTGGCCGGCTTCGTCGCGGGCACGCGCAGCGTCGCGCTGGGGATCGCCGAGCGGATAGTGGCAACGCACGCGTCCGTCCGCCCAATCCCGCAGCTCCGGCTGGATATTGCGCGAATGATCGGTCGCGTAGGCGCAGCGCGGCGAGAACAGGCAGCCCTTCGGCCGGTCGTTCAGGCCCGGCACCATGCCGGGGATGGTGGCAAGCCGGGTCGCATGCTCGCTGCGCTCCGGCAGGGCGGCGAGCAGGGCGGCGGAATAGGGATGCTGCGGGTTGGCGAAGAGCGCGTCGACCTTGCGCTCCTCCATGATCTGCCCGGCATACATCACCATGATGCGCTGCGCCGTCTCGGCGACGACGCCCATATTGTGGGTGATGAGCACGAGCGCCATGTTGCGTTCGCGCTGCAGCGACATCAGCAGGTCGAGGATCTGCGCCTGGATGGTGACGTCGAGCGCGGTCGTCGGCTCGTCGGCGATCAGCAGGCGCGGATTGCAGGCGATCGCCATCGCGATCATCACGCGCTGGTTCATGCCGCCGGACATCTGGTGCGGGAAGGCCTTGAGGCGGCTTTCCGGCGCGGGGATGCCGACCTGCTCGAGCAATTCGATCGAGCGGCGCTTGGCCGCCTTGTTATCCATGCCCTCGTGCTTCCTGAGCGTCTCGGCAAGCTGGAAGCCGATGGTGAAGCAGGGGTTCAGGCTGGTGCTTGGCTCCTGGAAGATCATCGCCACGTCCTTGCCGGTGAGCTGGCGGCGCTCGCGGGCGGACATGGTCAGGAGGTCGCGGCCATCGAAGCGCAGCTTGTCGGCGCGGACGCGGCCGGGATAGCCGACCAGGCCCATCAGCGCGAGCATGGTCACGCTCTTGCCGGAGCCGGATTCGCCGACGACGCCGAGCACCTCGCCCTCTTCGAGGGTGAGGTCGATGCGGTCGACGGCGCGCAGCGTTCCCTGGGAGGTCGGGAATTCGACGCTGAGGTTTTCGATTTCGAGCAGGGGCATGGGATCAGCGCTTTAGCTTGGGGTCGAGCGCATCGCGCAGGCCGTCACCGAGCAGGTTGAAGGCGAGCACGGTGATGAGGATGGCGAGGCCCGGGAAGGTGACGACCCACCAGGCGCGCAGCACGAATTCGCGCGCATCCGCGAGCATCGTGCCCCATTCCGGTGTCGGCGGCTGGGCGCCCAACCCGAGGAAGCCGAGCGCCGCGGCATCGAGGATCGCGGTGGAGACGCCGAGCGTCGCTTGCACGATCAGCGGCGCGGCGCAGTTCGGCAGGATCTCGGAGAACATCAGGCGGACCGTCTGCGCGCCCGAGACCTGGGCCGCGACGACATAGTCCTTGCTCGCCTCGGCGATGACGGCGGCACGGGTGATGCGGACATAATGCGGCAGCACGACGATGGCGACGGCCAGCATCGCGTTCATCAGGCCGGGGCCGAGAATCGCGACGATGACGATGGCGAGCAGCAGGCTCGGCATCGTCATCAGGATATCCATCAGCCGCATGATCGCGATATCGGCGATGCCCTTGAAATAGCCGGCGATCAGCCCGAGCACGATGCCGACGACGATGGCGAGCGCCACGACCGCGATGCCGATCACCAGCGAAAGCCGCGCGCCGAAGAGCAGGCGCGAGAGGATGTCGCGGCCGATCGCATCGGTGCCGAGCGGATAGGAGAGCGAGCCGCCCTCCTGCCAGAACGGCGGCTTCAGGAAGACCGCGTTGTTGGTCAGGTTCGGCTCATGCGGCGCGATCAGGGGCGCGAACAGCGCGCAGAGCAGCACCAGCACGATGACGACGAGGCCGGCGACGGCGCCGCGATTGGCACTGAAATAGGTCCAGAACTCGCGGACGGGATGCGGCGGCGCAGCGCTGGGCGCAGCAGTCGGGGCGTTGAGGGTTTGGGTGCTCATGCGGCGAGGCTCCGACGGGAGCGAAGGGAGAAATGAGGGTTCATCGGGCGTGCCTGATGCGCGGGTTGATCAGGCCGTAGAGCAGGTCGACGAAGAGGTTGACGCTCATCACCACGACGCCGAGCATCAGCGTACCGCCCTGCAGGACCGGGTAGTCGCGCCGGCTGATCGCCTCGATCAGCCATTTGCCGACGCCGGGCCAGGAGAAGATCGTCTCGGTCAGGATCGCGCCGGTGAAGAGCGCGCCGACCTGCAGGCCGATGACGGTAACGATCGGAATCAGGGCGTTGCGCAGCGCGTGCATGGCCACGACCCGGATCGGCGCCATGCCCTTGGCGCGGGCGGTGCGAATATAGTCCTCGCCCAGCACCTCCAGCATCGCCGAGCGGGTCATGCGCGCGATGACGGCCAGCGGCACGGTGCCGAGCACGATCGCCGGCAGGACGAGATGCGACAGGGCCGACCAGAAGGCGTCGATATCCCCGGCGAGCAGGCTGTCGATGGTCAGGAAGCCGGTCACCGGCTCGATGAAATACTGCACCGCGATGCGGCCCGAGACCGGCGTGATGCCGAGCTGCACCGAGAACAGCAGGATCAGCAGCAGGCCCCACCAGAAGATCGGCATCGAATAGCCGGTCAGCGATATCCCCATCACGCCGTGGTCGAAGATCGAGTTTCGCTTCACCGCCGCGATGATGCCGGCCGGTAGCCCGACGATCAGCGCGATCAGGATGGCGCAGATCGCGAGCTCGATCGTCGCCGGGAAGAGCTGGCCGAATTCGGTCAGCACGTTCTCGCGGGTGACGATCGACTTGCCGAGATCGCCCTGGACGACGCGCTCGATATATTTGCCGTACTGGACGAGCAGCGGCCGGTCGAGGCCGTATTCGGTCAGGAGTTGGGCGTGGCGGGCGGCGTCGATGCCGCGTTCGCCGGCCATGGTCTCGATCGGGTCGCCGGGGACGAGGCGGACGAGGAAGAAGGCCAGCAGCGTGATGCCGATGAAGGTCGGGATGACCAGGCTCAGCCGGGTGAAGATGAAGCGCAGCATGGTTCTGCCGATGTTCTTGGCCGGCGCGGAAGCGATCGTCGCACGCCGGCAGGTCGTTTGGATTTATTGCAATGTCGAGCTGTAGCCCAGCGCAAACACCAAAAAGCGCTGGAGATCAAGGATGTCGTCCGCGACATAGCGGATCGTGAAGGCGTCGAGTCGCTCCACGGCCTTCAGCATGGCGAGATACTCGACCGGCTGTCGGAACAGGAAGTTGATATCGAGCGTAACCGGCCCGGCGATGCGATAGGGCTTGATCGCGGCCCGCCGCGCGATGACGCGCTTCACACCCTCCGCGATCAGCTCGTAAGAGGCTTCCGGCATCAGCGTGCGGGCGGACTGGCGGCTATGCGCCCATTTCACCGTCACGCCCTCGATATCGGGCAGGAACCCCTTGGTCTCGGCGATGGTGGCGTCGTCGCCGCTGACGAGCAGGACCGGCCCGTCGAAATGCCCGGCGATGGCGGCATTGATGCCGGCCTCCGGAACGGCGACGCCATTGACCCTGACCTCGCGCAGGCAGGCGCTGCGGAAGGTATGGGCCAACACGCCCTCGGGATTGGTCGCTCCCGTGTGGTAGCCGATGAAGAGCGCGCCGTCATAGCTGCCGGCCTCGATGCCCTGCATCATCGACAGCGGCCGCGGATGGGCCCGGACGAGCTGAACCTCGCGCGGCAGCCGCTCGAGCAGCAGGTTCTGCCCTCTGCCATGGCTGTCGGCGATGACGACCTCGCTGGCGCCGCTGGCATAGGCGGCCCGCGCCGCGGCGGTGACGCTGTCGGTCATCCAGATCCGGGCGGCCTGGTATTCGAAGCCCTCCACGAGGGTCTGATCGCGGGTGACGACGCCGGCGATGCCTTCGATGTCGGCGGAAATGTAGATGCGCATGGCGATGAGCTCCGGGGGAGGCCCTGCGCCGCTCGCATGAGCGCGCAGGCAGTCGACCGCGGCAGCGTGGGCTGCCGCGGCGAGAGGGGCGCAGGATTACTTGGCGATGGAGACGCCGTAGAAGGGCTGTCCGCCGAAGAAGTGGATCTTGTAGTCCTTCACTTCCTTGCGCACCGGCGTGAACGCCTGCGCATTGGCGAAGAGCAGGCCCGCGACATCCTCGTGGAACAGCTCCTGGAAGCGCTTGTAGAGCTTTGTGCGCTCGCCCTGGTCGGTGATGGTGCTGGCCTTGGCCAGCGCGTCCGAGGCCTCCTGGTTGCACCAGCGCGAGCGGTTGGCGCCGCTCTTCACGCCTTCGCACGTCCAGCCCGAAAGCAGGATCTGGCTCGGATCGGGATAGTCCCAAGTATAGCCGAACATGCCGACCTCATGGTCGCCGGCGCGGCCGCGCTTGAGATACTCGCCCCATTCGTAGGTCTGGATCGTCGCCTTGACGCCGATCTTGGCCCAATCGGCCTGGATCAGCTCGGCCGCACGCCGGCCGTTCGGCATATAGGCGCGTACGACCGGAATGGCCCAGAGCGTCGTCTCGAAGCCGTCGGCGAGACCAGCCTCCTTCAGCAGCGCCTTGGCCTTCTCGGGATCGTAGGGGCGCGGCTTCAGATCCGCATCATGCGACCAGAGCGAGGGCGGCACGGCCGCCGCGGCGATCTTGCCGGTGCCCTGATAGACCGCGTCGATGATCGCCGGGATGTTGGTCGCATAGGCCAGGGCCTCGCGCACACGCTTGTCGCCGAAGGGCTTCTTCTGCTGGTTGAAGGCGAGGAAGCTCTGGTCGGCGATGCTGCCCTGCAGGAGGTTGATCGAGGCTTCCGCCTTCATCGCCGGCAGGTCGCCTGGATTGGGATAGCGCGCGATCTGGCACTCGCCCGAGCGTACCTTGGCGAAGCGCACCGAGGCATCCGGCGTGATCACGAAGATCAGGTCGTTGACCAGCGCCATACGATCGCGGTTGCCGACCGCCTTGGTCCAGTGATCCGGCACCGCCTTGAAGCGGATGACGGCATCCTTCTGGTAGGAGGTAAGCGAGAACGGCCCGGTGCCGATCGGCACGAAATCGATCTGCTCGGGCGTGCCGGCCTTCAGCATCGCGGCCGCATACTCGGCCGACAGGATCGACATCGGCTCGACCGAGAGCGCCGAGAGCAGCGGCGAGTTCGGCTTGGTCAGGGTCAGCTTGACCGTGTAGTCGTCGACCTTCTCGATCGATTTCAGGCTCGGCTTCACGATCTCGGCGAAGAAGCCGAAATTGCCGCTGCCGACTTTGTGGAAAGGATTCTTCTCGTCGAACATGCGGCCGAACGAGAAGATCACGTCGTCGGCGTTGAAGTCCCGCGTCGGCGTGAAGCTCTTGTTGGCGTGCCATTTCACGCCCTTGCGCAGCTTGAACGTGTAGGTCAGCCCGTCATCGGAAATCGTCCAGGACTCGGCGAGGCTCGGGATGATCTGCGATCCCCCGCGCTCCGTCGCGGTCAGCCGCTCATAGATCTGTGCCGCCACGTCATAGGCGGTGTTCTGTCCGCTGAATTGCGGGTTCAGGTAATCGGGGCTGGCCTCGGAGCAGACGACGAGCGCCTGGGCGCTGGCGACGGCGGGCAGCAGAAGGGCGCTCAGCCCCAGCGTCAGGGCAAGAGAACGGGCACGAACGGGCATGGGCATCTCTCTCGGGACAGGCAGGAGAGGCGGATCGGGCGCGGGGCGTCGTGCCCCATCGTCTCCACCTCCCGGAACGCGGTCCGGCGGGGCCGCGTCACTTGGCAAGCATCAACTGGCAAGCATCAACCGCGCCACGATGTGGCGCGGTTGATGCGGAAGGTCACTTGCCGATGTCGACGCCGTAGAAGGTGTGGCGGCCGAACGGCGAGAGCTTGAAGTCCTTCACTTCCTTGCGGACGGGCTTCAACTGCACGGCGTGGGCAATGGTGAACCAGGGCGACTGTTCCTTGAAGATCACCTGCGCCTGCCGGTAGAGCTTCTCGCGCTCGGCCTGGTCGGTGACCGTCTTCGCCTTCACGACCAGGTCGTCGAAGGGCTTGTAGCAGAACTTCGCGACGTTGCCGCCGTTGTTCTTGGCCGCGTCGCAGCCCAGCAGCGTATGCAGGAAGTTGTCCGGGTCGCCGTTGTCGCCGGTCCAGCCGAACATGCCGGTCTGGTGCTCGCCCGCCTGCAGGCGCTTGCGGTACTCGCCCCATTCGAAGCTCTTGATCTCGGCCTTGACGCCGACCTTGGCGAGATCGGCCTGCATCAGTTCGGCGATGCGCTTGGCGTTGGGATTGTAGGGGCGCTGCACCGGCATGGCCCAGAGGTCGATCTCCAGCCCGTTCGGATAGCCGGCCTCGGCCAGCTCCTTCTTGGCCGCCTCCGGATCATAGGGGTCGTCCTTGATCGTCTCGTTATACGACCACATGGTCGGCGGGATCGGGTTGATCGCCGCGACGCCGCTGGAGAGATAGACCGCGTCGATGATCGCCTGCTTGTTGATCGCCTTGTTGACGGCGTGGCGCACCTTGACGTCGTCGAACGGCTTCTTGGTGGTGTTGTAGGCGAGATAGCCGATGTTCAGGCCGGGCTGCTCGAGAATCTCGACATTGGCGTCCTTCCTGATCGCGTCGAGATCAGCCGGGTTCGGATAGGGCATGACATGGCATTCGCCCTTCTGGAGCTTGGCCCAGCGCACCGAGGCGTCCGGCGTGATCGCGAAGATCAGGTCGTCGATCTTGGCCTTGCCGGCCCAATAGTCGGGATTGGCCTTGTAGCGGATGATCGCGTCTTTCTGGTATTGCACGAGATAGAACGGGCCGGTGCCGATCGGGTCCTGGTCGAGCTTCTCGGGCGTGCCCGCCTTCAGCATCGCATCGGCATATTCCTTCGACTGCACGCTGGCATATTGCATGGCGAGGTCGGCAAGGAACGGCGCTTCCGGCTGGTTCAGCGTGAACTTGACGGTGTAGTCATCGACCTTCTCGACGGATTTCAGCAGCTTGGGCATGCCCATGTCGTTGAAATAGGAGTGGTTCGAGCTCGTCACCTTGAAGAACGGATGGTTCTCCTTCCACTGCCGCTCGATCATGAAGATGATGTCGTCGGCATTGAAGTCGCGCGTCGGCTTGAAGCTCTTGTTGGACTGCCACTTGACGTTCTTGCGCAGGTGGAAGGTGTAGGTCAGGCCATCCGGCGAGATATCCCATTTCTCGGCAAGGGCCGGCTGGACCTTGGTGCCGCCACGCTCGAACTGGACGATCGTGTCGTAGATCTGGGTGTTCGCATCGAAGGACGTGCCGGTGGTGTTGACGCTCGGCGCGAAATTCTCGGGACTGCCCTCGGAGCAATAGACCAGCGTCTTGGCCATCAGCGGTTGCGCGGCCATCAGCGCGGCGGCCGACAGCGTCGCCAACAGAATCGTCTTCATGGGTGTCTCCTTGAACGCCTTTCCGCCCTCGCGAGGGCGGCAAACGGCCCCGTTGTATCGGAAGCTCCTGGGGCGGAAGTCCCCGGGCCGCCTTGTCTACAGCTTATTCAAAGAAGGAGAGCGCGGATAGCCGTCTCGGAGGGCTTGAAGGCCGGCTCCAAGGTGAGGGTAAACGATTGTGTCAGAACGGATTCCGGCCGGCGCGAGAGAGCTTGTGCTGCCGTCGGAAGCTTATTCGAAAGTCTATGGGTTCCAGACAGGCCCGATGTTCGGGCAGGCCCTCAGAGGACTTCGCGCACCCGCACCAGCGTCGTGTCCATATGGCGGCCGATCGCCTCGGCCAGGGCGTCGCCGTCGCGCCTGAGCAGCGCCGCCATCATGTCCTCATGCTCGGCGACCGCTCCGGCCCATTTTTCGGGGCCTTCGTTGCCGACGAAGCGCAGCCGCTTGATCCGCGATTGCAGCGTGGTGTGCATCTCGGCCAGCACGGCATTGCCGGAGGCCGCGACGATAGCGCTGTGGATCGCCTGATTGAGCTTGAAATAGTCCAGCCGGTCGCGCGTCGCGTAGAGTGCCAGCATGTCCCGGTGCAGCGTGTGGATCGCTTCGACGGTGGCGTCGCTGGCCTGCGCACAGGCGATCCGACCGCCGAGCTGCTCCAGGCTCTTGATGACTTCGAGGATGTCGGCGAGGTCCCGTGCCGAGAATTTCCGGACGATCGCGCCCTTGGCCGGCAGGATCTCGACGAGCCCCTCGCTGGCGAGAGTCTTGATCGCCTCGCGCAATGGCGTCCGCGAGACCCCGAGCTGGGCGCCGACCTGGCCTTCGTTGATGCGCTGGCCGGGGGCGAGGCGCCCTTCGATGATCATGTCGCGCACGCGCTCCAGCACCTCGTCATGGAGGGTCCGCCGCGTGATCGGGATATAGTCGGCCGCCGTCTCGCTCATCGTTGCTCCCGTGTTTCCGGCCTCTCCGTTACGGCATGCGGCTTCCGCGCTGTCAAACCGGCACGTCGTTCCCGGCGGCAAACAGCGCGTCCTGCCGCCGGCGCATCGCCAGCAACCCGGAATCCTCGGGGATCGCGACATCGCCGAGGCGGATTGCCGCGCCGGCCTTGACCGGGCGAACGAGCGTCCGGTCGGCGACCAGGTAGAACGGGGCGGCGCGCTCGGCTGCCAGCGCCATCGCGGGCCTCACTTCGGCGCCGACATTGTCGATGCTGTGATGATGCCCGCCCATCGCGAGCACCGTCCCGGCCGCGAGATCGCGCTGCGCCACGGCGACGAGATCCTGCCGCGGGCGGTAATCGTCGCCATAGCCCGAGCGGCCGAGGCCGGCGGCGTCGAGAATGGAGGTGGCGACCTCGACGCCGAGCAGGTGGC
Organism: Allobosea sp. GW822-FHT05A11; assembly: GCF_058800455.1. Classification (NCBI taxonomy): domain Bacteria; kingdom Pseudomonadati; phylum Pseudomonadota; class Alphaproteobacteria; order Hyphomicrobiales; family Alloboseaceae; genus Allobosea; species Allobosea sp. GW822-FHT05A11. Next base: position 354,609 of record NZ_JBXAMI010000007.1, on the reverse strand, counting down.
GCGGCAGGTAGAGCGCGGCCGTCCTGCCGCTGCGGCTGACGACATGGCCCTTGCCGGCCAGCATTTCCCAGGTCTCGTCATTGTCGCAGCGCACGACGATGAAGACGCCGCCGGCAAAGCTCGCTTCTTCCTTGAGCCGCAGATGATGGAACACGTCGATCCGGCGCGTGCCGCCCATCAGGCCGCCTTCGCTGCGCTCCGCGAAGAGATCGGCGAGCTCGGGGACGCGGGCCGGCGGCGCGTGGAAGCCGGCGGCATCGGCCGAGAAATCCAGCGCATTGGCGACCAACGTCATCTCACAGAGATCGGGCACGGCCCGCAGCGGGAAAGCCTCGCCGAGGATGCGCGCGCGCTCGGCTGCATTGGTCACGATCGACCGCGAGCCCGGCAGCCAGTGCTCGCGCAGCGCCGGCAGCGAACGTGTCACGCCATTGCAGGTGACGTCGCCGGTCGCGGCATCGAGCACGAAATCGTATTCGCTCGACTTGCCGCCTGCGATGATCTCGAGGCCGATGACCTCGGCCCAGCTCGCCAGCGCGATCAGCAGGCTCGGCTGGTCGCCATCGACCGGCGTCACCACGACGCCCTTGTCGCGGGCGAGCCGTGCCAGCCCGGGACCCACGACGCTGTCGGCCTCCTTCGAGACCAGCGCGACATGGCGGCCGGCATCGATCGCGGTGAGGCTGTGCCGTGTGGCTGCCTCGGGGCTTCCAGTGGCTTCGACGAGAAGCGAGAAGGGCAATTCCATGACGACGTCGAGGCTCGCCGCGGCGATGCACTTGCCGGCGTTCCATGCGGTCCTGGCCTCGGCGCCGGTTGCGCACAGCGCGATCTCGTCCGGCTCGAAACCGGCCGCGGCGAAGGCGCGCGCGGCCGCTTCGGCGGTGACGTCGACCGCGATGCGCGCATTGACCAGCCGCGTCCGGCGCGACTGCGCGAGATAGCTGCGCCCGAAGCTGCCGCTACCGACCAGGCAGGTTTCGACCGGCTCCGCGATCCCGGCGTAGTGCGCATGAAAATTCATCGGCCCTCCTTCGGCGCGGCCGCAATCCGCACCTGTGTCTTCCCGCTTGGTACAGCAATCTGGATATGCTGCATACAGCATACTTGAGTGGCAGGGCTGCCTGTGTTAGCCAACGGGCCAGACGAACGGACAGGCAGCGGAGTGGCGGCCATGAGTGAGCGGACGAATGACGCCTTGCCGGTGATCGCCGTTGCGATGGGCGACCCTTCCGGCATCAGCCCCGAACTGACGGCTCGCATCCTGTCGGAGGCCGATCTGCGTGCTGCCGCGCGCTATGTGGTCTTCGGCGACAAGCGGCTGCTCGATCTCGGCATCAAGGACGGCGGCGTCGATCCGCAGGTCCAGGTCGTCAAGGACGGTGACGCCGTGCCGCTTGGCGACAAGCCCGCCTTTATCGATCTCGGCAATCACGACCCCGCCGATCTCAAGCGCGGCACCGCGACGCTCGCCGGCGGCAAGGCTGCGACCGAGAATTTCCGCCGCGCGCTGCAATTCGCCGCCTCCGGCCAGGCCGATGCGGTGTTCTTCACGCCCTTCAACAAGGCCGCGATGCGCTTCGCCTATCCCGGCTATGACGACGAAATCCGCTTCGTGCGCGACGCGATCGGCTTCGAGGGCGCCGCGAGCGAGTTCAATATCCTCGACAAGCTCTGGAACGCCCGCGTCACCTCGCATATCCCGCTCTCGGAAGTGGCTCAGAACATCACGCAGGAGCGCATCCTGCGCGCCCTGACGCTGGCCGATGCCAATCTGCGCGCGGCCGGCTTCAACCCACCGCGTATCGCGGTGGCCGGTATCAATCCTCATGCCGGTGACGGTGGCAATTTCGGCCGCGACGAGATCGAGACGATCGAGCCGGCGGTGAAGGCGGCCAAGGCCAAGGGCTTCACCGTCGAGGGGCCGTTCCCGTCGGATACGGTGTTCCTGCGTGCGAAGAACGGCGATTTCGACGCCGTTCTGACGATGTACCACGACCAGGGCCAGATCGCGATGAAGCTGATCGGCTTCGACCGCGGCGTCACCCTGATCGGCGGCTTCCCCTTCCCGATCTGCACGCCGGCCCATGGCACGGCCTATGAGATCGCCGGCAAGGGCGTCGCCAATCTCGGCGCGACGCGCGCCGCGCTCTCGCTCGCCATCAAGATGGCCCAGGATGGCAAGGAAAAGACCCGCGCGGCTGCCTGATCCCGCCTGTCCACGTCAAGGCCGCCGCCAAGAGCGGCCCGTCAATTCCAGCTCACAGGGAGAGAAACCATGAAGACCATTGCTATTTCGGCTGCGCTTGCCGGCGCGGTTGCCTTCGGCGGCATCGGTGCCGCCCAGGCCTGGGAGCCGACCAAGCCGATCGAGTTCGTCGTGACCTCGGGCGCCGGCGGCGGCACCGACAATTTCGCCCGGATCATCCAGTCGATCATCACCAAGCACAAGTTCACCGAGCAGCCCATCGTGGTGGTGAACAAGGGCGGCGGCTCCGGCGCCGAAGGCTATGTCTACGGCAAGAGCGCCAAGGGCGATCCGAACCGCGTCATCTTCGGCACCAACAATGCCTATCTGCTGCCCTATGTCGCCAAGCTCGGCTACAAGTTCACGGACCTGACCCCTGTCGCGGCGCTGGCGCTCGACGAGTTCCTGCTCTGGGTCAAGGGCGATGCCCCCTATGCCGACGCCAAGGCCTATATCGAGGCGGTCAAGGCCAAGCCGATGGGCTTCAAGATGGGCGGCAGCCAGTCGAAGGACACCGACCAGACCCTGACCTCGATGATCCAGGACGCCACCGGCGTGAAGTGGATCTATATCCCGTTCCAGGGTGGCAGCGCCGCGGCCGTGCAGCTCGCCGGCGGCCATATCGATTCCAACACCAACAACCCCAACGAGAATATCGGCCAGTGGAAGGCCGGGCAGGTCAAGCCGCTCTGCGTCTTCTCGCCGGTGCGCCTCGCCAAGGGCGAACCCGTCCATGACGGCAAGGGCTGGGGCGATATCCCGACCTGCAAGGAGGCGGGCCTGCCGCTGGAGACCTTCCAGATGCCGCGCACCGTCTGGCTGCCGGCCGACGTCCCGGCCGATGCCGTGACCTATTATGCCGGCCTGCTGGAGAAGGTCTCCAAGACCCCCGAATGGCAGGAATTCGTGACGCGCACCGCCCAGACCGGCAAGTTCATGAAGGGCAAGGAGCTCGCCGATTTCGTCGCCAAGGACGAGGCGGCCAACAAGAAGGTCTTCGAGAACGAAGGCTGGGTCGCGAAGTAAGGTGGGATCGTCATTCCCGGGCGGCGCGGCGCGCCGTCCCGGGAATCTCATGACGAGATGGCTGGTTTCCGAGATGGCCGGGTCAAGCCCGGCCATGACGTGCAAGCCCTGAAAGGGAGAACCCACCGCATGATCACCCGCTTCTGGGCCGAGATCGGGACCGCGATCCTGACGCTCGTCTTCGGGCTCGTCATCGTGAAGGGCTCGCTCGAATTCGGCATCGGCTGGGACAGCTCCGGCCCGCAGCCCGGCGCCTTTCCCTTCTATGCGGGGGCGCTGATCGCACTGGCGAGCCTCGGCACGATCGCGGTCACGCTCAGCCAGCGCGTCGTTGGCAGGGCCGTGCTCGCCGAGGCCTTCCTCGATGCTGAGCGCGGCAAGCGGGTGCTGTCCTTCCTGCTGCCGCTCGTCGCCTTCGTCGTGCTGAGCGTAACGCTCGGCATGTATGTCGCGACGATCCTCTATCTCGTCTTCGCGATGCGCTTCCAGGGCGGCTACGGCTGGTTCCAGAGTCTCGCGACCGCTTTCGTGACGGCGGCCTTCTTCTATTTCGCCCTTGAGAAATTCTTCCAGATCGGCCTGCTGAAGGGCCCGATCGAGCCGCTCATCGGCCTCTGAGACGGCGGGGATATCAGCATGGATAATGTCGCCAACCTGATGCACGGCTTCTCGGTCGCGCTCACCACGCACCATGTCCTGCTGATGATGGCGGGGGTCCTGCTCGGCGTGCTCGTCGGCGTGCTGCCGGGTCTGGGCGCCCCAAACGGCGTCTCGCTCCTGCTGCCGCTGACTTTTTCGATGGATCCGGTCTCGGCGATCATCCTTTTGACCTCGCTCTACTGGGGTGCGCTCTTCGGCGGCTCGACCACCTCGATCCTGTTCAACATCCCCGGCGAACCCTCATCGGTCGCGACGACCTTCGACGGCCACCCGATGGCCAAGCAGGGCAAGGCGACGGAGGCGCTCTCCTTCGCCTTCCTTTCGGCCGGCTTCGGCGCCATGGCCGGCGTCATCCTGATCACGCTGCTCTCCGGATGGGTCGCGAATTTTGCGCTGCGCTTCTCCTCGCCAGAATATTTCGCCGTCTATTTCATGACCTTCGCCAGCTTCATCGGGCTCGGCGGCGCCTCGCCCTTCAAGACGGTCGTCTCGATGGCGATGGGCTTCGCACTGGCGACCATCGGCATGGACTCGGTTTCCGGCAATGTCCGCCTCACCTTCGAGTTCGACGTGCTGCTCGCCGGCGTCAGCTTCCTGATCGCGGTCATCGGCCTGTTCGGCATCGGCGAATTGCTGCTGACGATGGAGGAGGGGCTGAAATTCGAGGGCGTCGCCGCCAAGGTCCGCATCGGCGACGTGCTGCGGACGGCCGCCAAGCTGCCGCGCTACTGGCTCGCCCTGCTGCGCTCCTCGCTGATCGGCATCTGGATGGGCATCACGCCGGGCGGGCCGACCGCGGCCTCCTTCATGAGCTACGCCATGGCCAAGCGCTCCTCGCGCAACCCCGCCAAATTCGGCAAGGGCGAGCCCGAGGGCGTGATCGCGCCCGAGACGGCCGACCATGCCGCCGGATCCGCCGCCATGCTGCCGATGCTGGCGCTCGGCATTCCCGGTTCCGCGACGGCTGCGGTGATGATGGGCGGCCTGATGATCTGGGGCCTCAATCCCGGCCCGACGCTCTTCACCGACCGGCCGGATTTCGTCTGGGGGCTGATCGCCTCGATGTATCTCGGCAATGTCGTCGCGGTTGTCGTGGTGCTGGCGACGGTGCCGCTCTTCGCCTCGATCCTGCGCATCCCCTTCTCGATCATCGGGCCGGTCATCGTGGTGATCTGCTTCATCGGCGCCTTCACCGCCGCGAGCAAGGAATTCGACATCTGGCTCGCGCTGGTCTTCGGCCTCGTCGGCTATCTCTTCAAGAAGCTCGACTATCCGATCGCGCCGCTGGTGCTGGCCATGGTCATCGGCGACAAGGCCGAGGACGCCTTCCGCCAGTCGATGATCTTCAGCCAGGGCTCCCTTTCGATCTTCTGGTCGAACCCGCTGGTCTCGACGCTGATGACGATCGGCCTGGCGCTTCTGGTCATGCCGGTCCTCGGCTCGATCGCCCGCCGTTTGCGCGGCACCAAGGCCGCCAGCACTGTCTGAACCCGCCCCGTTCGCCACCGACGAGATGACGCCATGACCGAACCCTACAAGGGCATCCTGCCGATCGCGCCGACCATCTTCCACGACAACGGCGACCTCGATATCGAGGGCAACAGGCGCGTCATGGACCTGATGGTCGACCAGGGCGTCGACGGCATCTGCATCCTCGCCAATTTCTCGGAGCAGTTCCTGCTCACCGACGAGGAGCGCGATCAGGTCATGCGGCTCTCGCTGGAGCAGGTCGCCGGCCGCGTGCCGGTCATCGTCACCACCTCGCATTTCGCGACCCGCATCGCCGCCCAGCGCGCCAGCGCCGCAGCGGACGCCGGCGCCAAGATGCTGATGATGATGCCGCCCTATCACGGCGCGCTGCTCAAGGCTGACGAGCAGGGCATGATCGAGCACTTCAAGGCGGTGGCGGATGCCTGCGGTATCCCGATCATCCTCCAGGACGCGCCGCTTTCCGGCGTGACCATGACCGTGCCCTTCATGATCCGGCTGGCGAAGGAGGTCCCGCTTGTCCGCTATTTCAAGATCGAGGTGCCCGGCACGGCGGGTAAGCTGCGCGCGCTGATCGAGGCCGGCGGCGACGCCGTGGTCGGCCCCTTCGACGGCGAGGAGGCGATCACCCTGATGGCCGATCTCGATGCCGGCGCTACCGGCACGATGACTTCGGCGATGATCCCCGACCTGATCAAGCCGATCCTCGCGGCACACGCCGCCGGCGATCGCAAGCAGGCGGCGGCGCTCTATGCCCGCGTCCTGCCGATCATCAATTACGAGAACCGGCAGTGCGGCCTGCGCTCGGCCAAGGCGGTGATGAAGGAAGGTGGCGTCATCAAATCGGAGGCCGTGCGCCATCCCCTGACGCCGCTGCATCCGAAGACCCGCGAGGGCCTGATCGAACTCGCCCGCGAGCTCGATCCGCTGGCGCTGCGCTGGGGCAAGTAGTCCGTATCCCGGCAGGCAAGGGCGGGGTTGCGTTTTTCGCTGATCGCTTCGCCTTTACAAAGCGGGGCGGATCGCGGGAACCTCCCTGCCACCTGCCGCCCGGCGGGGAGCCACGGACGTCGGAAGGTGAACGCATGCCCAGTCTCAAGCCGGAAACCCGCGAGAAGCTGCGCACGGTCTCCGTCGCCACGCTCTGCACGGCGCTGTTCAAGCGCGGCCTGCGCAACCAGTTCATCCAGGATGTCCGCCCGCTCAATCCCGGCGCCGGCACCATGGTCGGTGAGGCCTTCACGCTCCGCTACATCCCGGCGCGCGAGGACCTGAACCCGCTCTCGGTCTTCCAGGATCGGGCCCATCCGCAGCGCAAGGCGGTCGAGGATTGCCCGCCCGGCGCCGTGATGGTGATCGACAGCCGCAAGGACCCGCGCGCGGCTTCCGCCGGGGGTATCCTTGTCTCGCGCCTGATGAAGCGAGGCGTTGCCGGCGTCGTCACAGATGGCGGCTTCCGCGATTCCTACGAGATCGCGGGATTGCCGTTCCCGAGCTATCACAACCGCCCGTCCTCCCCGACCAACCTGACCCTGCATCAGGCGATCGATATCAACGTGCCGATCGGCTGCGGCGACGTCGCGGTCTTCCCGGGCGATGTCGTGGTCGGCGACGCCGAGGGCGTCATCATCATCCCCGCCCATCTCGCCGACGAGGTCGCGGCGGAGGCGGTCGAGATGACCGCCTTCGAGGATTTCGTCACCGAGGAGGTGCTGAAGGGCCGCTCGATCCTCGGCCTCTACCCGGCGACTGAGGAGCAGACCAAGACCGATTTCGCGGCGTGGCGGAAGGTCAACGGCCGCTGATCCCGGCGACTGCCCAACTTGAGGCAGGTCAATTGCAGGCCGTCGGCGCTAGTCGCGCCCGGCCGAGCACCATCATCCGGTCGACCTGGAAGCCCGAGCGCTGGAAAGCGTCATGGTCCTGCGCCCAGGCGGCCGAGCGCTCCAGCGAGATCGCGATCCGCGGCAGGTCGAGCTCGATCGCGAGCTGGTTGGCGAAGCGCAGCAAGGCATCGACCAGACAGGTGCCCGGCAGCCTCATCATTGCCAGTTCCGAGATCTCCAGCGCCGTGCCACCCGCGATCGTCTGCGCGACGCGGAAGGTGAAGACGGCATGCGGCATGGCGCGCGCGTCGCGCAGCGCGAAGACGCCGCGCGGCCGCGCGCCATCCTGCGAATTGTCGCGCACGAAGGCGGCCCAGCCCTCCGGGGTCACCTCCGGATGCAGCATGGCGACGAGGCTGAAGACCGTGTCGGCGCCCGCAGGCGCGATGCGCGCGACCTCGAAGATATCATCGCCAGTCACGAACGCTCTCCGGGGTTTCGAGGGCGTACCGTGATTGCCGGGCCGGCAAGGGCGCATTGATCTGGATCAAATCGGCGGCTTGCGACCAGAAGCGCGCTTTGTGGGCTCGAACCCATGCGGTATGGTCTGCCGATGATCAGGAAGGTGCGATCGTGAACTGTCACCCCACGGCCTGCGGCGATGGCGGCTGCCGCAGTTGCATGGTGCGGCTGGTCAGCGTCTGTGCGTCCCTGACGGATGACGAGCTGGCGCTGCTCGAATCCCTGGCGCATCCCACGCATTTCGCCTCCGGCGCGACGCTGTTCACGCAGGGCCGCGAGGCGCATTCCGTCTACAACGTCACGGCCGGCGTCGTGCGCCTCTACAAGCTGCTCTCCGACGGTCGCCGGCAGGTGGTCGGTTTCGCGCTGCCGGGCGATTTTCTCGGCCTTGCGATGCGCGATGCCTACGGCTTCTCGGCCGATGCCATCGGCGATGTCGCGGTCTGCGCCTTCGCGCGCGGCGCCTATACCGCGCTGGTCGATGCCAAGCCGCATCTGCTGAAGCGCCTGCACGAATTCGCGACGCATGAGCTGACGCTTGCCCATGAGCAGATGATGCTGCTCGGCCGGCGCACGGCTGAGGAGAAGCTGATCTGCTTCCTGCTCGGCATGCAGCAGCGCTGGGCGCGCCTCGGCAAGCCGTCGGTCACGGTGCCGCTGCCGATGACGCGGCAGGACATCGCCGATTTCCTCGGCCTGACCATCGAAACGGTGAGCCGCACCTTCACCCGCCTCGCCCGCGAAAAGACCATCCTGATCGTCCCTGGCGGCGTGCGCGTGATGAACGCTGCGCGGATGAGCGCCGTCGCGGCCTGAGGGCTGCCGGGCGCGGTACGAGATGGCGCGGTTCTCAGGGCCAGGGCGCTGATGATCGCCGTCGCCGTGCTGATCCTGCCTGCCCCTGCGCGCTCGATCTGAACGGTCTCTTAACCCTGCCGGGCTAGCACTGGGGCTCAGGTTAACGAAGCGTAGTGTTCGCCTAAGCCCATGCATAAACTGGACCGTCACCGCCGCGCGAACGCCGTCGTTCCCGAGGATAATCGCTTCGTTCAGCCACAGGAGGGCGCGTCGTCCGCGACGCCGGAAGCCCCTGCGGCCGAGTCGATTCGGCAGGGGGGATCATCCTCCAGCCTCTGGCCGACCTATGTCAGGCCCTCGCGCTCCACGGACGCCCAGCGCAAGCTTGCGCAGGCCGAGCAGGAGCTGGCCGCTTCCCCGGTTCTGGGCCAGTCCCTCGACATCGCCATGTCCCCGAACGCTCCCGCTCCGGGCGAGAGCCGTGTCCGCTTCTGGCGCACGCCGGATCATCTGATCCGGCAGGTCTGGGGAGCGCCCGGCACCGAGACGGCGCCCGAGCCGGCAACGGATGAAGCGGTCTCCGTCGAGCTGACGTTCAACGAGGGCGAGAACGCCTTCACCGACGAGATGGCGTTCGAGGCTCCTGCGGAGATAGTTGTCGTCCCGGAGCAGGACGTCGCGACGCCGCTCGATTTCATCTCGGATCATGCCTTCTGGGAATGCGTGCCCGAGGCCGAGCGCGACGACGCCGAGTTCTCCTTCGAGCCCGTCTCTCTGCCGATGGCGGCGGAAGCGCTGGCCCATGCCCCGGTTATCGCCTTCGACGAAGAGCCGCGGGTCGCGAAGCGCGAAGCGACGCCGATCGCGGTGACTGCTCCGGTGGTCGCGCCCGCCTGGTCCGGCTTCGGCTGGGGGCAGAGCTATCAGGTGAGCTTCCAGATCGCGACGCCCTCCTGGCAGGCCCCGGCCGTGGAAACGGTTGCGGCCGAGGACGAGGCTCCGGCCCCGGAAGAAACTGTGCTTGTAGCGAAGCCCGGCGTGCCGCTGGCGCGCAGCACGCGGCCTGCGGTCGAGCCCAAGCCTGTTCCATCCAAACCGGTTCAGCCCCAGCCCGCCCAACTGGAACCTGCGCGCTCTGAACCTGAATCTGTGGCCCAGCCCGCTAAGGTCACGCCCTTCAGGGCCAAGCTCCGCCTTGTCGAGTTGCCGGTGGTGCAGGATGCCGGCTTCCAGTTGCCGCCGATCGAGTTCCTCGCCGAGCCGCCGCCGACGCAGGATGAGAGACTGCCGGTCGAGACGCTCCAGCAGAATGCCGGCCTGCTCGAAGGCGTGCTGGAGGACTTCAATATCCGAGGCGAGATCGTCCAGGCCTGTCCCGGCCCGGTCGTGACTCTCTATGAACTGGAGCCGGCCCCCGGCATCAAGAGCTCCCGGGTGATCTCTTTGGCCGACGACATCGCGCGTTCGATGAGCGCGGTATCGGCGCGTGTGGCGGTGGTTCAGGGCAAGAACGCGATCGGCATCGAACTGCCCAACACCCGCCGCGAGACCGTCTTCCTGCGCGAGCTCCTCGCCAGCCAGGATTTCGAGGCGACCAAGCACAAGCTCGCGCTCTGCCTCGGCAAGACCATCGGCGGCGAACCGGTGATCGCCGATCTCGCCCGCATGCCGCATCTGCTCGTCGCCGGCACCACCGGCTCGGGCAAGTCCGTCGCCATCAACACCATGATCCTGTCGATCCTCTACCGGCTCAAGCCGGAGGAGTGCCGCCTGATCATGGTCGATCCCAAGATGCTCGAACTCTCCGTCTATGACGGCATCCCGCATCTGCTCACCCCGGTCGTCACCGATCCCAAGAAGGCGGTCGTCGCCCTCAAATGGGCGGTGCGCGAGATGGAGGAGCGCTACAAGAAGATGTCGAAGCTCTCGGTGCGCAACATCGACGGCTTCAATGCCCGGGTCGGAGAGGCCAAGGCGGCCGGCGAGGTGATCACCCGCACCGTCCAGACCGGCTTCGACAAGCATTCCGGCGAGGCGATCTACGAGGAGGAGGTCATGGACCTCGAGCCTCTGCCCTATATCGTCGTCATCGTCGACGAGATGGCCGACCTGATGATGGTCGCCGGCAAGGAGATCGAGGGCACGATCCAGCGCCTGGCCCAGATGGCGCGTGCCGCCGGCATCCATGTCGTGCTCGCGACCCAGCGCCCCTCGGTCGACGTCATCACCGGCACGATCAAGGCGAACTTCCCGACCCGCATCTCCTTCCAGGTCACGAGCAAGATCGACTCGCGCACGATCCTCGGCGAGATGGGCGCCGAGCAGCTGCTCGGCCAGGGCGACATGCTCTACATGGCCGGCGGCGGGCGCATCACCCGTGTCCACGGCCCCTTCGTCTCGGACAGCGAGGTCGAGAAGGTCGTGGCCCATCTCAAGACCCAAGGCCGGCCGCAATATCTCGATGCCGTCACCTCCGAGGAGGACGAGGGCGCCGAGGACGAGGATGGTGCCGTCTTCGACAAGACCGGCATGGGCTCGGTCGAGAGCGACGACCCCTACGAGCAGGCTGTGGCGGTCGTGCTGCGCGACAAGAAGGCCTCGACCTCCTACATCCAGCGCCGCCTCCAGATCGGCTACAACCGCGCCGCCTCCATCATGGAGCGCATGGAGAACGAGGGCATCGTCGGACCCGCCAACCACGCTGGGAAACGCGAAATTCTTGGGGAAAGCGCTCGCCCGCGCGACGAAGACGACGACTGAGCGGCGGCGGCTGCCGCTCAGTCCAATAGGGTCGATCGAATTTCCTGCCAGCTCGCCTCATCAGGCGCGCAGAGCAGCCCGGCCGGGCGCTCGGTCGGTGTATAGAGCTGGCCGTCGAGCAGGCGCGCATGGCCGCCTGCCTCGCTGTAGAGCAGCACGCCCGGCGCATGGTCCCAAGGGTTGAGGACGCCATAGAGCAGGAATTGCAGGCGCCCCGCTGCAGCCAAACGATATTCCTGCCCGCAGCAGCGCAGCGAGCCGACTTCGAGGAAGGCGGGGAAGCGGCTGGGAAGCGTGCTGCGCAGCGGCTCGGGGAAATATTGCCAGCTCGCCATCCCGTTCATATGCCGTATCGCGACGGGCGCTGCGACACGCAGGTCGCAGCTCGCGCCATCCGCGCGGCTGAGCCATGCGCCGCCGCCGCGCAGTGCCATGGCGCTGTCCTCGGCGGCAGGGTCATGGATCACGGCGGCGGCGATCTCGCCCTTGATGATGACGGCTGCCATCACCGCGAAGAGCGAGAGGTCGCTGGCATAGTTCAGCGTGCCGTCGATCGGGTCGATGACGAAGGCGAGATCGGCTTGCGCCAGCTTTTCGAGCAGCGAGGGATCTTTCGTGACCCCTTCCTCGCCGATCAGCGCGGCGCCGGGAAAGGCCTTGGCCAGTTCAGCGCAGATGAAGCGCTCGGCCGCTTCGTCGGCTTCCGTGACGAGGTCGACCGGGTTCTGCTTGGCGCGGATATCGTCATCCGCCAACCGGCGGAAACGCGGCATCACCTCGCGCCGCGCCGCCTCGCGCAGGATCGCGTCGAGCCGCTCGTGATCCTGCCGGGTGAAGATCATCCGAGGTCGAACTCGACCAGGATCGGCTGGTGATCCGAGGCTCGCGTCTCGATGTCGTAGGTGATCGAACGCGCCCGCTGGGCGAGGTCCGGCGTCGCCAGCACGAAGTCGAGACAGCCCGGCGGGCCGTAGGTCTGGTCGCAGATGAAGGCGGAGGGCGGATGCGGTTCCGAGCCCTTCAGCACCGGCCAGAGATCGATCAGCGGCGGCACGTCACCGTCGAAGGGCGCGAGCAACTGCGCCAATCCGGCATCGTCCGGGCGCATGTTGAAATCGCCGGTCAGGATCGCGCTCGCCGCGTTCGGCGTCGGCGCATAGGTATGCGGGCCGGCTGCACGCGGCGTTGCCTGCCGCGCGGCGGCCATGCGGTGGATCTGCCGGATGCCTTCGACCTGGGCGGCCCGCAATATGGGCGAAGAGTACTCCAGATGCGTCGTCATCACCCGGATCGGGCCGAAGGGTGTCTCGACCATCGCCTCGACCAGCACGCGCGGCATGTTGCGCGTCGCTGCCGCTTCCCAGGGCAAGACATGGCGCAGCGCCTGCGCCACCGGCAATCGCGACAGGACGAGGTTGCCGAAGCGCTTGCGGCCGCCGGCGCCATCCGGAATATCGACGCCGATCGCCTCGATCGCGGTGAAGCCCGGCAGCAACTCGCTGAACAGGGCGAACTGGTCGGTGCGGTCGTTGCCGTCGAGATCGGGGAAGTTCGCCGCGACCTCCTGCAGGCAGAGCACGTCGAAATCCGCCATCTGCTTGGCGTGGTCGATGATGCGATGCGGATCGACCTTGTCGTCGACGCCGCGGGCCCATTGGATGTTCCAGGTGATCAGTTTCATCGGCGTATCGGTCGTTACTTGATACCCGCGCGCATGAAGCTCTGCACGAACTGGCGCTGGAACAGCAGGAAGCCGACGAGCAGCGGCGCCGAGGTCATCAATGTCGCCGCGCAGATCACAGCCCAATCGATGCCCTGGTCAGCCGAGGAGAACACCTGGAGGCCGACGGTCAGCGGGCGCGACTCGACCGAGTTCGTGACGAGCAGCGGCCAGAGGAAGTTGTTCCAGTGATAGCTGACCGAAACGAGGCCGTAGGCGATGTAGGTCGGCTTCGCCAGCGGGACATAGACCCGCATCAGCACCTGCAGCGGGCTCGCGCCCTCGACGCGGGCGGCATCGTCGAGTTCCTTCGGCACGGTCTTGAAGGTCTGGCGCAGCAGGAAGATGCCGAAGGCCGAGGCGATATAGGGCAGGGCGATCGCCGGAATCGTGTCGATCAGGTTGAGTTTGGCGAGCGTGCGGTAGTTCTCGACGATCAGCGCGTCCGGCATGATCATCAGCTGCGCCAGGATCAGCACGAAGGCGATGTCGCGGCCCCAGAAATCCTGCCGTGCCAAGGCATAGGCTGCGAGCGTCCCCAGCACGATCTGGAAGACCAGGATCAGGGTGACCAGGATGAAGGTGTTGAGGAAATAGCGGGCGAAGGGGGCGGCCGCCCAGGCGCGGGTGAAATTGTCGAGCGTCAGCGGCGCGGTCAGCACGAAGCGCGTGGTGTATTCGGCCGGGTGGAACGCCGCCCAGACGGCATAGGCGAGCGGCAGCACCCAGAGCAAAGCGAGCAGGATCGCGCCGGTCGATTCCAGCGTGAGCGCAAGGCCCTTGGGCGCGTAAGGGTCAGCGCGCGCAGCCGTCGGAGCGGGGTGGGGCGCGGCGCTCATTGGTAATGCGTCCTGCGTTCGAGCCAGCCGTACTGGACGAAGGCGACGAGCGCGAGCAGCGCCAGCAGCACGCAGGTCAGCGTCGCCGCATAGGCCGTGTCCCAGAAGCCGAAGCCGACCTGGTAGATGTAGAACAGCAGCAGCGTCGTCGCGTTGTCCGGGCCGCCGCGCGTCATCACGAAGACATGGTCGACCATGCGGAAGGCGTTGATCACGGCATTGATCAGCACGAACAGCGTCGTCGGCATCAAGAGCGGGAACTGGATGCGCCGGAAGAAGGTCCAGCGCGAGGCGCCCTCGATCGCCGCCGCCTCGCCGAGGCTGGGCGGGATAGCCTGCAGCGCCGCGAGGTAGAAGATCATGAAGAAGCCGGCTTCCTTCCAGATCGCGACGATGGTGATGGCGTAGAGCGCGGTGTCCTGCGAGCCCAGCCAGTTGGTCGAGCGCGCGCCGAACAGGCCGGTGATCTGTTCCAGCAAGCCGTATTGCGGTGTGTAGAAGAACAGCCAGATATTGGCGACCGCGATCATCGGCAGGATCGTCGGTGTGAAGAAGGCCATGCGGACGAGCGTGCGCCCCGCGATCCTGTCGTTGACCCAGACCGCCATCAAGAGCGCCAGCGCGATCGATGTCGGGATCGTGCCGAGCGCGAACCAGAGATTGTTGCTCATCGCCTTCCAGAAGATCGGGTCGGCGAGCATCTGCTGGTAGTTCTCGAGCCCGATGAAACGCGCTGGGCGGCGCGCCTTCGGTGTCGAATGGAAGCTCTCGATGAAGCTCGCGACCGCGGGCCAATGCGTGAACAAGGCCAGGCAAGCCATAGCCGGCAGCAGGAGCAGCCAGCCATGGATCGTCGCGGTCGCGCGGTTCGTCATCAGTCGCAGATCAACGATAGGCCTTGAGGATGCGCTCGGCCTCGGCCTGCGCCTCCTCCATTGCCTTCTGTGGCGCCTTGGTGCCGGTCAGAGCCGCCTGCAACCCGTCGTTCAGCGCCTTGGTGACGCGCTGGTTCTCATGGGTCGAGAGTTCGGCCACCGCGCTTGACAGCTGGTCGCGCGCGACGAGAGCAGGCGGGAAGTCGGCGACGTATTTCTTCATCGCCTCGGTCTCGTAAGCGGCCGGCGTCACGCCGACATAGCCGGTATCGATGCTCCACTGCGCGGCGCGCTCGGGCGTGGTGATCCAGCGCACGAACTTGAAGGCGGCTTCCTGTTCAGCCTTCGTCGCCTTCTTGGAGAGGTAGAAATTGCCGCCGCCGGTCGGGCTACCCGGCTTCTTTCCGGCCGGCAGCACCCCAACGCCGAAGGGGAACTTGGCGTTGGCGCGGACATTGGTGAGGTTGCCGGTGGTGGTCCACATCATCGCGACCTTCTTCTCGAAGAAGTCGCGCGGCGTGGTGCCCCATTCGACGATGCCGGGCGGGTGAACCTTGTGCTTCTGCGCGAGGTCGACCCAGTATTGCAGCGCCTCGACCACGCCGGGATTGGCATAATCGGTCTTGTCGCCCGCGCTGTTGGCGAGGATCGCGCCGGCCTGCGTGGTCAGGCCCTGGAACAGCCAGTAGGGGAAGCCGGAGGAGGGGATCTGGATGCCCCATTGCGTGGTGTTGCCGGAAGCGTCGCGCTTGGTCAGCTTCTGCGCGAACTCGATCTGCTCGGCCCAGGTCTTCGGCGGCTTCTCGGGGTCGAGCCCGGCTTCCTTGAACAGCTCCTTGTTCCAGTAGAGTACCACGGTCGAGCGCTGGAACGGGATGCCCCAGGTCTTGCCGCCGGTCTGGCTGTTTTCCATGAAGCCGGGATAGAAGCCGGCGAGCCACTTCTTGTCCTCGTCGGTCTTGATGAAGTCGTCGAAGGGCACGATCGCCTCTTCGTCGATCAGCGTGAACATGTCGGTCGAGAGCAGCACCGAGAGCACCGGCGGCGTGCCGCTCTTATGCGCGGTCAGCGCCTTGACGATCGTCTCCTGATAGGTGCCGGCATAGATCGGCTTCAGCTTGACCGTGGGGTTGTCCTTCTCGAAGCCGGCGGCATAGGCATCGATCAGCTTGGTGATCGGCCCGCCGACGGCGACCGGATAGAAGAACGAGAGTTCGGTAGTGCTCTGCGCCCGGGCGATGCCGGGAAGAGCGGTCGCGCCCGCAAGGGCAGCGGTGCCGCCAAGAAATTCACGCCTGTCCATGATGTCCTCTCTCCCTTGTTGGGATGGTCCGCACGCCCGACGCTCCGGCCGGTTCAGTTGCGAACCACCTTTCGTTCCGACGCCAGGTCGAACCAGTGCAGCGCCGATTGTGACAACGTGATGTAGACCGCTTGGCCGGCTGTGGCCCGCACTTTGCCGGGCCGTTTGACGATGAAGGAATGCCCGTCGATGCGGGTTTCGAGCAGCGTATCGGAGCCGAGATATTCGACCGCGACGACATCGGCGGCAATGCCACGCTCGGTGATCTCGACCATCTCGGGGCGGATGCCGACCGCGAGGCTCTCGGGATCGAGGCCGTCGGGAGCCGTGATCGCGCCGCCCTTCGCCTGCACGGTCGCGAGCGGCAGCACGTTCATCGGCGGCGTGCCGACGAAGCGGGCCGCGAAGATCGTCGCCGGGTTCTCGTAAAGCACGTCCGGCGGAGCATCCTGCTCGATTCGGCCGTTGCGCATCAGCACGACCTGGTCGGCCATGGTCATCGCCTCGACCTGATCGTGGGTGACATAGACCATGGTCATGCCGAGCCGCTGCTGCAATTCGCGGATCTCGCGGCGCATCTCGACGCGCAACTGGGCGTCGAGATTGGAGAGCGGCTCGTCCATCAGGCAGACCGGCGCCTCGGCGACGATGGCGCGGCCGAGCGCGACGCGCTGCTGCTGGCCGCCGGAGAGCTGCGAGGGCTTGCGTTCGAGCAGGGCGGAGAGCCCCAGAATCGAGGCGGCGCGGGCGAGGCGTTCATCGCGCTCGGCACGCCCGACCTTGCGGACCTTGAGGCCGAACATGATGTTCTCTGCCACGCTCAGATGCGGGAACAGCGCGTAATTCTGGAAGACCATGGCGATGCCGCGCTGCGAGGGCGAGGCATGGGTGACGTCGCGCCCGCCGATCGCGATCGCGCCGCTGCTGGTTTCCTCGAGCCCCGCGATCAGCCTGAGCGTGGTCGACTTTCCGCAGCCAGACGGGCCGAGCAATGCGACGAGATTGCCGCCTTCAACGGTGAAGCTGATGGCATCGACGGCGGCAGCACCACCCCAGCTCTTCGAAACCGTCTTCAGCGCTACAGAAACCATTCGTGATCCGGTGAGCCGAGGTCATGTTGAGCCGGCACAGCAGCGCTGCGCCGGCATGGCGTCAGCGGAGATGACGTGAAAATGCTTCCCCGCACAAGAGGTCGTGGCCCGCCGATGGGGTGGTGCACAGGTTCGCTCGCGCTGTGCGGGGACTGTCAGCCGGCTTGCCCGCCATGGCGCCTGAGGAAGGCAAGCGCTGCCTCCCAGGCACCGGCATTAGCCGCGGCATTAGCCGCGGCATTCGCCGCCGGCGTGCCGCCCATCGTGGTCGCGATGCCGCTGACCGGGTGGCGATGGGCGATGCGCGTCGCGGGCACATGGGGAAACAGGATGGAATGGCCGGCCGCCGGCCAGTTCTTCCAGAGAACCTCATGCGGATGCCCCGCCGCGAGCAGGCTCGACTGCACGATCAGCGAATAGAGATCGGAAGGCCACGCCCCGTCATCGCCGCCAGAGATGAGCAGCACCGGCCCGGCGATCCGTTCCACCGGGATGCGGGCGCGGGCCATTGCGGCGGGATCACTGAGCGCGGTCCGCATCGCATCGGCATTGCGACGCATTTCGGTCGCCTCGTCATAGGGCTTCCAGCTCGCGCTGGCGTTGTCCTGCCATTGATGGACGAGCGGCTTGCCGTCGAGCGTCCAGCAGGGGCCATCACGGCCGAGGCCCGGAGCCGGGTCGGCGGCGGCCTGTCCGCCATGCAAGAAGGCGCTCGGCACATAGCCCAGCACGGCCGAGACCTTGTCGGGGAAGGTTGCGCCGAGCAGGAGCGCCAGTTCGCCGCCGCGCGATTGCCCGGCGACGGCGACGAAATCGTTCTTCGGGCGAACGCGGGCACGCAGCCAGTCGAGGCCACGGGCGAAATATTCAAGCGGCGTGTTCGAGATGTATTTCGGCAGGCCGGGCGCGCCGAAATAGCCGAGCGCCAGCGCAGCCACGCCGCGCGAGGCCCAGAGCGCTGCACGCGGCTCGTTGATACCGCCGCCCGAGCCGTTCAGAATCATGATCGCCGGGTACGGGCCTTCGCCGGCCGGCAGGAACAGCGTTCCGACGAGCCCATCCCCGGCGAGGGGATGCCGCGTCACACCCTCTGCCATCAGGATCTGGCTGAAGCCTCCGGAAGCGATGGGCTCACCGCCGACATGGGCGGTGATCGTGGTTTCGAGCGGGCGGGACAGGTCGGCCGGGAACAGCTCGCCTTGGCCGGTCTGCGCCCAGACCAGCCCCATGCCCGCGATGCCCGCGTAGTCGCCGCGCAGGGGCGCATCGCGTTCGAGGTCGATGCTGCCGTCGGCCCCGACCTTGAGCACCGCCTGAGCCTGCCAGAGATGACCGTCGCGCGGGGTTTCCGCGGCAATGGTCACCTCTGCGCCCGCCGGCAGCCCTGTCAGGGCAATCCGGCGGGGTACATCGATCAGGTCGACGGTCGGGCTGATCGAGAAGGCGGCAGCCATGGCGGCGTCCTTAAATCTGGCCCTACTTGGCCTTGCTGACCTGCATCGCGACGGTGCGGTCGCTGTGCCAGGGCACGACCTTCAGGTCCGGCCGGCTCGCCCAGATGTTCTTGTAATGGTAGAGCGGCATGATCCCGACATCGTCCATCACGACCTTGACCGCGTCCTTGATGATCGCCTCGCGCTTGGCGTCGTCGAACTCCGCGCTGGCCTTGGCGAGGGCCTCGTCCAGCTTCGGATTGCTGTAACGACCCCAGTTCGAGGCGCCGAGGCCCTTCGAGGCGTTGGCGGTCGCGAGGATCGCGGTCATCGCATAGGTGCCTTCGCCGGTGCCGTTGCCCCAGCCGATCATGCTCATCGCATACTCGTTCTTGTTGGCTGCGCCGGAATAGACCGAGAAGGGCACGACCTCGACCTGCGTCTCGACGCCGATGCGGGTCCAGAACTGCGCGATCGCCTGCGCGGTCTCGGGCGCCAACGGATAGCGCTCGCCCGGCACATGCATGGTCAGCTTGAAGCCATCGGGATAGCCGGCCTCGGTGAGCAGGGCCTTGGCCTTGTTGGGGTCGAGATCGATCTTGGCGCGGTCCGGATCGTAGCCGAAGCTCCCGGCCGGCATCCACTGCGATGCCACGGTCACGCCACCGCGGGCGACGCGATCCGCGATCGCCTCGCGGTTGATCGCGATGGTGAGCGCCTTGCGGACACGGACATCGAGCAGCGGGTTCTTGTCGAGCGGCTTGCCGGCCTTGTCGGTGATGAATTTCGACGGGTTCGGGTTGAAGCTCGGCTGCATGATCAGGGCGCGCAGGCCCGGATAGGACCAGACCTTGACCTTGGGGTTCTTCTCGAGCTTCTCGATGTCGGAGAACGAGACCTTGTCGATGACATCGACATCGCCCGAGAGCAGGGCGGCCGTGCGCGCCGCCGGGTTGGCGATATAGCGGTAGTTGACCTTCTCCCACTCGGGCTTAGGCCCCCAGAAGCTGTCATTGCGCTTCATCTCAATGCGGTCGCCCGGCGTGTAGCTGACGAAGGCATAGGGGCCGTCGGTCACCATCGCCTTGCCGCTGTTGTAGTCGTCCGTCGTCGCGGTCTGGCCGACATGCTTGCTGACGACATAGATGCTGGAGATGTTGATCGGCAGCAGCGGATCGGGCGCGCGGCTGGTGATCACCAGCGTGTGCGGGTCCTTGATCTCGACCTTGGCGACATTGCGCAGGAAGCCTTTGTAGCTCGCCACGCTGCCCGGCACGTTCTGGGCGCGCTCATAGGAGAAGGCGACGTCCTCGGCCGTGACCGGCTTGCCGTCGGTCCAGACCGCGTTCTCGCGCAGCTTGAACTCCCAGGTATTGGGCGCGAGGTTCTTCCAGGAGGCCGCGAGGTCGGGGACCACGCCGCCCTCGGTCTTCTGCGCGACGAGGCGCGACCAGAAATGCTGCGAGACCGAATGGTCGCCGGCATGGTTGTTGAGCTGCGGGTCGATCGCCGAGACCGGGTCGCCGAAGGCGATGCGCAGGTCTTCCGCGTTGGCAGCGCCCGCGGCGGCGATCAGTGCCGCCGAAAGCGCAAAGGTGCTCAGTCTGGTCGTCATGCGATCTCTCCTGTTTGCGCGCGGGCCGGAGCCGCTGCGACGTCGTTGAGGTGGCAGGCAGAACGGTGGCCCGGCACGATCTCGCGCAGGGCGGGTCTTTCGACGCGGCAGCGGTCGAAGGCGGCCGGGCAGCGCGGGTGGAAATGGCAGCCGGGCGGCGGTGCGGCCGGGCTCGGAATCTCGCCCTTCACCGGCGCATAGACGCGCCGCCGCTGCTTCAGGTCGGGAATCTCCGCCAGCAGGCCCTGCGTATAGGGGTGGTTGGGATGGGCGAAGAACCGGGCCGCCGGCGCGTCCTCGACGATGCGGCCGAGATACATGATCACGACGCGGTCGGCGATGTGCTGCACGACGCGCAGGTCGTGGCTGATGAACAGATAGGTCAGGTCGAGATCGCGGCGCAGCTCCATGAACAGGTTGAGAATCTGCGCCTGGATCGAGACGTCGAGCGAGGCGACGGATTCGTCGCAGACCAGGAAACGCGGTTGCAGGGCGAGAGCCCGCGCAATCGAGATGCGCTGGCGCTGGCCACCGGAGAACTGGTGCGGGAAGCGTTGGCGATAGGCCGGGTCGAGCCCGGCCCGGCGCATCTGCGCGCAGACATACTCGTCGATCTCGGACCGCGAGGCGATGCCATGGACCAGCGGCGCCTCGCCGATCGCTTCCGCGACGCGCATGCGCGGGTTGAGGCTCGCTTGCGGGTCCTGGAAGATCAGCTGCACGTCGCGATGGACCGAACGGTCGCCCTGCGGGTCGCGCCCGAAGACCTCGACCGTGCCGCTGCTCGGCGGCAGCAGGCCTGCGGCAATGCGCCCGAGTGTCGACTTGCCGGAGCCGGATTCGCCGACGAGCCCGACGAATTCGCCGGTCGGAATTGTCAGGTCGATGCCGTCGAGCGCGTGGATAACGGGCTGCCGCCTGGCGAGATGCAGCTTGACCGCGAGCCCGTCCGCACGGCCGAAGCGGCGGCTCAGATCGTGCGTCTGCAACGCCGGAACGGAGGCGGGTTTCGTCGTCATGCCGCCACCTCGGCCGATGAAGCGGGGCCGGACAGGGGATGGAAGCAGCGCAGGCGATGCGCGCCTTCGGTGAAGGCTGGCTGACGCTCGCAGGCGTCGTCGCGGCGCGAGCAGCGCGGACCGAAGGCGCAGCCCTGGGGCGGGTCGACCATGTCGGGCGTCGTGCCGGGAATCTGCACCAGCATCGAGCCCGGCGCGCTTGCCCCCGGCAGGCTGCCGATCAGCCCGGCCGTATAGGGATGGCTCGGCCGGTCTAGCACGGCATCGATTCCGCCATGCTCGACGATGCGCCCGGCATACATCACCGCGATCTCGTCGGCGATGCCGGCGATCACCGAGAGGTCATGGGTGATCCAGAGCAGGGCGGTGCCGCTTTCGCGGGTGAGCTGCTGCACCTCGGCCAGGATCTGCGCCTGGATGGAGACGTCGAGCGCGGTGGTCGGTTCGTCCGCGATGATCAGGTCGGGCTTGTTGATCAGCGCGATGGCGATGGCGACGCGCTGCCGCATGCCGCCGGAGAGCTGGTGCGGATAGGCGTCGAGCCGTGCCTCCGGGCTCGGGATGCCCATGGTGCCGAGCAGGTCGCGGGCACGGATGCGCGCCGAAGCGTCGTTGATCGTCTCATGCGCCCGGATCGTCTCGATCATCTGCGTGCTGATCCGGAGCACCGGGTTCAGCGTCATCATCGGGTCCTGGAAGACCATGGCGATGCGGTTGCCGCGCAGGCAACGCATAGCCTCCTCGTCGAGCCTGGTCAGGTCCTGGCCGCGGAACAGGATCTCGCCGCCGACGACCTGGCCGGGCGGGTCGATCAGCCCCATGATCGAGAAGCCGGTGACCGACTTGCCCGAGCCGCTCTCGCCGACGAGACCGAGCGTCTCGCCGGCCCGTAGGGTGAAGGAGACGTCGCGCACGGCGTCGAGATCGCCGCGATCGGTGCGGAAGCGGGTGCGCAGGTTGCGGAGTTCGAGCAGCGGCGCGGTCATTTCAGCGCCCTCGGGTCGAGCACTTCGCGCAGGCGGTCGCCGACGAGGTTGATCGCGACGATGGCCGTCAGCAGCGTCAGGCCGGGGAAGAAGCTGATCCAGTATTCGCCCGACAGCATGAACTGGAAACCGTTGGCGATCAGCAGGCCGAGCGAGGGCTGCGTCACCGGCGCGCCGAGCCCGAGGAAGGACAGCGTCGCCTCCAGCGTGATGGCGCGCGCGACCTGAAGCGCTCCGATGACGAGCAGTGGCGGCAGACAATTCGGCAGGACATGGCGCAAGAGGATGCGCGAGGTCGGCAGGCCGAGGCCGCGGGCGGCCTCGAAATAATCGCGCTTGCGCTCGACCAGCGCCTGGGCGCGGGCGGTGCGGGCATAATAGGCCCATTCCAGCAGCACCAAGGTCAGCACGACATTGCCGATGCCCTTGCCGAGCAGCGCCAGCATCAGGAGCGCGATCAGGATCGAGGGCAGCGACATCAGGAGGTCGACGAGCCGCATGATCAGCGCATCGATGAAGCCGCCGCTCCAGGCCGCGATCAATCCGAGCAGGATGCCGATGATGCCGGCGAGCACGGCCGAGCCGACGCCGACGGTCAGGCTCGTCCGGAGCCCGTAGAGGATCGCCGAGAACAGGTCGCGCCCCTGGCCGTCGGTGCCGAGCAGATAGGTGATGTCGCCGCCCGACGACACGGAGCCCGGCGTCATCCGCGCGTCGAGCACGTCGATGGCCGCGAGGTCGAACGGGTTTTGCGGCGCGATCTGCGGCGCGAACACCGCACCGATGACGAGCAGCGTCATCAGGCCGAGCCCGATCCAGGCCGAGGGCGCGCGCAGGAAGCGGCGGAGCGCGCTGCTCGACGGGCGACGGGCGGAAGCGGCGGCTGGAACCGTGGTCATGCCGAGGCCTCCTCGCGGACGCGCGGATCGAGGAAGCGATAGAGGATGTCGACGACGAGGTTGATGATGACGAAGAGCGTCACCACGACCAGCAGATAGGCCATCACCACCGGCCGATCGAGCGCGTTGATGCTGTCGAGGATGAGCTTGCCCGAGCCCGGCCAGGCGAAGATGCTCTCGGTCACCACCGCGAAGGCGATGGTCGAGCCGAGCTCCAGCCCGAGCACCGTCACCAGCGGGATCATGATGTTGCGCAGGATATGCATCATCACGATCCGGCCGCGGCGCAGGCCCTTGGCTCGCGCGAAGCGGACATAGTCGAGCGGCAGGACCTCGCGCACGCCGGCCCGCGTCAGGCGGATCACCAGCGAGACCTTGAACAGCGACAGGTTGATTGCCGGCAGCAACAGGTGGCGCCAGCCGTTGAGCGTCAGGAACGACCATTCGACGCCGAAGACGCGCACCGTCTCGCCGCGCCCGCTCGCCGGCAGCCAGCCCAGCGAGACGCTGAAGGTCATGATCAAGAGGAGCCCGACCCAGAAGGTCGGCAATGAGAAGCCGAGGATGCTGCCGGTCTGGATCAGCTTCGACAGCAGGCGCTCGGGATAGAGCCCGGCATAGAGCCCGAGCGGCACGCCGATGATGACCGCGAAGACCATCGCGGCGAAGGCGAGCTCCAGCGTCGCGGGCAGGCGCTGCAGGATCAGCGTCACGGCCGGGACATTGTAGACGAAGCTGCGGCCGAGATCGCCCTGCAGGGCGCTGCTGGCAAAGTTGAGGTACTGCTGCCAGAGCGGCCGGTCGAGGCCGAGCCGCGCCACGAGTTCCGCCCGGTCGATCTGCGTGGCGTCCGGCGCCAGCAGGAGGTCGGCGGGGTTGCCGACGGCGTGCAGCCCGAGGAAGACCACGAGCGACATCGCGAAGATCACGAGAAGCGCCTGCGCGACGCGCTGGAGCAGCCACCCGAGCATCAGGCCGATACCTTCGCCGGTTCGGGCAGGATCGGTACCCATTCGTCGCCGAAGATCTCCGGCTCAGAATACGCCTGGCCGCGCTGGAAATGCACCTCGATATCCTCGCGGAACAGGCTCGACGCGATCGCCTGCGACAATCGCTCGGCACCGTCGCTGATCGCCGGGATGTCGCCGGAGACCGTGCCGTGAGACATCATCGCCGGGTAGCAGAAGCAGTGGATGCGCTCGAGTCCGGGGCAGGTGCCGGGTACTTTCGGCTGGAACTCGAAGGCAGGGCCGAGGTCGGGCATGGCGCCGAGGCTTGGCTCGGCATCATCCGGCATGCCGCGGTCGACCCAGTTGCGGGCGTTGGCCGCGATCTCCCTGAGGAAGGGCCGGCTGCCCCAGTCGACCTTGAAGCCTGTCGAGAAGATCATGAAGTCGAAGCGCATCGTGCCGGCGCTGGTCTCGACGACGATCTCGTCGCCGTCCATCCGGGCGGAGATCAATGCCGTGCCCTGCCGGAAGAACGCGTTGGGATGGCGCGAGACGCGCAGCACGCTGGCGCGCGGCGGCGGCACCTGCTCGCGGGCGATATAGCTGTTGATCCGCCATTTCCAGGCATCGGGCAGATGGCGATAGCCGGCGATGGAACCCGGATGGCCCATGCCCTTGCCGCGGTTGATGCGCGGGATGTCGCGGCGGCGGATCAGCAGGTCGACGCTGGCCGCGCCGGCTTCGAGCGCCGTGCCGGCGCTGTCCATCGCCGACGCGCCGGCCCCGATCACCGCAACGCGCTTGCCGCGGAGCTGCGCATAGTCGTTCTCATCCGAGGAATGCGCCCAGCGTGCGCGCGGCAGGCTCTCGGCGATCTCCGGCACGGCCGGGCCGCCGAGCCCGTCGCGGCCGGTCGCGAGCACGACATGGCGGGCGAGCACGCGCCGGCGGGTGCCAGCGGCGTCGATCTCCAGCGTCGCATGCTCGGGGCCGGGATGGATCATCGCGATCTCATGGCCGTTGCAGACATCGAGAGCGAGAACCTCGCGGAACCAGCGCAGATAGTCCATCCACATCAGCCGCGGGATCTTGTCGAGCGCCTCCCAGTCAGCGGCACCGAACTGCGCCTCGAACCAGGCGCGGAAGGTCAGCGAGGGGATGCCCAGCGCCGGCCCCGTCAGGGTTTTCGGCGAGCGCAGCGTCTCCATCCGCGCCGTCGTCGCCCAAGGGCCTTCAAAACCCTGCGGCCGGCGGTCGAAATTGACGGCACGCAGGCCGATATTCCGGAACGCCGCGGCCGCGGCGAGCCCGGCCATGCCGGCGCCGATGATCGCGACATCGAGCACAGGCTCGCCATCGACGCTGCGTTCCGGCACCCAAGGGGCGGCCGGCAGGGTCAGCAGTTCGAGCTCGCGGGCGACGCGGCGGTTCAGCGCTTCCAGCCCTTCAGGTGCAGCGGCCTGGTTTGTCGTCACAGCCGCGTCTCCTGTTTGGTCAGCGAGGCGAGCAGCGCCTGATGCTCTTCGGGGGGGATCAGGGCGAAATCGGCAATCCGCTTCTGCGCGCTCGTCTTGAGCGCGGCGATCAGGTCGCGGGCCTTGTCGGAGAGGGTGACGCCGCGCGCGGTGACGACGCCGAAGCAATAGGGGATCGAAGTCGCCAGCGGCAGGACGCGGATGCCGGGCGTCGGATTGCCGGTCAGCGTCAGCGGCTCGACGATGGCGATGCCGGCACCGGCCCGGATGAAGGACAGCACGTTCATGGTCGAGGTCGTGCGGATCCTCACCCGGACATCAACGCCGGCCGCGTGGAGCGCCGCGCGGATGCGCGCCGGAAAGCCGCGGCGCAGCGACATGCCGACGAGGTCGCGCCCGGCGAGGGCATGAAGATCGATCGGTCCTTCGATCTGGGCGAGCGGGTCGGTCTCGGGCACGGCGAGCACGCAAGGCGCCGTGCCCAGCCATTCCAGCGAGAGGTCGCGATGCAGCAGCGGCGCGCTGGTGGCGCCGAGCTGCGCGTTGCCGGAGATCACCGCGTTCTGCACGCGATCGGGATTCTCGACCTCGACCGCGAGCCTTGGCGCATCCGCCCCGTTCCAGGCATCGGTGAGCAAGCCGAAGGCAAGCGAGGACACAGCGGATATCCGGATCGGCGGCTCGGCCTCGCCGATCACCTCGCGGGCGCGCTCCCACAGATTGACGAAGCCGGCCAGCGCCCGCTCGACATCGTCGCGCAGCACCATGCCCTTCTGCGTCAGCACGAGCCGCTGGCCGACGCGCTCGAACAGCGGCTGGCCGAGATCGCGCTCCAGCTCCTGGATCATGCGGCTGACTGAAGGCTGGGACACGCCCAGATGCTTCGCCGCCGCCGTTACGCTGCCGAGCGAGGCGACTTGCAGATAGGCCTCGAGGATCTTGAGACGGCTCATCTCACCCGTCTTTGCGGACGGGGTCGCCGAGGATGTGCATCAGCCGGTTGGCCCAGCCGAACAGGGCCGTGGACAGGATGAGGTCGACGATCTCGGCCTCGTCCAGCCCCGCTTCGCGCAAGCGGGCGGTGTCGGCCTCGGTCACGGCCGGCGGCGATTGCGAGAGCTTCACCGAATAGTCGAAGATCGCCTGGTCGCGCGGGCCGAGCCTGGCCTTCTCGCCATTGGCGAAGAGTTCATCGGTGACGGCGGTGTCCTTGCTGAGCTGGGCATGGCGCGCGGCATGCACGGCGGCGCAGTAGATGCAGCGGTTGACCACCGAGGCGCCGATTGCACCAAGCTCGCGCTCGGCCCGGCTCAGGCCGCCCGGATCATACATGATGCCGTTGAACAGCGGCGAGCGCACGTTGAGCGTCTCCGGATCATGCGCCAGCACCAGCACGTAATCCGAGACCTTGGTGTTGGACGGCGTGACCTTCAGCGCGTTGAGCTGTTCGGGGCTCGCCTTGGCGAGGTCGACGGGTGTCACCCGCGGCTGCCAGTCCGGCACATTGCGGGTGAAGCGATGCACGACCCGGCTCATGCGGAGGCTCCCTTGAGAACGGCGAGCCCGGCGAGGACGCGGCACTGATAGCTCATGAAGGCGTTGAGTTCGCAGAGCCGCACGATATCGGCTTCCGCGACGCCGGCCACCTTGAGCGCCTCGATCTCCTCGGCCTGCACGGCGCGCGGCTGCGTTGCGACGCGGTCCATGAAGCTGATGACGCTGCGCTCACGGGGCTCGCGCCCGGTCTCAGCGGGGTCGGCGAGACCACGCAAGGCCGGATCGGTCACGCTGCCGATATAATGCGCGGCCAGCTCCGGCAGCGCGTTCAAGGTCGCGATCCGGGCGGCAACGGCGCGGCGCCAGGGCGAGGGAAAGCCGCCGGGGTCGCGCGGGTCGATGACCGCGCCCTCGGCCTGCCGGCTCATCTCGAAGATATTGTTGCGTGACTGCGCGGCGGCCGATGCGGCGGCGCCGATCCAGGGAGAGGCCTCAGGGTTGGCGGGTTGAGCCATGGCAATCCCTTTCATGCATCAACTTCGCTGCTTGATGCTTTCTGCGAATGAAGCAGCGAATTTGCGCCCCGTCAATGAGCTTTGCCGGCGCCATGCTAAACTGGCCACCATGGGTGGTTTGCGGGGAGCCGTTCATCCGAGCACCTGCACGAGCAGAAGCAGTCCGGCGGCGCTCATGATGACGCCGATGGCGTCCGCGGCGCGTGTTTCCGTCGGCAAGAGGCGCTCGGCCGTGATGGCGATCGTCATGCCGGCCATCAGGCGCAGATCCATCAGGCCGCCCGCAGTCAGCGCCGCCATCGGGCCTAGACAGGACAGGCAGCAGCGCAGGCCGAGAATTGCGCCGGCCTCTACCGCCGCCATCGCGTTGGAATGGGTCCACGATGCGGGATGAGCCCCATGGCAATCAGCCAGAAGCCGGGCCTTCCAGCGCGAGGCTTGCGCAAGCCCGGCGATCAGGATCATCAGGGCACCCGCTGGCGGGCCGAGGCGCCCGAGCGAGGGAAATTGGAGCGCTGCCTGGGCCAGGCTCGCGCCGAGCAGGAAGGAGAGCAGGCCGAAGCCGATCCAGACAGCGAAATAGCTGGCGCCGATCAGCGCGGCGAGCCCGCCGGGCCGGGTGGCTCCAGCCGCGAGCGCCGCCTTCCGATAGCGCCACAGCACGGGTGTCAGCGACGGCAGCATCATCGCGACCATCATCACGAGCCACATGCCGAGGAAGCAGGCGGCGGTCTCAAACCAGGACTGGCCGCAGAGCGGCAGCCAGATTCCGAGAGCAACCAGCCGCCGGCCATCGGCACCGCGCCCATCGTTTCCATCGCCGCGCAGGACAGGGCTGTGGCGACGAGCGCAGCGGCGAAGAGCAGAGCTGCGCTTCCAACGAAGACGAGCGGAGCCCCGCGCCCGGCCTCTCGACCGGACGCGGGGCTCGTCTCGCAATCTGTCCGGGTCGCGCTCACGACACGGCTTGGCGGGCCGCGTAGCGGTCGCGATGGAGCCACCACGGGCCTTCCGCCTCGTTGCGGCCCTTCGGCGCCCGATCGAGCCAGGCATACATGCCCCAGACTCCGTCCACGCCGCGCGAATAGCTGGAATAGGTGTGGTAGATCGCGCTGTCCTCGCGGATGAAGGCGCTCAGGCCCGGCCGGTCGCGGTGATAGGTGGGGACGTCGACCCCGGACATCCCGGCAAGCGAGCGCTCGATCGCGTTGCCGTCGGTCCGCCACTCGAATTTCGGCTGGTGGCGGAAATTGTAGTCGATGCCCTGCGTCCGCTCCTGCATCTCGGTGAAGGAGACGTTGTAGTCGAAATTGAAGTCGCTCTCGCCGGACGAAGCCCAGGGGAAGCTCCAGCCCATGCGCTCGCGGAAGGCGAGGAGCTTGTCGATCGGCGCCCGCGAGACCGCCCAGAGCATCACGTCGTGATAGGCGAGGTGCGTCGCCGAGCCGTTGAACCCGTCGGCGATCGCCGAGCAGGACGGGCAGCCGGCCTTGTAGTCCGGTCCGAACATGAAATGGTAGACGAGCAGCTGCGAGCGCCCCTGGAAGAGCTCGGCCAGCGAGGCGTCGCCCTGCTCGGTCTGGAAGACGTAGTCTTTCTCGACCTTGACCCAGGGCAGCGCCTGCCGCCGCTCGGCGAGCGCATCGCCCTGCCGCGTATACGCCTTCTCGGCCTCGAGCAGTTTGAGCCTTGCGGCGAGCCATTCTTCGCGCGTTCCGATCGCATGACTGGTCATGATGTCTCACTCCTGTCGCCAGATGTCCGCGCCGCCTCGACACTCGATGCGGCGTCACGATCGGTGGTAAGGCGGGGGTGGCAGACGGTGGGAGTGACAAGTTTGGCGGGATTCCGATGGACTCGCTGATCACGGCGGCGGCGCAGGCCCTGGCGAAGGGCGACCCGCTGGGGGCGCTGAACCGCGTCGCCTTGCGGGATGACGCGCCTGCGCTGGCGCTGCGCGGCATCGCGATGGCGCAGCTTGGCGATTTCGCCCGCGCCAAGCTTTTGCTGCGCCGTGCCGGCCGCGCCTTCGGGGCGAAGGAAGCGGTCGCTCGCGCTCGTTGCGCGGTCGCCGAGGCGGAGGTCGCCCTCGCGGCGCGCGATCTCGGCTGGGCTCCCGGCAGGCTCGATGAAGCCGGTGCGGTGCTCGAAGCCCATGGCGATCGCGCGAACGCCGCCCATGCACGCCTGCTCGACATCCGCCGGCTCCTGCTGATCGGCCGGCTTGACCATGCGGGCGAACGGCTCGCCGGTATCGATCCCGCGCAGTTGCCGGCACCGTTGCGGGCTGTCCACGGATTGGCAAGCGCCGGCATCGCTTTGCGCCGGATGAAAGCGCGAAACGCACGGGCCGCGCTGGTGGAAGCGCGCGAGGCCGCCGGTCGCGCCGGAATCCCGGCGCTGATCGCCGAAGTCGAAACTGCAAGCCGCCTGCTCGAAGAGCCGGCCGCGCGCCTGATCGCGGAGGGTGTCGAGCGCTCCTTGTTGCTCGACGAGGTCGAGGATTTGCAGGCATCGCAGGCGCTGATCGTCGATGCCTGCCGCCATGGCGCGCGCGACCGGGCCAGCTTCGTGTCGCTGGCGACGCGCCCCGTGCTCTTCGCCCTGTTGCGGACGCTGGCCGGGGCCTGGCCAAAGGATGCGCCGCGCGACGTGCTGATTGCCGGCGCCTTCGGCTCGCGGTTCACCGATGAATCGCACCGGGCAAGGCTGCGCGTCGAGATCGGCCGCCTGCGCACGGCGTTGCGGCCGCTGGCGCGGATCAGCGCGACGGAAGCCGGCTTCATCATAGCACCGCGTCGCGCGGTCGGGATCGTGGTGCTGGCGCGCCCGGTCGAGGAGAAGCATGCCACGGTGCTCGCCCTCATGACTGACGGCGAGGCATGGTCGAGCTCCGCCTTGGCGCTGGCGCTTGGATCGAGCCAGCGCAGCGTCCAGCGCGCGCTCGATGCCCTCGCCGAGGCCGGCAAGATCCAGTCTTTCGGGCAGGCACGGGCGCGGCGCTGGGTGATGCCGCCGATGCCGGGTTTCGCGACGAGTTTGTTACTCACAGCGTCCTGGCCGGCTGGCTAGGGTCCAGCATCGCAACAGACGCAGGAGCCAGGCTATGACGATCACAAACGCCGATATCACCCGTACCTACGGCCCGTTTCCAGGTGTCGAGAAGGTTCATGGCGTCAGTTTCGACGGCGCCAATGTCTGGTTCGCCTCCGGCGACCGACTGAACGCGCTCGATACCGTCAAGGGTGAGATCATTCGCACTATCGACGTGCCCGCCCATGCCGGCACGGCCTTCGACGGCACGCATCTCTTTCAGATCGCCGAGGACCGTATCCAGAAGATCGATCCGCAGACGGGCTCCGTGCTCGGCACGATCCCCGCACCCGGCAAGGGCGGCGATTCCGGGCTCGCCTGGGCCGAGGGCTCGCTCTGGGTCGGCCATTACCGCGAGCGCAAGATCCACCAGATCGACCCGGCCACGGGCAAGGTGCTGCGCAGCATCGAGACCAACCGCTTCGTCACCGGCGTGACCTGGGTCGACAGGGAGTTGTGGCACGGCACCTGGGAAGAGGGCGAAAGCGAATTGCGCCGGATCGACCCCGCGACCGGCAAGGTCCTTGACGCGCTCGCCATGCCGCCCGGGGGCGGCCTCTCCGGGCTGGAATCGGATGGCGCCGGGCTGTTCTATTGCGGCGACGGCGACAAGAGCACGCTGCGGGCCGTACGCCGGCCGAAGCGCACCTGAGTATTGGGACATGAGCCTGTTTGACACAGGCTCATGTCTACGCCGGCCGGAATAGGGTTTGGCTCCATAGATCAGGGGATGTTTGCAAGGCTCTTCCCCAGGAGTGCTGTCGCGGAAAAGATTTCTCCTTGTGCAGCCGAAGCTCAGCCCTCAGGCAGCCTGTGCCTGATGACCCCGGCATGGAACCGCGCGCCGTGGATCAGGCCGCCATCGTCGAAATCGTAGGACGGGTTGTGCAGAGGCGCCGAAGCCTCGCCGTTGCCGACATAGGCGAAACAGCCGGGCACATGGTCGAGGAAGCGGGCGAAATCCTCCGAGCCCGTCATCGGCTCGGATGCGATCGCGACATTGTCGTCGCCGAGCACGATCCGGGCGGCGGCGAGCGCTTCCTGCGAGAGCGCCGCGTCATTCACCAGCGGCACGAATTCGCGCGTATAGGTCAATTCGCAGACGAGATTGTAGCTCTCGGCCGTGCCGCGTGCGATGATGCCCATCTGGCGCTCGATCGCGGCGCTGACCTCGGGGCGGAAGCTGCGGGCGTCGCCGAGGATGCGGGCCGTCCCCGGCAGCACGTTGCGGGTGCCATCCGCCAGCAGCTCGGTCACCGAGACCACGGCGATGTCGGCCGGGCTCAGGCGGCGCGAGACGATGGTCTGGAGCTGCATCACCAGCGCGCAGGCGGCGACCAGAACTTCGCTGCCGGCATGGGGTTTTGCCGCATGGCCGCCGACGCCCTTCAGCACGATCTCGAAATTATCCTCGGCCGACATGAAGGAGCCGGCGCGCGTCTGGAACTGCCCGACGGCGAGGCCGGGCATGTTGTGCAGGCCGTAGATCTCGTCGAAGGGGAAGCGCTCCATCAGCCCGTCGTCGAGCATGGCGAGCGCGCCGCGGCCCCATTCTTCCGCCGGCTGGAACAGGAAGCGCACGGTGCCGTCGAAGCCGCCTTCCTCAGCCAGCAGCCTGGCCGCACCGAGCAGCATCGCGGTATGGCCGTCATGGCCGCAGGCATGCATCACGCCGGGTGTCTGCGAGCGATAGGGTTGTCCGCCCTGTTCGGTGATCCGCAATGCATCCATGTCCGCGCGGAGCGCGATAGCGCAGTTGCCGCTCCCGCGCTTGAGCGTGCCGACGACGCCGGTGCCGCCGACGCCCTCGACGACCTCGTCCAGGCCGAATTCACGCAGCTTCCCGGCGACGAAGGCGGCCGTCCGCTTCTCCTCGAAGCCGAATTCGGGATGGGTATGCAGGTGGCGGCGCCACGCTGTCATCTGCGACTGGAGATCGTCGAGATCGAGCTTGGACATCGGAGCAGCCTCGCTTCACAGGGATGCGAAGGGATAATGCAGATGCGCCGAAAGAAGCGCTGCAATCCTGTCGGCCGGATGCAAATTTCTTTCACCGAGTGGCAGGAGACGCGTTCGTCACGACCTGGCCGGAATGCTAGGAACGTCGCAGGATTTCGAGTCGGTCGATGCAGGAGGATGGAATGGCAGTGGACAAAGTAGCCCTGATCACGGCGGGCGGCAGCGGCATGGGCGCTGCGGCGGCAAGGCGCCTGGCGGAGGACGGTTTCGCCGTCGCCATCCTCTCCTCCTCCGGCAAGGGCGAGGCATTGGCGGCAGAGCTCGGCGGCATCGGCGTCACCGGCTCCAACCAGTCGAACGACGACCTGAAGCGCCTCGTCGATCTCGCCATGGAGCGCTGGGGGCGCGTCGACGTCCTCGTCAACAGCGCCGGCCACGGGCCGCGTGCGCCGATCCTCGACATCACCGACGAGGACTGGCACCGCGGCATGGATACCTATCTGCTCAACGTCATCCGGCCGGTCCGGCTGGTGACGCCGATCATGCAGCGCCAGAAGGCCGGCTCGATCGTCAACATCTCGACAGCCTGGGCTTTCGAGCCGAGCGCGATGTTCCCGACCTCGGCCGTGTTCCGGGCGGGACTGGCCTCCTTCACCAAGATCTTCGTCGATGCCTATGCGGCCGACAATATCCGCATGAACAACGTGCTGCCCGGCTGGATCGACAGCCTGCCGGCGACCGAGGAGCGGCGGCAGGGCGTGCCGATGCAGCGTTACGGCACCAGCGCTGAGATCGCCGGCACCATCGCCTTCCTGGCCTCGAAGGACGCCGCCTATATCACCGGCCAGAACCTCCGCGTCGACGGCGGCGTCACCCGCTCGATCTAAACCTTATTTCCGGGCGCCGTTCAGGCGCCCGGCTTTCCGGCCTCGGCCACCGGCACCGCCGGGTGAAGCTTCGGCTTGCGGATCAATGGCAGGCCGATCGCGACGATTGCCAGGAGCCAGAGAATGATGCTGGTCGGTGTCGAGAACAGGATCTCGTAGCCGCCATCTGACAAGGACAGCGCCCGGCGGAAATTGTCCTCCAGCAATCGCGCCAGCACGAAGGCCAGCATCAGCGGGATCAGCGGAATGCCGACCTTGCGCAAGGCATAGGCGAGGATGCCGATCCCGGTGGTGATGAGCAGCTCGAAGGCGGAATTCGAGACGGCGTAGACCCCGGCATAGGACAGGGCGAGGATGCCGGGATAGAGGATCCAGGCTGGCACCAGCAGCAATCGCGCGAACAGCCCCACCAGTGGCAGGTTGAGCACCAGCAGCATCAGATTGCCGATATACATCGAGGCGATCAGGCCCCAGGCGACCTCAGGCCGCTGGGTGAAGAGCAGTGGGCCGGGCGTGATCGAATACATCATGAAGGCGCCGAGCATCACCGCAGTCGTGCCGGAGCCTGGAATGCCGAGCGCCAGCATCGGCACCATCGAGGCGGTCTGCGCGGCGTTATCCGCAGTTTCGGGCGCTGCCAGGCCGCGCATGTCGCCCTTGCCGAAGCTGCCCTTGTCGGAGACGCGCTTCTCGGCGGTATAGGCCATGGCGGAGGCGACCGAGGCGCCGGTGCCGGGCAGCACGCCGAGGAAGAAGCCGATGCCGGTCGCGCGCAGCATCGCCGGCGTGCAGAACAGGATTTCCCGGAACGTCAGGCGCGCCCCGTCTCCGGTGCGCGAGACGGTCCCGCTGATCATCCCCTCCGCCAGCATCAGGATTTCGGCGACCGCGAAGAGGCCGATGGTCAGGCTGGTGAAGTCGATGCCGCCCAGGAGCTCGAGCGAGCCGAAGGTAAAGCGCTCGACGCCGGTGCCGCCATCGATGCCGACCATGGCGAGCAGGAGCCCGAGCGCGACCGCGATCCAGGTCTTGACCGCCTTGCCCTCGCTCATCGTGCCGAGCAGCGCGAAGGACAGCACCATCAGCGCGACATAATCGGCCGGGCCGAAGGACAACGCGAGCCGCGCCAGCGGCACGGCGAGGAAGGTCATCAGGACGACGGCGCTGGTGCCGCCGACGAAGCTGCCGATGCCGCTGATCGCGAGCGCCGCCGCGCCGCGCCCGGATTTGGCCAGCGGATAACCGTCGAGCGTCGTCATCACCAGCCCGGGATCGCCGGGGATGTTGAGCAGGATCGAGGAGATGCGGCCGCCATAGCCGCTGCCATAATAGAGCCCGGCGAGCAGGATCAGCGCCGTTTCCGGCGGCAATTTCAGCGCGAAGCAGAGCGGCAGTAGCAGGGCGACGGCATTGATCGGACCGATGCCGGGCAGTGCGCCGATCGCGGTGCCGAGCGCCACGCCGGCAAAGGCGACGGCAAGGTTGAGCGGGGTGAGCGCGACCTCGAAGCCGGTGATGAGGGCGGCGAATGCGTCCATCTCAGATTCCCAGCGGCCCGCGCGGCAATGGCAGGTCGAGCACCTTGTCGAGCAGCACGAAGAAGACGATGGCCGTGGCGACGGCCGAAACCGCTGCTGGCAGTGGCCGCGCGTGGAAGGCCAGCGCGGCCACGAAGCAGAGCAGAGCGGTGGCCGCGATGAAGCCGATCGGCAGCAGGAGCAGCGGGTAGATCAGGCTCGCCACGAGCACGGCGAGCGCGCGCGGCCATGTCCCGAACTCCAGCGCGACCGTTCCGGGGCGCAGCAACAGGATGGCTCCGCCCAGGATCAGGACGGCGCCGGTGATCGTCGGGAACATGCGCGGCCCGACCGGGTCGGCCGCGAAGGGCACATGCAGGGTCTGCGCGTGCCAGATCGCGCCCGCGCCGAGCAACGCACAGATCAACCCGACCAGGCGATCGATCATGATCTCCTCCCGTCCTGTTACCTTGGCGAAAGGCCTCTGCCGTTACTTGGCGAGGCCGACCTCGGCTGCCAGCGTCCGGAAATCGGCGGTCCGCTTCTTGGCGAAGGCGTCGAAATCAGCGCCGACCATGCTGAACTCGAACAGCCCCTGCTCGCCGCGCGCCTTCTGCCAGCGCGGATCGGCGTTGAGCTTGGTCAGAATGCCGGTCCAGTAGGCATAGGACGCTTCCGGTGCCTTCGGCGGCGCATAGAAGCCGCGCACGATCGGCCATTGCACGTCGTAGCCCTGCTCCTTGGCCGTCGGTACCTGCGCGAAGGCGCCGGGCAGTCGCTTCTCCGAGAAGGTCGCGAGCAGGCGAATCTCGCCGGCCTCGAGCTGGCCGCGCACCTCGGAGGCATCGCCGGGGAAGAGGTCGATATGGCCGCCGATCAAGGCGCCGATCGCCTCGCCGCCGCCCTCATAGGCGAGATAGCGCATCTTGCGCGGATCGACGCCGGCCGCCTTCAGGACGAGCGCCGGCTTCATCCAGTCCTGGCTGCCGACGGTGCCGCCGGCACCGACCTTGACCGAAGTCGGGTCCTTCTTCAGGGCCTCGACCACGTCGGCCAGCGTCTTGAAGCGGCTGTCCTTGCGCACGGCGAGCACGCCATAGTCGGCGCCGATCGCGCCGAGCCAGCGCACATCGGATTCGCTGAAGCGGCCGAACTTGCCCTGGGCGAGATTGACCCATGAGCCGGTCGAGACCGCGACGATGACATTGGGATCGGCGGCGCGCTGCGCCTGGATGTTGTTGTAGGCCACGGCGCCGATGCCGCCCGGCATGTTGGTGGTGCGGATCGACGGGCCGACCAGCCCGGTCTCGTTGAGCACGCGGCTGGTCAGCCGGCAGGTCAGGTCGAAGCCACCGCCGGGCGCGGCAGGGGCGATGCATTCCGGGTTCTGCGGCTGGAAGTCCTGCGCGTGGACGGTTGCCGAGAGCAGCAGCGCGCAGCAGGTGGCGATCGTTGTTCTCATGGCGTTCCTCCCAAATTCTTGTCGTTTCCGCCTGCGGTGGCGGGTTTGCGTCGCTATCCGGGCTCTTGCCAGCCCTGTTCGATTGTCGACAATTTTTAGATTAGCGAACCGGAACCGCTTGTCAAACGGGCGGGTCGATGTAATTTGTGTCGACAATAAAAGCTGGCCAGAACGAAAAGGCGGGCGATCGATGCGAGGAACGGCCGAAAATGGCGACATTCAACAACAATGAGCGTCCGGCTCCGGACGGCGTGCTGGTCGATATCGCCGACTATGTGCTGAACTATCGCGTCGAGAGCAGCCTCGCCTACGAGACCGCCCGCAACTGCCTGATCGACACGATGGGCTGCGGCATGGAGGCGCTCGAATACCCCGCCTGCACCAAGCTGCTCGGCCCCGTCGTTCCCGGCACGGTCGTGCCGAACGGCGCCCGCGTGCCCGGCACGCCCTACCAGCTCGATCCGATCCAGGCGGCCTTCAATTTCGGCACGATGATCCGCTGGCTGGATTTCAACGATTGCTGGCTCGCGGCCGAATGGGGCCATCCGTCCGACAATCTCGGCGGCATCCTCGCGGTCGCCGACTGGCTGTCGCGCACCGCGGTCGCGGCCGGCAAGGCGCCGCTGACCATGCGCGACGTTCTCACCGCGATGATCAAGGCGCACGAGATCCAGGGCTGTCTGGCGCTGGAGAACGCCTTCAACAAGGTCGGCATTGACCATGTCATCCTGGTCAAGGTCGCCTCGACCGCGGTGGTCGCCGGCATGCTCGGGCTTAGCCGCGACGAGATCGTCAACGCGCTCTCGCTCGCCTTCGTCGACGGCCAGGCGCTGCGCACCTATCGCCACGCTCCCAATGCCGGCTCGCGCAAGAGCTGGGCAGCGGGCGACGCCACCAGCCGCGCCGTCAGGCTCGCCCTGATCGCCCGCACCGGCGAGATGGGCTATCCCTCGGCGCTGTCAGCCAAGACCTGGGGCTTCTACGACGCCTCGTTCCGCGGCCAGAGCTTCAAGTTCCAGCGCCCTTACGGCTCCTATGTGATGGAGCACGTGCTGTTCAAGATTTCCTACCCGGCCGAGTTCCACTCGCAGACCGCGGTCGAGGCCGCGATGACGCTGCACGATCAGCTCAAGGCGATGGGTCGCAGCAGCGACGACATCGCCTCGATCAAAATCCGCACGCACGAAGCCTGCATCCGCATCATCGACAAGCGCGGCCCGCTGCATAACCCGGCCGATCGCGACCACACCATCCAGTACATGGTCGCCGTGCCCTTCATCTTCGGGCGCCTCACCGCCGCCGATTATGAGGACGATGTCGCCGCCGATCCGCGGATCGATGCGCTGCGCGACAAGATCGAATGCGTCGAGGACCCCGCCTTCACCAGGGACTATCACGACCCCGAGAAGCGCTCGATCGCCAACGGCATGACGGTGACGCTGAAGGACGGCACGGTGCTGCCCGAGCTCGTGGTCGAATACCCGATCGGCCACAAGCGCCGCCGCGCCGATGGCATCCCGCTGCTGGAAGCCAAGTTCCGCACCAATCTCGCCCGCCGTTTCGTCGAGAAGCGTCAGCGCCAGATCCTCGACGTCTCCCTGGATCAGGCCAGGCTCGAAGCGATCTCGGTCAACGATTACGTCGATCTCTACTGCAGCTGAGTGCCCATGCCCTATCTCGTCGCCTCCGATCTTCCGTCAGAGCCGGCCGGCCAGCGCTTCCGGGCGCTGGTCGAGCGCGGCGGCATCGCCCGCCTGCCCGGCGCCCATAACGGCATGGCCGCGATTCAGGCCAGGATGGCCGGCTTCGAGGGCTTGTATCTGTCGGGTGCGGCGATGACCGCCTCGATGGGTATCCCTGATCTTGGCATGATCACCGTCGACGAGGTCGCCTTCTTCATCCGCCAGATCGCGCGGGCCTCCGGCCTGCCGCTGCTGGTCGATGGTGATACCGGCTATGGCGAGGCGCTCAACGTCATGCACATGGTCCGCGTCTTCGAGGATGCGGGCGCCGGCGCGGTCCATATCGAGGACCAGCTCCTGCCGAAGAAATGCGGCCATCTCAACGACAAGAAGCTCGCCGACGCCCATGATATGGCGGCCAAGGTCGCTGCCGCCGTGAAGGCGCGCCGCCATCTCTACGTCATCGCGCGCACCGATGCCGCGGCGAGCGAGGGCATCGACGGCGCGGTCGCCCGTGCGAAGCTCTATCTCGAGGCGGGTGCGGACGCGATCTTCCCGGAGGCGCTGACAACGGCCGAGATGTTCCGCGAGTTCGCCAGCCGCGTGCCCGGTGTGCCGCTGCTCGCCAACATGACCGAGTTCGGCCGCACGCCCTTCTTCACCGCCTCGGAGTTTGAGGCGATGGGCTATCGCATGGTGATCTGGCCGGTTTCCTCGCTGCGCGTCGCCAACAAGGCGCAGGAGAAGCTCTACGCGGCGCTTGCCCGCGATGGCGGCACCCATGCCATGGTCGACCAGATGCAGACGAGGGCCGAGCTCTACAAGACGATCGGCCTCGCCGATTACGAGGCGCTCGACGCCTCGATCGTGGCGACGATCACGCCAGAAGGCATGCCGCAGCGCGAGCGCAGTGCATGAGGACACAAGGGCGCCGGACCAATCCGGCGCCCGAACCGCGGATGATGCGGCAAGAGAACGACCAGCCGAAAACGGCGGCGTAACGACAACGGGAGGAGATGAAAGATGCTGAAGCGTTTGACGATGGCCGGCGTCCTGGCCCTGGGGCTCGGCACTGGCGCAGCCCTGGCTGAGCCGGCGAAGGTAATGATTCCCGCCAATCCCGGCGGTGGCTGGGACGGGGCCGGGCGCCACACCATGGCGGCCTTTGCCCAGTCCAAGGTCTTCACGGACGGCGCGTCCTTCACCAACAAGGGCGGCGCTGCCGGCACGATCGGCCTCGCCGAATTCGTCCGCACCGCGAAGGGCGATGACAACGCCCTGCTGGTCACCGGCGTCATCATGGTCGGCGGTGTCATCACCAACCAGACGCCGGTCTCGCTCAAGGACACGACGCCGCTCTTGCGCTTGACCAACGAGTACAACGCCATCGCCGTGCCCGCGAACTCGCCGATCAAGACGCCGGCGGACTTCATCGCCGCGCTCAAGGCCGATCCCGGCGCGCTCTCCGTCGGCGGCGGCTCGGCCGGCGGCGCCGATCACGTCATGCTGGCGCTGCTCGCCAAGCATGCCGGTGCGCCCGTCGGCAAGATCAATTTCGTCGCCTTCTCCGGCGGCGAGATCCTGGCTGCGCTCGGCGGCGGCAAGATCAAGGCGGCGATCTCGGGCGCCTCGGAGTTCCGCGCCTTCGCCGAATCCGGACGCATCCGCATCATCGCGACCTCCGGCCCGACGCGGGTCGAAGGCCTCAACGCCCCGACACTGAAGGAAGCCGGTATCCCGGTCGAGGTCGGCAACTGGCGCGGCTTCGTCGGCGCGCCCGGCATGAGCGACGCCGCCAAGAAGACCTGGCTCGACCGTTTCGCCAAGCTCCACGCCACCAAGGAGTGGAAGGAGACGCTCAAGACCCAGGGCTGGGAGGACGCCTATCTGCCGGGCGACGCCTTCGACGCCTTCCTCAAGAGCGAGGACGCCAACTGGACGAGCGCGCTCAAGGAAGTCGGCATCCTGAAATAGCCTCCGTCGAAACCGAGCGGCGTGCACGAGCGCGCCGCCCGGCATCTATCGCTCAGAGCCCGTTTGGAAACAAAGCCCTCATCCTGAGGAGCCGCGATAGCGGCGTCTCGAAGGATGTTCCAGCGGGCATCCGAACCTCCTGAAGCATCCTTCGAGACGCCATTCCCAGAGGAATGGCTCCTCAGGATGAGGGCTCAGGGAGTTGCCGAACAGACGCGAAGGGCAAGGCAAATGTCGTCGATGAAGAACGGTTCGGCTGCGGCCGGCGGCGGGCGGCCCTGGTGGCTGGGGCTCGTCATCCTCGTGATGGGCGCAGTTTGGCTCAACGGTGCGCGCAGCATCGCCTCGACGACCAATTATGTCGGCCTCGGACCGTCCGCGATCGTGCTCGCGGTCGGGCTCGGCCTCGTCCTGCTCGGCTTCCTGCTGATCGTGCAGGCGCTGAAAGGACAGTTGGCGCCGCCCAGCGAGGACGAGGAGGAGGCGCCGTTCTCGCGCCCCGCCTTCCTGATGGCGCTGGCCGGCGTCGGCGTGCCGCTGCTGACGATCCGCTGGCTCGGCTTCCCGTTCAGCGCGATGCTGGCCTTCACGCTGGTGACCCATGCCTTCGGCTCGCGCCGCACCTTGCTCGATCTCGGCATCGGCGCGCTGATCGCCAGCCTCGCCTGGCTCGGCTTCTCCCGCCTCGGCATCAGCCTTGGCCCGTTCTTTCCGCTCTTGGGCTGAGCCATGGATATCCTGAACCAGTTGCTCGGCGGGTTCGCGGTTGCCTTGCAGCCGATGAACCTGTTCTGGGCCTTCGTCGGCTGCGGGCTCGGCACGGCGGTCGGCGTCCTGCCGGGCATCGGCCCGGCGCTGACGATCGCGCTGCTCCTGCCGGTGACCGCGCAGGTCAATCCGGCCTCCGCCTTCATCATGTTCGCCGGGATCCTCTACGGCGCGCTCTATGGCGGCTCGACCACCTCGATCCTGCTGAACACGCCGGGCGAAAGCGGCTCGGTGATGACGGCGCTCGAAGGCAACCGCATGGCAAGGCGCGGCCGTGGCGCAGCTGCACTGGCGACGGCGGCGATCGGCTCCTTCGTCGCCGGCACGATCGGCACACTGGCGCTGACCTTCCTCGCGCCGGCGATCGCCGAGCTCGCCTTCGTCTTCGGGCCGGAGGATTACTTCGCCCTGATGATACTGTCCTTCACCTCGGTCGCCGTGGTGATGGGGCGTTCGATGGTGCGGGGTTTCGCTGCGTTGTTCTTCGGGCTCGCGCTCGGGACGATCGGCATCGACACCCAGACCGGCCAGACCCGAATGGTCTTCGGCACGCTCGAACTGCTCGACGGCATCCCCTTCACCGTCGTGCTGGTCTCGCTCTTCGCGATCGGCGAGACGCTCTATGTCGCGAGCCGCAGCGGCGCAGCGCCGGCCGCGATCAACCCGCTCTCCGGCGGCAGCTGGATGACGAAGCAGGACTGGAAGCGCTCCTGGAAGCCCTGGCTGCGCGGCAGCGTCATCGGCTTTCCGATCGGTGCGCTGCCGGCGGGCGGGACGGAAATCCCGACCTTCCTCTCCTATGCGCTGGAGCGCCGCCTGACCCCGCATCCGGAGGAGTTCGGTCAGGGCGCGATCGAAGGCGTCGCCGGGCCCGAGGCCGCCAACAACGCGGCGGCGGCCGGCATCCTCGTGCCGCTCCTGACGCTCGGCCTGCCCTCCACCGCGACGGCGGCCGTGCTGCTCGCCGCCTTCCAGAACTACGGGCTTCAGCCCGGCCCGCTGCTGTTTGCCACCAACCCGGACCTGCTCTGGGGCCTGATCGCCTCGCTCTATATCGGCAACGTCATCCTGCTGATCCTGAACCTGCCGCTGGTCGGCATCTGGGTCCGGCTGCTGCTGATCCCCCGGCAATACATTTATGGCGGCATCGTCGTCTTCGCGATGGTCGGCGTCTGGGGCCTGTCGACCTCCTGGATGGACCTGGCGTTGATGTGCGGGCTTGGCCTCGTCGGCTATGTCGCGCGCGTCCATGATTTCCCGATCGCGCCGGCCCTGATCGGGCTGATCCTCGGCCCGCAGGCGGAAATCCAGCTCCGGCGTGCGCTCGCCGTCAGCCAGAACGACTGGAGCGTGCTGGTCGGCACGCCGATCGCCGCGACACTGCTTGCGGTCGCGGCGCTGGTGCTGATCGTACCGCCCGTGCTCGCGCGCC
The DNA here is from genome assembly GCF_058800455.1 of Allobosea sp. GW822-FHT05A11. Taxonomy (NCBI): domain Bacteria; kingdom Pseudomonadati; phylum Pseudomonadota; class Alphaproteobacteria; order Hyphomicrobiales; family Alloboseaceae; genus Allobosea; species Allobosea sp. GW822-FHT05A11. Next base: position 312,290 of record NZ_JBXAMI010000007.1, on the reverse strand, counting down.
TGCGCCGACGCGCCAGTGCCGAAGAAGAGCCGGCGACCTCTGCGGGCGGAGCAGGTTAGCGCTTCGCTCCGGTCCGGCGCTTGCCCGGTTTGGTACCGACATTCGCGGCCAGCGCGGCCTGAAGCGCCATGCGCGCGGCGCGGATATGGCGCCGCATCAGGATTTCCGCGAGCTCGCCGTCGCGATGGCTGATCGCCTCGGTGATCCGCATGTGCTCGCGCCAGGCCTCGCGGCCGCGGCCCGGCACGGTCGAATGCAGGCGTCGGCACAGGCGCAGGCGCGGATAGAACTGCTCGCAGAGCAGTTCGGCGAGGATCGGGTTGCCGCTGCCCTTCGCGATCCGGCGGTGGAAATCGGCCTCCGGCTCGTCCTGGAGATAGGCGCCCATCGGGTTGCGCTCGATACCGTCGCGATGCCCCCGGACCAGGGCATCGAGCGCCGCGATCTCGGCTTCGCTCATGCTTTCGGCCGCGAGGCGGGCGGCCATGCCCTCTGTCGCCTCGCGCACGTCGAGCAGGGCGAGGAACTCGGCGGCGCTCGGCTCGGCGACGCGCGCGCCCTGGTTGGCGACATAGGTGACGAGCCCGCGTTCCTGCAGCCGCCGGATGGCTTCGCGGACCGGTGCGCGGCTGACTCCGAAGCGGCGGGCGATGGCCGGTTCGCTCAGTTTCTCGCCGGGCGCGATCTCCCCGGAAATGATGGCCGAGGAGAGATCGTCGTAGAGTTTTACGGTGACGCCCACGCTCGCGGGGGGCGGTGTCTCGGCCAGCATCGAGCGGGTGCCTATCTGCTTCTGATCCCGGCAGCATAGAGCATTTCCGTTTCCGATGGGTACCGGAGGTGCCGGCGAATTCGGTGGCCGTGCGCGGCCTTCATCGAAGGTTGCCATATTCCATCAACCTTGAATTCGGTTGATTGCATGACCTGTCTGCGCAGAATGCTCATGCGCCGCGGCTCCGATGTCCGGACCTTCGCGTAGCCTCGCTCGCGCCGAGGGTGGCTGGCGCGTCGTGGCGACGGAGGCCGGAAACCGATGGGCAAGGGCGACGACGATCTGAATGACTATGCCTCGCCGGCCTGCCTGCTGCATGAGGTCGATCCGGCCTATTCCGGGCTGACGCCACCGTCGCGAAATGTCGGGGAGAACCTGCCCGAGCCGAGCCTGAAGGAATGGCGGCGCTCCGAGCGGGCACGCTTGATCGCAGCCCGCCTGGCGATGTCGGCGCGCACGCGAAACGCGCTCGGGCGCCGGATCGCCGGCTATCTCGACGCGCTGATCGGTGATCCCGCTGGCGTCCTCGTCAGCGGCTACTGGCCGTTCCGTGGTGAACCGGACCTGCGAGACTGGTTCCGAAGCCTGCGCGAGCGCCGCGGTCTGGCTGCCTTGCCGGTCGTAGTCGAGCGCGGCAAGCCCCTGCTGTTCCGGCTCTGGCGCAAGGGCGAGAAGCTGGAGCGCGGCGTCTGGAACATTCCGGTGCCGGCTGCGGGCGAGCCGGTCTTCCCGCGGATCGTCATCGCGCCCCTGGTCGGCTTCGACGCGCAGGGCTACCGGCTGGGCTATGGCGGCGGCTTCTTCGACCGCACGCTCGCCGCCCTGCCGTCCTCCACGATCGCGGTCGGGGTCGGCTACGAGATGGCGGAGATGCCGACGATCCGCCCGCATGGCTTCGACATCCCGATGCACCATATCGTGACGGAAAACGGCATCAGGTCCCACGGCGGAAAGCGGGATCGAGAGCCTCCGTTTGACGCCGGCCCGATCTCCCCATAAGCCTGAGCGCGACGGTTCCCTCACGGGATCAAAAGGGAACGCGGTGCGGGTGGCGAGCCACCCCATGCCGCGGCTGCCCCCGCAACTGTAAGCGGCGAGCCTTTCGCCATACGCCACTGGGGCCTCGGACCTGGGAAGGCGGCGAAAGGCAACGACCCGCGAGCCAGGAGACCTGCCGTCAGCCGTGGTCACACGCGGACACGTTCGGCCGGGGTGCGCCGATCGCTGATTCGACCGTTCGCCGTCTTTCGCACGGCAGATGGGAGATCGCGTTCGCGGTGACGTGCCACTGACGTCAACGCCCGAGGTCTCCATCGTGAAATTCTTCCTTCCGGCCGCCGGACGCGGCCGCCTGCTGCTCTCCATGTCCTGCCTGACCATTGCCGGCGCTGCAGCCCCGGCTTTCGCCCAGAACGCTCCCGCCACGATGGCGCTCGACGAGATCGTCGTCAGCGCCACGGGAACGCCGACGCCTGCCCGCGAAGTCGCGAGCGCCGTCACCGTCATCACCGCCAGGGATATCGAACAGCAGCAGCGCCGCACCTTGCCGCAGGCACTCGCCGCGGTGCCCGGCCTCAACATCGTGCAGACCGGTGGGCCGGGCGGCCTGACCTCGGTTTTCATGCGCGGCACCAATTCCAACCACGTCAAGGTGCTGATCGACGGCATCGAGGCCAACGACCCTTCAGCCCCGAACCGCTCCTTCGATTTCGGCTCTATGCTGACCGAGGATATCGAGCGCATCGAGGTTTTGCGCGGTCCCCAGAGCGGCCTCTACGGTGCTAATGCGCTGGGCGGCGTCATCTCGGTGACCACGAAGCGCGGCGAGGGACCACCGAAGATGACGGCCCGCGTGGAAGGCGGCTCGCATGGCAGCTTCAACCAGTCCCTCGGCTTCAGCGGCGGTGATGCGCGCTTCAACTATGCCTTCAATGCCAGCCATTTCCGGGCCGATGGCACCGAGGTGACGCCGCCGAACCTCGTGCCGCCCGGCCGCCGGACCAATCCGAACATCTTCGACAATTACAGCTATTCCGGCCGCCTCGGCTTTGCGCTCACCGACACGCTGACGCTGAACTGGGTCGGCCGCTATCAGGACGGCCAGCTGCGCTATACCAGCGATGCCGGCTTCCCGAGCACGCCCTCGCCCTATCGCTCCCTGCAGAACTATGCGCAGGCCTTCACCCGTGGCGAGGTCATCTGGGACCCGCTCAGTGGGCGCTTCGTCAACACCTTCGGCGTCTCCTATTCGCGGCAGGACAGGGGGACGCGGACAGCGTCCGCGGTAACCGGCCTGCTCGGCCTGCCCAATCAGAGCCTCGGCGAGCGCACCAAGCTCGACTGGCGCGGCAATCTCGAGATCATCAAGGGCCACAACCTGATCATGGGCCTGCAATATGAGCGCGAGCGTCTGGACACGACGAGCCTCATCGCCTCGAACGGCAACAAGGCCGCCTGGCTCGAATACCAGGGCAATATCGAGGATCGCTATTTCCTGGCGGCCAATATCCGCCGCGACCATGACGACAGCTATGGCGGCCATACGACGTACCGCATCGCGCCGGCCGTCATCATTCCCGGCACGGAAACCAAGCTGAAGGCGAGCTACGGCACCGGTTTCAAGGCGCCGACGCTGAGCGAGCTCTTCATCGATTACCGCCCCGGCTACAACTTCTTCGGCAATCCGAACCTGAAGCCGGAGGAAAGCCGCGGCTGGGATGTCGGCTTCGAGCAGCCGCTCTTCGACAAGCGCCTGCAATTCGGCGCGAGCTGGTTCCAGAACGACATCGACAACCTGATCGTCACCAATGTCACGCGCGATTCCTACGCCAATATCGGCAAGGCCAGAACGAAGGGCATCGAGGCCTTCGCCGCGCTGGAAATCTCGCCCCAGTTCCGCATCCGCGCCGACTACACCTTCACCCTCGCCAAGGACGAGATCGCCCGGCAGGAACTGTTGCGTCGGCCGCGCCACAAGGCGAGCGCGACCGCGACCTGGACGCCGACCGACAGGCTCAGCCTCTCGGCGACGCTGATCCATATCGGCTCCTGGGTCGACGGCAATCGCGACTTCTCGGTCCCGCGCATGCGCGCGAAGGGGGCGACGCTGGTCAACCTCGCCGCTGAGTACAAGGCGACCGACAAGGTGACGGTGTTCGGGCGGGTCGATAACCTCTTCGACAAGCGCTGGGAGAATCCGGTCGGCTTCCTCGTGCCGGGCCTCGGCGTCTTCGGCGGTATCAAGTTGGCCATCGGCGGATGAACCTGCCTCTCGTCCTGCGCCGCCTGTGTGGCGCCTGCCTCCTGCCCATCGCGCTTGCGGGCGCGATGGCATCGGTCTCGCTTGCTGCGGATCGGCCGGCCCGCATCGTCTCGCTCAACATGTGCACGGACGAGCTCGTCCTGCGCCTGGCCGATCCCGATCGCATCGCTTCGGTGACATGGCTGTCGCAGGACCCGCGCAACGCCAACATGGCGGGCGCCGCCCGCCTGATACCGGCCAATCACGGGCTTGCCGAGGAAGTCTTGGGCTTTCACCCCGATCTCGTCGTCGCCGGCGCCTATACGACGCGCGCTACGGTTTCGCTGCTCGGGCAGGTCGGGATCGGCGTCAGGGAATTCGGCGTTCCCCGCAATCTCGCGGAGATGAAGGCGCAGATCACCGAGATGGCCGATGTTCTCGGCGAGCCCGCCCGCGGGCAGGCCTTGCTCGCCGGGATCGAACAGCGCTTGCAGGCCCTGGCCGCTCGGCGTGTCGAGCGGCCGTTGCGGGCGATCGTGCTGCGTCCCAGCGGCTTCACGGTCGGTCGCGGCTCGCTCGTCGACGAGATCCTGACCCGCGCCGGCCTCGTCAATATCGCGGCCGAGCTGGGCGTCGAGAGCTATGGCCAGATCGCGCTCGAAACCGTGGCGCTGGGCGGTGCCGAAATCCTGATCCTGAACGAGACGCCGGACGGCCCGCCGTCTCTGGCGCACGAGATCCTGCACCATCCGGTGATCGACCGGCTTGGCGACCGGCTGAAGCTCGTCGCTCTGCCGTCGCGGCTCTGGACCTGCGCCGGCCCGAGCGTGCTCGACGCGATCGAATTGCTGGTGCGTGCCGTGGAGGAGAAGCCATGATGCCGGACGCTTCGCCTGGCATCAGGCCGGCGCCGCTGCTGGGATTGCTTGCCCTCGCCACTCTGGCGATGACCGCGATCTCCATGGCCGTCGGCTACGCGCCATTGGCGCTCGGCCCGGCGGTGACGGACCTCCTCGCGGGGCAAAAGAGCCTGCCGGCGCTCGTGCTCTATGAACTGCGTCTGCCGCGCGCCCTGCTCGGCGCCCTCGTCGGTTTCAGCCTCGGCATGGCCGGCGCGGCGATGCAGGGATTGTTGCGTAATCCGCTGGCCGAACCGGGCGTGATCGGCATCTCCAGTGCGGCGGCCTTCGGTGCCGTCCTCGTCTTCTATAGCGGGCTCTCCGCCAGCCTTGCGCTCGCCCTGCCACTCGGAGGGATCGCGGGCGCGCTGCTGGCAACCGTGATCCTCTTCATCCTGCTCGGCCGTGGCGCCGGTACGACCACGCTGATCCTCGCCGGCGTGGCGCTCAACAGCTTCGCTGGCGCGGCGACGGCGCTCGCGCTCAATCTCGCACCGAACCCTTATGCAGCGCTGGAGATCGTGTTCTGGCTGATGGGCTCGCTGGCCGACCGGAGCATGAACCATGTCGCCCTCGTCCTGCCCCTGATGTTGCTCGGCTGGGCCCTGATCGTCTCGACGGCGCCCGCCCTCGATGCGCTCAGCCTTGGCGAGGATACAGCCGCGAGCCTCGGCTTCGACCTTGCCTGGCTGCGCGCGCGCTTGATCGGGGGCGCGGCCCTCGCCGTCGGCAGCGCGGTCGCCGTGACCGGCGCGATCGGCTTCGTCGGCCTCGTCGTGCCGCATCTGCTGCGCCCGCTGGTCGGGCACCGGCCGGGCCGATTGCTGGTCGCCTCCGGTTTCGGCGGCGCCATTCTCGTGCTCGCGGCCGATATCGGCGTCCGGCTCATGCCGGTCCGGCCGGAGCTCAAGCTCGGCGTGGTCACCGCGCTGATCGGCGCGCCCTTCCTCTTCGCGCTGGTGCAGCGCCTGCGCCGGGAGACCTTGTGATGGCGATCACGGCTTCCGGCATCACGGTTTCACTCGGCGGCAAGCCGATCCTGCAAGAGGTCGATGCCCAGGTCCGGCCGGACGAGGTGCTCGGCTTGATCGGTCCCAACGGCGCCGGCAAGACGACCTTGCTGCGGGTTCTGGCCGCACTGCTCACACCAGACTGTGGCAGCGTCGATTACGACGGCGCCTCGGCGCGCGCGCTGGGGCGAGCGGCACTGGCGCGCCGCATCGCTTTTCTGGCCCAAGGCGGTGAGGCGCCGGGGGCGCTCTCCGTCGAGGCTTTGGTCGGGCTCGGCCGCTTGCCGCATCGCCGCCCCTTCGCTGAGTCGGGGGATGCGGATCGACAGGCGGTCACGCGGGCATTGGCGCTTTGCGACGTCACCGGCTTTGCCGGTCGCGCTGTCGGCACGCTCTCGGGCGGGGAGCGTCGTCGCGTCCTGCTGGCGCGGGCGCTCGCGGTGGAGGCGCCTTATCTCCTCGCGGACGAGCCTCTGGCAGGGCTCGACCCTCAGCACCAGCTCGACACCTTGCAACTGCTGCGCAGGATCAGCCGTGAGGGCACCGGAGTGGTCGTCGTGCTGCACGATCTGACGCTCGCGGGCCGCTTCTGCGACCGGCTCCTGCTGCTCGATCACGGTCGCCGGGTCGCCGACGGAGCGCCGGCGGACGTCTTCGACGATAGCAGGCTCGTGCAGGTCTTCGGCATCCAGGCGATGCGCGGCTCCCATGCCGGTGAACCCTTCCTCCTCCCCTGGCGCAGGCTCGACAACGGAAAGACAGCTTCATGATCGGAACCGACACGGTGCGCACCATCCTGCGCGATCATCTTCTCGACACCGGCAGCCAATGGAATCTCGGCACTTTCGGCGCCATCGCGGAATTCATGCGCGACGCGGGCGAGCCGGTCGAGATCGTCGATGAACCGGATCGGCTTTTGGTGACGACGGCGCGCGGCGGAATCGGCTTCGGCACGCTCGACGGCGTCCGTCTCCTCGCATCCGAAAGCGCCGTCGGGAGCGGCTGGAATCACCGCGTCGCGCTCTGCCTGCCCGAGGATTCCTGCGCGATGAACCGGCGCACTGTCCTGACCGAACTCGGCCCGGATGCAGGCGCACTGCGTCCACAGGATGCGGCGGGCATCCTGTTCGACATGGGGCTCGGCACGCTCCAGGCCGATATCTGCATCCGCACCGCCGACGCGACCCTGATCGCCGTGCTCCGGGCGAAGGCCGGGCGTTCCCTGTTCGAGCCCGGCAATCCCGCGATGGGCGCGATCGTTGCGGCGGGACCGCACCGGGTCTTCATCGCCCGCTTCGGCCGCTGCGAGGTTTATCAGCCGATTCCGCCGGCCGATGGCCGTAGCCCGGAGGGACCGCATACGCATGTGCTGCCCCAACTCCTGCGCAGTGGACGTACCCATGCGGCGACCGAGCCGGTGCCCGATGGTTTCGTGCCCTGCGCCCATCTCGTGCCCGCTCATCCGCTCAAGGATGGCTTGGGCAGCCCCCACGCATTCGACCGCGAGGCCTTCCAGGCGTTCGAAACGCTTGTCGATCGCTTCGGCGACCCCGCGCTGATCGCACTGAAGCGAAGCGCGAAGCAGGCCATCGCGGCCGGCCATGCTCCCGATGCTTTCGAGGCGCCGCGCAGTCGCTTCGGGCGGCAGGCGCTGCGCATCTTCCTCAGGCAGGCGGCTTTCGACGGCGGCGACAAGGCGCGACTGAGCGCATGGTCCGCGGCGTTCGATCAGCGCGAGGCCGATTCCGAGGACGGCACGGCGCCCGATCCCTACGGACATTGAAGCCACGAAGCGTTGTCCCCGGCTGTCGCAGCTGCTGCCCTTGCGTCGGCGAGCCGCCGATATCGACAGCGCCTGAAACAGACGCTACCTCCTTTGCGCGGCTAACGGGGGCGAGATCGGCGAATGCGTGAGGCAGGGGCAAGTCTGGCTGGCGCGCTCATTCTCTTCTTCGCCCGCTTCATCACGGCCGTGCGTGGCCGCTGGGTAGGCGTCGAGCCCAGCGACGAGCAGCGCATCTACTTCGCCAACCATGCCAGCCATGGCGATTTCGTCCTGATCTGGACCGTGCTGCCGCGGCGCATGCGCTTCGCGACCCGGCCGGTTGCCGGAAGCGACTACTGGCTGAAAAGCGGCCTGCGCCGCTTTATCGGCCGCGACGTCTTCAATGCCGTGCTGATCGACCGCGACCGCGAGAGCCGCACCAGCGACCCGATCATCCAGATGACTGAGGCGCTCGATGCCGGCTCCTCGCTGATCGTCTTCCCCGAGGGCACGCGCAACACCACCGATGCCCGCCTGCTGCCGTTCAAGAGCGGCCTGTTTCATCTGGCGCAGGCGCGACCGAACGTGGCGCTGGTGCCGGCCTGGATCGACAATCTCAACCGCGTCATGCCCAAGGGCGAGTTCGTGCCGATCCCCCTGATCTGCACGGTCACCTTCGGCGCGCCGCTTCGCCTTGCCGATGGCGAGGGCAAGCAGGACTTCCTGGCGCGGGCCGAAGCCGCGCTGCTCGCCCTGTCCCCGAAGGCGAACGCGCCATGACGATGCCGCATCCCGATCTGGTGGCCGTGCTCGCCGGCATCCTCGGCGTCCTCGTCGTCGCCTCGACAATCGGCTTCGTGCTGCAGCGCAAGCTCTCGCCCGATGGCTCCAATGCCGTGGTCGAGAACCTGAACGACCGCATCCGGGCCTGGTGGATCATGGTCGTGCTGATGGGGCTCGCGCTCATCGGCGGCAAGACCGGCGTGACCCTGCTCTTCGGCTTCTGCTCCTTCGCGGCCTTGCGCGAATTCATCACATTGACCGATACGCGCCGCGCCGACCACTGGGCGCTGGCCGCGGCTTTCTTCGTCGTGCTGCCGGTGCAGTACTACCTGATCTGGATCGAGTGGTACGGGCTCTATTCGATCTTCATTCCCGTCTACGCCTTCCTGCTGATGCCGATCATCGCGGCAGCCCGCGGCGATACAGACCATTTCCTCGTCCGCATCGCCGAAGTGCAGTGGGCACTGATGATCTGCGTCTTCGCCACCTCGCATGTGCCGGCGCTGCTCAGCCTCGACATTGCCGGTTACGAGGGCCGCAATGTCCTTCTGATCGCCTTCCTCGTCATCGTCGTGCAGATCAGCGACGTCCTGCAATATGTCTGGGGCAAGCTCATCGGCCGCACCAAGATCGCGCCGAAGCTCTCGCCATCGAAGACGGTCGAAGGCTTCGTCGGCGGGGCGCTCAGCGCGACCGCGGTCGGCGCCGGCCTGTCCTGGATGACGCCGTTCACAGCCCTGCAGGCCGCCTTCCTCTCGCTCGTCATCGTCCTTCTGGGCTTCTGCGGCGGGCTCGTCATGTCGGCGATCAAGCGCGACCGCGGCGTCAAGGACTGGGGCCATCTGATCGCCGGCCATGGCGGCTTCATCGACCGGCTCGACTCGGTCGTCTTCTCCGCCCCGATCTTCTTCCATCTCGTTCGCTACGGCTGGTCGGCTGTATGAGCGGACCGCCCGCGCGCCTGATGCGGAGCAGCATCGTCCATGTCGGCTTCGCCTTCCTCGCCATGGGCGGCTGGGCCGCCTTCGCCAACCGCGCCCATCCGATGCCGGCGCCGCTCCAGGCCGGGCTGCTGCAGGGCGCGATCTCGGCGACGATCACGCTCGTCCTGAAACGCGCGATCGAATATCTCGCCAGCCGCTTCTCGGGCCTCGCCGCCCTGCTGGCGCCGCCCGCGATCGCGGGCCTCGTCTCCGCGACACTGCTGACGATCCTGCACACGGTCAGTGGCACGCCCGAGATCGCGAAGACGATCGCCGTGCCGCTGACCGTCGCGACGAGCTACGCGGCGCTCTACAATTATTCGCTCTGGCGCATCCGGAAGGCCTGAACCATGGCGCAGGACGAGAACCGCCGCCCGCTCTCCAGCCGCGATTCCGGCTGGGCCCGCACGATCGCCCGCAAGCTGAGCACGGCTTCGGTGACGCCGAACCAGATCTCGATGGCGAGCATGGTCATGGCGACCGGCGCAGGCATCGCCTTCTGGCAGGCGGGCGCAGCTAGCGGCGGTTCCCGCGTCGCTCTGTTGCTGGCAGCCGCGCTATTCTGCCAGTTCAGGCTGCTCTGCAACCTCTTCGACGGCATGGTGGCGATCGAGGGCGGCAAGCAGGCGCCTGACGGGCCATTCTGGAACGAATTCCCGGATCGCGTCGCCGATATCCTCATATTCGTCGGCGTCGGTTACGGTGCAGGCGTTCCGACGCTGGGCTGGGCGGCGGCGGCCTTTGCAGTGTTGACCGCCTATACCCGCGAGCTCGGCCGCAATTGCGGCCTGCCGGCCGATTTCTCCGGCCCGATGGCCAAGCAGCATCGCATGGCTGTGATCACGGCGGCGGCGGTGCTGTCGCTGCTGGAGCCGCTCTGGAGCGGCCACAATCAGGTTCTCGTCGGCGCGCTCTGGCTCATCGCTGTTGGCGCTGCGATCACCGCGATCCGGCGCGCGGCGAACATCGTCCGCCAATTGCGCGCCGGTCGGTAGTCACTCTCGATCTCAGATCGATTCGATCAGCAGCTTGCGCGCCGCATCGACCGTCAGCTCCACCGGATTGCCGCCGGTCGAGGGATCGGCCACGGCGGCTTCGGCCAGCTCGTCGATCCGGTCGGTGCCGACGCCGAGCGCGCCGAGCTTGTCGGGAATGCCGAGATCGGAGCGCAGCTTCAGCACGAAATCGTAGAAGCCGTCGAAGCCCCCCGCGATGCCGAGATAGGCAGCAGCCGCGGCGATCCTCTCCTCGATCGCCGGGCGGTTGAAGCGCAGCACCGGCGGCATCACCACGGCGTTCGTGGTGCCGTGATGGGTGTGGTAGACCGCGCCGACCGGGTGGGAGAGCGAGTGGATCGCGCCCAGCCCCTTCTGGAAGGCGACGGCGCCCATCGCGGCAGCGGCCATCATCTGCGTGCGCGCCTCGATATCCCCGCCATCGGCATAGGCTCGTGGCAGATAGGTCTTCACCAATCGCATGCCTTCGAGCGCGATGCCCTGGCTCATCGGGTGGAAGAACGGCGAGGAATAGGCTTCCAGGCAATGCGCGAAGGCGTCCATGCCGGTGCCCGCCGTGATCGCCTTGGGCATGCCGACCGTGAGCTCGGGGTCGCAGATCGTCACGCCCGGCAGGAATTTGGGGTGGAAGATGATCTTCTTGGTATGGGTCTGCGAATTGGTGATGACCGAGGCGCGGCCGACCTCGGAGCCGGTGCCCGCCGTTGTCGGCACCGCCACGATCGGCGCGATGCCCTCGATCGAGGCGCGCGTCCACCAGTCGCCGACATCCTCGAAGTCCCAGACCGGCCGGGTCTGGCCGGCCATGAAGGCCACGCATTTGCCGAGATCGAGGCCGGAGCCGCCGCCGAAGGCGACGACGCCGTCATGCCCGCCCGCTTTGAAGGCGCGGACGCCGTCATCGAGATTGCGCTCGTTCGGGTTGGGGTCGACATCGGCGAAGATCGCCCGGCCGAGCCCGCCGGCCTCAAGGATGTCGAGCGCATTGGCCGTGATCGCCATCGTCGCCAGCCCGCGATCGGTGACGAGCAGCGGCCGCTTCATGCCGAGCGCCTTGCAGTGATCGGCCAGTTCCCTGATCCGCCCGGCGCCCAGCTTGACGGCGGTCGGATAGCTCCAGTTCGCGGTGATCGGCATCAGCCAGCTCTCTTCAGATGGTAGGATTTCGGACGGGTGAGATTGTGGAAGCCGATGACCGAGAGCGAGCCGCCGCGCCCGGTCTCCTTGACGCCGGTCCAGCACAGGGCCGGGTCGAGATAATCGGCACGGTTCATGAAGACGGTACCGGTTTCGAGGCTCTCGCCCAAACGGGCGGCACGCTCGGCATCGCCGGTCCAGAGCGAGACGGTAAGGCCGTATTTCGAGTCGTTCATCCGCGCGAGGGCCTCGGCATCGTCGCGCACCTTCATGATGCCGACCGCCGGGCCGAAGGTCTCCTCGCGCATGATCGTCATGGAATGGTCGACATCGACCAGGATCTGCGGCGCGAGATAGGCGCCGTCATCATCCTGCGGGAAAAGCTTGGGGTCGACCAGCGCCCGCGCGCCCTTAGCGGTCGCCTCCGCGATCTGCTCGCGCACCACCTGAGCGAAGCGCTTGTGCGCCATCGGACCGAGCGAAGTCTCGGGATCGAGCGGGTTGCCGAGCCGGTAATTCGAGACCCAGGCGACCGATTTCTCGACGAAGGCATCGTAGAGGCTCTCATGGACGTAGATGCGCTCGATGCCGCAGCAGCATTGCCCGGAATTGAAGGTCGCGCCGTCCATCAGCGTGTCGACAGCCTTGTCGAGATCGGCGTCCTCCATCACATAGCCGGGGTCCTTGCCGCCGAGCTCCAGCCCGATCCCGGTGAAGGTCCCGGCGGCGGCGCGCTCGATCGCCTGACCGCCCGCGACCGAGCCGGTGAAATTGATGAAGTCGAACTGCTTCTCGGCGATCAGGCGCGACGAGGTCTCATGGTCGAGGAAGACATTGGCGAAGACCTCTTCCGGCACGCCCCCCTCATGGAAAGCCCGCGCCAATCGCTCGCCGGTGAGCAGCGTCTGGCTGGCATGCTTGAGGATGACCGCATTGCCGGCGATCAGCGCCGGCGCGACCGAGTTGATCGCGGTCATGTAGGGATAGTTCCACGGCGCGATCACGAAGACGACGCCATGCGGCTCGCGCGCGATGGAACGCTTGAAGGCGGCGCTGTCCTCGATGACAACAGGCGCCAGAGCCTCGCCAGCGATCGAGGCCATGTAGTTCGAGCGCTCGTTGAAGCCCTTGAACTCGCCGCCATATTTCACCGGCCGGCCCATCTGCCAGGCGAGTTCGGTTACCACCTCCTGGCCCATCTCGTTGAGCCGCGCGACGCCTTTGAGCACCAGCGCGATGCGCTCGTCGAGCGGGCGCTTCGCCCAGGTCTTCTGCGCCTTGCGGGCGCGGGCGACCACGGCCTTGGCCTCGTCGAAGCTCAGGGCCGGCCGCTCGGCATAGACCGAACCGTCCACCGGCGACATGCATCGGATCATCGTCATCGTCACTATCCGTCTGGCTGAAATTCGCTGCTGGGGGAGGGAGCCGGGTCAGGCGCGTTCGAAGCCGCGCTTCACTTCCCAATCGGTGATCCGGCGGTCGTATTCCTCCTGCTCCCATTCTGCGGCGCGGACATAATGGTCGATCACGTCGTCGCCGAAGGCCTTGCGCAGCATCGCCGAGCCCTTCAGCGCCACGGTCGCATCGCGCAGGGTCTTGGGGATTTCGCGGACGTCCCGGCCACCATAGGCGTCGCCGACGAAGGCCTCCTCCAGCTCCATCTTCTTCTCGATGCCGTCGATGCCGGCCGCGAGCAGCGCCGCCATGGCGAGATAGGGGTTGAGGTCCGAGCCGCCGACCCGGCATTCGATGCGGATGCCCTTGGTGCCGGCGCCACAGAGCCGGTAGCCGGCGGTGCGATTATCGGCGCTCCAGATCGCCTTGGTTGGCGCGAAGGTGCCGGCGACGAAGCGCTTGTAGGAATTGATATAGGGCGCGAGGAAACCGGTGATGTCGGAAGCATGCGCGAGCAGCCCCGCCACATAGTTCCGCATCAGCGGCGACATGCCGTATTTCGCCTGCGCATCGAGGAAATGCGGCGTCTTGCCGTCGGCGCTCCAGAGCGACTGGTGGATATGCGAGGAGGAGCCGGCATGCGCATTGCTCCACTTGGCGAGGAAGGTGATCGACTTGCCCTGCGCCCAGGCGATCTCCTTGCAGGCGTTCTTGATGATCGCGTGCCGGTCCGCCATCGTCAGCGCGTCGGCATAGCGCACATTGATCTCCTCCTGCCCGGCCGAAGCCTCGCCCTTGGAGTTCTCGACCGGGATGCCGGCGCCCTGCAATCCGTTGCGGATCGCGCGCATCACCGCCTCTTCCTTGGTGGTCTGGAAGATGTGGTAGTCCTCGTTGTAGCTGCTCGCGGTCTTGAGGTCGCGATAGCCGCTGGCGCAGGCGTTCTCGTAGCTCTGGTCGAACAGGAAGAATTCGAGCTCGGTCGCCATATAGGCCTTGAGGCCCATCGCCTCGAGCCGCCTGACCTGCTTCTTCAGCACCGCACGCGGCGAATGCGGGATGTCATGGCCGTGATGGTCCTGCACGTCGCAGAGCACGAGCGCCGTGCCCTCCAGCCACGGCACCCGGCACAGCGTCGAGAGGTCCGGCTTCATGGTGTAGTCGCCATAACCGGCGGCCCAGCTTGTCGCAGCATAGCCGGCTACGGTTTCCATCTCCATGTCGGTGGCCAACAGGTAGTTGCAGCTATGTGTCTCGTGATGCCCGCTTTCCAGGAAGAAGGCGGCATGGAAGCGCTTGCCCATCAGGCGCCCCTGCATGTCGACCAGGCAGGCGAGCACCGTATCGATGCGGCCGGCGGCGACATCCTCTTTTAGAGCGTCGAGCGTGTAGGCTTGAGTCATGCCGGTCATCCATCCCCGATGCGCGATCTTCACACGGGAATGCGCCCGGCGGAATAGCCGGCTCGCATCCTGCCGCCTGAATATTCAAAGAGGTTTGGCTTCACCCAGCGGCCATCAATTCCGCGGCGCGCTCTCCGACCATCATGGCCGGGGCGTTGATGTTGCCGGAGGGTATCGTCGGGAAGATCGAGGCATCGACGACGCGCAAGCGCTCGATCCCGTGCACCCGCAATGTGGCGTCGACGACGGCGTCGCTGGCGTCAGGCCCCATCCGGCAGGTCCCGCAAGGGTGGAAGACGGAATAGGCATTTGCCCGGATCGCGGCGACATTGGCCGCATCGTTGACGGCTTCCGGCCCCGGCCGGATTGCGGCATCGATCACGGCGGAGAGCGTCGGCGTTGCGGCCAAGCGGTGCAGGAAGCGCGCGCCCTCCAGCAGGATGCGGAGGTCCTCGGGCTCGGAGAGGTAGTTCGGTGCGATCTCCGGCGCGACATGCGGATCGGGCGAACGGATCGCGACATGGCCGCGGCTGAGCGGGCGGCAGGGCGAGACGCTGAGGCTGAAACCGGGGAACGGGTCGGGTTTCATCAGGGCGCGCACGCCGGGCACGGCGCGTTCATAGCTCAAGGGCGAGAAATAGAGCTGCATATCCGGCCGCGTCAGTTCGGGCCTTGTGCGGTAGAAACCGCCGCCCTGGTTGACGCTGAGCGACAGCGGCCCGCGGCGGCGTATCAGATAATTCGCGGCCATGCCGATACGGGCGGGCCAGGACAGCAGCGCGTCGTTCAGGCTCGGTCGCTTCGAACGGTAGACATGATCGTAGCAGAGATGGTCCTGCAGGTTCTGCCCGACGGCGGGGAGGTCGAGCAGCGGCGCGATGCCGTGCTGCTTCAACAGCTCCGCCGAGCCGATACCCGAGAGTTGCAGGAGCTGCGGCGAGTTGAACGCGCCGCCGGAGAGGACGACCTCCCTCCGGGCGCGGAAGCGCAAGGTTTCCCCGCCGCGCCTCGCCTCGACGCCGACGGCGCGCCGCCCGTCGAACAGGATGCGTGTGACCTGCATGTCGGTTTCGAGCTTCACGCGCCCGCGCCGCCTTGCCGGATGCAGGAAGGCGCGTGCCGCTGACTCGCGCCGGCCGTCGCGCGTGGTGATCTGGTAGAAGCCGGCGCCCTCGCTGGTCGCGCCGTTCAGGTCCGGGTTGAAGCGCAGGCCCGCTTCGCCGGCCGCTCTGACGAAGAGCGGGGTCAGCGGGTGGACTTCAGCGGCGACGTTCTCGACATGGAGAGGCCCCCCAGCGCCATGCCAGATGGAGGCGCCCAGCGCGTGGTCCTCCATGCGCCTGTAGGCGGCGAGCACCTCGGCCCAGCCCCAACCGGGATTGCCGAGCCGCTGCCACTCGTCGAAATCCTCGGCCTGGCCGCGGGCATAGACCATTGCGTTGATCGCGCTGGAGCCGCCGACGACCTTGCCGCGCGGCTGGTAGATCTCCCGCCCGTCCAGCTCGGCTTGCGGCGTGGTCCGGTACATCCAGTTCATGCGGCGATGGTAGAAGGTCTTGCCGTAGCCGATCGGCAGATGGACCCAGGGGCTGATATCGCGCGGCCCGGCTTCGATCACCAGGATCGAGCCTTGGCCGGCTTCGGCAAGCCGCCCGGCCAGCACGCAGCCGGCCGAACCCGCGCCGACGATGATCACGTCCCATTCGCTCAAGATGCTCTCACCCAGCCAGCCCGACACGATTCCTAAGCAGAATTGGGCTTCCCGCTAAGGGCCATTCCCACCGAAATGCCAGTCCATTCGCCGCTCGCCATGAGGTCATCGATGGCGCGGCGCAGATCGAGCACGCCGGTCTTGATCTCAGCCGGCGTGAAGCCGCTGAAGCCGAGTACGAGCCCGTCCCGCGCGATGGGTTCGAGGCAGAAGCGGCTGATCGGCGCGACTGTGACGCCGCGCCGGGCCGCGGCCTGCGTCAGCGTGACCGCATCGAGCTCGTCGCGGAGATAGGCGATGGTGTGCATGCCGGTCTGGGTCGGAACCACCTCCAGATCAGGCGCCAGATGCTCCCGCGCCGCATCCTCCAGTGCCTGATAACGCTCCTGGTAGAGCTTGCGCATGCGGCGGACATGCGTCGCGAAATGGCCTTCGACGATGAAATCGGCGACGATGCCCTGCAAGGCCGTCGGAACGCCGGGCGAGAACGCCTCCAGGCAGATGCCGATCTGCTCGACGAGATGCGGCGGCGCGACGAGGAAGCCGAGCCGCAGCGATGGGAACAGCGTCTTCGAGAAGGTCCCGACATAGATCACCCGGCCGCTGCGATCGATGCTGGTCAATGTCGCCATCGGTGCGCCCTGGAAGCAGAATTCGCCGTCCCAGTCGTCCTCGATGATCCAGGCACCGCTGGCCTCGGCCGCCTCCAGCAGGGCGAGACGCCGCTCCAGGCTCATCTTGGCGCCGAGCGGTTGCTGATGTGCTGGCGTCACGAAGGCGAGCCGGAACTCGGGCGCGCGGCGCAGGCCCTCCTCGACGACGAGCCCGGCTGCGTCGACCGGAACGGGCACGATGTCGACGCTGGACTGGATCATGCTGTTGCGAGCGCCGATCGCGCCGGGGTCCTCGAACCAGACCTTGTCGCCGGGATCGAGCAGCGTCGCGGCGATGAGCTGGAAGGCCTGCTGCGCGCCCGCCACGACGAAGACCTGCTGCCATTCGCAGGCGATGCCGCGATTGAGCCTGAGATGCGCGGCGATGGCCTGGCGCAGGCCCCGTTCGCCATGCGGGTCGGGATAGCCGAGCACCTGATGGCGCGGCTTGCGCCAGTGCTTGCCCGAGAGTCTCGCCCATTGCGCCATCGGGAAGGCGTCGAAGGCCGGCATCGCCGTGGTGAAGGCGCGGGGCTGGTGCGGCAGGCGCGTGCCGAACAGTTTTGACGCTGTGTTCATCGCCTGCGCGAGCTTGACCCGCGCGGTCGGCGCGGCGGTAGCTGCGGCGGCTGGCGCCGGTCGTTCGTTCGCCAGCGCCTGGCTGACATAGGTGCCGGAGCCGACGCGGGTTTCGATCAGTCCTTCCGCCGCAAGCCGCTCGAAGCTCTCGACGATGGTGGTGCGGGCGACCTTGAATTCCTGCGCCAGCGTGCGCGTCGCCGGCAGGCGCTCGCCGACCTTGAGCGCGCCCCCGAGGATCAATTCGCGCAGGCCCGCACAAATCTGGACGCTGAGCCCATGCTCGCCCTCGCGGTCCAGGACGATCGACTGGAGCAGGGCGCCTTCCTCGCGTTTGACCATGATGCCTTGAGGGATAGTGGACTGTCGATTTGGCGAGAATGGACCTTGGGATCAGGCCAATTCAAGCCCCTTCTTGCGCCGAAGCTGCCCGCGGTTCTGTCGGGTGGCGCTCCCGAAACGGATAGCGGCAGCGATGAAGATCACCCGGCTCGAAAGCTTCTCGACGCAGGACGTCGGCTTCGTCCGCGCCACATGCGAGGATGGCAGCCAAGGCTGGGGCCAGTTCTCGCCCTATAACGCCGACATCACCGCGACGGTCTTCCACCGGCAGGTCGCGCGTTGGGCGGTTGGCGAGAATGCCTTCGACATCGACGAATTGATCGCGACGATCGGCGAGCGCGAGCACAAGTTTCCCGGCTCCTATCTCTGCCGCGCCATGACCGGGCTCGATACCGCGCTATGGGACCTGCGCGGGCGGATCGAGCGGAAAAGCGTCTGCGAACTGCTCGGCGGCACGCCGCGTCCCTTCCCGGTCTATGCCTCCAGCATGAAGCGCGGCGAGATCACGCCCGAAGCCGAGGCTGAGCGCTTCCTGCGCCTGCGCGATGCCCATGGCTACCGCGCCTTCAAGTTCCGGGTCGGGCGCGAATGCGGCCGCGACATCGACGAATGGCCGGGCCGGACGGACGCGATCGTGCTGCAGATCAGGCGCGCGCTCGGCGCCGAGGCGACGCTGCTCGTCGACGGCAATAGCGGCTATTCGCCGGCCAAGGCCATCGCGGTCGGCAAGATGCTGCAGGATCACGGCATCGTCCATTTCGAGGAGCCCTGTCCCTACTGGGAGCATGCCTGGACGCGCGAGGTCCGCGACGCCCTCGACCTCGACGTCACCGGCGGCGAGCAGGACTGCGACCTCGCGGTCTGGCGCGCCATGATCGATGGCCGCGTGGTCGACGTGGTGCAGCCGGATGTCTGCTATATCGGCGGCGTCGGGCGGATGCTGGCAGTGGCGCGCTGGGCTGAAGCCGCCGGCCTGCCGGTGACGCCGCATTCGGCCAACCAGTCGCTGGTGACGGTATTCACCCTGCATATCATGGGCGCGCTCGCCAATGCCGGCCCCTATGTCGAATTCTCGATCGAGGGGCCGGATTACTACCCCTGGGAACAGGGCCTGCTGCGCAACCCGCCGCAGGCGCGCGACGGTAAGGTCGCGATCCCCGACGGGCCGGGCTGGGGCGTCGAGATCGAGCCGTCCTGGCTCGACAAAGCCGCCTATCAGGTCACGGAGATCGGCGCGTGATCGTGGACCGCGCCGGGCTTGTCGCCGAGGCCATCAGGACGGGAACGCTCGCCGGCCTGCCGGGCAGGCATTTCATCGACGGGCGCTTCGTTGAGTCTGCGTCCGGGCGACGGATGGAGAGCTTCGACCCCGGCCGGGGCAAGGCTTTTGCAACGGTCG
Organism: Allobosea sp. GW822-FHT05A11; assembly: GCF_058800455.1. Classification (NCBI taxonomy): domain Bacteria; kingdom Pseudomonadati; phylum Pseudomonadota; class Alphaproteobacteria; order Hyphomicrobiales; family Alloboseaceae; genus Allobosea; species Allobosea sp. GW822-FHT05A11. The sequence goes on along the minus strand of NZ_JBXAMI010000007.1, from coordinate 293,202 downwards.
CGGCCGGTGAAGCTGCGGACATCGACAGCGCGGTCGCGGCCGCCCGTGCGGCGCTCTCCGGCCCATGGTCGCGTCTGAGCCCGGCCGCACGCGGCGAGATCCTGATGCGGGCGAGCCGTCTGATCGCCGAGCGCGCGGCCCGCTTCGCCGTGGTCGAGACCCTCGATTCCGGCAAGCGTCTTGCGGAAGCCGAGGGCGATGTCGGCGGCGTGGTGAAGGCCTTCGCCTATTATGCCGGTGCGGCCGACAAGCTGCATGGCGACAGCATGCCGCTCGGCCCCGATCATATCGGCCTGACGATCGAGGAGCCGGTTGGTGTCGCCGCCCAGATCGTCCCCTGGAACTATCCGCTCTCGACGGCGGCGCGCGGCATCGCCCCCGCGCTTGCGGCCGGCTGCGCGCTGGTCGTCAAGCCGGCCGAGCAGACGCCCTTCACCACGCTGATGCTGGCGGAGCTGCTGCATGAGGCCGGGCTGCCCGCAGGCGTGCTCAACGTCGTCGCCGGCACAGGCGCTGAGGCCGGCGCGGCGCTTGCCGGCCATCCCGGCATCGACCACATCACCTTCACCGGCTCGGTCGCGACCGGGCAGCGCGTGATGCGCGCAGCCGCCGAGCAGGTCACCCGGCTCGTGCTGGAGCTCGGCGGCAAGTCTCCCCTCGTCGTGCTCGCCGATTGCGACCGCGACGCGGCCATCGCCGGCATCGTGGAAGCGATCTTCGAGAATGCCGGGCAGATCTGCTCGGCCGGCTCGCGCCTGATCGTCGAGGAGTCGATCGCCGAGCCCCTGCTCGAACGCCTCGTCGCGAGCGCGCAGGCTCTGCGGCCGGGTCATGGTCTCAGCGATGCCGGGATCGGGCCGATCAATTCGCCGGCGCAGCTCGCACGAGTTGCTGGTCATGTCGACCGCGCCCGCGCCGCCGGCAACCGCATCCTGACCGGAGGCTCCGTGGTGCCCCCCGAGGATTGCGGCGGTGGCTGGTTCTATCAACCGACCATCGTACTGGCTGATCGCCCGGACGATCCGCTGGTGCAGGAGGAAATCTTCGGCCCGGTGCTGACGGTGCAGGTCGTTCCCGATTTCGAGGCGGCGGTGGCTGCGGCGAACGCCACCTCCTATGCGCTGGTCGCCGGCATCTACACCCGCGATCACGCGAAGGCCTGGCGCTTCGCTCGGGCGGTCGATGCGGGGCAGGTCTATATCAACGAGTTCTTTGCCGGCGGCATCGCGATGCCCTTCGGCGGCAACCGCAAATCCGGTTTCGGCCGCGCCAAGGGCATGGCGGGCTTGCGCTCCTACTGCAAGCTCAAGAGTGTGGTGGCGCGAATCTGATCCGGGGGGATGACGCGATAATGTCGAGCGATCTGTTCGCCAGTGATTTCAAGGCCGCGCCCTATTGGTGGGACGAGGTGCCCCGGCCCGATCTGCCGCGTGCCGAGCCGCCACAGCAGGCCGAAGTCGTCGTCGTCGGCTCCGGCTATACCGGCTTGCAGGCTGCGCTCCAGACGGCGCGCGGCGGGCGCCACACCGTCGTCCTCGATGCCGAGGCGGCGGGTTTTGGCTGCAGCACCCGCAATGGCGGTCAGATCTCGACCAGCGTGAAACCGGGCTTCGACGAGCTCAGCCGCCGCCATGGTCGGGAGCGCGCCTTCGCGATCATGCAGGAAGGCCGGAACTCGCTGCGCTATATCGGCGATTTCGTCCGCGACGAGGGGATCGATTGCGATTTCGGCGTCGTCGGCCGCTTCCATGCCGCGCATGCGCCCGGCAGATACGAGGAGCTGGCCCGCAGCGTCGGCACCCAGCCGAAAGGGCTGGAAGTCGCCTGCCATGTCGTGCCGCGCTCCGAGCAGCACAGCGAGATCGGCTCCGATCTTTATCATGGCGGCGTCGTCTACGAGAGCCACGCCTCGATCAACCCGGCCCGCTACCATCAGGGCCTGTTGCAGCGCGTCGTCGCGGCCGGCGCGGAACTGGTACCGCATTGCCCGGCGACCGGGATCGAACGCATCGGGCAGGATTTCCTCGTCCAGACGCCACGCGGTACGATCCGTACCCGCGATGTCGTCATCGCCACCAACGGCTATACCGGCCCGCTGACCGGCTGGCTCCGCCGTCGCGTCATCCCGATCGGCAGCTATGTCATCGCGACCGAGGCGCTGGAGCCGGCGCTGGTCGACAGGCTGATCCCGAAGAACCGCATCGTCAGCGACACCCGCAAGGTCGTCTACTACTACCGCGCCTCGCCGGACCGGCGGCGCATCCTGTTCGGCGGCCGCGTATCCTTGAGCGAGACCGATCCGCGCCGCAGCGGCCCGCTGCTCCATGCCGCGATGAGCCGGATCTTCCCGGAACTCGCGGGTCGCAAGATCAGCCATTCCTGGTGCGGCTTCGTCGCCTACAGCTTCGACGAACTGATGCATATCGGCCGGCACGAAGGCATGCACTACGCCATGGGCTATTGCGGCTCCGGCGTCGGCATGGCGAGCTATCTCGGCATGCGGCTCGGCCAGCAGGTGCTCGGCCTTGCGGAAGGCAAGACCGCCTTCGACGGATTGCCCTTCCAGACACGGCCCTTCTACAGCGGCAATCCCTGGTTCCTCGCGCCGTCGGTCCTCTACTACAGCTGGCGCGATCGTCTCGCGCGCTAAGTGGTCGTCCCGAATTCTCAGAGTGGACCTTATGGCCAGACCAATTTCGCCGGACCCTGCATGAGGCGAGACGTGCGGACGCCGCTGATAGGCCAACCGCGCGCTCATCTTTGGGGAACGCATTGAACAAGAACGCAACGTTCGAACGGGAGAACAGACACATGCCGCGCCAGCCGATGATGCCGACGAGAACGGCTCTTGCCCTCGTCATGGGCTTTGGCCTGTTGAGCGCTGCGCCCGCGGGGGCGCAGGAACTGACCGTCGTCTCCTTTGGCGGCTCCTATCAGGAGGGCCAGAGCAAGGCGCTCTTCCAGCCCGCCGCCAAGGCGCTGGGCATCAAGATCAAGGAGGAGACCTATACCAGCATCGCCGACCTGCGCCTCAAGGTGAAGGCCGGTGCCGTGACCTGGGACGTGGTCGCCAGCGGCTCCGGTAGTGCCGCCCGCGCCGGCGCAGAGGGCATCCTCGAGAAGCTCGACTACAAGGTTATCGACACCTCGAATTTCCTGCCCGGCACGGCGCAGGATTATTGCGTCGGCGGCGACGTTTTCTCGACCGTGCTCGCCTGGAACACCAAGACCTATGGCCAGAACGGTCCGCAGAGCTGGGCCGATTTCTGGGACGTGAAGAAATTCCCCGGCAAGCGCTCCTATCGCAAGAGCGTGGCTGGCGCGCTGGAGCCGGCGCTGATGGCCGACGGTGTGCCCGCCAACAAGGTCTACGAGGTTCTGTCCCAGCCCGGCGGCATCGAGCGCGCGATCAAGAAGATCCGCGAATTGAAGCCGCATATCGCGGTCTGGTGGAGCTCGGGTGCGCAGCATGCCCAGCTGATGAAGGACGGCGAGGTCGACATGATCACCGGCTGGAACGGCCGCTTCGACGTCGCCGCCAAGGACGGCGCCAAGGTCGCCTACACCTTCAACCAGGGCCTGCTCGACTATGATTGCTTCGCGATCGCCAAGGGCGCGCCCAACAAGGATCTGGCGATGAAGTTCCTCGCCGAGATCAGCAAGCCGCAATACCAAGCCGAATTCACAAAATACATCACCTACGGCCCGACCAATAAGAAGGCCTATGAGGGCGGCGCGATCGACGCGGCCTATGCCAAGACCCTGCCGTCCCATCCCGACAATGCCGGCAAGCAGCTGACGATCGATCTGGACTGGTACATCAAGTACGAGGCTCAGGCCTCCTCCGCTTATCAGAACATGCTGACCGAATGAGACTGGCCGGCGATCACGAGCGGCCGCGTGATGCGGCTGCTTCGGCCTCGAATTCCGCGACGGCCTTAGCCATAGCGGTCCGGCGGCTGAGCAAGGCCTATGGCGCGGTGCCGGTGCTCGACGAGATCGATCTCGACGTCCGGCCGGGCGAGTTCCTGACCCTGCTCGGCCCCTCCGGCTCGGGCAAGACGACGCTGTTGATGGCGATCGCCGGTTTTCTCAGGCCCGACAAGGGCTCGATCCGCTTCGGCGAGCGCGAGGTCGTTCGCCTCGCGCCGCATAAGCGCGAGATCGGCATGGTTTTCCAGAATTACGCGCTGTTCCCGCATATGGATGTCGCGCGTAATGTCGGCTTTCCGCTGCGGTTGCGGCGTGTGCCGGCGGCCGAGACCGCCCGGCGCGTCGAGTCGGCGCTGGAGATGTTCCAGCTGGGCGGCTTCGGCAGCCGCCGCATCGACCAACTCTCCGGCGGCCAGCGCCAGCGCGTCGCGCTCGCCCGCGCCATCGTCTTCGAGCCGCGCATCATCTTGATGGACGAGCCGCTTTCGGCGCTGGACAAGCAATTGCGCGAGCGCATGCAGATCGAGTTGCGCCAGCTCCATGAGCGCTTGGGCACCACCACCGTCTATGTCACGCATGACCAGCGCGAGGCGCTGACCATGTCGGATCGTGTCGCGATCCTCGATCGCGGCCGCATCGCCCGCATCGACACACCGCGCGCGATCTATGACGATCCCGGCAGCCGGTTCGTCGCCGAGTTTATCGGCGAATCCTCCTTCCTCGACGTAGCGATCGCGAATGGCATCGCTCGTGCTGCCGGCGCGACCATCCGCGCCAGCAATCTGCCGGCGCAGCAGGGCCGCTGCACGATGGTGCTGCGGCCGGAGCGCCTGCATCTGCTCGGACCGGGCGAAGGCGAGGGAATGAACTGCTTCGAAGGCCGCGTCACTGGCGCGGTCTATCAGGGCGACACGCTGCTCTTGCAGACGGTCCTGAACGGCGGGAGCCCGGTTGCGCTGCGCCTGACGACGCGCGGCGGCGAGGGCCCACCGCCTGCGCCCGGAACACCGGTCCGCATCGGCATTGCGGTCTCCGATACCGTGCTGCTATCCGACGAGGCGCGGGGCGCGCCGTGACGACCGTCAGCACTTTTGATGCAACCGGTCCGGCCGGCGATGACCACGCCGCCGGCCTGCGGCGCGACCAGTGGCGCGAGCGCATGGGGCTGGCCAGCCTCGCGGCACCGGCGCTCCTGCTCGTCACCGTCACCATGCTCGTGCCAGTCGGCTGGCTCTTCGGCCTGTCCTTCCTCGACGACAATGGCGCGCTGAGCCTCGAACATTACCGGCGCATGCTAGCCGAGCCGTCCTACGGCCGGACCTTCCGCACCACCTTCGAGATCAGCTTCGTCACCACGCTGATCTGCATCCTGCTCGGCTATCCCCTGGCCTATTTCCTGTCGCAGCTGCCAAGGCGAGCCGCCAATCTCTGCATGATCGCGGTGCTCTTGCCGTTCTGGACCTCGCTTCTGGTGCGCACCTATGCCTGGCTCGTGCTGCTCCAGCGTAGCGGCCTGATCAACACATGGGGCATGAAGCTCGGTCTCTGGAGCGAGCCCTTGCAGCTCGTCCACAACATGGGCGGCACGCTGATCGGCATGGTCCATATCATGCTGCCCTTCATGGTGCTGCCGCTCTACGGCACGATGCGCGCGATCGACCGCAACCTGCTGCGCGCGGCCGCCAGCCTCGGCTCGACGCCGGTCCATGGCTTCTGGACCGTGTTCTTCCCGCTTTCGCTGCCGGGGCTCGCGGCCGGTGCCGCACTCGTCTTCGTGCTCTGCCTTGGTTTCTACGTGACGCCGGCCATGCTCGGCGGCGGCAAGGTGACGATGGTCTCGAACCGCATCGCCAACGATATCGAGCTCTTCTTCAACTGGGGTGCGGCGAGCGCGCTCGGCGTCGTGCTGCTGGTGATCACGCTCGTCGTGCTCGTGCTGGCGGCGCGGTTGTCGCGCGGCGCCGGTTTGTTCGGGGCGGGGCACTGAGATGAGCTGGCTCGATCGTCCCGCCAGCGACACGCAGATCAGCCATGGCGCGCGGCTCTGGCTTTACGCTCTCGGCGCGCTGGTGCTGGCCTTCCTGGCCATCCCGACGCTGATCGTCATCCCGATGTCCTTCTCCCAGTCGCAATATCTGGAGTTCCCGCCGCGGGAATGGTCGCTGCGCTGGTATGAGGCCTATTTCTCGTCGTCGAGCTGGATGGCGGCGACCGCGACCTCGTTCAAGGCGGGCTTCTGCACGGCGCTCTTGGCGACGCCGATGGGCACGCTCGCGGCCTATGGCCTGCACAGCGCGCGTCTGCGCTTTGCGGGGCTGGCGATCCTCGCCCTGCTGACCCCGACCATCGTGCCGGTCATCCTCGTCGGCATCGCGCTGTTCTACGCCTATGTGCAGCTCAAGATGGTCAATTCTTTCCTCGGCATCGTGCTGGCGCATACGATGCTCGCTGTGCCGATCGTGATGATGATCGTCGGCTCGGCCCTGAAGAGCTTCGATCTCGATCAGGAGCGCGTGGCGCGCAGCCTCGGAGCGACACGGACCCAAGCCTTCCTGCAGGTGACGGCGCCGCAGATCGGCTTTGCCCTCGTCACCTCGGCGGTGCTGTCCTTCCTGACCTCCTTCGACGAGGTCGTGATCGCGCTTTTCGTCTCCGGCGGCGATAATGCGACCCTGACGCGGATGATGTTCCTGGCGCTGCGCGACCAGATCGATCCCACCATCGCCGCGATCTCGACGATCATGATCGTGATGACGTCGCTGCTGCTGGCGGTGTCGCAGCTCTTCGGCAAAAGCGAGACCTGAGGGGTCGCAGGCCATCAACAAGACGCCGGCCGTGGGAGCGGCCGGCGTTGTGAATATCCTGATGGAAGCCTGGCTCTACGTCTTCGGCTCGGCCGCAGGCGCCGGCTGCGCGGGCGCCTTGCTCGCCCCGCCCACGGACGCGGCCAATAGCGCCTGCGTCGGATCGGCGCCCTCGAATCCGGCCTGCTTCAGGATCTCGTCGAGGATCGGCTTCTGCGCGGTGAAGCTGAGCAACTGGCTCGACAGATCGCGGACCGCGCCCGCCTGCTCGCCGCTCGCACCGCCATTCATCGCGCCGACGAGATTGCCGGCGCTGAAGATGCGGATGTCGGAGATCTTCTCGATCGGCTTCATCGCCTGTGCCAAGGCCGCCGGCACGATGTCGACGCGGGCCTTGTTGAGCTCGAACTCGATGATCGCCGGCGACAGGGCGTTGCGGGCTTCGTTCTTGGCCCGCTCGGCGCGCGCCTGCGCCTCGCCGAGCTCGATCACGCCGGCGGCGCGGATCTTGGCCGCGGCGGCTTCCGCCTCCGCTTCGATCTTGGTCGCGGCCGCGAGGTTTTCCGCGGCCTGACGCTCGGCCTCGGCCTTGACGGTGACCGCTGTGGCCTCCTGCTCGGCGATGCGGCGCGCATCGAGCACGGCGATGCGCTTGGCACGTTCGGCGATCTCGACCTCGCGGGCCGTCGTCACCTGCTCTTCGGCGGTGATGGCGGAAGCCTTGGCCTCGTCGGCGCGGGCGCGGGCGGCCTGCTCCTCCTCGGTCTTCTGGGCAACGGCGATCGCCGCCTCGATACGCGCGGTCTCGGTGATCTTGCGCGCTTCCGCTTCACGCTCGGCAATGCCGCGCTCGGCGGCGATGCGGGCGGATTCACGGGCCTGGCGCGTCTCGGAATCGCGTTCGGCGATGCCGCGCTCGGCTTCGAGCCGCGCCGTCTCCTCGTTGAGACGGGCGAGCTGCTCGGCCTTGGCCGCCTCTGCGCGGGTTTCGGCCGTCTTGTTGGCGATGTCGCGTTCCTGGCTGAGCTCGGCGTCGCGCTGCTCGCGCTCGATCGTCAGGCGGCGCAGCGAGGCCTCGCGGTCCTTGGTCGCGATCTCGACCTCGTTGTCGCGGACGATCTGGTTGCGCTCGCGCTTGCGCTCCTCGGTGATCTTGGTCAGCGCCGTCAGGCCTTCGGCGTCGAAGGTGTTGTTCGGGTTGAAATGCTTGATGTCGGTCTGGTCGAGCCGCGTCAGCGAGACCGATTCCAGTTCCAGACCGTTGGACTGGAGGTCATGCGCGACCGCCGCCTGCACCGATTTCACGAACTCGGCGCGTTGCTCCTGCAGATCGCGCAGCGACATGGTGGCGGCGACCGAGCGCAGGCCGTCGACGAACTTGGCCTCGACCAACGCCTTCAGCGCATCAGCATCGTTGGTGCGGTCGCCCAGCGTCTGTGCCGCGAGCGCGATGTTCTCGGCATCCGGCTTCACCCGGACATAGAACTCGGCGGTGATATCCGCCCGCATCCGGTCCTTGGTGATCAGGGACTCGTTCTCGGCGCGCTTCACTTCGAGGCGCAGCGTGCTGAGCGAGACCCAGGAATAGGAGTGGAAGATCGGCAGGATGACCGAGCCGCCGTCGAGCACGACCTTCTTGCCGCCGAGGCCGGTGCGGACATAGGCCTTGTCCCGCGTCGCCCGCGTGTAGAGCGACGTCATGATGATGCCGATCACCACGATGGCGACGAGAATGCTGGCGGCGATGATGCCGAGCGAGAAGAAATCCATGTCTCAGACCCCCGTTGAGGCGCTGTTTGCGACGCTGTCCGGAGCGGGAATGGCCTCGAACAGGCCATCCGCTCCATCGACGATCAGCACCAGCGTGCCCGTTGCCATCAGATGTCCCGGCGCCGCCCTGGCGCGCAGGATGTGAACATTGTCGTACCGGTCTTTCACGCGAACCGCGCCGGGATGGCCCTGGTCGAGCGGGCCGATCGTAACGGTGCCGATCAGGCCGATGAACTCGGCCTGGCTCAGTGCATTGGTCTCGTCGCGCGGGATGACCTTGGCGATGCCGCGGCTCGCCCAGCGCGTCGCCGGCACGGCCGCCAGAGCAGCAGCCGGCGCGGCGATCAAGAGCGGCAGCGGCCGCAGGATCTGCGCGGCCAGGCTCTGCAGCGCGAAGCCGAAGACGGCGAAGGCGGTGAGCAGGATCACCGCCAGGACCAGGATCGGCACGCCGCCGGCATTGAGCCAGGACATCCAGCCGCCGAGCAGGCCGGCTTCGTGGTCGCCCGGCCCGTGATGGCCGAGCCCGTCATCGAGCAGGCCAGAGGCCGAGGCGCCGATCAGGACCGAGACCAGCTCGATCAGGCCGAGCCCGGCCACGACCATCAGCGCCACCCAGAAGGGCGCGGTGCCCGGCTGGATGATGTCGCTCATCAGCGCTGGCCTTCCCGGAACGCCCTGAGCCTGGCTTCGATCGCATCCTCGCGCTGGATGCGGCCGAGCTCATCCACCTCCGCCGCGCCCGTCATCGGCTTGGCCGGAACTCCGGTGACGCGCTCGACGGCGGAAAGGGCCGCGGCGAGGCGCTGATCGTTGCGCTGCGAGGGCGTGGCGGGATCGCTTGCGGCTACCGCGCGTTCGGCGCGCTTGGCATCGTCGAGCCGCTTCATCGCATCGGCGCGGGCCGAGGCGATGCTGCGCAATGTGGCCTCGGCTTCCGCGATCTCGCCGGCATTCTCGGTGACGGCCTTGGCGAGCGCGGTGCGCTGCGCTTCGAGGTCGATCTGGACGCCGGTCGCCGCACGGGCAAGGTCCTCGCGGCCCTTCTCCAGCCCCGTCTTGATCTTCTGGTCGAGGTCGCGGATCTCCTCATCGAGATCGGCAGCCTTGGCCTTGAGACGATGGCCGGCGGCAACCGCGACGCCGAGCGCGGCCCGGGCTTCCTCGGCGATCTTCTCGATCTCGCGCACGGCCTGCTGCGCGACGGCGGTGGTGTTGGCGCCTTCGGCGGCGTCGACCGCATTGTTGACGACGCCGGCGATCACGCGACCGAGGCGGGCAAGGATTCCTTCGTTGGACATCGTGCTCTCCCTGTGGGTGTGAATTCCGGCCTGGACAGCGACGAGGACGCTGATCGTCGATCCCTGGAAGGACAGACGCGCCTCGGCAAAGTCGTTCCAGCCACCGCGATAGCCATCCACCGAATAGGGGACGACAATCCGCCCATTGATGGTGGCGATGCTGATGCTGTCCGGGCCCTTGATGGCGAAGAGTTTGGAGTCGAGCGGGATTTCGACGGTGGGTTCGTTCGGCTGTTGCCGGCTATGATCGCGCAGCGCCAAGGTCGCCATGCGCGAGGGCAGGCCGGTTTGCGCCCGGATCTCCTCATAGGCTTCCTCGTGCAGCGCGACGAGATTGGCGCCCGTTGTGCCGTCGAGGATTGCCATGGCCTGCCGATAAGCGGCGAGGGTGGCGTTCAGCGCCTCGCGATCTTCGTCGCTGGGCGCCAGCAGAAGCGCCATCGTGGTTTGAGGCTTCTTGACCATGCGCTTTATATAAAGCACTTCATTGGTGCTTTCAAGGATGGGCGCTGCGCGAGGCTCCCTGAAAGTTAACGCAGGTTAACGGCCTTGGTCTCAATTCGCGGCAGATAGGCCACGGCAGGCCAACCGCACCAGCCCCTCGATCTGGCGGTCGAGTTCGGGTCGGGGAACGGCGATCAGCTTCTCCTCCAATCCGATCGCGACAACGCCATGGACGGCCGAGAACAGCGTCCGGCCCAGGAGGTTGCGGTTCTCCGCGCTGCGATCCGGCACCAGCGTGCCCAGCGGCTGGAGAATGTGCCGGAACATGGTCATCTGCTCAGAGACGGCCCAGTCGGGCACCACGGCGCCCTCAGCCATGCGGTGCTCGAACAGCACGCGCCACAGCTGCAGGTTGTCGCGGGCGAAGGCCGAGTAGGCGAGGGCGACGGCAACAAGGGCTTCCGTGGCCTGTTCCTGTGACGAAACGGGTGGGGATGCGGCGTTGAGCGCCGCGTCAAGCCGGGCGAGGGTGCGCGAGCCGACCCGCAGCACAAGCTCGTCCATATCCGCGACGAGATTGTAGATCGCGCCGAGCGAGCAGCCGATCTCCTGCGCGAGCTCGCGCGCCTTCAGGCCCGCAAGGCCTTTCCCGGCGATGGCCCGCTCCGCCGCATCGATCAGAAGGTCGCGCTGCCGGTCGCGCCGCGCTGCCGTGGTGGTCATCTCTGCGTTCTCGCCTCGGTCGTCTGGCACCTGACTGTGAACGTCGTTCAAAATAGTTCTTGAACGACGTTCATGAATGCGCTATCGATTCATTCATGAACAACGTTCATAGCAGGGGAAAGCCAATGCTCAAGATGTTTCTCACCTTCGTTCGCGGCGGCGCCGCCGTCGCCGAGGAGCGCTTCGCCGATCGCAACGCCCTTCTGATCCTCGACCAGCAATTGCGGGACGCAGCCGGCGCCTTCGAGCGCGCCAAGAAAGCGCTGGCGATCGCAATCGCGCAGGACCGGCAGGAGACCGAACGCCTCGCCTCAAGCAGCACGCGCATCGCCGATCTGGAAAACCGCGTCGCAGCGGCATTGGGCGCTGGCGACGAAAGCCTCGCCCGAGAGGGCGCCGAGGCGATTGCGGCGCTGGAGGCTGATCGCGAGGCGGCTTCAAGCGCGCAGGCGCTCTTCGCTACCGAGATCCTCCGCCTGCGCCGCCATGTCGCTCAGGCTCAGGCGCGGATTGCCGAGCTCGATCGCGGCCGGCGCCTCGCCCGTGCCTCGGAGGCCGTGCGCCAGATGCGGCAGGGCCGGATAGAGCCCGGCCCCGCCCATGAGGCGACGCTGGCCGAAGCCGAGCAGACGCTGAAGCGATTGCGCGAACGCCAGGTCGAGGCCGAGGCGGCGGAGACTGCGCTCGACGAACTCGACGGCGCCGCCGCAGTTTCCGTTGCGGAAAAGCTGGCGGCCAAGGGCTTCGGCCCCCGGCTGCGGACGACCGCCGAGGATGTGCTGGAGCGCCTGCGCCAGCGTCCGCCCGCCCCCGCGAACTGATCGAGCGGCAATCGCATTTCAAACAGGGAGATCGTCATCATGAACCAGAACGTTCAGCCGCATAGCGGCGCCTGGGTCAGCTTCACCTACGCCTCCTTCTTCGCCGCCGGCGCGATGGTCGCGGCTGGTATCTTGTTCCTGCCGCTCGACTGGTGGGCCAGGGGTTATCTCGCCATGGGTTGCGTCATGCTGGTCCAGTCCTGCATCACCATGACCAAGACAGTGCGCGACATGCACGAGGCGTCCAGGCTGGTGAACCGCATCGAGGACGCCCGCACCGAACGCCTGCTGATGGATGCCGGCAAGCCGGCGCCGTGAACCTCGCCGGTAAGCTCCGCTTAACCGCAAGATCGCATCGCCCGCCGCCGGCAAGGATTGCTTTGCGGGGGCGATGCGAACCTTCCTCGAACCGCGCGAGTGCATGATGTTCGACACCCTGATGCTGAAAAGGCGCTTCGCGCCGTTGTTCTGGGCGCAGTTCTTTTCCGCGTTCAACGATAATTTCCTCAAGAACGCGCTGGTCTTCATCATCCTCTACCGGCTCGCCGGTTCGCATGGCGAGGCGCTGGTGACGCTGGCGGGCGGGCTCTTCATCCTGCCTTTCTTCCTGCTCTCCGGCATCGGCGGTCAGATGGCCGACCGCTTCGACAAGGCGATGATGGCGCAGCGCCTGAAGCTCGCCGAGATCGGTGCGGCCGGCGTCGCGGCACTCGGCTTCACGCTGCATTCCGTGCCGATGCTGTTCGCTGCGCTCTTCCTGTTCGGCGTCATCGCCGCCCTGTTCGGGCCGATCAAATACGGCATCCTGCCGGATCACCTGAAGCGTGAGGAACTGCCGGCCGGCAACGCGCTGATCGAAGGCGCGACCTTCATCGCGATCCTGCTCGGCACCATCGCCGGCGGCCTGACGGCACGCGAGGGTGGCGATGCGGCGCAACTCAGCCTGCTGATCATGGTCTTCGCACTCGCCTGCTGGGTCTCGACCCTGTTCATCCCCAAGACCGGCGCGGCCGCGCCCGATCTCGTGATCGACCGGAACATCCTGCGCTCGACCCGCGACCTGCTGAAAGATCTCTGGGCTGATGCGCGGCTCTGGCGCACAGGCGTGATGGTCTCGCTCTTCTGGCTGATCGGCGCCGTCGTGATGGCGTTGCTGCCGGCGCTGGTGAAGAACGGCATGGGCGGCACCGAGATGGTCGTCTCCGCCTATCTCGCCACCTTCGCCATCGCGATCGCCGTCGGGTCCGGCATCGGTTCCTTCCTGGCGAGCGGGCGCATCGTGCTCCTGCCCGTGCCGGTTGCCGGCATCGTGATGGGCCTGTTCGCGCTCGATCTCGGCTGGGCCGTGTCGGGCATCGTCGCGCATCAGCCGGCGCAGGATATCGGCGTCTTCTTCGGTAGTTCTCCCGCTTGGCGCGTCGGCATCGACCTTGCCGGCCTCGCCATCGCCGGCGGCATCTTCATCGTGCCCTCCTTCGCCGCGACGCAGGCCTGGGCGCCGGCCGACAAGCGCGCCCGCATCGTCGCCGCCGTCAACGTGCTCTCGGCCGCTTTCATGGTCGCCGGCGCGGCGGTCGTCGCCCTGCTGCAGGCTGCCGGCCTGACGCTGAGCCATCTCTTCCTGCTGATCGGCGCCCTGACGATCGTGGCCTCGGTCTGGATTTTCCGGACGCTACCGACCAATCCGCTCAGCGATTTCCTCTCGATCCTGTTCCGCGCCTTCTACCGCGTCGAGGTCACTGGCCGCGAGAACATTGCCAAGGCCGGCGACAACGCCATCATCGCGCTGAACCACGTCTCCTTCCTCGATGCGGCGTTGGCGCTCTCGATCCTCGACAAGGAGCCGGTCTTCGCCATCGACCACGGCATCGCCCAGCGCTGGTGGGTGAAGCCCTTCCTGAAGCTGACGCGGGCCATGCCGCTCGATCCCTCGCGCCCGCTGGCGACGCGTTCGCTGATCAACGCGGTCAAGAACGGCGAGAGCCTGGTGATCTTCCCGGAAGGCCGCCTCACCGTCACCGGCAGCCTGATGAAGGTCTATGACGGCGTCGGCATGATCGCCGAGAAATCGGGCGTGCCGATCGTGCCTGTTCGCATCGAGGGGCTGGAAGCGACGATCTTCTCGCGGCTGACCCGCGAGCAGGTCCGCCGCCGCTGGTTCCCCAAGGTGCACGTCACCGTGCTGGACCCGGTCTCGCTGACGGTGTCCGACGAATTGAAGGGCAAGCCGCGCCGCCAGGCTGCGGGTGCGGCACTCTACCAGATCATGTCGGACCTGATCTTCCGCACCAGCGATGTCGACCGCAGCGTGTTTGAGGCGGTGGCGGAGGCCGCGAAGCTCAACGGCATGAGCCGTGTCGCGGTCGAGGACCCGATCACGGGGACGCTGACCTACAAGCGCCTGCTGATCGGTGCCGAGGTGCTCGGGCGCAAGCTGATGCCGCTGGCGGCCAGGGGCGAGGCGATCGGCGTGATGCTGCCCAATGCCAATGGCGCGGCGGTGACGCTGCTCGGCCTGATGTCGGCGGCGCGCGTGCCGGCGATGATCAATTTCACGGCCGGTGCCGGCAATATCGCCGCCGCCTGCAAGGCCGCTGAGGTGAAGACGATCGTCACCTCGCGCGCCTTCGTCGAGAAGGGCCGGATGGGGCCGCTGATCGAGGCGCTCTCGGCCGAGGTGAAGATCGTCTACCTCGAAGATGTCCGCGCGACCGTCTCCACGGGCGACAAGCTCAAAGCGCTCTGGCGCCACGGCGAGGCGATCGAACAGGCGAAGGGCTCGGACCGGGCCGCGATCCTGTTCACCTCGGGCTCGGAGGGCGCGCCCAAGGGCGTCGTGCTCAGCCATTCCAACATGCTGGCCAATGCGGCGCAGGCGGCGGCGCGGATCGATTTCGGCCGGCGCGACAAGGTCTTCAACGTGCTGCCGGTCTTCCACTCCTTCGGCCTGACGGCGGGGCTGATCCTGCCGCTGGTCTCGGGTGTGCCGGTCTATCTCTACCCTTCGCCGCTGCACTACCGGATGGTGCCGGAGCTGGTCTACGGTTCGAACGCGACGATCCTGTTCGGCACCGACACTTTCCTCACCGGCTATGCCCGCGCCGCGCACCCCTACGACCTGCGCTCGCTGCGCTACATCGTGGCCGGCGCCGAGCCGGTGAAGGATACGACGCGGCGGACCTATGCCGAGAAGTTCGGCCTGCGCATCCTTGAAGGCTATGGCGTGACCGAGACCGCGCCGGTGCTGGCACTGAACACGCCGATGTTCAACCGCTTCGGCACGGTCGGCCGGATCATGCCGGGCATGGAAGCCAGGCTCGAGCCGATGCCGGGCGTCGAGGAGGGCGGCCGGCTCCATGTCCGCGGTCCCAACATCATGCTGGGTTACCTGAAGTCGGAGAACCCCGGCGTGCTCGAACCGCCGCCCGAGGGCTGGCACGATACCGGCGATATCGTCGCGATCGACAGGGACGGCTTCGTCACCATCAAGGGCCGGGCCAAGCGCTTCGCCAAGATCGCCGGCGAGATGGTCTCGCTCGCGGCGGTCGAGGCGCTCGCCGCCGAATGCTGGCCGGGCGTGCTCTCCGGCGTCGCCAGCCTCCCCGATGCCCGCAAGGGCGAGCGGCTGGTGCTGGTGACCCAGCAGAAGGACGCGACGCGCGCTGCCTTCCAGGCCTTCGCCAAGGGCCGGGGCGCGGCGGACCTAATGATCCCGGCCGAGGTCGTGGTGGTGCCGGCCGTGCCAGTGCTCGGCTCCGGCAAGCTCGACTTCGCCGGTATAGCCAAGCTGGTCAAGGAGCGGGCTGCGCGGCCCGCGCCGGTGGAGGCCTGATGCTCGGCTTCTGGCTGAAGGCACTGACCCGGCCGACGCTCGACCTGACGCTGACGACGGCGCCGGGTCAGCAGACCCGCATCATCGAGCGGCCCGGCGCCGTGCTCGACGATGCGGAGCTGGCGACGCTGGTCGAGCATTTGCGCACGGTCGCGGGGCGGACGCTGGCGCAAGGCGCGCTGACCTATGGCGTCTTCTCCGGCGAGCGCGAGCGCCTGAGCCAGAGCATCATCACCCTGATCAGCGAAACGGCGACCGGCCGGCCCATCGCCTTCAACGCGCTGGCGCAGATGCCGCTCACGCTCGCTGGCGAACCCGAGCAGGTCACGCATCTCGGCCTCGTCATGGTCGATCCCGAGGTGCGCGGCCGTGGCCTGTCATGGGTGCTCTACGGTTTGACCGTGCTGGTGCTCTTCGTCCGCGGCGGCCTGCGCCCGCGCTGGATCTCCAATGTCACGCAAGTGCCGAGCGTCGTCGGCATGGTCTGCGAGACCTTTTCGGAGGTCTATCCCTCGCCCGATCCGGGCAGCCGCCAGAGCTTCGCGCATCTGACGCTCGCGCGGCAGATCATGCGCGACCATCGTCATGTCTTCGGCGTCGGCCCCGAGGCCGGCTTTGACGAGGCGAACTCGATCATCACCGACGCCTATACCGGCGGCTCGGACGACCTGAAGAAGAGCTTCGAGCAGGCGACGCATCATCGCGAGGAGCGTTACAACGCCTTCTGTCGCGACAAGCTCGATTACGCCCGCGGCGACGACGTGCTCCAGCTCGGCCGCATGGACCTCGCTGCCGCGCGCCGCTACCTGCTCGGCCAGGTGCCGCACTCATCGCTGCCGGGATTGCTTGGAGCTTCCGCCTTCCTGCTGGTGCAGCGCTTGCTATTGCCGCTGGTGCACTGGCTCGACGACACCCGGCGTTTCGGCACATTGCGTCCGCGCCCATCGAGGTCGAAACCATGATCCCCGGCTTCAGCTACGAGCTCTTCGCCACCCGCAATATCGGTTTCGTCTCGGAGGCCGAGCAAGCGCGGCTGCGGCAGGCGACGATCTTCGTCTGCGGGGTCGGCGGCATGGGCGGGGCGGCCTTCATGGCGCTGGTCCGGGCCGGCATCGGCCGCTTCGTCATCGCCGATATCGACGTCTTCGAGATCTCGAACCTGAACCGGCAGGTCTTCGCCCATGCCGGTACGATCGGCCGGCCCAAGGCGGAAGCGGCGGCCGAGGCTGCCCGCGCGATCAATCCGGAAATCGAGATCGAGGTGCTTGGCGCCGAATGGGTCGAGCGCCTGCCGGAGATCGCCCGTCGCTGTCCGGTGATTGTCAACGGCATGGACGACATCGCAGCCGGCCTGCACCTCTACCGCACGGCGAAAGCTGCGGGCGCGACTGTCATCGACGCCTATATGGCGCCGTTGCCTTCGGTGATCGTGGTGCGCCCCGGCGATTCGCGCCCCGAGGAGCGTCTGGGCTTCCCGACGGTCGGAAAGGACTGGCGGGAGCTGTCGGACGACGACAAGCGTGCTGCCATGCTCTGCGAGGTCACGCATGTCATGCTGCATTCGCGCTCGCGTCATCATGTCGATCTCGCCATCGCCGGCGAGGTCGCGGCCGGCCGGCGCAGCCGCATGTCCTTCGCGCCGATGGTGATCACGACGGGCATGATGATGGCCTATGAGGCGATCGCGCTCACGCTGGGCCGGAAAACCGGAACCGATTGCCGCGGCTGGTTCTTCAATCCCTACCGCCCGGCGGTGGAGCGGCCCTGGCCGGCACCGGTTGCGGCGCTGCTCAAGCCTTTCGTGGCGCGGGCGCTGGCGAAGATGGTGGCCGGGCCATGACCGGCGGTTTCGCCAATCCGGGCCTCGTGGCGGATTCGATCGTCGATCTCTGTGGCGCGCTCGGGCTTGCCGTCGCGATGATGAGCTTGCGCCGCCGCGATCCGCGCGGCGCTCTGGCGCGGCGCTTCCTCCTCGCGATGGGGCTGGTCGCGGCGCTTTTCCTGCTGCGCGCGCTCGGCTGGTGGAGCGGCAGCGTATTGCTCAGCCGGCTGGCGCTGGCCTGCGCCGCCCTGTTCCCACTCGGCGCGCTGATCGTCACCGAGGGCATGCTGCGCCGGCATGCCCCACGCCCCGTCAAGATCGCGGTGCTTGCCGGATCGCTCCTGCTGGTTCTCGCCGGTCTCCTCGGCTTCGACGAGCCGGGCCGGGCCTATGATCTGGCGCTGGCCGGCTTCCAGCTCCTGACCATCGCCTTCTGCGGGCTCCTGCTGTTCCGGCGGGATCAGGCCTCGCTGACCGTGTCCGAGAACACCAGCGTCTGGCGACTTGGGCTTTGCGCCTTCCTGATCCTGCCCTTCGCGCTCAGCGATTTTCGCGAGTTGCTGCCGGGTCTGCCGGTGAGGCTCGGCGGCGTCGGCGCCTTGCTGCTGGTCTCGATCCTGCTGGTGACCGGCGGGGCCGCTCCGGCGCGGCGGCAGCGATTTGCGATGCTCAGCCTGCGCGTCGTCGCTGCGCTGCTCCTGGGCTTGGCGGCGGCGCTCGTCACGCCCGATGCCGGCTTCGCCCATGCCGCGCGGCTCTGTGCCGTCGCGCTCGCCGGGGTGCTCGCCATCGCGCTGGCCGTCGATGCGCTGTCGAGCGCTTTCGATGCGGAAGCGCCCGGAATCCTCGATTCCCTTGCCCGGTCGCGAGCGCAGACGCGGGAAGACTTGATCGCCCAGCTCGCGACACATCCGTTGTTCGGCAGCGCACGCCGGCTCGATGAAGCGGCGCTCGCCGATTACGACCCCGCCATCCTGCGGCCGGCCTTGCACGGCATCGGCGTGCTGCACGCCTCCGGGCGCGGCTGGCCCTGGCCGGCGACCGACCCGGCCGCCGAGCGGTTGGCGGCGCTGATGGCCTCCCATGCCGCGAGCCATCTGCTCGTGCTCGGCGAAGCGCCGCTCGACCTGCTGCTGGTGACCGTGCCGGTGGTCTCGGCCGACCCCGCGACCGAGACGGCGCTGGCGCTGGTGCGCCGCCTGCTGGCAACGGCGCCGAGCGAGGCAACCGCATGATCGAGATCTGCAGCAACGACCGCAAGGCGGCCTTCGTCGTCACCGCCAACGCCTATCCGCCCGATAGTTCTTATGTCCCGCCGATGTGGTCCGATTTCGATCGCATGCTCGATCCTGCCCGGAATCCGCTGGTGACGCAGGGCCATGGCCGCTTCGAGTTGTTCACCGCGCTGCGCGATGGCCGGCCGCTCGGCCGGATCGTCGCGACGATCCACGACGCCTCCAATGCCCGGCACGGCACGAGGCGTGCGCAGTTCGGCTATTTCGACTGCGCCGACGATTCCGAGATCGCCGCGGCTTTGCTCGTCGCAGCGGAAGGTTGGGCGCGCGAGCGCGGCATGGACGAACTCGTCGGCAACTTCAATCTGACCGCGATGCAGCAGGCCGGTGTCGTCACCGGCGGCTTCGACAATGCGCCCTTCACCGACATGCTCTGGAGTCCGCCGCATGTCGCGCGGCTGCTCGAAGCGAATGGCTACGCGCCGACCTTTCCGATGACGACCTTCAGGATCGACCTCGCCGATATCGATCCGCGCGGGCTGCTCGGCCCGAAGCAGCAGGAGATCCTCGCCGATCCCGATTATCGCTGGATGCCGATTGACCGCCGCCATTTCGCCGAGAGGCTTGAGGACTCCCGGCTCATCCTCAATGACGGCTTCGACGCCAATCCGATGTTCGTGCCGCCCACGGCCGAGGAATATCGCTTCCAGGCCGGCGACATGATGTGGGTGATCGACAAGCGCATCTCGACCGTCGTCCACCACAAGGGCGAGCCGGTCGGCGCAATCATCGCCATCCCCGATCTCAACCCGCTGGTGAAAGCGACCGGCGGGCGGATGGGTCTGAGCTTTCCCTTCCGCTTCCTGCAGCATCGCTGGACCAACCGGCGCGCGGTCATCGTCTACCAATCGGTCAATCGCGCCCTCCATAATCGCGGTCTCAACGGCGCGATGCTGTTCAAGGTCGCGAGCGCGCTCAAGGCCGCCGGCTATACCGAGCTCGGCGGCACCTGGATCGCCGATGTCAACGGGCCGAGCCTCCGGCAGGCCGAGAAGGCCGGTGCCAAACCGCTGCATCGCTTGCATCTCTTCGCGAAGTCCTTGCGAGATTGAGCGATGCTCAATAGCGACCTGTTCGAGACGCTGATCGCCGAAGCCAGCCTGGCGCCAAGCGTCCACAACATCCAGCCGACGCGCTGGCGCCTGCTCGCGGCCGACACGGTGCTCGTGCTGGAGGATGGTGAGAGGCAGCTGCCGGCAGCGGACCCGACAGGCCACGATGTCCGGCTTTCGCATGGCGCGGCGATCGAAGGATTGTCGCTGGCCTGTGGCGGACATAGCCTCCGGATCGCGCGTATGGAGCTGGGCGATGGCTCGGATGAGGTCTCGGGGCTGCGCGTGATCGCCCGTCTGACGCTTGACCCCGGCGGGACGGCGGACCCGCTCGCCTCGGCTGTCGCAGGCCGACGCTCCTGGCGCGGTCGCTTTCTGCCGGCCGCAGGCGAACTCCAGGAAGCCCTTCAAAGGCTTGCTGCCGCGCCCGACCTCCTGGTCGTCCCAGCAGGCCCCGCCGTCGCGGAGATCGCGGAGCTGGCGGACCGCGCCGGCTTCCATTTCCTGCGCGAAGATGCGCATCGGCGTGAGCTGCTCGCCTGGATGCGGTTGTCACGCCACGATCCGCGCTATGGCCGCGACGGCCTCAATGCGGAGGCGATGGCGCTGGGCAGCGTCGAGGCGATGGGAGCATCCCTCGTGCTCGGGCCCTTGTTCCCGCTGCTGAAACGCCTCGGTCTTGCCGAACCGCTGACGCGGGAGCGTTCCAAGACGGCATCGGGCGCGATCGCGCTGTTTCACCGGCCGCTGGGCGAGGACCCGCTGGAGACGGGCCGTGCCTTCTACCGGGCCTGGCTCTCGATGGAAGCGCAGGGGCTCGGCGCCTGCCCGATCTCGGTGCTTGCCGACTGGCCGGTCAGCAATGCCGCCCTTCTCGCGCGCCATCCGTTGCCGGCCGGGCGCAGGCTCGTCAACGTCTTCCGGCTGGGCCAGCTCCCGCCGGACGCCGCTTCGCATCGCGCGCGATTGCCCATCACCGAGCTGATTGTCTGACCGCGGCGGGTTCAACCCCGCTTGCGCCAGGCCCGGAAGCGGTTGAGCGCACGGACGCACCAGAGCGCGAAGCGCGCCATCGGCCGCTGCAGGAACGGCACGTCGGCTGCGAGCAGGAGCAGGCCGAGCGGCAGCATCCACAGCCCCAGCAACGGCAGGAACGAGAATACGCCTCCGGCGATGAGGGCGATGCCGGCGGGAATGCGGACCAGCCGCGAGCGCGGATGGCGCAGCCATCTCAGGGCCGCCGCCATCCGGGTCGGCAATTCCTGCTCGATATGCCGGAAGGCACGACGCAGTTCCTGTTTGGCCGATAAAGCTTGCATGACCTCGTATTCATCGCGCCACGGAGCGGAGGCGCGGCTTTGCAGGAAACAGCTACCGGACAACGTGGCCGTGCCTGCGCCCATTCCGGGGCGTGCGGCATGAGCAATCGTCGCCCAGAGCGGCCGGTCGTCGGAGCGTGCATTGGCGCGATGCCGTTCGGCAATGACGCCCGAGCCCGCTCGTCCGGTCGGCCCTGCGATAGAGCCTGGCCGAGGACGGTTCGTACGGGCGCAGAGCATTGGCGCCGGAGCCGATAGCCGGCCCCGCGCCGGGAATGCCGCCCTGGCTCGAATGCAATCGGATATCCGGGACATGGTCGGTGATCGACGGCGGCCCCAGGCCTTGCCGCGGCCCGCCCGGATACAAGGGGCCATTACCGGGCGTCGCGTCGAACTGGGCATGGGCGGGCAGCGAGAGCAGCATGGCCAGCAGAGCCGCCATCGCAGCGATAAGATTGCGCATCGTGCCGTGCCGGTTCTCCCGCATCGATCCACTCTACCAGCGTTCCGGCCGATCTTCCACCGCCTCCGACCGGACGGCGGTCAGGATCGAAGGGCGCTGCGGCGCCAGCCTGGCTCCTCGATGGCGTTGAGAGCATGAACCTCTAATAGACATCAGCCTGATAGCGGCCGGCCTTCCGCAGCGCGGCGACATAGGCGATCGCGTCCTCGGCGGAGCGCCCGCCATGCGTCACGACGACGTCGACCAGGGCCCGCTCGACATCCCGGGCCATCCGCTTGGCATCGCCACAGACGTAGAAATGCGCGCCTTGCTCGAGCCATGACCAGAGTTCGCTGCCGCGCTCGCGCATGCGATCCTGAACATAGATTTTCTCGCCATCGCGCGACCAGGCGAGCGTCAGGTTGGAGAGGAATCCCGCATCCTTCATCGCCTGCAGCTCATCTTCATAGAAGAAATCGCAGGCCCGGCGCTGGTGGCCGAAGAACAGCCAGTTGCGGCCGGGCGCCCTGGTCGCCTGCCGTTCGTGCAGGAAGGCGCGGAACGGCGCGACGCCCGTGCCCGGGCCGCACATGATCACCGGCGTCGCCGGATCGGCCGGCAGACCGAAGCCGTGTGCGCGCTGGACATAGATCGGCACCTTGTCACCGGCGCGCACGCGCTCGGCGAGGAAGGTCGAGGCCACGCCCCAGCGCGGGCGCGAGCCGACCTTGTAACGCACCGCATCGACCGTCAGCGAGATCCGGCCGGGGGTCGCGTTGTGCGAGGAGGAGATCGAATAGAGCCGCGGCTGGAGCGGATCGAGCGCCTCGACGAAGGCCTC
Source organism: Allobosea sp. GW822-FHT05A11 (assembly GCF_058800455.1). NCBI lineage: Bacteria > Pseudomonadati > Pseudomonadota > Alphaproteobacteria > Hyphomicrobiales > Alloboseaceae > Allobosea > Allobosea sp. GW822-FHT05A11. The sequence goes on along the minus strand of NZ_JBXAMI010000007.1, from coordinate 270,803 downwards.
GGACGAAAGCCGTGCCTGAGAGAACTTGTGCAGCGCCCCGAGCACGTCGAGCCGGTCGAGATCGCCATCGGGATCTTCACCGGCAGCGAGGCGCCTGGCCTTGGCCCGGGTCTCCCCGCCGGTGACATAGGAGATGAGCTGGAACAGGGCGTCGGGCGCGGGACCGAGCGCGCAATCCTCCATGAGCTTCTCGCGCAGGGGCTTGCCGCCGATCTCTGCATCCGGCCGCGCGCCCAGGAGGGCGATCACGGCATCGGCCAGGCGGGCATCGTTCTGCGCGACGATGCCGAAGGCATCTCCGACGACGTAATCGAGGCCGCATTCCGAGAGGTCGAATTCGACATGCCAGGTCTCCTTCTCGGAGCCTTCGCCGTTGAGTTTGCGGCGCGAGAGGAAGGTCGCGAGTGCCGGGTTCTCGCGGCAGCGCCCTTTCGGCCCGAGCTCTGCCGCCGGCGCAGGATCGATGGGAGCGCTCGCGGCGGCAGCGGCGGGCACCTCCATCAGTGCCTTGACCTGGCGAAGCGTCTCCTTGCCGCCCGGTGCACAGAGATTGAGCCGGCTTTCGGCGCCTGACGCGATGGCGGCAGAGTAGCTCTCGCAGACATAGCCGCATTGTCCGCAATCCTGCTGGGCCATGGCGGCGTAGAGCTTGCGCGGCAGCGGCCTGCCTTCGGCCAGCTTCATGCGCTCGGTCATCTCCAGCGACGGGTCGTGCCAGGGCGCGCCGTCCTCGGCCTCCGCCATGACGGCGGCGTTCTCGGTTGGTGACAGCGCGGTCACGCCGGCATTGTCGAGCGAAAGCAGTCCGGCGAAGAAGCCGTTCAGCCAGGAGCGCTGCTCCTCGCTGAAGGGCGCGGTTTCCGGCAGGACCTGGACGATCGGGCTCGGGCTCTGGACGGTCATGCCGCATCCCCGATCTGCTCGACCATGGCTTGCAGTGCCGCGATCTCGTGGCGGCGGGCGAAGGCGACGAAGCTTTCGTCGGGGGCGGCGCGATGTGCCTGCCAGCTCCGCAGGATCGCCTCGACCAAGGCTGGCGCATCCTGTGCCTTCACATTGGTCCGGAACTCCCGGCCTATCCCACCCTCGACGCCGAAGCCGCCGCCGACGAAGACATGATAGCCGGGCACGGTGTCGCCCTCGTCATTGACCGGAACCTTGACGCCGATCAGCCCGAGATCGCCGATATAGTGCTGGGCGCAGGAATTGTGGCAGCCGGTCAGGTGGATATTGACGGCCGTGTCGAGCGTGATGCGCGGCTCGCAATGGGCGGCGATGGCGAGCGCATCCTCCTTGGTATGGGCGCCGGCGAACTTGCAGCCGGTCGCACCGGTGCAGGCGATCAGCCCGGCGCGCAAAATCGAGGTTTCGGCGGAGAGGCCGATGGCCTTGAGATTGGCGAGTACGTCCTCGACCTTCGCGTCAGGCACGCCGGAGATCAGCAGGTTCTGCCAGACGGTGAGGCGGATATCGCCATCACCACATCCTTGCGCGATCGACGCGATGACGCGCATCTGCTGGACCGTGAGCTTGCCGACGGGCAGCGCCACGCCGATCCAGTTCAGGCCGGCCTGAGTCTGCGCGTGGACGCCGATATGGGCGAGCCGGTCATAAGAAGGGCGTGGCTTGACGAACGCGCCATCGAGTCGGATCAGCCGGCGGCCGAGCTTCTCCTCGACGGCGGCGAGGAATCTATCGAAGCCCCAGGCATCGAGCACGTATTTGAGCCGCGATTTGTTGCGGTCCGTGCGGTTTCCGTTGGCGATGAAGGCGCGAATGATCGCATCGGCGATCGCAATCGCGTCGGATGGGGCGACGATGACGCCGGTGTCGCGCGCAAGGTCCTTGTGGCCGGTGATGCCGCCGAGCGCGAGGCGATACCAGATGCCGGGCGCGACCGGCTGCTCCTCGAACGCCGCCCCCTCCATGACCTCGATGGCCTGGAAGCCGATATCGTTGGTGTCCTCCAGCGTCGCGACCGAGCCGGCGCCGTCGAAGGCGACGTTGAACTTGCGCGGCAGCCCGTAGAGCGAGCGGTCGTTCAGGATGTGATGGTGCCAGGCGCGGGCATGCGGACGGGTGTCGAGCAGTTCGAGCGGGTCGATACCGGCGGTCGCCGATCCCGTGACGTTGCGGATGTTGTCGGCGCCCGAGCCCTTGGCGGTGAGGCCGAGATCGGCGAGCCCTTCCAGCAGAAGCGGTGCATTCTCGGCGGCGATCTCGCGGATCTGGAGATTGGCGCGGGTGGTGACATGGCTGTAGCCGCCGCCGAAGTGCTCCGCGAGATCGGCGACGCCGGCAAACTGCCAGGCCTTGAGGATGCCGTTGGGGATGCGCAGCCGGCACATATAGCTGTTCTGCGCCGGCGCCACGTAGAACAGGCCGTGATAACGCCAGCGGAAATTGTCTTCGGGCTTGGGAAAGGTGCCGGCCCCTGCCTGCTCCTTGAACCGGGCATAAGCGTCGAAAGGGTGCTCGGCAGCCTTCCATTTCTCCTGATCGACGAGCTTGCCGCCGGCGGCAATCGTTCTGGCCTGTGCTTCGGCATGCTCCCTGTCGGGACCGCCTGGCGTGGCCGAAGCGCTGCCTGAGGTACCGCCGAGCGGGCTCAGGCCCCGCGCCGTGCGGGCCGACTGCATGCCGCTGACGAAGCCTTCGAGATAGCGCTTCTGGTCGGGTGTGAAATCGTCGCTCATGGCCGTCGCCGTCACGCTGCCTCGACGAAGCGATGGCGCTCGTAGAGGAATTTCAGCACTGCCTCGCGCGCGGCGATGTAGGTCCGGTCCGAGACCAGCTCGAGCCGCTGGCGCGGGCGGGCGAGATGCACGTCCAGAACCTCGCCGATGCGGGCGGAGGGGCCGTTGGTCAGCATCACGATCCGGTCGGAGAGCAGCACAGCCTCGTCGACGTCATGGGTGATCATGATCATGGTGTTGCCGAGCGCCGCATGGATCTGCATCACCGAGTCCTGCAGATGCGCGCGGGTCAGTGCGTCGAGCGCCCCGAAAGGCTCGTCGAGCAGCAGGATCTTGGGCTCCATGGCGAGGCCGCGCGCGATGCCGACGCGCTGCTTCATGCCGCCGGAAATCTCGCCTGGGCGCTTGTCCCTGGCATGCCCCATCTGGACGAGGTCGAGATTGTGCATGATCCAGTCATGCCGCTCGGCCCTGCTCCTGGTCCGGCCAAACACCTTGTTCACGGCGAGCGCGACATTGTCGTAGACGGTGAGCCAGGGCAGCAGCGAGTGGTTCTGGAAGACCACGGCGCGGTCCGGCCCCGGCGCGTTGACCTCCTTGCCCTCGAGCAGGATGCCACCGGTCGTCGCGGGCGTGAGACCCGCGACGATGTTGAGCAGGGTCGACTTGCCGCAGCCGGAATGGCCGATGATCGAGACGAACTCGCCCTTGTCGATGACGAGGCTGATGTCCTTGAGCACTTCCGTGGTCGCGGCGCCGCGCTGGAAGCGTTTGTCGACATGGTCGATCTTCAGATAGCTCATCGCGTCGTCCCCTCAGTTGGTCGCGGTGCCGCGGGTGACGACATGGCCGACGAGGGCGACGAGGCGGTCGAGCAGGAAGCCGACCACGCCGATATAGACCAGCGCCACGATGATGTCGGAGAGGCGGGACGAGTTCCACGCATCCCAGATGAAGAAGCCGATGCCGACACCACCGGTCAGCATCTCTGCTGCGACGATGGCAAGCCATGACAGGCCGACGCCGATCCTCAAGCCCGTGAAGATGTAAGGCGCGGCCGATGGCACCATGATCTTGAAGAAGAACTCGATCTGGTTCAGCCGCAGCACCTGCGCGACGTTGCGGTAATCCTGCGGGATGTTGCGGATGCCGACCGCCGTGTTGATGATCACCGGCCAGATCGCGGTGATGAAGATCACGAAGATCGCCGAGGGCTGGCTGTCGCGGAAGGCGGCGAGCGAGAGCGGCAGCCAGGCGAGTGGCGGCACGGTGCGCAGCACCTGGAAGACCGGATCGAGCCCGCGCGTTGCCCAGACCGACTGGCCGACGAGCGCTCCGAGCAGCACGCCGACGACGGCGGCCAGGCTGAAGCCGATGGCGACGCGCTGCAGCGAGACGAGGATGCGCCAGCCCAGCCCGATATCCTGCGATCCCGCCCAGTAGAACGGCTCGACGATCAGGTCCTTCGCCTCCTCCCAGATCTTGCTCGGCGTCGGAAGCGAGGATTGCGGGCCGGAGGCGGCGAGCTGCCAGAACAGCAGGATCAGCGCGACCGTGATGAATGGCGGCAGCAGGTTGGCGAGCGCGCCTTTCGCAAGGGGAGCCAGCCTGGCCGCGAAGGGCTTCGCGGGTCCGGCCGGCAGGGGCAGGATCGCGGAGGGTTTTCCCGGGAGCGTGACGACCGTCGAGCCGGCAGCCGCGCCTTTCAAGACAGGCAGACCCATGTTCCAGTCTCTCCTCTGATCGCGCTTCTGATCGAGCTTTTCCGTCGCATGCGTCATGCGGCCTCGCTTGCGCCGGCCTGCGAGCGGATGCGACGGATTTCGGGAAGGCAGGAGCCGCAATTGGTCCCCGCCTTGAGCTGAAGGCCGATCTCTTCGGCTGTCGCGGCACCAGCTTCGAAGGCGGCGCGGATCGCGTTCAGGCCGACGCCGAAGCAGGCACAGACGGTCGGGCCGGGATCGGTGCCGCCGGGATCGCGCCCGGCAAGCATCGCTAGCCGGCTCTCCACGGCTGCCGTTGGATCGGCGAAGATGGCCTTGACCGTGTCCCAGAGCGGGGCGCGGCCGGCAGGAGCGAGAAAGAAAGCGGTCAGGAGTCGGCCATCCCGGAGCACGGCACAGCGATAGCTGCCGCCGTCGCGGTCGATCAGCTCGGTCAGTTCGTCCGTGCCGAAACGCTCGCGCATCAGGGGCGCGATTGCATCGATGGACAGGTTGGTGGCGAAAAGCCTGCCCTCGCCGCCCTGCACGGCAAGCCGTGCCCACCAGCTCTCTGCCGACAGGGCAAAGGGCTCGCGCGCCAGGACGAAGCCTTCGAAGCGATAGGCGACCGCCGCGACCGAAACCGGCGTCGCCTTCATTTCGGGCTGGCCCGAGAAGGGGTCGCAAAGCGGCTGCGTCAGGGCGCCGATGCGCGCGTCGGACGCCGTCTCCCCCGACCAGTGGATCGGCGCGAACGCCGCTCCCTCGGCCACGCCGCCATCGGCCACGACCCTCAGGATCGCGGTGCCGTGGATACTAGCGAGGCGGGCGAAGCCGCCTTCCACCAACCCGAAACGCGCGATGTCGGCGGGATTCACGGAGACCGAGGGTTCGGCGATATGGGCGCTGAGCCGTGGACTGAAGCCGGTCCGGGTCATGCTGTGCCAGTGGTCACGGACACGGCCGGTGTTGAGCAGCAGCGGGAAATCGCCGCTCGCCTGCGCGGCGAGCTTCGGGGCGGCGAGCGGGTGCATCTGCGCGCGCCGTTCGGGGCCGAAAAAGCCACCGTCTCCGAAGAGGCGGTCGGTGCCGCCGGGCTGCCATGCCGGCGCAGGCCATTGCACGGGCCGAAGCCCGTCATAGCCGGCCCGGTCGAGGCCGGCATGGGCGCCGATGTCGAAATCGCGCGTGCCGTCGTTCTCGAAGGCGGAGAGCGCCGCGTGTTCGGCATAGATCTCGTGCGGGCCGGCATAGGCGAAGGCCTCGCCGAAACCGAGACGCTTCGCGACCTCGCCGATGATCCACCAGTCCGGCTTCGCTTCGCCCGGCAGCGGCAGGAAGGCGCGCTGGCGTGAGATCCGCCGCTCGGAATTGGTGACGGTGCCATCCTTCTCGCCCCAGGCCGCCGCCGGCAGGATGTAATGGGGTCTGGCCTCCAGGGTGTCGTTCGAGAGTACGTTCTCTGAGACGATGAAGAGGTCCAGCCCGGCGAGCGCGGCGCTGACCTTGTCGGCATTCGGGAGAGAGACGGCCGGGTTGGTCGCCATCACCCATAGGGCGCGAATGCGACCATCCGCGACCGCGTCCAGCATCTGGACGGCTTTCAGCCCCTCGCGGCGGGCGATGTTGGGCGCCTGCCAGAAGCGGCGGACGCGGTCGATCTCGTCCGGCGCGTAGCCCATATGGGCGGCGAGCATGTTGGCGAGCCCGCCGACCTCGCGCCCGCCCATGGCATTGGGCTGGCCGGTGAGGGAGAAGGGCCCGCAGCCGGGCCGCCCGATCCGGCCGGTGGCCAGGTGGCAGTTCAGGATCGCCGCGACCTTGTCGGTGCCTTGCGCCGACTGGTTGACGCCCTGGCTCCAGGCCGTGACCACATGTGGCGTGCTGGCCCAGAGTTCGTAGAAGGCCGCGATCCGCTCCTTCGGCAGGCCGGTGGCGATGCAAACGGCGGCGATATCGGGTGCGATCTCCCGCGCATTGGTGAGCGCTTCGTCGAAACCCGCGACATGGCGCGCGACATAGCTGCGGTCGACGAGGCCGCGATCGGCGAGGTGGACGAGAAGGCCGGCGAAGAGCGCGGCGTCGGAGCCCGGCTTCAACGCCAGCAACATATCGGCATCGTCCGCCGTCGCGGTGACACGCGGATCCAACACGACGAGGCGCGCGCCGCGCTCGCGCCGGTTGTCCTGCATCCGCCGGAACAGGATCGGATGGCACCAGGCCGTGTTCGAGCCGACGAGGACGACCAGGTCGGCGCTGTCGAAATCCTCATAGGCGCCGGGCACCGTGTCCGAGCCGAAGGCCCGGCGCTGCGCCGCGACCGTCGAGGACATGCAAAGCCGCGAATTGGTGTCGACATGGGGCGAGCCGATGAAGCCCTTCATCAGCTTGTTGGCGATGTAGTAATCCTCGGTCAGGAGCTGGCCCGAGAGATAGAAGGCGGCCGCCTCCGGCCCGTCGCGGTCGATGATGGCGCGCAAGCCGTCCGCCACCGCATCGAGTGCGGCATCCCAGCTCACGCGGTCATAGCCGCCCGCCGCATTGCGCTTCAGCGGGTGCAGCACGCGGTGGCCGAGCCCCAGCGTCTCGCCGAGCGCGGAGCCCTTGGAACAGAGCCGTCCCCGATTGGTCGGATGCTCTCCATCGCCTGCGATGGTCGCCCCGCCCCGCCCGTCCGGCGTCGCCAGCACCCCGCAGCCGACCCCGCAATAGGGGCAGGTGGTGCGCGTCGCGGCCGGGGCGAGGGGAGCGTCATGGCGCATCAGGCGGCTTCCCTGACGCAATAGCTTTCGCCGAAGGGCAGGTCGGCGCGGATCGCGCTGATGTCCTGTCCCGAGCGGATCAGCCCGAGATAGAACAGCGCGCCCTGCGTATCGCCGACCAGCACGCAGCCGGCGAGCCGGCCGTCGCGCAGCACGAACTTGCGGTAGATGCCGGCGGCGGGATCGCGCAGCACGACCGTCTCGGTGCCCTCGCCGGCATCGAACTCGCCGGCCGAGAAGACACCGACGCCGGAGACCTTGAGATTGGTGGAGAGCAGCGAGCCGGTATAGCGCTCCCTCCGGTCGGCGAGCCGTGCCGCCAGCACCCGCGCCTGCTCATAGGCCGGCTCGACCAGGCCGTAGGTCTGGCCGCGGTGCTCGGCGCATTCGCCGATGGCGAAGATCGCAGGATCGCTGCTGGCAAGCCCGTCATCGACGTCGATGCCGCGATTGACGTCGAGTCCCGCCGCCACTGCGAGCTCGACGCGCGGGCGCACGCCGATGGCGACGACGACGAGATCGGCCGGGATCGCGCTGCCGTCGGGCAACTCCACCGCCTCGACCCGAACCTCGCCGACGAAGCGCTCGGCCGTGCAATTCAGCCGGATGTCGATGCCGCGCGCGGCGATCGCAGCGGCGAGCAGGCTCGCGCCCTCGCGGTCGAGCTGGCGCTCCATCAGCCGGTCGGCCAGATGCAGGAGCGTGACCTTGCCGCCGATCCTGGCGAGCCCGTGAGCCGCCTCCAGACCGAGCAGCCCGCCACCGATCACCACGACATGCGCGCCCGCGGCCACGGCACGAAACCGCGCGGCATCGGCGACGTCGCGGAACGTGGCGACGCCGGGCAATTCGAAGCCCGGCACCGGTGGCATCAGCGGCCGCGAGCCGGTGGCAAGGACGAGCTTGCCATAGGGCAGGCTGAGCCCGTCGCTCAGCGTCACCGTCCTGGCGGCGCGGTCGATCGCGGTGACGGCGCGGCCGTAGAATGTCGAGACGCCCCGCGCCCGCCACCACTCCGCCGGCTTGAGTTCGATCTCGCTGCCGCCGATCTCGCCCGCCAGCAGGGGCGAGAGCAGGACGCGGTTATAGGCGAGGCGCGGCTCGTCCCCGATCACGGCGATGGAATAGCGCCCGAGCGCGCGCTGGCTGAGCTCATCGGCCAGCCGTGTCGCGGCCATGCCATTGCCGACGATGATCAGCGGCTCGGCCATGGCGTCAGGCCACCCGCTTGATCTTCAGCGCCTTGAGATAGTCCAGCGGCGCCGCGGGATCGAACTTCATGCCGTCGAAGAAGGTCTCGACGCCGCGGGAATCGGCGGTCGGGGCACCGGCGACGCCGAGCGTCTTCGCGGCCTCGCGCCAGAGATCGGCGCGATTGGTCTTGTCGACCAGCGCCTTGATGTCGATCGTCGGGTCGAACTTGCCCCAGCGGATGTTCTCGGTGACGAACCAGGTGTCGAGGCTCTTCCAGGGATAGGAGGTCGCGCCGCCTTCGCCCCAGAACTTCATGTAGAGATTGGTGCCCTTCGCCTCGCGGCCATTGCCGTAGTTGATATCGCCGAGCAGCCGCTTGTTGATGTCGCCGGTGGGGACGTTGAACCATTGCCGCTTGCCGACGATCTCGGCGAGTTCCTGGCGGTTCTCCATCTTGTCGGCCCATTGCTGGGCTTCCATCACCGCCATCAGGACGGCCTGCGTCGCCTTCGGGTTGGCGTCGACGAAATCGGCGCGCATGCCGAGGATCTTCTCGGGATGTTTGAACCAGAGCTCGCCGGTGGTCAGCGCGGTGTAGCCGATGTTCTGGTTGACGAGCTGTTCGTTCCACGGCTCGCCGACGCAGAAGCAGTCCATGGTGCCGACCTTCATGTTCGCCACCATCTGCGGCGGCGGCACGACGATGACCTTGATCTCGGTATCGGGGTCGATGCCCCCGGCAGCGAGCCAGTAACGGATCCAGAGATCGTGGGTGCCGCCCGGGAAGGTCATCGCGGCGGTCAGTTCCTTGCCGGCAGCCTTCTTCCGCTCGAAGGCCTGCTTCAGCGGCGAGGCGTCCTTCTGGACGTTCAGGTCCTTGTATTCGTTGGAGACCGAGATCGCCTGCCCGTCCTCGTTGAGGTTGAGCAGCGTGTACATCGGCAGAGGCTGGCCGTTCTGCATGACCTTGCCGGTCGTATAGAGATGCGTCTTCGGGCGCAGGATGTGGCCGCCATCGATGCCGTTCGCCTTGAAGCCGAGCGCCATGTTGTCGCGCGTCGCGCCCCAGGAGGCCTGCTTGGCGATCTCCATGTCGGGCAGGCCGTGCTTGGCGAAGAGGCCTTTCTCCTTCGCGATGATCAGCGGCGCGGCGTCGGTCAGGGCGATGTAGCCGAGCCGCGTGCCCTTGACCTCGGGGCCGGTCGCCTGCGCGAAGGCGCCGGAGGGCAGGGCCACCTTCGCCGCGGCAAGCAGCGCGGCGGTGCCGGACAGGTGCAGGAAGTCGCGGCGGCTTGCGCTCGTCTGCCGGGCAGCGACCGTCCGGATGTCGGTCGTGGAGCTATGCGTCATGGATCGCCTCCCGATTGCTGAATGGCTGCCCGCCTGAAGCCACCCCGAACGCGAAAACGCCGCGCGAAAACGCCTGGCAGGCGCATTCGACAGCGACGTTGCTGTGTCTTCCGGATCGGGATGGCGCGGGCAGCTTTGGCCGCGTCGCAACATATTCTACAAGGATCGTGCCAACCGCTTCGCCGGCGGAGCCGGGCTTGAGTTGCGGGAGATTGCGCGTTCGGGACGCCCACGGGCCGGGGTGGGCGCGCATTGTTGCGGTGCACAATTCCGACGCGGTCGCCTAATTAATGGGCAACAATTCGCCAGAGACGAAAATGCCTTCAAATTGAGCGGGAGGAGGGAGCTTCGCGGCGTCGATCGGCGGCGTGGAGCCGACCCGCAGGTGCAGGACCGTCACTTCAACATCTCCGCGGCGGTGATCAGGGAGCGGGCGATGTCGACGAGCTTGCGCTTCTCGTTCATCGCGGTCCGGCGCATCAAGGCATAGGCGTCGTCCTCGGAGAGGCTCTTCAGCCGCATGACGATGCTCTTGGCCCGGTCGACCGTCTTGCGATCCTCGAGCTGCGAGCGGGCTTCGTCGAGCTCCTCGCGCAGCTTTCGGACAGCATTGAAGCGGCTGATGCAGATCTGCAGGATCGGTCGCATCCGCTCCTTCTTCAGCCCGTCGACGATATAGGCGGAAACACCGGCCTCGACTGCCGCTTCGATCGAGGCCGCGTCGGATTGGTCCACGAACAGGGTGATCGGGCGGCGGACATGGCGGCTGACCAGGAGCATGTCGGCCAAGGCGTCGCGGCCGGGGTTCTCGAGGTCGACCACCACGACGTCGGGATCGTGGGCCTCGATGGCGGCAACGAGCCCCGTGGTTGCGGTGAGGTGGACAAGTTGCTGGTAGCCCGCTTCGCGCAGGCCTTCCGTGATGATCGCAGCCCTGACCTGGCTCGCGCCGACGATAAGGATACGCAGATTGGGCGCCATGCCTTGCCGATGTTCCCGGTTGAATGATCAGGGATCACTCAATCAGGAATCGTGCCATCCCAGTTTGCCTGTCCGCATGACGGAACGGCCGTCGCGTGGACGGTCGCGTTGAAGGGTCGTACGCGCCCCTGGCCGGGCGGCGCCGGCCAGGTTGCGTCTGCAGGGGGCGGGCTGCGTTGTGCCCGCTACGGTGCCGGACAGGCTGCGCCGCTATCGGCCCAGGCCTGCATCAATGCGCCGAATTCGGCCGCCGTGCCGGGAGCGGGCGCGCGACCCTTGCCGGGATTCCAGCCCCAGAGCACGAGGGTGTCGGTGGTGACGTGCTTGATCAGCGCCGCGGCGTCGCGGCTGCCGTTGCGGTTCTGGTCCTTCAACTGCTCGCAGATCTGGCCGATCGTCTTGCCTTCCCAGGCCATCGAGGCCGGAGCGAGCGCCCAGTGCCCATCGCCCGGAACGCCTGCCGGGTCGAAGTTCTGTTTGCCGTGACAGGTTGCACAAGGCAGGCCGGCCGCGCCGTGGCCGTCCTTGCCACGCACGACGACGGGCTCGTGCAGCTTGCGCAGATCGCCCTGGCGCGGCCGCTCCGTCGCGGGGTGGCAGTTCATGCAGCGCGGATGGGTGAGCACCTTGCCCATCTCGTTGAACAGTGCGACCGAGCGGTCGTGCTGATTGGCGATCGAGGCGAAGCTCGACGCCGGGCGCAAGGCCGCGCCGCCGGATTGGGCCTGCCCGGCATTCTGCGCCAGGGTCAGGGCGCTGCCACCGAGGCAGACCGCGAGCGCCGCGCCTGCGGCGAGGATCAGGTTGCGGCTCATCAGACCGAGCCTCCCTGCATCGGCAGCTGTCGCGGCCGGCCATGGCCGAGCGCGGCGAGCGCATTGGCGACGGCGGGGCCGATCGGCGGCACGCCGGGTTCGCCGATGCCGCTCGGCTTTTCGGTCGAGGCGATGATCGCCACCTCGACCTCCGGCATCTCGTGGATGCGCAACGAGCGGTATTCGTGGAAATTGGTCTGGACCGGCCGGCCGCCGTCGAGCGTGATCTGGCCGTAGAGGGCGTGGCCGAGGCCGAAGCCGATGCCGCCCTCGACCTGCGCCCGGATGATGTCGGGATTGACGGCGACGCCGCAATCGACCGCGCACCAGACCTTGTGCACCTTTGGCTCGCCCTCCGGCCCCATCGAGACCTCCGCGATCTGGGCGACGAAGGAACCGAAGCTCTCGACCACGGCGACACCGCGGGCACGGCCGTCGACCGGTCCCGGCCCCTTCCAGCCTGCGAGCTCGGCGACGGCCTTGAGCACCCCGGCTGCGCGTGGATGCCTGTCGCCCATCAAGGCAAGCCGGCCCTGGACCGCATCCTGCCCGGCCGCCTGGAGCAGTTCGTCGACGAAGCACTCGACGGCATAGCCGGTATGGGTGTGGCCGACCGAGCGCCACCAGAGCGTCGGCACGCCGACCTTGGGATTATGCACCTCGCAGCGGAAGTCCGGAACTTCGTAGAAGATCTCGTTGGCGCCCTCGACCGAGGTCGCGTCGATGCCGTTCTTCACCACCATCGCCTCGAAGGGCGTGCCGAGGAAGAAGGATTGGCCGACGAGCGTGCTCGACCATGCCGCGATCTTGCCGTCCTTCACCGCGCCCCGGAAGCGATGGACGAAGAGCGGGCGGTAATAGCCGCCGGTGAGATCATCCTCGCGGGTCCAGACCACCTTGACCGGGCGGTTCGGGCCGATCGTCTTGGCGACCGTGGCGAGCTCGGCCGCCAGATGCTGGCTGACCTGCGCGCGCCGGCCGAAGCTGCCGCCGGCGAGCATGGTCTCGAGCGTCACCTTCTCGGGCGGCAGGCCGAGGACGCCGGCGATGGTCTGGTGCTCGGTGGTCTGGAACTGGCTGCCGAAGCGGGCGTGAGCCTTCTCGCCGTCCCATTCCAGATAGCCGTCGAGCGGCTCCATCGGCGCATGCGCCAGATAGGGGAAGACGAACTCCGCCTCGATGACGCGCTCGGCCTTGGCGAGTGCCGCCTCGGCATCGCCATGGCTGCCGGCGACCGTGCCGGGCTGGCGGGTGAGCCTGCGATATTCGGCGATGAGCTCGGAGCTGCCGCGCTTTTCCGCCTGGCTGTCGTCCCAGGTCACCTTCAGCGCCTCGCGCCCCTTCAGCGCCGGCCACATGCCGTTGGCATAGACCGCGACGCCGTAGCCGATCGACTTCACATCGACGACGCCCTTGACCTTCAGCGCTTCCGCCGCATCGAAGCTCGCGACCTTGCCGCCGAAGCGCGGCGAGCGGGCGACGACGACCGTCAGCATGCCGGGCGCGTGGATGTCGATGGTGAACTGCGCCTTGCCGCGCGACTTGTCGGCGCTGTCGAGGCGCTTCACCGCGCCTTCCTTGCCGATGAACTTATAGGCCGAGGCCGGCTTCAGGGGCGGGTTCTCGGGGACCGACAGCTTGGCGGCGGCTTCAGCGAATTCGCCGAACGATCCCTTGCGGCCGGAGGCGTGGCTGATCACGCCCTCCTCGACCTTGATCTCGCCGGTCGGAACCTTCCAGCTATCGGCCGCGGCCTGCACCAGCATCATGCGCGCCGCGGCGCCCGCCTTGCGCATCTGCTCCCAGCTATTGGCGATGGCGGTCGAGCCGCCGGTGCCCTGCACGCCGAAGGCGAGATTGGCATAGAGCTTGACGTCCGCAGGCGCATGCTCGGCGCGCATCTGGCTCCAGGCCGCGTCCATCTCTTCGGCCGCGAGCGTGGCGAGGCCGGTGAACGGGCCTTGCCCCATTTCGATATGCTTGATCAGCACGGTCACGGTGGAATCGGGCGAGACGCGGATGAAGGCGTTCGGCGCGAAGGTGGCGTTGCCGCCCGGCCGATAGGCTGCGCCGGCGCCGGACTGGGCCTTGGCGCCGCGCGGCAGATGGAAACCGATGACGAGGGCCCCGGCGCCGGCCAGCAGCGAGCGGCGGGAAAGCTTGGGGTCATGCGCGGTCATGGCTCAGATCTCCAGCGCGCGGGCCGCGTCATGGATCGCGGCGCGGATACGGACATAAGTGGCGCAGCGGCAGATATTGCCGTTCATCGCGAGGTCGATATCGCGGTCGCTCGGCTTCCTGTTTTCCTTGAGCAGGGCGATGGCGCTCATCACCTGGCCGGACTGGCAATAGCCGCATTGCGGCACGTCGCGCGCGGTCCAGGCGGCCTGGACGGCATCCGCCTCCTTGCCGGCGAGGCCCTCGATCGTGGTGATCTCGCTGGTGCCGACAGCAGAGGCCGGCGTCACGCAGGAGCGCAGGGGCTGGCCGTCGATGAAAACGGTGCAGGCGCCGCATTGGGCGACGCCGCAGCCGAACTTGGTGCCGGTCAGGCCGAGATTGTCGCGGATGACCCAGAGCAGGGGCGTGTCGTCGTCGACATCGACGGTATGCGCCGTCCCGTTGACTTTGAGAGAGACCATGGTTGCCTCCGATGCTGGCAAGACGCAGCGCGGCACCATGGTGCGGATCGAGGGCTCGCCCTCGATGGCCCTATCTGACATACCAGATGGCGGGCGATGGATCCGTAGCCCTGGGTCGCGCGACTGGACTATTTAGACGATTTGAGTCTAATTAGGATGGTCGCGCGCAGTTTGGATTTTGTCAAGACTACTGACGCCGCAATGCCGAACAAAAGCGAAAGTTCCAGCCCGCTCCCCGTCGACGATGCCCATGCCCGCGTCGACCAGATCGCCGATGCGGCGCTGCGGCTGTTTGCCCGCTATGGCTACAAGCGCAGCTCGATGGACGACATCGCCAGGGAGGCCGGGCTCGCCAAGGCGACGCTCTACCTGCATTTCAAGGGCAAGGACGACGTCTTCCGGGCCATGCTGGACCTGCTCGGGCGCCGCGTCGAAGCACGTTGCCGTGAGGTGGTCGCAGCGCAGGGGCCGTTTCCGGAGCGGCTCGCTGCACTGCTCCAGGCCCATCACGGGCAGGCCTATGCCAGTTTCGGCACCGGCGAGCATCTCGTCGAGCTGAAGGCGGTGATGAACACCATCGCGACGCGCCAATTGCAGGCTTTCGAACGGATCTTCACGACGTTCGCCCGCGACCTGCTCTCGCAGGCCGAACAACGCGGAGAGATTGCCTTGTCGCGTCTCTCGGCCAGCGCCGAGGATTGGGTTGCCAGCCTGCTCTTTGCCGCCGCGGGAGCGAAGCTCGGCACCGCACCGGGCGCCGAGGACTATGCACGCAGGCTCGAGGCGATCGCGTCGGTCTTCGCTGCAGCCCTTGCACCATAGGTGTGAATGGTCACGGGGCCTGGTCCGCCGGTTCCGCCGTCTTTCGCCAGGAACGGCAAGGAAATCTGGGCCGTGCCGTGCAGCGAGAGCAGGGGGGCGTCATCGACGTCCAGCGCGCCAGCCGAATCCGCCGGCGCGGGGTCGGCGATGACGGGCCCGAAGGGTGGACCTCCAGCCGCATCGCCATCGTTGACTGGTCGGCCCGGCCGGAAAGCAGCGCGTCGTCGACCACGTCTTCAGTCCCGGTCGCGAGGCGCTCGCGTTGCGCAGCAATCCCCGCATTCGTACGGCCGCGACCAGGCACATGGCCAGAGCTGCGGCAATCGCCTTGTGTCACGCGAACGCGCACCGTCCTTCGCGGCTGTGTGGGACAGCCGTGTGGGCGAATGGGCACAACGAACGTAAGCGATTGGTTTTAATGGCGCGCCGCCGCGGGCGAAACTGAGAACTATGTCTACTCCATAGCCCTCTAAGGCCCTCCTTTTGTAAGAATCGAAGCTCGTGGCTCTTGAACCGCAACCTCGGTTGACTTGGAAAACGGGACGGAAGGGCTGCCGGCCTCATCATTGGCAGTCCGCCGATTGCCGCCGTTTTCACGACAGTGACACCAGTCCGTCGAGTCCGGCGCCCATGGCGCGGCGAAGGAATCTGTCCCCTCTGAAATCTGGCGGCAAATCGTCTGCATCAGTGGCGGCGACTTCATCTGCATGTCGGCTTCGCGCATCCAGCCCAGTCCGCCGAGAGGCAGACACCTATTGTTTGCCTAGCAGAAGGCGGCGACCACCGTTTCAATGGGCAGGAACAATGTCAGGCTGTCCTCGGGATATTCGATGAACTCGGCCCAGCGCAGATAGAAGCGTTTCTCCGCTTCGTCCTTGGCCTGGATCAGAACCGCCGCGATGCCGATGCTTTGCGAAGCCAGTGCGATCCGGCGCAGCGCGTCGGACAGCAGGTCCGCGCCAAGAGCTTTGCCAGCATGATCGCGATTAGACGCCCGATCACTGACTCCAGGATGGTATCGACACTCTTCTTCAGCGGCGCGTCTCTCGGCGTGCCTGCATTCGATTTCTGACCTCAGCGGACCGATGGGCGTCAAGGCCATCGCCTGCTTCCTCAACGAGCGCGGCATCCGCACCCGCAATGGCGGGCGCTGGGGCCTAGCGCAGGTCTATACCATCCTGACCCGCACCACCTATGTGGGCGAGCACCGCTTCAACCGCAGCCATGCCCGCACCAGAGAACGGAAGGCAACAACGGAGCATGCCATCATGTCCGTGCCATCGTTGATCGCGACGCATGACTTCAACGAGGTCCAGAACCTGCTCCGGTCGCGCAACCCCAAGATGATGCACCCGCAAGCGGTCGGCGGGCCGACATTGCTGACGGGCATCTGTTTCTGCGCCTGTTGCGGTGGAGCGATGACCGTTCGCACCGGGACGGGCAGTAGCGGACGATTGTACTGCTATTACTCTTGTTCGACCCGAAGGCGTCAGGGACGGACGGGATGCCAGGGCCCTGCGGTCCGGATGGATCGGCTGGACGAAACCGCGATCGATTTCCTCGGATCGACGTTGCTTGCTCCCGAACGGATCGAAGCATTGATGGCGCCGCTTCTGGCGCACCGGGGAACGTGGGCGGATCGTCGACAACAGCATGTTACTGAGCTGCGGGGGCAGGCGGACGAGGCCGAACGCAAGCTTCGGAATCTTTATAAGGCGGTCGAAGACGGCATGCTTGCCAGTACCGATCGCATGTTCAGGGAGCGCGTCGCTGAGCTTTCCGCCCTCCGTGACCAGGCCGAGATCGAAGCGGACCGAGTAGCAGCGATCGTGGATCGCAACAGGCCCCGTGCTGTCCATGCAGGACGTGATCCGCATGGCGGGAGATGCGCGTGCAAAGCTACGCAAAATTGGCTCGCCGCCGCGCCAGATCGTCCGCACGCTGCTCCAGCGGGTCGATGTGGTCAGCAAGGACGAGGCTCACGTGAAAGGCTCGTGTGGCGATTTACTGAAGGCACTCGCCTCCGCAACCGGCAACAGGGCGATCATGACGGCAGGCGCAGGCGGATTGAACTGGGATTGGGCCAACCGCGATGGCATTGAAGACGCCTATGTTTTCCGTGTAGCGATGTAGGGCAAACGGGCCTGAGTCCCCGAGCGACACCATCGCGCGGTCTTCCGTCTAACTGACGGCTTAGGGGCCGGAAGCGACCTGTCCGCGTTCAATTGCCAAACTCAGATAGATGTCTCGCGCATTTCGGAGAGAAGTCGACGTTTGAGGCTTTGTGGGGTCAGTTTGAAAGAACCACGGACATTGCTTTTCGACAGCCGGACGCGCCGTACTACTGGCTTGCATCTCGCCTTTGGCTTCTGATTGCCACCGATCGGATCGCCCTGGATTGCTCCGCATTCGTTGCGCCCGTAGGCGGTCGGCTTTTTGAAGTCGCTACCGATAAGGCGTTGCCGCATATTCTCATGCGAGACTATGCAGCCGATGCGTGTAGAAAGCTGGTGGCGGCCAACGCCATGAGCTTTAACCGCGTTCAGACAAAGGAACTGACGTTGGTCAATAAATCATCGCTCCCGAATGGTACAAAGAAGGAGCGCAACTATGGGAGTTATAACTTCTTCGATCATAGAAAAAATCCTCGATTGAGATTTCATTTCGATACGATGGACACCTTGCGATACTGGTATTCAAGCTGGATAGGGATTTTCGAAGACCTTACCGAGGCGGATTTCATCGAGACGGCCGACAAGTACATATCGGACGTTTGGGGCGTCGTAGACGAGCCTCCATATGGCTCCCGAGAAAAGCGTAAAGGCCGCTTCAACGACCGCAGTTGGCGGCGCTCTTCCCATAGCCACGGCAGCCTTCCGACACTTGAGCGCTATCAGAGCTACCTCGAATGGCATGCGATGTGGTGTGCGGGCGGAGAAATCCTAACGTCGCACCGTTTAGCGCAGCACGACTGGGACTATGGCTCGTTGGACTACGAGATTCGCATCGACAAGCTTACCGAGCCTCCTCTCTGGTTGTCTGATCTGGTTGGAAGTCGCCCCCTTTTGGAGGGCTTCTGGCGACCTCCGCAGAGGCCGATCGCTGAATGGCGCAAGGATGCAACGGATCCTGAGATTCTTGCCGAGATCATGGTAGCCGATAGGCCCGGATACCTCGTGGTCGATCAATCAGCCACAACTGCCTCGCGAAACTTTCGCCAAGAGGTCAGGGTAAGCACTGGCCTCGTGTCTTCAGATACAGCCCCTGCGCTCGTGCGAGCCTTCCAAACGACCTGGGACGATTTTGACTACCGAATTCCGCCAGAGGGCGACGACCTCGAGATCGATGCTGGCGACTACGTGTTGCGGGGGTGGCTTAAGAGCAACGACGGCGACAGTCGATTCGATCGCCCCGACCGCTTTTGCAATGGGACACGTCGCATTGAGTGCGAGCCAGGGCGCGCCATTACAAAAGTGTTGGGTCTGTCTCGTCAAACTGACCGGGGTGCTCGTTGGTTTCGTTCGGATCATTCCGAGCCGACTTTCATCTACGAGGTATGGGGTCATCCAGAAGTCGAAGACGACCGCGAAATTTATTACGACGACGATGTTCGATCTGATGGCTATCGACTGTTAGTTCGCATCTCGGACTTGGCCGAATTCCTTCATGGCCAGGGAATGGAAATGATTATGGAATCGGGATTGCGTCGTGACGAAAAAGGCAAAAGCAGCTCTTCCTATGACGATAAAGAGTCGACCGAAGTTAGATTCGACCGCCTCTTCCTTTTCCGATTGGACGGTACGATACAAGCTGCCGAACGAGACGTTGGCGCTTGGCGACAAGATAGTTAGCGCGCTCAATCTCCATAAGACCGTAGACACACTGGGCCGATGGAAAGCCCATCACCTTGCCGAGTTAGTGCTTGCTGTTCGAGATACAAAGGGACCTGACAAAATAGCTGCCGAAGCAAGACTTGCGGACACACTGCGGAATTTCGGGCGCCCATCCGGCAGCCGTTTCCGTTACTCGGAAGGCTACGATCTGAAAAAGATAGCGCCGATCTTAGACAAAGTCCTAGGCAAGCTTTGATTCTGCCTATTGGCGCCCCCGAGTCTGGCGAAACCACTGTGTGTCCGCTTTTGGTCTGGCAGATTCATAGGTCGAGAACTGAAATTAGGGCGCAAAGCTGCCATCAGCGACGAATATGTCGGCTCTGGCCTTTGCCAAACCGCGTCATTCGACCGGACGCGATTCGAACTTTTCCACCGCCAAACGCCGCCGTTTCTACGCCTTTTGCCTACCTGCAACCTCGCGCTGTCCGATCGACCGCAATTCAGGCGGAAATCGGCGGCGTTTTTCGGCGTTTAAATAGTGAAAGTGGGAGTTTTGGCGCGCCCGACACGATTCGAACGTGTGACCTTTGCCTTCGGAGGGCAACGCTCTATCCAGCTGAGCTACGGGCGCTAACCGTGCAGGCTGGATAGCCGATCCCCGCCGCTTCGGCAATGCGGGATTTTGGATGACGCGAAGTTCTCCGAAGGCAAAGGTCATACGTTCGAATCGTGTCGGGCGTGGCGCGGTTGTGGCTGAGGCCGCGCCCTGAATAGCCGATTGTCGAGGGCTCGGTGCGCCCGGAGCTGTCCCGAGCGCGTGATCCTTCGCTTGCAGGGCCTCCCGCATCGAGACGTCGCTGAGGAAAGGGTTGTGACATGCTCCCTGATACCGAGTGGAGCGATGAAGGGGGAGTTCGCTTTCAGGCACGCAGACCTGCAGCTCGACAGTGTCTCGGGCGCTGCTGTGGGTCTAGTCCAGGCCCGGCGCTAAACAGGCCCTCGATCCGCAGGCGTTTGGTTCGCCGGAGTCCGGCTTCAGCGCGTCGGCGTCAGTTCCGTTCCGATATGTTTCAAATAGAGGTTCAGCAATTCGGCCTGGGTCGAGATCTGGAGTTTCTCATAGGCGTTCTTGCGATGGGTTTTGACGGTCGCCAGCGAAATCCCGAGCTGGGAAGCAATCGATTCCGAGGAATGCCCCCGCAGCACCAACTCTAGCACCTGGCGCTCGCGCGAACTGATCGCGCCTTGGCCGAACGGCTCCGTGTGGCGCGCCGGGGCGTCCCGTTGCGAACGGTCGTGAGCGGCGCGGCTGCGGGACCAATAAGCGCGAAAACAGGCGAGGATGAAGGCGAGCTCCTCTTCGATCACGGCAAGATCGGTGCCTTGGAAATCGCCCTTGCGCAAATAGCGGTAGAGCGCGAGTTCGACGGTTTCGTTCTCCTCCAGCTGCAGCGCGATGTCGATCTCGCCCAGCCCTTCCGGCCAGTCACGCGTCACATAGCCGATCTCTTCCTGGCTGGTCACCTTGATCCGATAGTCGTTGTAGAATTCGCTCTGGAAGAAGATGTCGGGCGCGAGATCACGAATACGGTAGACGGCTGAGGCGAGGCCGGCCTGCTGCGCCTGGAAGAAAGGATTGAGGGCATAGGTCTTTTCCAGATATTCCCTGATGCCGTTCTTGGCCTTCTCGCCGGTGAAGTTATTGAAGACGTGGATCGGTGACTGGTTATGCCGATGGACGAAGATCGTCGCGGCATCGAATTCCGTCCGTTCAGCGAGGTGAGCGACCAACGCCGCGGCGAAATCGCTCCTGTCGATCGCGTCGACGAGGCGCGCCGCCCGTTCGTGCAAATTCAGCATGCTCCGCCCTTCGCCAGCCCAGGCCATCCCGCCATCCCTCTCTGGGAGGATAGGCGAGGACGAGCCTCTGTCACAATGAAGCATGCAGGATTGCAGCCAACGACAGCGGACAAGGCCAATGAAATACGCTCGCATGGTGATCGAGACCGAAGCGCCGGAAGAATATGGCTATGACCGGATTCGCTTCAATCTTTCGGAGAGCTCCATCCGCGACCAGACATTGCGGGGCGGGGGCTTCACGGTGCCGGACCTCACGCTGTTCTATGGCGAGCATCGCGGCGAGACGCGCCTGCGCGAACTGATCGCGGCGCAAGGCCAAGACCTGACGCCGGATCAGGTCCTGGTGACGGCCGGTGCGGCCGGTGGATTGTTCATCATCGCGACCTCGCTCCTGTCGCCCGGCGGGCATCTCGTCGTGGTCAGGCCGAATTACGCCACCAATATCGAGACGCCGAAGGCGATCGGCTGCGACATCACCTATATCGACCAGCAGTTCGACGACGGCTTTAAGCTGGATATCGACGCCATCGCCCGCGCGATCCGGCCCAACACGCGCTATGTCAGCATCACCTGCCCGCACAACCCGACGGGCACGATGATCTCTGAAGCCGCCCTGCGGCAGCTGATCGCGCTGGTCGAGGCCCGCGGCTGCCGCCTGCTCGTCGACGAGACCTATCGCGACCTTCAGTATGACAAGCAGCTCCCGGTCGCCGCCAGCCTCAGCCCCAGTGTGATCAGCGTCTCGTCGCTGTCCAAGGCCTATGGCATTCCCGGCATCCGCGTCGGCTGGATCATTACCCGCGATCCCGCGCTCTATCAGACCTTCCTGGCCGCCAAGGAACAGATCGGGATTTGCGGCAGCGTCATCGACGAGTGGATTGCCGGCTCGATGCTCGAGCGTCGCGATCAATTCCTGGCGGAACTTGCGCCCGTGATGCAGCAGCGGCTCAAGATCATGCGCGACTGGGTCGAGAACGAGCCGCTGATCGAATGGGTCGAGCCGAAGGGCGGGGTGGTCTGCTTCCCGCGGATGAAGGTCGACGCCGCTTTCGACTTCGACCGGTTCTATACGACGCTGCTCGAAAAGCACGGCACCTATGTCGGTCCGGGGCACTGGTTCGACATGCCGCGCTGTTATTTCCGGATCGGCTTCCTGTGGCCGCTGGAAGACGAACTGCGCGGCGGGCTGGCAGCGATCTCCGCCGCTCTGCGCGAGACGATGGCCAGCGCCAAGGCGGTCGCATAGGAGCGCCATCTGCGCGATCGTCCGAGCCTCCATCGTTCCGGTGATCGGGACGATGGAGGGGTCCTTATCCGATGGGATCAGCCTGGTGCCGGCTGAATTTTCGCGAAGCCGCAGCGTTGCTGCGGCTTGTCCTACGACGATGGCGTCGTCCAGTCAGGGGGCGGGTGTGACCGAGGCCGGCATTTCCCGGGCGATCGTTGCCAGCACCTCGGCATGGAGCGCGGGCGTGGCACTGGCCACGAAGCGCTGTCCGGATGTCAGGCCGAGAGGTCTGCCCTCCCAGTCGCTGATTGCGCCGCCGGCCGCGCGGATGATCGGCGCGAGCGCGCAGTAATCGAATGGGTCATGCCCCGCTTCGATGCCGATATCGAGTTGGCCGCTGGCGAGGCGCGCATAACCATAGCAACCCGCGCCATAGACGCACCAGGCCGCGCGTGCACGCAAAGCGGACACGGCCCGGAACTCGTCATGATCGTAGGGCTCGGGGCTGGTGGTGAACATCAGCGTTCCCGACAGCGTTTCCGATGCTCGCGTCGTGGCGACCCGGCCGTTGCAGATCGCGGGCGTGCCGTCGGCGGCGCTCCAGCGTTCCCCGGTGACGGGATGGTCGATGATCCCGAGTACCGGAATGCCGTTATGGGCAAGGGCGATCAGCGTGCCGTAAAGCGGAATCCCGGCGATGAACTGCTTGGTGCCGTCGATCGGATCGAGGATCCAGACCCATTCCTTGTCGAGATTGGTCGGTGCGAACTCCTCGCCCAGGACGCCGTGGTCCGGATGCTCCGCCGCTATCGCTTCGCGCAACGCCGTTTCGATCTCGCGGTCGATCGCGGTGACCGGGCTTGCATCATGCTTGCTGTCGAAGCTCTGCGCTGCGGCTCCGGCCCGTTTCAGGATGGCTCCGCTGCAATCGGCCAGGCGGTGCGCGAAGGGCAGGAAATCGGCGGGCACTGGGAGGCTTGGCATGGCAGGTCTCGGCGGCGAAGCGACGTTCAACGCTGAGCGTGCCGGTTGAGCCTGATTTCGAAATGCGAGACGATCGTCTGCACGAGAAAGGTCAGGACCAGGTAGATCAACGCAGCGGCGATGAAGATTTCATAGGGAGAAAACGTTTCGGCGACGATCGTGCGGGCGATGCCGGTCACGTCGAGCAAGGTCACGGTGCTCGCCAGGGCCGTTGACTTGAGCAAGCTGACGATCTCGTTGCCGTAGGCCGGCAGGCAGAGGCGCAGGACGATCGGCGTCGTGACAAAGCGCAGCCGATGGAGGCGGCCGAGACCCAGCGCCCAGCAGGCTTCTTTCAGCCCTTTGCCGACACCGAGCAGGCCGCCGCGGATGATTTCGGCGACATAGGCACCGTTATTGAGCGAGAGCGCCAGGCACATGCACCAGAACGGCTCGCGCAGCAGCGGCCAGAACGGGCTCGTCCGGACGAATTCGGACTGAGGCAGGCCGAAATAGATCATGAACAGCTGCACCAGCAGCGGCGTGCCGCGGAAGAAGTAGACGTAGGCCTCGGCCGGCCAGGACAGCCAGCGCGTGTTGCGGGCGAAGCTGGTCGCGAGTGCGATCACGAGCCCCAAGACCAGCGAGACCGCGAGCAGGCTCAGCGTCATGCGCAGCCCCTCCAGCAGGCGAGGGAAGCTCAGCGCCATCAGCGGGATGTCGAAGCTCATCGGGCGGCCAACATGAAGTGGTTTGCCCGGCGCTCCAGGCGGCGGATAACTGCGGTTACCACCGTGGTGAAGGCGAGATAGATCAGCGCGACGGTGAAATACATCGCGAAGGGCATCGAGTTCGTCGATGCTGCCATATCGGCGGTGAACATGATCTCCTGCAGGCCGATCACGGAGATCAGGGCGGTATCCTTGACCAGCGAGTTCAGGTGGTTGCCGAAGCTCGGCAACGCAAGGCGCCACATTTGGGGCAGGCGAATGAGAATGAAGACCTGAAAGCGTCGTAATCCCAAAGCGCGTCCGGCCTCGACCTGCCCTTGATCGACGCCCAGGAAGGCGCCGCGAAAAGTCTCGGTCGCAGCGGCGCCGACGATCAGGCTGATAGCGAGCGAGCCGGCCCAGAACGGCGAGAGGTCGACGAAGCGCGTCTGCGGCCAGACAAGTTTCGCCAGGGCCGTCAGGGTGACGGCCGAGCCGAAATAGAGCAGGAGCAGGACGAGGAATTCCGGGGTTCCGCGAAAGATCACTGTGTAGGCGTTGGCCGCGCCGCGTGCCACGCGGTTGCTTGAGAGCTTCGCGCTCGCCCCGATCAGGCCCCAGATCACGGTCAGCACCAGCGAAACCAAGAAGACCAGCAGGATCACGAGTGAACCCTGCAGGAAGGGTCCGCTCCACCGCCACAATTCCTCAAACATCACGATCCCATGCGACGATTAGACCGAGGCGGGGCGCCGCAGCCTTGTGAGGCCGGCCGCGGCGCAGGGGCTCAATTGGTCGTGGCTGGCTTCCAGTCCCGCGGATAGATCGGGAAGGGGAAGTATTTCTTGCTGAACCGGTCGAGCGAGCCGTCATCGGTCATGCCGGCGATGGCCTTGTCGATCTTGGCCAGAAGAACTTCGTTGCCCTTGCGCAGGCCGACGCCGGCGCCGGCACCGAAGAGCTTGTCGTCGCTGATCTCCGGCCCAACGAACCCGAAGCCCGCACCTTCCGACTTGCTGAGGAAGGCATCATGCGCCTTCATCGGGTTTGTCATGATCGTGTCGACGCGGCCGGCCTTGATGTCGAGGAACAGGGCTTCGACAGTGTCGTAGCGCATGACATTGGCACTCGGCATCTTGGCCTTGAGCCAGTCGTCATAGGTCGTCGAGCGCTGCAAGCCGACCTTGATCGACTTGAAGGCTTCGGGATCGAGCGTGCCATCCGGTTTGAACAGGGCGAGCTTGGCGCCGGTTGGGGCGACGAAGCGTCCGACGGAGATTCGGTAGGGCCGGGAGAAGTCGATCTTCTTCTGGCGCTCTTCGGTGATGCCCATCGAGGCGACGACCAGGTCGAATTTATTGGCCAGCAAGGCCGGGATCATTCCATCCCATTTCTGGCAGACGAACTCGACCTTGTCGCCGAGGCGCTGGCCGATCTCGTTGGCGACATCGACATCATAGCCGGCGTAGTTGCCGTTGGCATCGCGGAAGTTGAAGGGGAACGACGTGCATTCGATGCCGACCCTCAATTCCCCTGCATGCGCCGTGGCGAGATTTACGGCGGCCCCGAGCAGTGCCGAGAAAAGCCATTTGGTGCTGATTTTCATGACCGTCCCCATTTTTTGCGGGCAGCCTGCTCGCTTTCCGATCCAAGCGAATGGCAGCCGACTCGATTAAGCACCGCCCGATCGGACCGGCATATCATCCCAGAGGTTGATGCGTTGCAGCATGCCTGCCGGTGAGGCCGCCGCTTCGGCAATGCGGGATTTTGGATGGCGCGCAGTTCTCCGAAGGCAAAGGTCACACGTTCGCATCGTGCCGGGCGCGCCGTGAATGCGGCTGGGGCCTCGATGAACAAGTCAGCCGCCCGCGAAAGCGCTTTGATGTGTGGTTCAGCGGGGTCTCGCGCGCGGGCATGACCGCCGATCCTGTAATTGCTAATAACTCGCACTTGCAAAATGAACAAGCTTCGAGTTAGAAGGGATTTGTTGCAATTCATTGTCAATAAGGATGCCTCGATGGCCGTTGGCTCGCGCAGATCAGCTCTCATCGGTTTGATGGGCGCCGCGTTTTTCGCCGCATGCAGTGTCGTGCCCGCCGCGGCGCAGGAGAAGTTCAAGGCCGTCACGACCTTCACGGTGATCGCCGATATCGCGCGCAACGTCGCCGGCGACGTGGCTGTGGTCGAGTCGATCACCAAGCCTGGCGCCGAGATCCATAACTACCAGCCGACGCCAGGCGACATCCAGCGTGCGCAGGGCGCGCAGCTTATCCTCTGGAACGGCCTCAATCTCGAACTGTGGTTCGAGAAATTCTTCCGCAATCTCAGGAACGTTCCCAGCGTGGTCGTCTCGCAGGGCGTCGAGCCGATGGGGATCAGCGAAGGTCCCTACAAGGGCAAGCCGAACCCGCATGCCTGGATGTCGCCGGCGGCAGCGCTGATCTATGTCAACAATATCCGCGACGCCTTCGCCAGGCACGATCCGAAGAATGCCGAGGCCTACAAGGCCAATGCCGAGGCCTACAAGGTCCGGATCAAGGCCGCCGTCGACCCGATCAAGGCCGAGCTTGCCGCCGTTCCCGCAGAGAAGCGCTGGCTCGTCTCCAGCGAAGGGGCGTTCTCCTATCTGGCGCGCGATTTCGGATTGAAGGAACTCTATCTCTGGCCCATCAATGCCGACCAGCAGGGCACGCCGCAGCAGGTCCGGAAGGTCATCGACGCCGTGCGGAAGAACAAGATCACCGTGGTCTTCTCCGAGAGCACGATCTCCGAGAAGCCGGCCCAGCAGGTCGCGCGCGAGACCGGCGCAAGCTATGGTGGCGTGCTCTACGTGGATTCTCTGAGCGAGGCGGGCGGCCCGGTCCCGACCTATATCGACCTGCTCAAGGTTACCGCGGACACGATCGCGAAGGGGCTGACGCGGTGAACGCTCCCGTCGCCGGTCGCTCGCTTCCGCCCGCTGCCGATGAGGGCTCAGGGATTGCGGTGACCGATGCGACGGTCACCTATCGCAACGGCCATACGGCACTTCGGGATGCGAGCTTCCGCATCCCCACCGGCACGATCGCGGCACTGGTCGGCGTCAACGGCTCCGGCAAGTCGACGCTGTTCAAGGCGATCATGGGTTTCGTGCGCCTTGCGAAGGGCGACATCCGCATCCTCGGCGTGGCGGTGCGCGAGGCGCTGCGCCGCAACCTCATCGCCTATGTGCCGCAGGCAGAGGAGGTCGACTGGACCTTCCCGGTCCTGGTCGAGGACGTCGTGATGATGGGCCGTTACGGCCATATGGGCATGATGCGCATCGCCAAGGCGGCTGATCACGAGGCTGTCGCCGCCGCGCTTGAGCGCGTCGACATGAGCGCCTTTCGCAAGCGTCAGATCGGGGAGCTCTCGGGCGGACAGAAGAAGCGCGTCTTCCTGGCACGTGCCCTGGCCCAGGACAGCCGGGTCATCCTGCTCGACGAGCCTTTCACCGGCGTCGACGTCAAGACAGAGGACCAGATCATCGCCCTGCTGCGGGAGCTCAGGGCCGAGGGGCGGGTCATGCTCGTCTCGACGCATAATCTTGGCTCCGTGCCGGAATTCTGCGACCGCACCATCCTGATCAAGGGAACGGTGCTGGCCCATGGCCCGACGGCGGAGACCTTCACGCAGGAAAACCTGCAGCGCGCCTTCGGCGGCGTTCTGCGTCATTTTGTGCTGAGCGAGCCCGGCCGCAGCGGGCAGGCGCCGGTCGGCGTCTTCACCGACGACGAGCGGCCGCTGATCCTGCGCGAGGGCAAGGCATCCAGCCGGGAGGCCGAAACGCCGCAGGGTGAGCGGCAATGATCGCCGTTCTGCTCGAACCCTTCGCCTATGGCTACATGCGCAATGCGATGTGGGTATCCGCCCTCGTCGGTGGCGTCTGCGCCTTCCTGTCCTGCTATCTGATGCTGAAGGGCTGGTCGCTGATCGGGGATGCGCTCTCGCATGCGATCGTGCCGGGCGTTGCCGGCGCCTACATGCTGGGGCTGCCCTTCTCGGTCGGCGCCTTCTTCTCCGGCGGGCTCGCGGCCGGCGCGATGCTTTTCCTGAACCAGCGGACAAGGCTGAAGGAAGACGCAATCATCGGCCTGATCTTCTCCAGTTTCTTCGGGCTCGGCCTGTTCATGGTCTCGCTGTCGCCGACCTCGGTGAACATCCAGACCATCGTGCTCGGCAACGTGCTCGCCATCACGCCGGCCGATACGATCCAGCTCGCGGCCATCGGCTTTGTCTCGCTCGCCATCCTGCTCGTCAAATGGAAGGACCTGATGGTGACCTTCTTCGACGAGAGCCATGCGCGCTCGATCGGCCTCAATCCGACGGCGCTGAAGCTGATGTTCTTCACCTTGCTCTCGGCCTCGACGGTGGCGGCCCTGCAGACGGTGGGCGCCTTCCTCGTCATCTGCATGGTGGTCACGCCCGGCGCCACGGCCTATCTGCTGACCGACCGCTTCCCGCGGCTCCTGGTGATCGCAGTGGCGATTGGCGCGCTGACGAGCTTCACCGGCGCCTATATCAGCTATTTTCTCGACGGGGCGACCGGCGGCATCATCGTCGTGCTGCAGACCACGATCTTCCTTGTCGCCTTCTTCCTTGCGCCCAAGCATGGCCTGCTGGCGGCCCGCCGCCGCGCCGCCTGCGAGCTGGAGGCCGGGTGATGGCTCTCATCGATACGCTGTTGTCGCCCTTCCGCTTCGACTTCATGATCAACGCGCTGGTGATATCCGCGATCGTCGCGGTGCCGATGGCGCTCCTGTCCTGCTTTCTCGTGCTGAAGGGCTGGTCGTTGATGGGCGACGCGATCAGCCATGCCGTGTTTCCGGGCGTGGTCCTCGCCTATATCCTCGGCTTTCCCTACGCGATCGGCGCCTTCGTCGCCGGTATGATCTGCGCCACCGCGACCGGCTTCCTCAAGGAGAACAGCCGGATCAAGCAGGACACGGTGATGGGGGTCGTCTTCTCGGGCATGTTCGGGCTCGGCCTCGTGCTCTATGTCAAGATCCAGTCCGACGTGCATCTCGACCACATCCTCTTCGGGGACATGCTCGGCGTCTCCGGGGCGGACATTGCCGGCGCTGCCGCGATTGCCGCCTTCACGGCGGCGGTGATCGGCATCAAGTGGAAGGATTTCCTGCTGCACGCCTTCGATCCGGCGCAGGCACAGGCGATCGGCCTGCGGGTCAAGCTGCTGCATTACGGCCTGCTGGCGTTGATTTCGCTGACGATCGTCGGTGCGCTGCAGGCCGTCGGCATCATCCTCGCCATCGCCATGCTGATCGCGCCCGGCGCCATCGCGTTCCTGCTGACCCGCCGCTTCAGCACGATGCTGCTGATATCGGTCATCATCGCGGTGACCGGTTCCGTGTTGGGCGTCTATCTCTCGTTTTTCCTCGACAGTGCGCCGGCACCGACGATCGTGCTGCTGTTGTCGCTCGTCTTCGTTCTCGCGCTTTTCCATACGAGCAGGAGAGCCACCGAGGCACCGGTATAGGTGCATAGCCTGCAAAGGGAGCGCGAGAGCCGTGCTGCGCTGGAAGGCGGCGCCTAGGTTGCCCTGCCAATCGCGGCCCAAAACGAGACATGGGATCCTATTCGGCGAAAGCCTTCTCGCGCTGGCTTTGAACCGCCGGCAGCGCAACGACGACGAGCATCACGAGAGCAATAGCCAACAAGCTGCAGGATATCGGCTCCTCGACGAAGATCGTCCAGCTGCCACGCGAGAGAACCATGGCCCGCCGCAGGTATTCCTCCAGCAATGGGCCCAGCACGATGCCCAGCAGGAGCGGTGCTGCTTCGCAGTCGAGCTTGCGCCAGAGATAGCCGAGTGCCGCAAGCGGAATCGAGATCCAGATATTGAACGTACTGTTGTCCATCGAATAGGCGCCGATGGCACAGAACATCAGAATCGCGGGCGACAAGACGCGCGTCGGGATGGCGAGCATCCGGACCCACAGCCCGATAAGCGGAAGATTGAGCACGACGAGCATCAGATTGCCGATCCACATCGACGCGATCAGCCCCCAGAACAGCGTCGGATTGCTGGTCATGACTTGCGGGCCAGGCTGAATGCCATGGATCATCAACGCGGCGATCATCAGCGCCATGATCGGATTTGACGGCAGGCCGAGCGTCAGCATGGGAATGAAGGATGTCTGTGCGCCGGCGTTGTTGGCAGCTTCCGGCGCCGCGACACCCGCGATGGCTCCCCGACCGAATTGCTCCGGTGTCTTCGACAGCTTCTTCTCGACCGCATAGGACACGAAGGACGACAGCGTCGCACCGCCCCCGGGAAGAACGCCGAGCAAGGATCCGAATATCGTGCCGCGCATCGCCGCTGGCGCAGCCTGCCGCAACTCCCCGCGGTCCGGCAGGATCCGGCCGATCGGCGCATCGGTCGTGCTCTGGGTTCCGGCTTCGCTGATCAGTGAAATCAATTCGGCGAAGCCGAACACCGCGATCGCGATGACCGCGATATCCAGCCCGTCGTAAAGCTGTGGGATGCCGAAGGAAAAGCGGGTCGCACCCGAATTCACATCGGTCCCGATCATGCCGATCAACAGGCCCAGCACGACCATCGCCAGTGCTTTGAGGATCGACCCCTGAGCCAGAACCACCGCGGCGATCAGCCCCAGAACCATGAGCGAGAAATACTCCGCCGGTCCGAACGCGAAGGCGAGCTCGGCCAAAGGGGCGGCCGCAACGGCTATGACGGCGGTCGCGAAGGTGCCTGCGAAGAAGGAACTCAGCGCGGCTATGCCGAGGGCCGTGCCCGCGCGGCCTTTGCGCGCCATCTGATAGCCGTCGAGGGCGGTAACGATCGAGGAGGGCTCGCCCGGCAGGTTGACGAGGATCGCCGTGGTCGAGCCGCCATACTGGGCCCCGTAGTAGAGGCCTGCCAGCATGATGAGCGCAGCGTCGGGGCTCGCCACCTTGAAGGTCAGCGGAAGCAGCATCGCGATGGTTGCGAGCGGCCCGAGGCCTGGCAGGACGCCTATCGCCGTGCCGAGAACCACGCCCACGAAACAGAACAGCAGATTCTGCGGCTGGATCGCCGTGGTCAGGCCGAGAATGATGTTCGACGCGAAATCCATCGCCTCAGCCGCTGAAAGGCAATGATGGCCAGGCCGCGATCGGCAGGCCCAGGCCGCGGATGAAGACGAAGTCGCAAATCGCCGCAAGGGTGAGAGCGACGAGGCCGGTCTCGATCAGCTTTCCGGAGCGCCCGGCCCAGGCGCAGACCGCGACCAGGGCAACCACCGCAATGACCGCACCTGCGGTCGGAAGCAGCAGCGCGAAGAGGGCCACTGCGAGCAGGATCAGGCTCATTTCGCGCCAGGCGATCGCCGCGATCTCCGTGCGTGTCGCGCTGACGCGGCAGGCCGCGAACGCGATCAGGATGCCGAGCCCGGTGAGGAGGGCCCCAAGCGCCAGGGGGAACCAGCCGGGGCCCATCTGTGCCGGCAAGCCGATCTCGTATCGGGCGGCGGTGGCCGCGAATGCAACGCCGAACGCAGCGAACATCAGCCCCGAGTAGAAATCCCGCCGGTTTCTGATCTGTAATCTCATTCTCGATCCTGCCTCCCATCGAGAAGCGCTGCGCCGCAGCTGATATCGTGCGCATGGTTCGGCGCCTGAGCGGAGCCTGTCAGCTCCGCAATGCGGCGAATGTCTGTTGCGCGCCCATTCTAATGAGGCGGGTGTCGGCCATCACCGTGATGAACCGAAACCCCTGCTCGGCCCGACGTTTGGCGTCCTCGATGCTGAAGGCGTGAATGCCGGCGACTTTGCCGAGCGCCGCTGCCTGCGCGAGGATCGCGGCGATGCCTTCCTCGGTGGCTGCGGCGAGGGGCGCATCGGGTGAATGGCCGAGCGATATGTTGAGGTCTGCCGGGCCCACGAAGCAACCATGGATGCCGTCCACCGCCAGGATCGCCGCAGCATTGGCCAGACCGTCGGCCGACTCGATCATCGGCAGGACGAGAAGCTCGTCACCGGCCTTCGCGAAATAATCCGGTCCGCCATAGATCGTGCCGCGGATCGGCCCGAAACTGCGCGAGCCCAGCGGCGGGTAAGCCGTGTTCTCGACAATGCTCCGGGCCTCGCCGGCATTGTTGATGAATGGAACGATCACGCCATAGGCGCCGAGATCGAGCACGCGCTGGATATGGATGGGGTCATTGGCAGGCACCCGGACGATCGGCGTCGAGGCGCTGGCGCTGAGCGTCTGCATCAGCACCTGGACGGTCGCCAGATTGTTCTCCCCATGCTGGAGATCGATCACCACGAAGTCGTAGCCGCACTGCCCCAATGTTTCGGCCCCGATAGGACTGGCGAGATTGCACATGATGCCGATAGCGGTTTGATCCGCGAGTGCCCGCTGCTTGGCGGTATTGGTTCGCATGGTCGTGCTCCAGGGGCGCGTGATGATCGAGCGTCAGACTGTTGCAGGCTATTTCGCGGCGAGGCCGGCCTGCTTGGCGATCAGGCGCCAGCTTTCCATTTCGTCCTTGAGCATCGCGCTGAACTCGGCCGGCTGGTTGACGACAGGATCCATTCCGAGAGCCTCGAGCTTTTTCAGCACCTCGGGCGAGGCCATCGTCTCTTTGAGGGCGGCGTTGAGGCGCTCGACGATCGCGGGCGGCGTCTTTGGCGGTGCGAGAACCCCGAACCAGTTGTTCAGCTCGTAACCGGGCAGCCCGCTCTCGGCGAAGGTCGGGACATCCGGGGTTGCAGGAGAGCGTTCCTTGCTGGTGATGCCGATGATCTTCAGCTTGCCGCTGCTGATGAAAGCCTGCACCGGCGGCAACGATGTCCACAACAGCTGGACCCGGTTGGCGACCAGGTCGGTAATGGCGGGCCCGTTACCCTTATAGGGCACATGCGTCAGCTTGATGCCGGCAACGCTCTGGAAGCGTTCGGCCGCCATGTGATTGCTGCCTCCGATGCCGCCCGAGGCAAAATTGATCGTTCCCGGCTTCGCCTTCGCCAAGGTGATGAGATCGCCCACGGTTTTCGCCGGAAAAGCCGCGCTGGCAACCAGATAATGCGAATAGCGCAGCACGAGGCCGATCGGAGCGAAATCCTTGATCGGATCGAAGGGGGCATTCGCCTGAATGATCGGGGTGATCGTGATGTCCGACGAGGTCAGCAGGATCGTGTAGCCGTCGGGAGCCGCCTGGCTGACGCCTACGGTTCCGATGGTGCCCGCCGCACCCGGCCGGTTCTCGACGATGACGGGCTGGCCGAGCTGTTTGCCGAGCGTTTCGCTGACGACACGACCGACGAAATCCGAGGTGCCGCCGGGCGGGAACGGGACGACGAGCTTGATCGGCTCGCTCGGATAGGTTTGGGCCAGCGCCGCTGTCGACAGGCCCGTAGCCACGAGCCCGGCCGCCAGAGCCATGCGAATGAATGGCATATCGTCCTCCCTCTCATTGCTCCCGGCATTGACGCCGGGTTCGATCGCTGCGTAATTGATATTTGATCAAATATCAAGGCAACGCGGATTGCAAGGGGACGAAGATGAAACCGGAGGTCCTGCAGATCGGCCCGCTGCTGCCGGAGACGACCGATGTGCTGTCGCGAACATATGTCGTGCACCGCTATGACCTCGCGTCCGATCGCGATGCGCTGATCGCGGCAGTCGCGCCGCGTCTGACTGCGATTGCGACACGCGGGGATTATCAGTTACGCGGGCAATTGATGTCGCGCCTACCGAAGCTCAGGCTGATCGCATCCTCGGGCGCAGGCTATGACGGCATCGATGTGTCGGCCGCACGGGCCATGGGTGTCGCGGTCACCAACACGCCGGGCGTCGTCTCGGAATGTGTTGCCGACATGGCCTGGGCCCTGACGCTGACCACCGTCAGGCGCGTCCTCTTCAACGACCGTTTCGTCCGCCGCGGGGCCTGGGCAAGCGAAAAACCGGCCTTGACCGACAAGGTCTGGGGTGAGCCTCTTGGCATCGTCGGCCTTGGTGGCATAGGCAAGGCGATCGCACGACGGGCCGAAGCCTTCAGAATGAAGATCGCCTATACTGGCAGGCGCGAACAGCCGGATACAGGCTACCGCTATTTCGCGGATATCCGCGATCTCGCGCGCTTCGCTCGTATCCTCGTGATCTCCGTTCAGGGCGGGCCCGGCACCGTGGGCCTCGTCGGGAGCGAGGTCATCGATGCGCTCGGCCCGGATAGCTATCTGATCAACGTGGCGCGAGGCTCCGTCGTCGATGAGCCTTACCTTGTCGAGGCGCTGCAGAATGGGCGCCTGGCTGGCGCCGGCCTCGATGTCTTTGCGCATGAGCCGAACGTTCCCGAAGCGCTGGCCGCACTGGACACCGTCGTTCTGCAGCCGCATCTGGGATCGGGATCCAACTATACGCGAATTGCGATGGGGCAGATGCTGCTCGACAACCTCACCGCCTTCTTTGAGGGCGAGCCTCTCCTCTCACCCCTACCGTGAAGCAGGGCTCGACGAACGATCGCCGCCTGCAATCAAGCGCACCAAGCCAGGATCGGAACTCCGTGGTTTACGGCAAGACATACTACCCGGATCATGCAAGCGAGGCTCCGGAGCACCTGGCGCCTGCGCTCAAGGTCGGCGCCACGACCTCCATGCAGGTTGCGGCGGATTTGCGCCGCCGCATCCTGCACGGCGAACTGGTTCCGGGGCAGCGCCTCAAGATCAACGAGATCGCCACGCTTTGCGGGGTCAGCCATATGCCGGTCCGCACCGCCCTGCAGGAGCTCGAAGCCGAGGGCATCGTCGAGCTGCACCCCAACCGTGGCGCCGAAATCCGCAGCATCAATGCCGAATACATCCGCAATGTGCTGGATGTGCGAGCCGGGATCGAAGTGATGCTGACCGGGCAAACCGCTGCGCTCATTGATGACGCGGGCGTGGCCGAGCTCACTGCCTTGGTGGACAATTTCGAGGAGAAGGCGACGACGCGCGAGGCAGCTACGATGCTGCATGCCAATTTCCGCCTCCACAATTTCATCAACCGGCTGCCGGGCAATTCGGAAGCGCTGCGGGTGCTTGATCGCGGGCGGCTACTCATCGAGGCCATTCGCGTGAAATATGCCTATGGCGGGGCGCGCATCGAGACGATCATTGCGGAGCACCGGCTATTGTTGAAAGCCATCGCCAATCATGACGTCAAACGGGCTCGCGACATCGCGCAGACACATTGTGAAGGAGCCAGGAATCAATTGCTCAGATTCCTGAAGAACGGCGACTGGTAACGGTGGCAAGCGCCTGCCACGGCACCGCGACGCTGCCTGCCTCAGCAAGCATCAACATAACCATTGCTTATAAGTGGCTCGCCAAACGTCATTTGACGGCATGCGGCGCGATCGGCCTCATGCGTCAAAGCATGGGGAGCACCGCGATGAACAAGACAACGATGGCCGTTCTGGCGGGCCTGCTGGCTGCGCCGGCTCTCGCCGCATCTCCGGCTCGGGCGGAAACGCTGCAGGTCGCTGTCGGCACCTCCGACATCACCAATATCGATCCGCATCGCGCCAACGGCTTCGACTCGATGCTGCTCAGCAACGTCTTCGATGGATTGGTGCGGTTTCCGCCGGGCAGCGCTGACCCGGCCAAGCTCGAGCCCGACCTCGCCGAGCGCTGGGAGACTGCTGCCGACGGCAAGTCCTGGACCTTCCATCTGCGCAAGGGCGTCAAGTTCCAGGGCGGCTTCGGCGAAGTTTCCGCCGATGACGTTGTGTTCTCGCTGAAGCGCGCCTCCGATCCGAAGACCTCGTCATTCGCCGGCAATTTCTCGTCGATCTCGGATGTGGTGAAGGTCGACGACATGAGCGTTCGCGTCGAGCTGAAATATCCGAATGCTGGCCTGCTCGGGCTGCTCTCGAACTTCAATGGTGGGCGCATCGTCAGCAAGAAGGCGGCCGAGCAGATGGGCGCCGGCTTCTCGGCGAAGCCGGTCGGCACAGGCCCCTTCGCGATCGCCGAGCATGTGCCACAACAATATGTCCGCCTGACCGCCAACAAGGACAGCTTCCGAGGCGTGCCGAAGATCGATGAAGTGTTCTGGCGCTTTGTGCTTTCCGACAGCAGCCGCGACCTTGCCTTCCAGTCGGGCCAGATTGACATGATCTATGGCCGGCGCGAGCAGCGTTGGGTGACGCAGGTCAAGGCACGCCCTGATGCCGTGGTCGACATCTTCGGCCTTGGCGAGTTCCGCACGCTGCATATCAACCGCAGCATCAAGCCGCTCGACGACATTCGGGTTCGGCAGGCGATCGCAGCGGCCATCGACGTCGATCAGATCGTTCGCTTCGTCGGCCCTGACGTCGCCAAGAAGGGCTGCTCGGTCGTGCCGCCGGGTTATCGCGGCGAGGACTGCTCCTGGACAGTGAAGGCTGACGTCAATCGCGCCAAGGCGCTGCTCAAGGAGGCCGGCCATCCCGACGGCATCACGCTGGCGGTTGTGGTCTCGAACATCTCCTCGCAGCTGCCGATCATGGAAGTCATTCAGAACCAGCTCGGCAAGGCCGGTATCAAGCTGGACATGAAGGTGGTCGACCATCCGACCTACCAGCAACAGATCCGCCAGAACGCCAGCGCGCTGGTGTTCTACGGCGCAGCACGCTTCCCGGTCGCCGACACCTATCTGACCGAATTCTACCACTCGGCAGCGACGGTCGGTAAGCCGACCGCGATCACCAATTTCTCGCATTGCGCCGTGGCCGACGCCGAGATCGAGCAGGCCCGCAAGGAGACCGACGCTGCCCGGCAGATGGCGGCCTGGAAGACCGCGCAGGAGAAGATCAACGCCGATGTCTGCGCCGTGCCGCTGTTCGAGCTGCAGCAGGTCTGGGCGCGCAGCAAGAAGGTCGATTACGGCTATGAGCTGAAGGGCGCGATCAACATCGCCCCGCAGATCACCGAGAAGACCACCGTCACGCGCTGAGCGCCTCCCGCATCAGCTCTCCGCCGCAGCGGCGGGCATGCCCGATGAAGAGATCGAGAAGGCCCGCATTGCGGGCCTTCTGTGCTTTGACCAGCAGGAAATGGTTGTCGATCGCCGGCTCGAAGCGCCGGATCGCGACACGGCCCTGCACCGGCCCCGCCATCAGCGGATGGACCAGCGAGAGGCCGAGGCCGTGAGCGACGAACTCGCAGAGCGTCGGCGC
This sequence comes from Allobosea sp. GW822-FHT05A11, assembly GCF_058800455.1. NCBI lineage: Bacteria > Pseudomonadati > Pseudomonadota > Alphaproteobacteria > Hyphomicrobiales > Alloboseaceae > Allobosea > Allobosea sp. GW822-FHT05A11. The sequence continues at coordinate 234,063 of NZ_JBXAMI010000007.1, read as the reverse complement.
CGTCGTCACCTCCAGCACCAGGCGTGGCTGTGAGCCGTAATTCGCCATGACCTCGTCGACGACGCGGCGGATCTCGACGCCCTCGTCGAAGCCCACGAAGGGCTCGTCATGAAGGTCCTCCGGCCGGATCACGGATTTCCGCGCCAGTGGATGGCTCGGCGGCATGATGCAGACCAGCGGATGCGACAGGAAGGGCTCGGTCTCGAGATAGGCATGCTCGACCCTGGCGTTCAGGATGCCGACATCGACCTGGCGGGTGGCGAGCCAGTCGGTGAGGCCCGGCGAGCCGCGCACGATCAGCGAGACGAACACGTGCGGTTCGCTCTCAAGGAAGCGCATCGTCACCTGCTGGATGAAATGGCCAGAGAGGGCCGGCAGCACGCCCACGACGAGCCGCCCCTTCTCCTCGCGGCGCACGGTCTCGACCGCGCGCTCGAGCTGGTGCAGCCCGGAGAAGACGCGATCCACCTCCTCATAGAGCCGCATGCCCTGGATCGTCGGCGCGAGCTTGCCCTTGACGCGGTCGAATAGCCGCAGGCCGGTGTCGTATTCGAGATTGGAGACGAGCTTGCTGACGGCCGGCTGGGTGACGTTGAGCGCGAGCGCGGCGGCGCTGACGGTGCCGTTCTCGATCACCGCGCGAAAGGCCTCGACCTGCCGTAGATTGATGCTTCTGGGCATAACTCTCTGGAATACACTGAGCCAAAAACGTTGTTGGACGTTTTAGCATTGCCTGTCGATATTCACCAGAAGGAGGTCGCGCAACCGCGACTGCTAAAAACGTCATGCAATACGCACTCAAACGAATATTGCTCGGACTACCGACGCTGCTCGCCATGTTCACGGCGATCTTCGTGATCATCCGCGTCGTGCCGGGCGATGCAGCTGCCGTGATCCTCGGCGACCAGGCCAGCACCGCGGCCCTCGACGCGCTGCGCCTCGAGCTCGGGCTGGACCGGCCGCTGCCCCAGCAATATCTCGGTTTCCTCGGCGGGTTGCTGCAAGGCGATCTCGGCACCTCGCTTGTGACGAAGCGGCCGGTGCTGGAGGAAGCGTTGCGCGTCCTGCCGAACACGCTGGAGCTCGCCGCCGCCTCGATCTTCGTCGGCCTCGCGCTCGGCCTGCCCTTCGGCATCTATGCCGCCATCCACCGCAATGCCTGGCCGGACTATGTCGGCCGGCTGTTCTCACTGGTCGGCTTGTCCCTGCCGGCCTTCGTCTCCGGCATCTTGCTGCTCCTGGCCTTCGCCATCCAACTGCGCTGGTTCCCCGTGATCGGGACGAGCCAGAACGCTGGCCCCTGGGATCGCTTCCTCGGCGTCGCCCTGCCGGCGCTCAATCTCGGCATCATCATGAGCGCCTATGTGGCGCGGGTGACGCGCTCCTCGATGCTGGCGACCCTGGGCGAGGACTATGTCCGCACTGCTCGCGCCAAGGGCATCGGGCCGACGACGCTGGCGCTGCGCCATGTCCTGAGGAACTCGCTCCTGCCGATCATCACGGTGGTCGGGCTCTATTTCGGCACGCTGATCGGCAATGCGGTGCTGACCGAGATCGTCTTCAACCGCCCCGGGCTGGGACGGCTGATCCTCAGCGCGCTGAACACCCGCGACTACACCCTGCTGCAGGGGCTGATGATCATCTTCGCCTCCTTCGTGGTGCTCGCGAACGTGTTGACCGACCTGGCCTATGCCGCGGTCGATCCGCGGATCAGGAACGCCTGAGCCATGAGCGCAACCTTCTCCGCCCTGCGCGACACGGCGCGGTTCATCTCTCGCGGCGGTGTCTTTGCCTGGTTCGGCCTCGTCCTGCTCGCGGCGATCGTGCTGATGGCGGTGTTCGCGCCGCTGATCGCGCCCTATGACCCTCTGGCGCAGGACATCGTCAACCGGCTGATGCCGCCCTCGAGCGAGTTCTGGCTCGGCACCGATTCCTATGGCCGGGACGTGCTGTCGCGGATCATCTATGGCGCGCGGGTCTCACTCTTTGTCGGGCTGGTCTCGATCCTGATCGCGATGACGCTGGGCACGGCGCTCGGCGTGATCTCGGGCTATATCGGCGGGCGCTTCGATGCCTTCGTGATGGCGTTGGTCGACCTGATGCTGTCCTTCCCGAGTCTGCTGCTCGGCATGCTGGTCGCCGCCGTGCTGGGAGCGAGCCTCGAAAACCTGATCATCGCGATCGCGATCACCGAGATCGCGCCCTTCGTGCGGCTGGCGCGGGCGCCGACGCTGGTGCTGAAGGAGCAGGAATTCGTCCAGGCGGCGCGCTCGATGGGCTGCACCCACCAGCGCATCATGCGCATCCACATTCTGCCCAACCTGATCGCCGACATCCTGGTGATGGGCTCGCTGTGGATGGCGACAGCGATCCGCACCGAAGCCTCGCTGAGCTTCATCGGGCTGGGCGTCAAGCCGCCGACGGCGACCTGGGGCGGCATGATTCGCGAGGGCTTCGAGAACATCCTCGAGGCCTGGTGGCTGGCGGTGTTCCCGAGCGTCTTCGTCTTCCTGACCGTGCTGGCGCTCAATCTTCTCGGCGACGGCCTGCGCGACGCCACCGACCCGAAACTGCGGCAGCGCGACTGACCCTGCAAGCAGCGCATGAACGACCACCCCGGAGCCTTGTCATGAGTGAAGCCAATTTCATCTATCTCAGCCAGGAGGACGCGGTGCGCTGCGGCGCCGGCGATGTCGCCGCCACGGTCGCCGACACCGAGCGGACCACGCTGCTGGCCTATCGGGGCAAGGCGATCGAGGCGCCGACCGCGACGCTGTTCTGGGGTGTTCCGGCCGAGAAGCTGAAGAACTTCGTCGGCTATCCCAGCAAGAAGCGCGCGAATATCCACGCCGGCTATCTCGACGACGACGGCGTGATGAAGGTCGCGCTGAAGAACATCCCGAGCAACCCGGACAACCCGATCAACGGCAAGGGGCCGCGTGCTTCGGGCCTGGTCACGATCCTCGACCCGGAGACCGGCTATCCCCTCGCGCTGATGGACGCGATGGTGATCAGCTGCATGCGCACAGGCGCGCTCGGCGCCATCGGCGTCAAGCATCTGCGCCGGCCGGGCGCGCGCAGCGTCGGCCTGATCGGCGTCGGCCCGATCAACCAAGCCGCGATTCAGTGCACAGCCGAGGTGATGCCGGAGCTCGAGGTCGCCCATGTCTACGACCTCAACACCGAGCGCGCCAAGGCCTTCGCCGCCGAGTTCTCGCGCAAGCTGAACATCGATGTCCGCGTGGCCGATTCGGCGCGCGATGCGGTCGCCGACGCCGATGTCGTCATTCCCGCGACCAACGTCCAGACGATCGACGACGCCTACATCACGCCGGACTGGATGAAGAAGGGCAGCCTGCTGGTCGATCTCTCGATCTGGGACGCGACCTTCGAGACGCTCGCCCGCGCCGACGGCTATGTCATGAACTCGGCGATCAGCATGGAGCGCAAGACGATGACCCCGAGCGTCATGGTCGATCGCGGCCTGGCGAAGGAGGAAGAGATCATCGATCTCGGTAAGGTCATCGCCGGCGAGACCGGCGGGCGCCGCGACGACGACGATGTGATCGTCTACTTCGCCCGCGGTATGGCGATTTACGACGTGATGTGCGGCTACCGCGTCTATGAGAACGCGCTCAAGAACGGCGTCGGCGAGAAGCTGAGCCTGTGGCAGGATGCATTCTGGAGCTGAGCGCCCAGCCTAAAAAGGCGGTCGGGACAGGAACATTGCCGGTCTTGTCTCGACCGCACTTTCTGCCCAAGCCTTTTGCATTCAAAGCGCAACGAGCGGCCGCGATGCGGTCGCGTCGCTTCCAGCTGCGGCCGGATCTCGGAAACGATCTCGCCGCTGTCGCTCCCAAGATCGGACGCCTCCCGTGCGCGCGATAGCCGCTCGCGCGCGGCAAAAAAGATCAGCGGTAGACAAAATCCCGCAAGGCGAGCGAGATCCAGGGCATGTAGGTGATCAGCATCAGGCAGGCGAAGACGACGCCGATGAAGGGCAGGAGCGATTTCGTCATCCGGTCCAGCGAAATCCGGGCAACCGCGCAGGCCGCGAACAGGTTGACGCCGAAGGGCGGCGTGATCATGCCGAGCGCCAGATTGACCACCATGACCATGCCGAAATGCACGGGGTCGATGCCGAAGCGCAGCGCGACCGGCGCCAGGATCGGTGCCAGCACGATGATCGCCGCCGAAGTCTCGATGAACATGCCGATCACGAACAGGAAGAGATTGACCGCGAGCAGGAAGGACCAGCCGCTGTCGAAGGTCGCGATGATATAGGCGCCGATCTGGGCAGGCACGCCGGCGCGTGTCAGCAGGAAGCTGAACAGGCCCGCCATCGCGATGATCAGCATGATCACCGATGAAGAGACCACCGATTTGCGCAGGATCGCGATAACCGTCGCGAAATCGAGCTCGCGATAGATGAAGCAGCTCACGATCAGCGCATAGAACACCGCGACGATCGAGGCTTCGGTTGGGGTGAAGACGCCGCCATAGATGCCGCCGAGGATGATCACCGGCATCATCAGGGCAAGGCCGGCAGCCCGTGTTGCCGCCAGCACCTGCATGCGCCCTTCGTGATCGTTGCGGCCATAGCCGCGGATGCGGCACCAGAGCCAGACCGAGAGCATCAGCGCGCAGGCGATCAGGATGCCGGGGCCGAAGCCGGCCACGAAAAGTTCGCCAATCGAGACCTCGGCTGCAACGCCGTAGAGGATCATCGGAATCGAAGGCGGGATGATGACCCCGAGCTCGGCCGCACTGGCCTGGAGCGAAGCCGCAAAGGAGATCGGATAGCCGTGCTTGACCATCGCCGGGATCAGGATCGCACCGATGGCGAAGGTCGTGGCCACGCTCGATCCGGACACCGCGGCGAAGATCATGCAGGTCAGGATGCAGGTGCAGGCGAGGCCGCCCTGCACGCCGCCGACCAGGCTCTTGGCGAAATCGACCAACCGCCGCGAAATGCCGCCCTCGCCCATGAGATTGCCGGCGAGGATGAAGAACGGCACCGCTGCCAGCGGAAACTTGTCGAGCGAGGCGAACGCCTGTTGTGCCACCAGCACCAGCGGCAGCGGGGTGTAGAGGCCGAGTCCCGCGACCGCTGCGAGGCCGACGGCCACGGCCACCGGCACCGAGAGCAGGAACAGCACGCACATCGTGACGAGCATCGTTGCAGTCATGGCAGATCGTCTTTCAGACCGCGGTTTCGAGCTCTTCGCGGCGTGGATCGAAGAAATGCGCGATCACGGCGAGCATCGAGACCAGCGCTCCGGTCGGGATCGCGGCATAGGCGTAGCTGATCGGAATCTCGAGCCCGGCCAGGTTCTGGAAGCGGACCCGCCAGACCAGATCGGCGCCGAACCAGAACAGGATCGCCAGCAGCGCGAAGGTCGCGATTGCGATCGCCGCTTCGAGAAGCCGGCGATTTCGTCCTTTGACGAGGCGATAAAGCAAATCCACCGAAACGAGCGATCCGGCCCGCACCGCCGATGCCAGGCCGAGATAGGCCATCCAGATCAGCAAGGCGCGGATCAGCGGCTCGGACCAGGTCGCGGGTTCCTGGAGGATGAAGCGGGTCAGGACCTGGAAGAGCCCGACGCAGGCCGCCAGCGCCATCGCCAGGCAGCCGGCCGCGAGGCCGGCGCCGGTGACGATGCGCTCCGCGCCCAACAGCAGCGCGACCGCCCTGGACTGCCGCGCGCTCACTTCTGGTCCTTGATGCGCGCGATCGTCGCCTCGCCGAAGCGCTTGCCCAGCTCGGCGAAGGCAGGCTTGAGCAGGTCCTGGAACTTGGCGGTATCGACCTTCTCGACCACCTGCAGGCCGAGCTTACGCAACTCGTCGATGCCGGTCTTCTCGACCTTGCCGACCTCGTCCTTGCAGATCGCCATGGCGCGGCGACCGGCCTCGACGAAGAGCTTCTGATCCTCCGGCGACAGCGCCTCGAAGGCACGGGGCGCCATGACGAAGCCGACCGGCGTGAAGGCGTGGTTGGTGATCGTCAGGTATTTCTGCACCTGCCCGAACTTGTTGTTCAGGATCGCGCCGATCGGGTTTTCCTGGCCGTCGACCACGCCCTGCTGCAGGGCCGTGAAGACTTCCGGCAGTGCCATCGGCGTCGGCAGCGCCCCCAGCGCGCGCCAGACCTGGAGATGGATCTGGTTCTCCTGGGTGCGGATCTTCAGCCCCTTGACGTCGTCGGGGCCGTTGACCGGCCGGCGGCTATTGGTGAGCTGACGGAAGCCGATGCCTCCGAAAGCCAGGCCCTGAAGGCCCTTGGCCTTGAACTTGGCCAGGATCTCCTGGCCGATCGGGCCGTCGAGAACCGCCTGGGCGTGGTCGAAGTTACGGAACAGGAAGGGGATGTCGAAGACCTGGACCTCGGGCACGAAATTCGCGATCACCGAGGTCGAGGGCACGGTGAGATCGACGGTGCCGAGCTGAAGTCCTTCCAGCACCTCGCGGTCGCCGCCGAGCGCGCCGCCGGGATGCAGGCGAATTTCGATGCGGCCGTTGGTCTTGGCTTTGATCTCTTCGGCAAAGGCCGTCATGGCGACGCCTTCGGGCGCCGTGACCCGGCCGACGAAGGCCAGATTGAGCACCTTCGGCTGCTGAGCCGACGCGGATGTCAGCCCGGCAAGGCAGGCCGCGCCGACGAGCGCGGAACGCAGGATGGATGTCAATCGCATGGTCGTCTCCCTTTGGGTTCGCTCTCGGTTGAATCCGACGAGCCGATTATTCAATCGTCCAATGGTTCGTGATGAACGGCGCAAGCCGCTCGGGCGTCAGGTCAAGACCCAGGCCCGGGGCGTCCGGAACCGCAACCGCCCCGTCGGCGTCCAGCGGATGGCTGGCGAAGGCGGTGCGCAGCGGGTTTTCGGAAGGGTCGTATTCGAACAGCGGCCAGCGCAGGCGGCCGCGCCGCTCGGGCAGGCAGGCCGCAAAATGCAGCGAGGCCTGGAAATTCACGAGGGAGCCCCAGACATGGGGCACCAGGGCGACTTCGAACGCCTCGCACAGCGCCGAGATCCGCATCCCCTCGGAGAGCCCGCCGCACAGCCCGAGATCGGGCTGGATGAAGTCGAACACGCCGGCGGTGAGATAATCCCGGAAGGCGCGCAGGCCGAAGAGCGCCTCGCCGCCCGCCAGAGGCATCGGCGCCTTGGCGGCGAAGCGGCGATAACCCGGCAGGTCGTCATGGGCGATCGGCTCCTCGAGCCAGACCGGATCGACCTCCGCGAGCCGCCGGGCGATCGCGAGCGCACCCTCGACGGTGAAGCCCTCGTTGAGATCGACCATCAGCGGCATGGCGTCGCCGATCTGGGCGCGGACCTTATGGGCGGTTGCGCCGTCCCGAGCCGGGTCGCTGCCCATCCTGAGCTTGATCGCCCGGAAGCCGGCGTCGAGATAGCCGGCGATATCGGCCTCGAAGTCGCGATAGGGATCGCGGCCCGGCTTCATGAAGGGGCCGCTGACATAGGCCGGGATCCGGTCCCGCAGCTTGCCGCCGAGCAGGGCATGGACCGGCAGCCCGGCGATCTGCCCGGCGAGGTCCCACAAGGCGACGTCGAGCCCGCCGAGCGCCATCGTCGAGATGCCACGTCGGTCATAGCCGAGCCCGGCAGCCATCGCCTGCCAGCCGGCGCGCGGCGTCGTCGCGTCGCGCCCGAGCAGGGCAGGGGCGAAATGCTCGCGGACAAGCGCGGCAGCCGCGCCGGGATAGGCCCAGGTCTCGCCCCAGCCGACCGCGCCCGTATCGCTGGTGACCCGCAGGAGCAGGGCGCCGCGGCGATCGAACATCTGCCGCGAATTGCCGACGGTCTCGCTCAGCTTCGCAGTGAGCTCGAATCCGTCGATGCGACGTATCTTGGGAGGCGCGGACAGCATGAACGGCAGGCAGGTTGCGACAGGGACTCAACCGTTAATCAGCTTTGCCATCGCCAATCCAATTGGTTTATCTGCAGGGGTATCAATCAGGAATCTCAATATGAGAATGCGCCAGGCATGAGATTCACCATTGCGCAACTCGAGGCCTTCTTCTGGACCGTTCGCCTCGGCTCGCTGAGCAAGGCTGCGGGCCATCTCCACATGTCGCAGCCCACCATCTCGCTGCGCCTGCGCGACCTCGAGCAGGCGCTCGATGTCCGGCTGTTCCAGCGCAAGGGCCGGGGACTTGCGCCGACAGCGGACGGCCTCGCCCTGCTCCCGCGCGCTGCCGCCCTGCTGGAGGAAGCCGACCGGATCATGCTGCAGACCGACCCTGCGGTCGTGACCGGCAGTATCCGCGTCGGCTTTGCCGAAGGCTTCGCGATGACCTGCCTGCCGACCCTGCTGGAAACGGTGCGGGCGGATTATCCGCTGCTGAAGGCGGAATACGTCGTCTCGATCAGCTACGAGCTGGAACGCGAACTCAATGACCGCAGGCTGGACCTCGCAGTCCTGGTCAACCCGATCGGGCGTCCCGGCATGAGGCTGGTTCCGCTTGGCGTGCAGGACACGGCCTGGGTTGCCTCGGTCAAATGGGGGCTCGGTCCGGAAGTCCGTCCCGCTGACCTCTGCCCCTTGCCGATCGTCAGCAATCAGCCGAGATCGGCCATGTTTCGACAGATCAAGGACTGGTTCGCGACTGCCGGCCTCGAACCGCTTCGCCATGATCTTTGCAACAGCGTCGCCGTGATCGGCCATCTCGTCTCGTCGGGCGTGGCCCTCGGCGTATTGCCGGTCCGGATGATGGAGGCCGACGTCAAGGCCGGTCTCGTCACGGTGCTGCGCCCGGTTCCGGACCTCAATCATGGCAGGGTCTATGCGAGCTATCCGGAAGGTGGCCTGACCGCTCCGGTCAGCGCCATGCTGAAATCGATCCAGAAGGCCCTCGACGCGATCGACTATCTGAAGGTGGACGGCCCGCGCTGACGGGCTGGGCCGATATCAGCCCTCGCACTCGCGCCCCCTCCGCGCTGGCGGCAGCAGGAACGGCATCGTCCCCAGAACCCGTCGCGCCGCTGCGATCACCGCCTCGATCTCGGCGGTCGCTCCTCCGATGCGATGGCCGGCGCAAAGCGCGGCATGCGCGAAGTCCGGCACGGCCCGCAATTTCACGATTTGCCCGTCGGCAAGAGCGGGCTCCATCAACTTTACCGGCAGGAAGGCGGCGGCCACGCCCTCCTGAACCAGATGGGCGATGACCATCTGGCCCGTGCAAAAGTCCAGCCGGCGCGGTTTGACGTCTGCTGCGCTGAACCACTCGGTGATCTGGCGATGCATGGCGGATGGCGGGGGGTTGGTCAGGATCTGACAGTCCTGCAGATCGGCAGGCCGCACGATCGGGCCGAGGCCGAGGCTCTTGGCGGCGACCCATGCCGCCTCCTGGCGCCCGAGCTCGACCAGCCTGATCGCAACGCCGTCGCTGGGGTGGACCAGAAAGGCGACGTCGAGCCTGTGCTCGCGGAGTTCGTCCTCGAGCTGGGAGCTCGTGGCCACCGAGAGCTCCAGCCGCAGCCGCGGATAGAGCGCTCCAAGGTCCTTGAGGATCAGTGTCAGGCAGGCGACCGCGAAGGTTTCCGGCATGCCGACCTTCACCGTGCCGTGAAGCGCCCCGGTCGACCCTGCACGCTCGCGCATGCGGCCGAGCTCCTCGATGATCGAGATGGCGTGCCCGAACAGCAGCTCGCCGTCCGGACTCAGGCGCAGCGTCGAGCCGGCGCGATCGAAAACCTTGACGCCCAGCTCGTCCTGCAGGGATTTCAGCCGAAGCGACACGGTTGGCTGCGCGAGGAAAAGATGCTTCGCGGCCGCCTGCACGGAGCCGAGACGCGCTGTCCAGACAAAGGCCTCTAATTCCGCGATCGTCGGGCGCATTGAAAATTCCAATGTTGTCGCACGAGATAATCCAATTGGATTTGCGATTGCAATGCGGCTTACGCTGCCCGCCAGAAGTCGAATAATCGACCTTTCAAGGGAGAGAATGATGCAGCGACCGGTTCGTGTATTGGCGTTTCTGGCAGCTTTTGGAATGTCGGCGCTCGGCGCCCAGGCTCAGGATTTCCCGAAGATCAATCTCAAGGTCTCCGGCGGAAACCAGACGCAGAACCTGTTCCAGAAGGTCTACAAGCCGTTCTTCACCGAGATGCTCGCGGCAAAGACGAACGGCGCGATCACCACGACGTTCGGATCGCTCGAGGAACTCGGCCTGCGCGGCCCCGAGGTGCTGCGCCTGTTGCGGCAGGGCGTCTTCGATATCTCCGAGGCGACGATGTCCTACATGGCGGGCGAGGATTCCCGCTTCGACGGCCTCGATCTGCCCGGCGTGACCGTCGATATCGTCACGCAGCGCAAGGCTGCCGATGCCTTCCGCCCCGCGCTCGCCAAGGCGCTCGAGGCGAAATACCACACCAAGCTGCTCAGCATGAGCCCGGTGGCGGCTCAGATGTTCTACTGCAAGGGCGAGATCACGGGGCTGGATTCGCTGCGCGGCAAGGCGGTGCGGACCTTCAACCGGGCAATGTCGCAGATGGTCGAGGGCGCCGGCGGCTCTTCGGTGAACGTTCCCTTCGCCGAAGTCATCCCGGCGATGCAGCGCGGCGTCGCGCAATGCGCGGTGACAGGCACGTCAGCTGGCAATACCGCACGCTGGTGGGAGGTGAGTGACCATCTCTATGCGCTGCCCATGGGCTGGTCGATGACGTTTTTCGGCGCCAATTTGAGCAGCTGGGCGAAGCTCGACCCGAAGACCCGCACCTTTCTCGAACAGCAGTTCGCCGAACTGGAGGATCGCATGTGGGTGCAGGCCGGCAACGACATCCAGGACGGCGTGAACTGCAACACCGGTCTCGGCCCCTGCAAGGACGGCATCGAAGCCAGTCCCAAGATGAAATTCGTCACCGTCTCCGAGCCGGACAAGGCGGCCGCGCAGAAGATCCTGCGCGAGCGGATCCTGCCGGATTGGGCCAAGCGCTGCGGCACCGAATGCGTCACCGAGTGGAACGCGACGGTCGGCAAGGTCGCGGGCATCGAGGCCAAGGCGCAGTAACCCGCGGGCTTTTCGGGGCAGATTGCCATGAACGCATTTCACGCGATCGTCGCGGCCATCTCGCTCTGGATGGCCCGCATCGGCGGCCTGATGCTAGTCGGATCCTCCGTGGTGATCACCATGGAGATCCTGGCGCGCAAGGTGATCCATATCCCGTTCAGCGTTGGCACGGAGCTGTCGAGCTATGCGCTCGCCATCTCGGCGAGCTGGGCCTTCAGTTACGCCTTGTTGAACCGCGCCCATGTCCGGATCGACGTCATCAGGAACTGGACGCCGCCGGTCATCAGGTTCGCCCTCGATGTCCTCGCGCTCGGTGCGCTCGGCGCCGTCGCACTCATCATGGCCTGGTTCGCCTGGGACACGGTCGATACCTCGTGGACCCTCGGTGCACGCGAGAACACCTCGCTGGGGACATTGCTGGTCATCCCGCAAGGGCTCTGGTTCGTCGGGCTGGTCTGGTTCGCCTTCGTCTGCGTGGAGCAGCTCGCTCTCGTCGCGCTCGCCCTCATGCGAGGTGACCGCGCAGCCGCTGCCGCAATGGTCACGACACCCGATGTCGCCGATGAAATCGAAGAGGCGCTCGACGCCGTCGATGCCCAACCCGTGATCCAGAGATAAGCGGCCATGGTCCAGACCTCGCTCGGCCTCCTCATCCTCCTGCTCGGCCTCAGCATCCCCGTCGGCGCGGCGCTTCTGCTTCTGGCATTGTCGCTGGGGGCGGCGTTCTCGCCGATGCCGATCTATCTCGCCATGGGCGAGGTCATCTGGTCGGCCTCGACCAATGCCATCCTCGTCAGCGTGCCGCTCTTCGTGCTGCTCGGAGAGATCCTGCTGCGCTCGGGCATGGCGGATCGACTCTATCGCTCGATGAGCCATTGGCTCGCCTGGCTCCCGGGCGGGCTGATGCACGCGAATATCGGTGCCTCGATGGTGTTTGCGGCGACTTCGGGCTCGAGCGTGGCAACGGCCGCGACCATCGGAACCGTCGCGACGCCGGTGATCAAGACCTATGGTTATGGCGAGAGACTCTTCCTCGGCACCATTGCCGCCGGTGGCACGCTCGGCATCCTGATACCGCCATCGATCAACCTGATCATCTATGGCTGGCTGACGCAGACCTCCGTGCCGCAGCTCTATCTCGCCGGCTTCGTGCCCGGGATCGTGCTCGGGCTGATCTTCATGGCGACGATCCTGATCTGCTGCCTCGTCCGGCCGGAATGGCGCGGCCGCGCGATCGAGACCTCCTGGAAGGAACGTCTCGAGAGCCTGGGCGGGCTTGTTCCTCCCGGGTTCATCTTCGTGATCGTGATCGGCAGCATCTATGCGGGCTTCGCGACCCCGACGGAATCGGCTGCACTGGGCGTCGTCGTGGCGATCGCGCTGGCGGCGATCAACCGGAAGCTGTCCGTCAGGATGATCCTCGAAGCGCTGGATGGCACGATGCGGACATCCGCCATGATCATGCTGATCGTGGCCTCGGCTTTCTTTTTGAACTTCGTGCTGTCGGCGATCGGCCTCGTTGCCGCGCTGAACGGCTTCATCACCGGCCTCGGGCTGGGGCCGATGGGCACGCTGGTCGCGATCATCATCTTCTATCTCGTTCTCGGCTGCTTCATGGAGCCGCTGCCGATGATGATCGTGACGATCCCGATCATCGTCCCCGTCGTGGTGCAAGCCGGCTTCGACCCGGTCTGGTTCGGCATCATGGTCGTCCTGCTGTGCGAGACCGCGATGATCACGCCGCCGGTCGGGGTCAATCTCTACGTCGTGCAGGGGGTACGAGGGCGCGGCGTCATCAGCGACGTCATTCTCGGCGTTCTGCCCTTCATCGGAAGCCTGCTCCTGATGATCGTCCTGATCATCGTTGCCCCCGACATCGTCATGTGGCTGCCACGCCTGATCGGCGCGCAGTGACCCTCGTCCAACGACTGATCTTCAATTCGGAGAATGCTGTGAGCTACCCGCGAACCGTGACAATGCGTGGCAAGTCGATCGAGATCACCGACGCCAAACGTGCCGCCCGCGTCGCCGAGATGCCGGAGATCGAATGGATCAAGGATCGCGACCTGCGCGACAAAGTCATCGATGCCTGGGTCGCAGCGCTCGAAGCCCATGGCTTCACGCAGATCGGCGACATGAAGCCATCGGGCAATTACGACTCGAACCCGCTCCTGACCGGCACGCAATGTGATCATATGCGCTCGGTTTGCCGCCTTGCGGTCAAGACGGCCGAGGAGATGGCGGGCCTGTTCCCCAATTTCCGCTACGATCGCGATATCCTGATCGCGGGCGCGCTCTGCCACGACATCGGCAAGGTCTGGGAATTCCAGCCCGACAACGTCAAGCGCTGGAAGGCCGACTCATATGCCGTCGGCTTTCCGTCGGTGCGCCATCCCGGCTACGGGGTGTTCATCTGCTTCGCCATGGACCTGCCCGAGGCCGTCGCTCATATCGCCGCGGCGCATTCTGCCGAGGGGGAACTCCTCGAGCGCAGCCTCGAGAATACGATCGTTCATTGGGCCGATGTGACATTCTGGAAGACCGTGGAGGCCGGGCGCCAGTTCGCGGCCACGGACACCTGGCTCGACGGCATGACCGGAGGCGTCAGCGGGCAGCCAAAATCTGCCAAGGCTTGATCGCACAAGGACCCCGCCGCTTCGGCAAGGCGGGGTTTCCGCCAATTCACGCGAGCCTGTCGAAGCTGTCGGCGCGGGCGGCGTCCCAGTTGCGGCGATAGAATGCGTGCTCGCACTCTCCGGAGGTGAGCTCGCCGGGCTCCAGAAAGACATGGAGATCGGAGAACAGGCGAATTTCGGTCGCGCTGACGCGGCGGACGAGGTGGTGAGGACCCAGATCGGACGGGTGGGTGAGGCCGGCTGCGGCCAGCATGTCCGCCAGAGCCTTGAGGGTGTTCGCGTGGAACAGGTGGACGCGCTGTGCCTTGTCCGGAACGACAAGCGCCCGCTGACGAACCGCATCCTGGGTCGCGACGCCCGTCGGGCAGCGATTGGTATTGCAGGACAGCGCCTGGACGCAGCCCAAGGCAAACATGAAACCGCGCGCCGCATTCGTCCAGTCCGCGCCGATCGCCAGCGCGCTGGCGATGTCGAAGGCGCTGACGATGCGCCCTGCGACGCCGATTTTCACCCTGTCGCGCAGCCCCGCTCCGACGAGGACGTTGTGAACGAACAGCAGGCCTTCGCGCATCGGCAGGCCGATATGGTCGCTGAACTCCACCGGTGCGGCGCCGGTGCCTCCCTCGGCGCCGTCGACGACGATGAAGTCCGGCACGACGCCGCTTGCCAGCATCGCCTTGACGATGCCCATGAACTCCCATGGATGGCCAAGGCAAAGCTTGAAGCCGACTGGCTTTCCGCCTGAAAGCGCGCGCAACTGCGCTATGAAGCCCATCATTTCGAGCGGTGTCGAGAATGCGCTGTGGTTCGACGGCGAGATGCAGTCGAGCCCAACCGGAACGCCTCTTGTCTCGGCAATCTCGGGGGAAACCTTCGGCGCCGGCAGAATGCCGCCATGGCCGGGCTTGGCTCCCTGGCTCAGCTTGATCTCGATCATCTTCACCTGGGCGTCGGCCGCCTGGCGGGCGAAGCGGTCGGGATCGAAATTCCCCTGCTCGTCGCGGCAGCCGAAATAGCCGCTGGCAACCTCCCAGACGATGTCGCCGCCCCCGGCGCGGTGATAGGGGCTGATGCTGCCTTCGCCGGTGTCGTGGCTGAAATTCCCCAGACGCGCCCCGGTGTTCAGCGCGCGGATCGCGTTGGCGGAGAGCGAGCCGAAGCTCATGGCGGAGATGTTGAAGACCGAGGCCGAATAGGGCTGTCGGCATTGGTCGTTGCCGATGGTGATGCGGAAGCTGTCGGGATCCGCCACCGGCGCTGGGCGCGTCGAGTGCCCGATGAATTCGTAACCCTCTCGATAGACGTCGAGCATGGTTCCGAAGGGGTGGTCGCCGGCGATGCCCTTGGCCCGGCGATAGACCAGCGAGCGTTGCGATCGGGAGAACGGGGCGGCTTCCTCGTCAGCCTCGAAAAGATACTGGCGCAACTCGGGACGGACCAGTTCCGCGAACCAGCGGATATGGCCGATCACCGGATAGTTGCGGCGGATCGCGTGCCCGGTCTGGACAAGGTCCCATAACCCGACGAGCGCCAGAAGAGCCGCGAGCATCCCCGGGACCCATAGCCAGTGATACCGGAAGGCCAGGGGAAGCGTCGAGAGCGCAACCAGAAGGCATAATGTGAGCGTCGTGAACCGACTCAATCGCAATGTCATATCCGAACCCGTCCGAACAGCAGCGGACCGTTGTAGCCTCGGCGGATCGCCATGACGAGTTTGCTGAACCGAACGGCGGGACCTGAAAGGCTTGGGGGCCACAGCCCATGCCGATCCCCGTCGCAGGAGGGCAAACTTGCACCCCCCAAACACAGCTTCGGAGGGGCCGGCTCCCTCGGCCCGCTGCTGTTCGGGGCGATGCTCGCGATGAGCATCGCAAATCGTCAGATCGGCGGCCTTTTCGGATAAACCGCTAGGCCGCACATGCCGCTTGACTCCTCTCCAAAAAAATAAATTATAATTTATAATATTGGAGGAGCCGGTGTTGAAGATTTCTCGACTCAGAGCCATTCAGCTCGAAGCGCGGTTCGCGGATGTGTTCGGCGGGATCGACAAGGTGCCGGCGGAATTGCTGGCCCCGGCCGCCCATTTTCGGCGCATCCCACGCACCGGACAGGTTGCGACGCTCGTCGTCGTGGAAAGCGATGACGGGGCGATCGGTTATGGCGAGGCTTTCGGTCTGCCCCATGCCGGTGCTGCCACTGCGATCATCAACGGTGTCATCGCTCCAGCGCTGATCGGGGCGACGATCGCCGATCCCAGGGAGATGCTTGGCGATCTGGAGCGCTATTTCACGGCGATGGGCAGCACGCGCGGCCCGGCCATCGAGGCCCTGAGCGGCGTTGACATCGCCTTGTGGGATCTGAAGGCGCGGGCCGCCGGGCTGCCTCTGGCGACGTTGCTCGGTGGTTCGCCGGGGCCGGTCGCGACCTATGTCAGTCCGGTCGGATTCCAGGACCACCCCGACAAATCGGCGCGCGCGGCGCGTGCCTATCTCGATCAGGGCTATACCGCCATCAAGCTCAAGGTTGGCCGCGGCCTTGCGACCGACATCGAGCACATCGCCGCCGTGCGCGGCGAGATCGGGCCGGGCGCGGCGCTCTATCTCGATGCCAATTGTGCCTATGACGTCGCGACGGCGATCACGGTCGCGAAGGCGCTGGCCCCTTATGATATCGGCTGGTTCGAGGAGCCCGTGCCGCCCGATGATCCGCAGGCGCTGGCGCAGGTTCGCAAGGCCTCGCCCGTGCCGATCGCGGCCGGTGAGAATGATTTCACGCTGGACGCTCATGCGAGGCTCGTCGCCGCCGATGCGGTCGATTTCCTGCAGCCCAACATCTCGCGCGCCGGTGGCGTGTCCGGGCTGATGGCGATCGGCGCGCTCTGCGCGCGCTCCGGCATCCGCATGGCGCCCCATGGTGTCGGCACCTGCGTCGCCGTTTCGGCAGCCGTGCATACCTGCCGGGCCGCGCCTGCCGTCCATGCCTATGAGGCGAACCGCCTGCTGAATCCGCTGCGTGACAACATGGCGGTGCGCCCGCTCATCACCGAAGGCGGCCAGCTCGTTGCCCAGGATGCCCCCGGTCACGGCGGCGAGCCGGATCTCGGGCGCTTGTCCCGCTATGCCGTGAACGGCCTGGGGGAGAAAGAGGAGCGGGCCCATGTCCATCTTGGTGCGTAGCCCCGGCGACCTCGGCGACCTCGTCGGCAAGCCCGGCGAGACGCTCGCCGAGACCTTGCGGCGCACGCTGCTCGACATGATCGTGTTCGGCTATTTCGAGCGGGGTGCGCGACTTTACCCTGAGAAGCTCGCCGAACATTTCAACGTCAGTCTGACGCCGGTGCGCGAGGCCCTGATGCGGCTCGCGGCGGAAGGCTTCATCGAGGTCATCCAGCGGCGCGGCTATCACATCCGCGATCCCGACGCCAAGCAGGTCCTGGACCTCTGGCAGGTGCGGCTGGCGATCGAGCTGATGGCCGGCGAGCTGATGATCGAGCGGCTCAGGGACGGCACGCTCGACGGCACGGCGATCGACCGGATCGAGGAGGTCCAGCGGCGTCTCGAAGTCGATCCGCAAGCCATTTCGCACAAGGATCGGCACGAGCAGAACGCGAGCTTCCACCATCAGATCGTGGAGCTGAGCGGCAATGCGCTGCTGCTCTCGACCTATCGCGGCATCCAGATGCAGGTGCTCAACGCCTGGATCCAGCGCGGCATCGAATCCTGGCGCGGGCGGCACGCCTCGGAGGCCGTGGAGCACCGGGCGATCCTCGCGGCGCTGCGCGACCGCGATCCGAATGACTACGCCAAGGCGGTGCGCGCCCATCTCGGCCGCTCGCTCAAGGATGCGCTGGCCGATCTCAAGGCCCGCAATCTGATCGAAGAACTCGCACAGAGCCGAACCTAATCGGCCATATTTTCGGGGAGGAACCCATGATGAAGAGACGTCAGCTTTTGAACACGCTCGCGGCTTTCGGCTGCGTGCTGGCGAGCGCATTGATTCCGCAGGCCCCGGCCTCGGCGCAGACGAAGACGATCCGCATGTGGACGTTCCTGAGCGCGACCGGGACGTCGCCGCGCGAGGTCGCTCTGGCGCAGATCATCAAGAACTACGAGGCTGCGAACCCCGGCACGAAGATCGTCGTCGAGACGCAGGTCTGGGATCAGATGACGCCGAAGTTCCTGGCCGCCCATCGCGCCGGCAATGCGCCCGACATCAGCTGGGTCGTCACCGATTTCCTCGGCGACGCGATCGGCTCGGGTTCGCTGGCGGACCTCAACGAGCTGTTCATCGGGAAATGGCCGGCCGAGCAGGTCAAGGACCATGCCAGCGCCTATTGGGACCTGACCAAGAAGGGCGACAAGCAATACGCGATGTTCGCCTCGCCGAACTACATCTCGATCGTCTACCGGGCGGACCTGCTGAAGGCCGCCGGCATCGACCCGGCCTCGATCAAGACCTGGGACGATCTCCGCATCGCCGCGGAAAAGCTGACGGTGAAGAATGCCGCCGGCCAGGTGACGCGCTATGGCTTCGCCCAGGGCTTCAGCGAGCAGCAGGCCGACCCGCACATGATGATTCCCTATCTCCTGGGCGAGGGGGAGCAGCTGTTCAAGGCCGACGGCAAGGCGAATTTCGCGAGTCCCGCAGGCGTCGCCGCCATGACCTTCGCGACAGATCTGATCAAGAAATACAACGTCTCGCCGGCTCAATCGGCGACCTGGACGGTGGATGATCTGTTCGAGCAGTTCTCCTCCGACCGCGTCGCGATGATCCAGGGTCCGAGCGTGCGCGTCTCGACGCTCCAGGCCAAGCTCGGCAAGGAGAATGTCGGCCTGATGCTCTGGCCCGGGAATGGCAAGACCGCTCATTCTCCCGCCGTCATGGCCGGCTGGGCCGTCGGCGTCTGGTCCAAGGGCACGCAGAAGGCGGAGGCTGGCAAGTTCGTCGACTACATGCTCGGGGCGGAAGCCGAGAAGATCTGGGTTACTGTCGGCGGGCAATCGCCCCTGATGGCATCGACGGCCAAGGCCGTAGCCTCCTTCGTCGACCAGCCCGGCAACGGCTATATCCGCGTCGCTGCCGAGGGCGCGAGCAAATATGGCTGGCTGACCCCGATCGAGTTCAATGTCGGCGGCTACCGTCAGGCGCTGAACAAGGCGACGCAGCGCATCATCGTGGAAGGCGTTCCCGTCAAGGCGGCCCTCGAAGAGGCGGAAACCCGCTTCAACCGCCAGAACAATCGCTGACGTCACCCGGGCGGAGCCCAAAAGGCTCCGCCTTCGACCGGGGATCGCTCTTGATGACGATGTATTCGCGCCTCACCGGCGTCAACTACGTGCTGCCTGCGATGGCGCTGCTGATGCTGGTACTGTTCTCGCCGGTCCTCTACGGCTTCTGGTTCAGCCTGTTTCGCATCCAGTATGGCGCGCCGACGGACTTCGCCGGGTTGGAGAACTACGCGCGACTGCTCGACGACCCCGTCCTTGCAGCCACGCTCGAGCGCAGCGCGGTGTTCACCTGCGCCGCCGTCGCGCTGACCTTGGTCATTGCGCTTGCTCTGGCGGTCTGGATCAACCGGCTCGGCCAGCGGCTCGGCTTCGTCGTCCAGATGATCGTCATCCTGCCTTGGATCATCTCGACGGTGGTCGCCACCCTGCTGTTTCGCTGGGTGTTCGTCAGCGATATCGGGCTGGCGGGGTCGCTGGTCCGGATGGCGGGCATCGCCGACATGCAGCTTCTCAACAGTCCCGGCAGCGCCATGGCCCTGCTGATCGGCGTCTCCGTCTGGAAGCGGCTCGGCTATGCCGTCATCATCCTGCTCGCGGGGCTCAAGGGCATTCCCGAGGACTATGAGGAAGCCGCCAAGATCGACGGCGCCAACCGCTGGCAGATCTTCTGGCTGATCGTCCTGCCATTGCTGAAGACGCCGCTGCTGCTGGTGACGATCGTGTTGACCCTGTCCAATCTCAACACCGTCGAGACGCCGCTCGTCCTGACCGGCGGCGGCCCGGGCGACGCGACGCGCATCCTGCCGATCGAGGTGTTCGAGCGCGCCTTCGTCAATTTCGACCTCGGCTCAGCCACTGCGCTCGCGCTGGCGATGTTTGCCGGCAATATTATTCTCGTCCTCGCCTATGTCCGCCTCGCGAAGTGGAAGGCGTGATGAGCACCGCGTCTTCCGCCTCGCATCCCAGGCCGGTCGCCGTGCAGCAGGCAGCCGTGCCGTGCCGGTCCCGCATTGTCCTGCCCGGCATGCTGGGCCTGGTGATCGCCGGCCTGTTCACGGTGCTGGCCGGCCTCAACCTGCTGCCGCTGTTCTGGGGCGTGCTGACCTCGCTGAAGTCGCAACCGGACCTGTTCAGGACGCCTCCGGTCCTGCTCGACTTCATCCCGACGGCCGAGAACTACCAGCGCGTCGTCGACAGCGGCTTTCTCGGCAACATGCGGGTCAGCGTGTTCTACAGCGTGCTGACCGTGGCGAGCGTGCTGGCGCTGGCCCTGCCGGCCGCCTATGCCTTCGACCGTTTCGACTTCCCGTTGCGCCGGGCGCTGTTCATGCTCGTGGTTGCGAGCATTCCGCTGTCGCTGGGCGCAGCCGCGCTGCTGATTCCGAACTACCTCTATTTCACGCGCCTCGGCCTGACCAATTCCTGGTTCACGCTGCCGCTGATCTACACCGCCTATCAACTCCCGATGGCGATCTGGATCGTCAAGGGTTCGCTCGAGAGCATCCCGCGCGAGCTCGACGAGGCCGCGATCATCGACGGCGCCACGCATTTCCAGATTCTGACGCGCGTGATGCTGCCCTTGACGCGACCGGCACTGGGGGCGGCTGGTGTGCTGACCTTCGTTGCCTGCTGGAACGAGTTCGTCGCAGGCTCGGTGATGGTCGACACCCCGGCGCTGCGGCCGATTCAGCCCGCGATCTACAATTTCATCGGCTATTTCGGGCGCGAATGGGGGCCGCTGACGGCGTCCGCGACGCTGGCCATCCTTCCCATCCTCATCGCATTCGCCCTGCTCAGCCGCCTGATCGTGTCCGGCCTGACCAAGGGCTCGGTCAAGGGCTAGACATGCACAGCGTTCTGAACATCGGCTGCGACGAAGCCGATATCGTCATTGCCGCCGCGGCGGGAGAAGCGGCGCGGATGGGCGTGCCGCAGAACATTGCGATCGTCGATGCCGCCGGCCACCTCGTCGCGTTCCGGCGCATGGACGGCGCCAAGTTTACCTCGATCGAGATCGCGCTGGCGAAGGCCTTCAGCGCGTCGGGCGCGCAGGTCGAGACCAGGGCGATCGCCGCGCGCACCCTGCCGGGCGAGCCGGGTTTCGGTCTCCAGAACCTGCATGGCGGGCGCTTCACCACGCTGGCGGGCGGTATACCGCTGCGCATCGGGACACAGGTGGTCGGCGCGATCGGCGTGAGCTCGGGCTCGACGGTCCAGGACCAGCAGGTCGCCGAAGCCGGAGCCGCTGCCTTCGAGGCGCTCGGGCTCTCCGCCTGATCCGCGCATGTCTTCTGTCTACGCAAGCATCGTGAGCCAAATCATGTGGGATGTCATCATCGTGGGCGGCGGTTCGGCCGGCTGCGTCCTGGCCAATCGCCTGTCAGCCGATCCCGCGCGAAAGGTCCTGCTGATCGAGGCCGGGCGCGACCTCAAGCCCGGTGAGGAAGGCTCTGCGATCCTGGACACCTATCCCGGCAAGGCGGCCTTCGACCCGCAGAACCATTGGCCGGACCTGATGGTCCAGACGCAGCCGCATCTGCACAATGCCGCGAACCGGCCGCCGCCCAAGCGCTACGAGCAGCCGATGCTGATCGGCGGCGGCTCCAGCATCAACGGCCAGATCGCCAATCGCGGCACCCCGGACGACTATGACGAATGGGGACAGGCCGGCGCCGCGGGCTGGGACTGGAACGCCGTGCTGCCCTATTTCATCAAGGCCGAAACGGACCTCGACTATGCGGGGCCGCTTCACGGCAAGAACGGGCCTATCCCCGTGCACCGCATCCCGCGCGAGCGCTGGCCGGCCTTTTCCATCGCGGCCGAGGCTGCCATGGAAGCGCAGGGTTTTGCCGACCTCAAGGACCAGAACGGCGCGTTCGGCGACGGTCATTTCGCGATCACGCTGTCCAATAACGGCCAGCATCGCGTCTCGACTGCTATGGCCTATCTCGATGCCGCGACCCGGCGCCGACCGAACCTGACGATCATGACCGATACCCAGGTCCTCTCGCTGGCGATGGAGGGCAGGCAGATCGTCGGCGTCGATATCGCCCGGGGGCGCGGGCAGGAGCGTCTTGCGGCGCGGGAGGTCGTGGTCTCGTCGGGCGCCATGCATTCGCCGGCTCTCCTGATGCGCTCCGGCATCGGCCCGGCGGCACATCTGCGCTCGCTCGGCGTCGAGGTCTATGCGGATCTGCGTGGCGTCGGCGCCAATCTGCAGGAGCACCCCGGCATCTCGCTCTCGGGCTATATCAAGCCGGCCGCGCGGCTGGGCAATTCGACGCGCCGGCACATCCATGTGGGCATGCGCTACAGCTCCGGCGTCGAGGAATGCGGGCCCTCGGACATGTTCCTGATGGTCGCAGCGAAATCCGCCTGGCATCCGCTGGGCCCCCGGATCGGCACGATCATCTCCTGGATCAACAAGGCGCATTCGCGCGGCGCGGTGCGGCTGGTCTCATCGGATCCGCGCCAGGAGGCGACGGCCGACTTCAACTATCTCTCCGACTATCGCGACCTCCAGCGCATGGGCGCAGCCGTGCACCTGATGGCCAGGCTCTTCGCCACCCGCCCGCTGGCGGACATCGTCGAGATGCCGGGTGCTTCAAGCTATAGCGGCTTTGCCAAGTCGCTCGGCCGGCAGACGCTGCGCAACTACCTGATCACAGCGCCGATCGCGCTCGCCATCGATGCCCTGCCGCCGCTGCGAAAGCTGTTCTTCCAGCGCGCCGTCTCCAGCGGCATCAGCCTGCAATCGCTGCTCAACGAGCCGGATATCCTGGAGGCCTACGTCAAGGCCCATGCCTTCGGCCAATGGCACTGCTGCGGCACCTGTCGGATGGGCGCAGCCGATGATCCCGATGCGGTCGTCGATGGGGCGACCGGGCGCGTCCATGGCGTGGGCGGCCTCAGCGTCGTCGACGCATCGATCATGCCGACCGCGCCGCGCGCGAACCTCAACCTCCCGGTGATCATGATCGCGGAGCGGATGGCGGATCTGATAAGGGCGCGGTCGAGCTAGGCCGCGAGCGCGCGGGAGCACGCACCACGCAGCCTGGTGCGGCGTCAGGCTTGCGATAATTCGGTTGCCACCAGTGCCCCGATCGCCGGCAGGAAGCTCTCGTCCTCGGCGATGGCCTCGCCCTGGGTGAAGACGGTGAGCCGGAATTCCTGCCCGGCAGGCAGGATCGCGCGCAGCGTGTCATGCCGGCGGAACGAGGCGCGGTCGTCGCCAAGCCAGCGCGTGCGGCCGGCCTTGGACCAGATCTGTGTGCCGGGCGGCAGCGCATCGCCGAGATAGCCGAGGAGCTGATAGACGCCGCGACCCCGCTCGGGATGATCGGCATCGCGCGCGAGATGGTCGCGGATGACGGCGAGGCGCGCCGGCGGCAGCAGGGCGGAGTCGCTGAAGATCTCGTGCATCAATCGCGCCATCGCGATCGGCGTCAGGCAATTGTGCCCGGCGGCGGAGCGGTCGAGCGCGATCTTTTCCCGGCCGTAGCGCAGGTCGTCCATCAGCTTCTGGTTGAGATTGATGCCGGCGAGTTCCGGCCAGCCCAGCCCGGCGAAGATCCGGTTGATCTCCTCGCGGCGCTGGCACCAGGCATCCATCTCGGCATTATTCAGCAGCGTATCGCCGGTCGTGCCGGTCAGCAGGTCGATGATGTAGTTCGTCGCGGAGTTCGACGACCACAGGATCATGTCCCGCATGGCGCGGTCGAGCTCGCCATGGGCGGAGAGCTGCCCGTCCTCCAGCCGCAATTGCGCGGCGACGAGGTGGAACACCTTCACCAGCGAGCAGGGATAGGCGCGCCAGTCCGGCCGGAGAGCGGCGCCCTCGGGCTTCCCGCCGAGTTCCGGCGCCGGCCGGGTCAGGACATAGGCGAACTGCGTGAAGGGGACGCTGCGCGCCGCGTAGACCGGGGCGGCATGGGCCTCGATCAGGGCGCCGATCCGCTTGAGGTCGGAACTGTCGGTGAAGAAGCTCATGGTCGTCTCGCGAAGCAGGTCATCGGGGAGATGGGTCAGCCCTTGGGGCGCAAGGCCGTGTCGAGTCCCTCGCCGATCAGGGCGAAGGTCACGCCGGTGTAGATGATGGCGAGGCCGGGAGCGGTCGCGATCCACCAAGCGTCGAACATGAACTGGCGTCCGTCGGCGATCATCAGCCCCCATTCCGGGGTCGGCGGCTGGATGCCGAGGCCGAGGAAGGAGAGCGAGGTCACGGCGAGGATCGTCAGCACGACATCGGCCATGGCGTAGACGATCGACGGCGTCACGGCGTTGGGCAGGATATGCGCGGCGATGATGCGGGTATCGGTCGAGCCGAAGCTGCGCGCCGCCTGCACATATTCGAGCTCGCGCAGCACCAGCACCTCACCGCGCGTGATGCGGGCGAACGAGATCCAGTTCACCAGCAGGAAGGCGAGATAGAGATTGGCCTCGCCCGGCCCGAGCACGCCGACGATGGCGATCACCAGCACATGGAAGGGGAAGGCCCAGAAGATGTCGGTGATGCGCATGATCACGGTGTCGACCCGTCCGCCGACGAAGCCCGCCAGCGCGCCGATCGCGATGCCCAGCAGCGCCGGGGCCATGACGCAGATGAGCGCGACCCGCAGATCGACCAACCCGCCGGCCATCACCCGCGAGGCAACGTCGCGGCCGAGATCGTCGGTGCCGAACCAGTGTGTGGCGGAGGGCGGCTGCAGCGTATTGCCGTAATCGACCAGGAAGGGATCGTGCGGCGTCCAGACCTGGCCCAGCCCGACGAGCAGGGCGAGCAGCAGGAGCATGATGAGGCCGACGAGGAGCGTCGGATCGAGGCGGCGCTTGCTCATCGCTTCAATCCAGCCTGATGCGCGGATCGGCCAGCGCATAGGCGATGTCCGTCGCGAGGTTGATCAGGACCACCAGCACGGCGAAGACGATCGTCAGCCCCTGGATCATCGGGTAGTCGCGGGCGAAGATCGACTCGACGAAGAGCGAGCCGAGGCCGGGCAACGCGAAGACGGTCTCGATCACCACCGTCCCGCCGATCACCCAGCTGGTATGGGCGCCGAGCACCGAGATCGAGCTGATCAGCGCGTTCGGCAGCACATGAACGCGCATGGTGCGCCCGGTTGCGTTGCCCTTGGCGCGAGCGGTGGTGACATAGTCCGAGCCGAGCACATTGAGGATACCGCTGCGCAGGCTGCGGATCGTCAGGGAAGCCGTCGCCAGCGCGATCACGAAGGCCGGCAGCGTCAGGTGATGCAGGCGCGAGAACAGGCCGGTGCCATAGCCCGAGGTCGGGAACAGCGGCACCCAGATGGCGAGGATGACGACCAGCACGAGCCCGAGCCAGAAGGACGGGATCGCGAGCAGCACCGTGAAGACGAGTTTGACCAGCACGTCCGGCGCCCGATCGCGCTTCACGGCCGACCACAGCGCCAGCGGGATCGTCAGCACGACCGCGATCACGGTCGAGTAGGCGACGAGCCAGAGCGTCGCGGGCAGGCGCTCCAGCACCAGCGAGATCACCGGCTGGCCGTAGACGACCGACCGGCCGAGGCTGCCGGAGAGGATGTCGTGGAGGAAGAGCAGATATTGCCGCCACAGCGGCAGGTCGAGCCCGAGCCGCTGCTTCATCGCAGCGATCTCGTCCGCCCCGCCGCGGGCGCCGAGCAGCAGCGTCGCCGGGTCGCCCGGCAACGCCCTGAGCAGGAAGAAGCAGGCCAGCGTGATGCCGAACAGCACCGGGATGAGCTGGACGAGCCGCTTGAGGATATAGGTCAGCATGGCAGCGGGCCTGGGGGCAGGGCGGCCGGAGGCCGCCCCGTCCTCACTTTATGCCCCGTCCTCACTTCATCTTGACGTCTTCGAGGCGGAAATTGCCGGTCGGCAATACCTCGAACCCGCTGACATTGCTGCGATAGGCGTAAGGCGTGCCGGGATAGAAGAGGAAGATCGACGGCGCCCCGTCATGCGAGAGCTTGACCATCTCCCTGAACATCGCGCCGCGCTCCGGCCCGTCCTTGGTGGCGCGCTCCTTCGCGTAGAGCTCGTTGACGCGCTCGTTCTTCCACTCGGTGTGGTAGGCGTTGGCGCGCTCCGGGTTGACGATCAGGAAGCCGGCCATCTGGTCGGGGTCGATCGTGTCGCTGGAGGCGTATGAGACGGCCATCTCGTAGTCGCCGGCCTTGGTGGTCGACCAATGCGTGCCGCCTTCGACGAGGCGGATCTCGGCGGTGACGCCGATCTGCGCGAGCGCGCTCTGCAGCGCCTGGCCGAGCTGGCGATGCAGCGGCCGGCCGGAATGCACCAGCAGCGAGGTCTTGAAGCCGTCGCCATAGCCGGCTTCCTTGAGCAGCGCCTTGGCCTTGGCGACCTCATGCGCATAGGGCTTCAGGTCGGGATCGGCATAGGCCATCAGCGGCATCGGCGAGTTCGCGACCTTGCCGGCGCCGTAGAGCAGCGCCTTGACCAGCCCTTCCTTGTCGATGGCGTAGTTCAGCGCCTGGCGGACGCGGACATCGTCGAAGGGCTTTTTCTTGGTGTTCAGCAGCACGAAATCGGTGCGCAGCACGTTGGCGACGGCGGTCTTGATCGTGCCGGCGCGGCCGAGGCTCTGCATCTGGTTGAGCGGGATCTCGAGGGCGGCGTCGATCTCGCCGGCCTGCAGCTTCAGCACGCGGCTGTTGCCCTCGGGCAGGACCATGATCTCGGCGCCGTCCAGGCTCGGCTTGCCGGCCTGCCAGTAATGCGCGTTCTTCTTGAGCGAGAGCGCCTGGCCCTTGTTCCAGGCCGCGACGGTGAAGGGGCCGGAGCCGATCGGCTTCTCGAAGAACTTGTCGGGAGCGGCCTCGAACGCCTTCTGCGGCAGGATCGCCGAGGAGAACAGGGCGAGGTTGTTGAGCAGCGGGGTGAACACGGTCTTGAGCTTGAGCACGACCGTGCGCTCGTCGGGCGTCTCGATGGCGTCGATGCCGGAGAAGAAGCGCTTCCAGCTCGACGCGTCGCTGCCGGCGCGCTTGAGCGAGAAGGCGACGTCGGCGGCGGTGACGGGCGTGCCGTCCGAGAACTTCGCCTGCCTGAGCTTGAAGCTGTAGGTCAGGCCGTCATCGCTGACCGTCCAGCTTTCGGCGAGGCCGGGCTCCAGCTTGCTGGCATCCGTGCTCGGGCGCAGCAAGGTGTCGTAGATCAGGAGCTGCGCATAGATCGACGGGTTGTCGCTGGTCGCGATCGGGTCGAGCGAGACGAGGTCCTGCGTCTGCGCCAGCTTGAGAACGCCCTGCGCGAAGGCGCTGGAGGGCGCGATGGTCAGAGACGGGCCGAGGATGGAAAGCGCGAGCGCGGCAGCCGATGCCATGGAGCGAAACGTGGTCATGGAGATCCCCTGATCTTGGCCGCTCTGCCGGCGGCAGCTTGCAACCTCCCACGGGCGTGCCTAGTCTCGCAAATGAAACATTCGGCAAGTCTATCAACCAAACGGAATAGCCTGGATGAGGCTCGGCGCGCTGCAGGTGATCGATGCTTTCGTTCGGCTTGGCGGCACCGGTGAAGCGGCCCAGGCCCTCGGTGTCAGCCAGTCCGCCGTGATCAAGGCATTGCGTCTTGCCGAAAGGGAGCTCGATCTCAGCCTCGTCGCGATCGTCCAGGGCCGGCTGACGCCGACGCCCGAGGCGCTGGAGCTGAATCGGCTCGCGCGCCCGGCTTTCGGGGCCCTGCGCCGGGCGCACCACGAAGCCGACATGATCCGCGTCGGCATGGCCGACCGCCTGCGGATCGCGACGGTGCCGGGATTGGCGCACAGCATCCTGCCGCCGGCCATCGCCGGCGCACGCCGTGACCTGGCCGATCGAGCCGCCGTCGAAGTGATGTTCGACCATGTCCGCGACCACCTCAGCGCCAATGAGGTCGATCTCGCGATTTCCTACGGCCCGATGGCGACCGAAGGATTGCGCGACATCGTGCTGCGCTGCAGCCCGCTGGTCTGCGTGCTCGACGAGGCTCATCCGCTCGCCGGCCATGACCGGTTGGCGCGCGATAATCTCGAAGGCCAGCGCCTGATCAGCTACGGGCCTGACGGCATCAGTCTGGCCGACAGCTTTCAGGACGCGCTGGGGCGAGCCGGCCTGTCCGACCGGATCGCGATCACCGTGCGCCATACGGACAGTGCCTGCCATCTGGCGCGCGAGGGCGTCGGCATCGCCGTCGTCGACGGCTTCGTCATCAGCAGCGGCCTGACGCAGGGGCTGGCGGTGCGTCCGCTCGACGACAGCCCTCTCGTCACGGCCTTTGCACATCACCGCGACGGCGCACCGCTTGACCCTGCGGCGCACGTCCTGCTCGAACATCTCGTGGGAGATGGCGCATGAAGGCATTGACGCCGTCTCATGCGACGGTGCTACGCGCCGTCGATCGTTGCGGCACCACCGTCGAGGCCGCGCGCCAGCTCCATCTGACGCAATCGGCCGTCAGCAAGATCATCGCCCGCAGTGAGGCGACCCTCGGCATCCCGGTCTTCGATCGCAGCGACGGTCGCCTCGTCCTGCGTCCTCAGGCCCGCGGCCTGATGTCGGCGTTGGGCCATGTCGAGGACGAATGGCACATCTTGCGCGAAGCCGTCGGTGATCTGCGGTCCGGGCGCGCTTTGCCGCTGCGGATCGCTTCGACGCCCAGCATCGGCCAGGGGCTCATCGCGCAGGCGATCAGGCGACTGGTGACGGAATATCCCCAGGCCCGCATCGAGCTGATCATGGGCGATGCACCGACGGAGCTGTCGAAGGGCGCGGCCGATCTCGGCGTGATGTTCTCGCCGCGCGTCACCGACGACATCGCCCTGACGCCTTTCGCCCAGGCCTCGATCATCGCCCTCGTTCGCGCGGACGATCCGCTGGCGCGTCGCGGCCGGGTCAGCTTGCCCGAGCTTCGGGAGCACCGGCTGATCTGCTTCGATCGTGAGAAATCGCCGCTGGGCTGGCTGATCGCGCGCGCTCATGAAAAGGCGGGTCTCGACTATGCTCCGTTCATGACTGTGCCCTACAGCATTTCCGCTGCGCATCTGCTGGCGCGCCAGGGCGACGTCATCCTGATCGACAGCCTGCTGACGCAGGCTCAGCGCTTCGAGGGGCTGGCCAGGCTGGATGTGACGCCGGAATTGCCGATCACCATATGCCTGATGACGGTGCGGAGCCGGCCCCTGGCCCGTCTGGCGGCGCGTTTCGTCGAGATCCTGGTCGAGGGGCACGGCAGCGGGCTGCTCCCGGAAACCGGCGCGCCAGGCAGCGAACCCTGACGATCGGCTTACGTTGCGGTTGCGCAAAAGCTGCTGCCGGTGACAGTCAGTCGGAATGCCGATTCTCAGCGACATCCCGGCCGATATCCGGCGCGCCGCCTGCGCCTTTCATGAAGCCGGCCATATTGTCGTCGGCTGGCATCACCGGCGCTACATCACGCATGCCTGGCTGCGGCCGCCTTATGGGTCCTCCGGCGAGACCTGTTTCGAGCCCTACAGCCGAGGCTTCCAGAGCGGCAATCCGATCGATCTCCAGCGCGCGGAGGTCGAGATCACGATCCTGTCCGCCGGGTATTGCGGCGAGATGATCTACTGGAACGAGGAAGGCTTGAAATGGTATCCGGGTGCGATCGCCTCCCATGAGGACGATCTCCAGCAGATGATGCCCTATATCGCGCTGCTGCAACCGCCGGATGAGGCTGGGCTGCGGGCCCGCTGCGCCAACGCGGCGACGGCCATTCTCTATCGCCCGGCGATGCTGGCGGCCCAGGCAGCGATCGCCCGGCGATTGTCCGATCGACGCCGCATCGATCGCGACGAGGTCGACGCGATCATCGGGCGCGCAAACGGCTGAGAGCCGTCGCACGCCCGAGGGAATGTCCGGCCGTCAGGCCGCCTTCTTGCCGGCGTCGAAGGGGACCTCGATATCGACGGCGAGCGTCGAGACCTGGGCGCCGCGCTCCATCCGGACGCTGACCTTGTCGTCGTCGATCTGCATGTGCTTGGAGATCGCGCGCAGGATTTCGTCGCGCAGCTTGCCGAGCAGATCGGAATCGCCGGCATTGCTGGCGCGCTCATGGGCCAGCAGGACCTGCAGCCTTTCCCGGGCGGCAGGAGCCGAGCGGGGGCGGGAGAAGAGACGAAGCAGTTTCATGCCGCCTTCCTTCCGAAGAACTTGCCGAAGAAGCCGCGCTTCTCGCCGGGGACCGAGACGGGGAGAGCCTCGCCCTTGAGCCGGCGCACGGCGTCGAAATAGGCCACGGCAGGCGCGCTGCCCTGGTCCGCCAACGTGACGGGCGAGCCGATATTGGAGGCGCGCAGCACGTCCATGCTCTCGGGGATGATGCCGAGCAGCGGGATCGACAGGATTTCGAGGACGTCGTCGACCTTCAGCATGTCGCCACGCTCGGCTCGGGCCGGGTCGTAGCGGGTCAGCAGCAGGTGCTTCTCCATGTGCTCGCCATTCTCGGCCTTGACCGTCTTGGAATCGAGCAGGCCGATGATCCGGTCTGAATCGCGCACCGAGGACACTTCCGGATTGGTCACGACGATCGCGATATCGGCATGACGCATCGCCAGCGTCGCGCCGCTCTCGATGCCGGCCGGGCTGTCGCAGATGACCCAGTCGAAATTCACCTTGAGCGCACCGATCACCGCCTCGACGCCCTTGGCCGTCAGGTTCTCCTTGTCGCGGGTCTGCGAGGCCGGCAGCAGGTAGAGCGTCTCGACCCGCTTGTCGCGGATCAGGGCCTGGGTGAGCTTGGCCTCGCCCTGGATGACGTTGACGAGGTCGTAGACCACGCGCCGCTCGGCACCCATGACCAGGTCGAGATTGCGCAGGCCGACATCGAAATCGACGACCACGACCTTGTCCCCGCCCTGGGCGAGCGCGGCGCCGAGCGCGGCCGACGATGTCGTCTTGCCGACGCCGCCCTTGCCCGATGTGACGACGATGACCTTGCCCATTGACCGCTCCTTGATGATTGTTGATGCCTTCGCCTCAGGCGAGCGCTTCGACCTTGAACGCTTCGCCGTCGAGCCAGATCTGCACGGGCTTGCCGCGGAATTCAGGGCCCATGTCCTCGGCCGTCTTGTAGTAGCCGTCGATCGCGATCAGCTCGGCCTCGAGCTTGCGGCAGAAGATGCGCGCCGCCGCATTGCCCATCGTGCCGGCCATCGCCCGCCCGCGCAGAGTGCCGTAGACATGGATCGAGCCGCCGGCGACGATTTCGGCGCCAGAGGCGACCGAGCCGATGACGGTGACGTCGCCTTCGAGGAAGACCAGCGACTGGCCAGAGCGGACCGGCTGCGTCACGATGATCGAGGGCACGGTCTTGGGCAGGTCGGGGACGACCGGCTCGGCAACGGCAACATCGGCCTTGGCAGACTCGGCCGCGGCGGCCGGAGGCTCGAAATCGGAGGTCGGGCGCCCGTCGGCCATGGCCGGCGGCAGATCGGAGCCGAGCAGGGCAGGCGAGGCGCCCTCGATGCCCATGATCCTGACCTGGCGTGAGCCGAGCTGGCTGACGAAGGTCCGCAGCTGCGCCCGGTCGATCTCGAGCCCGGTGATGTCGAGCACCACGGGGCGCCGCAGGAAGAACCCGGCGGAGCGCGAGGCGAGATCGTCGAGCCGCGCCAGCCAGTCCTCGAAGGGCAGCTCCGGGGTCAGCGTCAGCGCAAGATAGGACCGCCCCTTGAGGCGGATGGGCCGGGGTTGAGTTAACACGTCGGTTATCTTGGTAAATTTTCGGTTGCTTCGGTGTATCGAGAAAATGGTTAACAGAGTGTAAACTGCGCCTCCGAAGAGGCTCTCTCGACACGCTCCGAGGGACGCTGTCCACACCTCGTTGGGAGCCCGGAATGAGGGGACCGCAAGCCGTCATGCTCGGGCTTGACCCGAGCATCTCTGGAAGGACAAGTGCCTCTTCTTACTGGAGATTATCGGGTCTACGCTACGCTTCGCCCGAGAATGACGGTCTGTCGCGCCGTCGTCTCTATCCCTGGAAAACTTCCGGATAGGCGTAGAGCCCCGGCGCGCCGCCGGTATGCCAGAAAACGACCGTCTCGTCGGGGCCGATGGTACCGCCCCTGACCAGCGCGATCAGTCCGGCCATCGCCTTGCCGGTATAGACGGGGTCGAGCAGGATGCCTTCCGTCCGCGCGACCAGCTCGACCGCTTCGATCATCGCCGGCGTCGGCTGGCCGTAGCCGGGGCCGACCTGCGAATCATCGATCTCAAGAGCGACCTGCTGGCCCCGCTGCCGGCCTTCCAGCGCGTAGATGTCGTTCACGAGCCCGGACACGATGGCACCCGCCTGCTCGGACGAGCGCGAGACGCTGACGCCCTGCACGCGGCAGGAAAGCCCGGCATCCTCGACGCCGGCGAGGATGCCGGCATGGGTGCCGCCGCTCCCCGTCGGCACGACGATATGGTCGATGCCGATACCGTCGGCCTTCGCCTGCCTGGCCAGCTCCAGAAGGGCGTCGCGATAGGCGAGGCTGCCCAGTGCATTGGAGCCGCCGACCGGGATGAAATAGGGGCGTTTACCCTGCGCGGTCAGGCCGGACACCGCCTCGTTCGCGATGGCAGTCGCATCCCCGCCGGCTGGAAGCAGACGGATCTCGGCTCCAAAAATCTGGTCGAGCAGCCAGTTGCCGTTGGTCCGGTAGGATTCGCTGCGATTCGCCACCGAATCGGTCAGCAGCAGCACGCAGGCCAGACCGTTACGGGCGGCTGCCGCGGCGGTCTGGCGGGCATGGTTGGATTGGATCGCGCCCATCGTGACGAGCGTATCGGCGCCCTGCTTCAGGGCCTCCGCGACGAGGTATTCGAGCTTGCGCACCTTGTTGCCGCCGCCGGCGAAGCCGGTGCAGTCGTCGCGCTTCATCCAGATTGACGGGCCTCTGCCGTCGCGGCTGAGCGCCTGCGACAGGCGAGGCAGTTGCTCGAACGGCGTCGGCAGAAGCGCCAGTTTGATCGTGTCGCGTCGGTTCATCCCGGCAGGCTCCCAGCTTCTTATCGCCATCGATGGCGAGGGCAGCATAGCGCGGTGCCGGAGATTCGCCGGGCGTGCGAATGCATGCCCGGCGTGCAGTCTGGGCTTAAGCCTACAGCCGCCGCGATAGCCGCGGATCGAGACGGTCCCGCAAGCCGTCGCCGAGCAGGTTCACCGCCAGCACGACAAGCGCGAGCGCGATTGCCGGGCAGAAGATCGTCCAGGGCGCGCGGGCGAGATAGAGCCGGCTCGATGCGATCATGTTGCCCCAGCTCGGCACCTCCGGCGGCACGCCTGCGCCGAGGAACGACAGCGAGGCTTCGACGAGGATCGCCGAGGCGCAGATATAGGTCGCCTGCACGATCAAGGGCGCGATCGTGCTCGGCATGATGTGCCGGAACAGGATGCGTGGTGTCTTCGCGCCGCAGGCGCGCGCAGCCTCGACGAAGGGCAGTTCCTTGACGCTGAGCACGATCGAACGGACGAGCCGGACGACGCGCGGCAGTTCCGGGATCGAGATCGCCGCGATAACGATGCCGATGCTGCCCTGGTTCAGGGAGACCATGGCGATCGCCAGCAGGATCGCGGGAATCGCCATCAAGCCGTCCATCAGGCGCATGACGATGGCGTCGAAGCGGCGGTAATAGCCGGCGAAGAGCCCGATCGTCAGGCCGATCAGGATCGAGATCGTCGCGACGCTCAGGCCCACGATCAGCGAGACACGGGCGCCGTAGACGGTGCGTGCGAAGACATCCTGGCCAAGCTGGTCGGTTCCGAAGCGCAATTCGGGGGAGGGCGGTTGCAGACGCCGCGTTGGGAGCTTCAGCATCGGATCGCCGGCTATCAGCGGCGCGATGATCGCGACGGTGACGAAGAAGATCAGGATGGCGGCGCCGATCAGCATCGTCGGGTTGCGGCGCGCGAACCGGCCGAAGCGAATCAGACGGTTGCCCGGGGCGGGCGCAGGGACGGTCGAGGTATCGATTGCGGTCATCGGTCTCGCCTCCTCAATGCCGGATGCGGGGATCGATGAGGGAATAGGAGAGGTCGACCGCGAGGTTGATCAGCACATAGACGCCTGAAAAGACGAGGATCACGCCCTGGATGATCGGATAGTCGCGCTTCGAGATCGCATCGACGACGAGGCGGCCGATGCCGGGGATGTTGAACACGGTCTCGGTGATCACGACGCCACCGATCAGCAGGGCGACGCCAATGCCGATCACGGTGATGATCGGCACGCCGGCGTTCTTCAGCGCGTGCTTCATCAGCATGGTTCGCGCCGGAACACCCTTGGCATTGGCGGTGCGGATATAGTCCTCTTCCAGCACCTCCTGCACCGAGGCGCGGGTCATGCGCGCGATCAGCGCGACATAGGCGAGGCCGAGCGTGATCGTCGGCAGCACGAGATGCAGGAACCACGGGCCGATGCCGTCCATGATCGGCCGATAGCCCTGCACCGGCAACCAGCGCAATTCGATCGCGAAGACATAGATCAGGCAGTAGCCGACCACGAAGGTCGGCATCGAGAAGCCGAGCACGGAAAAGCCCATCAGCAGGCGGTCGACCGGCCGGCCTGCCTTCCAGGCGGCGAGCACGCCGAGCGTGACCGCGATCGAGACCGCGAAGATCATCGTCAGCACCGCGACCGACAAGGTCGGCTCCAGGCGCTGCAGGATCAGGGCCGAGACCGGGGTGCTCGTGAAGATCGAGACGCCGAGATCGCCCTGCACGACGCGCAGCGCCCAGCGTCCGAACTGGACGAGCAGCGGATCGTCGAGACCGAGTCGCTGGCGGATCGTGGCGATCTGCTGCGGCGTGGCGTAGTCGCCGGCGATGATGGCGGCGGGGTCGCCCGCCGAGAGATGCAGCAGCAGGAAGACGAAGATGCCGACCAGCGTCATCACAAGAAGGGTCGATGCCAGGCGTTGTACGAGATAACTCAGCATTGCGTCGGTCGTCCTCCGTCGGCTTGCTTGTCTGGTGCGGGACGATCGGCAGGCCCCGCTCGGGCACGGTATCGCGTGCTCGCCCTCGCGCCGCCGGCACGATCAGCTGAAGACGGCTGGGCAAGCGGAGCCCGCCGAGGGGCGGACTCCGTGGATGGGTTCGCGACGAGAGCTGAAATCAGCCCTTCTTGACGTTCCAGAACGGGATCAGCTCGGGCATCCCGATCAGGCCCGTGAGATTGCGCAGGGCGGCCGGCTGGAACCACTGGCCGAAATACGCATGCGGCACGAAATCCCAGGCGTTCTGCTGGATGTCGCGAGCGATCTGCTTGCGCTCGGCATCCGACTGGGCGCTGGCCCATTTGTCGCGCAACTGCTCGTGCTTCTCGTCGCTCGGCCAGCCGAACCAGCCCTTCTCGCCATTGGCCGCGTGGCCGCTGAGCGAGACGGGATTGCCGAAGGCGTTGACCGAGCCGGAGGTGAAGAACACGTTCCAGCCGCCCTGGTCCGGCGCGGCCTTGACGGCGCGGCGGGTGACGACGGCGCCCCAGTCGGAGGCCTGCAGCGAGACGTTGAAGCCGGCCTGGCGCATCCATTGCGCGACCAGGTTGGCGGCGTTGTTCATATAGGCGATGTTGGTTGCTTGCAGCACCACGACCGGGCGGCCGTCATAGCCGGATTCCTTGACGAGCTGCTTGGCCTTCTCGATGTCCGGCGCCGTCTTGAACCAGTCGATATTGGCGTCGTTCTCCATCGGCGTGCCCATGCCGAACAGTGAGGAGCAGCCGCGGAAGTATTTCTCGTCGCCGAAGGTCGCCTTCATCACCTCGGTCGGGTGGATCAGGTGCAGCATGGCCTGGCGGGCCTTGACGTTGTTGAACGGCGGATGGAGCCAGTTGACGCGGCACCAGCCGAGCTGGCCCTGCTTGTTCAGTACTTCCAGCTTGATGTCCTTCTCGCCGGCGAGCGAGTCGAGCAGGTCGACATTGGGGTATTCGATCATGTCGATCTCGCCGGCCCGGATCGCGGCGATCGCGGTCGCCTCGTCGGCGATGTTCTCGAACACCACGCGGTCGACATTCACGACCTTGCCGCCCGAGGTGAAGACCGCAGGCTCCGAGCGCGGCACGTAGTTCGGGTTCTTGTCGTAGACGTAGCGCTGACCCTGGACGACCGCGCCCTCGTTGAACAGGAACGGGCCGGAGCCGAGGATGGTGCTGATCTGCTGGTTCGGATCGGTCCCGGCCTCCTTCTCGCGCATGATGTAGCAGACATTGGTCGCGGCCTTGGCGAGCCATTCCACCACGAGCCCGTAGGGCTCCTTCATCACGATCTGGAAGGTCTTGTCGTCCTTCACCGGCGTATCGGCGAGGCGCGCCATCATGTGCTGGCCGCCACCGTCGCGTGCGCCCCAGCGCCGGATCGAGGCGACGCAATCCTTGGCGGTGACCGGCGTGCCATCGGTGAAGCGCAGGCCGTCGCGGAGTTCGAACGTATAGGTCTTGCGGTCGTCCGAGAGCGACCATTTCGAGACCATCTGCGGCTGCGGTTCGAACTTGTCGTTCACGCCGAACAGCGTGTCATAGACCATGCCTGCGTGGTACGAGGTCATGTTCGCGGTGGTCCAGATCGGATCGAAGACGCGAAGATCACCATGCAGGACGGTGCGGATGGTGCGGGCCGCGGTTGGTGTGGTCTGGGCGCGGATCGTGGCCGGCGCGGCGACGAGCGCGCCGGTTGCCAATCCGCCCTGAACGAAACGTCGGCGTGTCGTGGTCATGTCGTTCTCCTCCTCGTTGCAACAGAGGGCCGCGGGCATTCACCTCGTCTGGCCCTCATCGGGTCATGCTTCGTCTCTCCTGTTCCTTTCGGGTCGCGAGGCGTCAGACGACGAGCCGGCCCGGCGGGAGCGGATCATGCGGCCAGAGCGGTCGGTTGATCTTGCGATAGGGATATTTGCGCACGTCGAGATGCGAAGGGCCGCCGCCATCGGTGTAGATCACCTCGCTGGCAATCGGGCCGTAGGCCGCATGGAAATGGTTGGTCGACTTGACGCTGACGATGCGCTTCTGCGTCGGGTCGATGCCGACGCTGGTGAAGATTTCCAGCCCCAGCGCCTGCGTCCGGTGCGAGAGCAGCGCGACGTCGATGCCGTCGATGCGGATGCCGACCGCATCGCCGATCGGCACCTTGGCGGTGCCGAAGCTCTGCGTGCCCCCGCGGATGGCGCCCAATACCGTCACCTCGCCATCGACCGGCGTGCCCGAGGTTGCGGCCGCCTTGCCGCCGAAGCGCAGCGGAATGGTCGCGCCGACGCCGGCCGTCAGGCAGAACGCGACCGCGACCGGGTCCCAGACCGGGCCGACTGCGGCGTCAGAGATGCCGCGCTCGCGCAGGCGGTGGATGATGTTGGTGTTGTCGGAGGCCGCGCCGCCGCCGGCATTGTCGGTGGAGTCCGCGATGACGCGCGGGCCGTTCGCTGCGCCGCCGAGTGCGCGGTCGAGCGCCTCGTCGAGCGGGGTCACCGGCGGGGCGAACTGCCCCTTGAGCGAGCGGAATTCCTCGCCGAGCTTGGCCGCCAGCGCATCGCCCTTCGCCTTGTCGTTGTCGGTGATGACGAGGACGCGGGTGCCGATCTCCGGCACGTCGCCCTGCTGGAAGCCATGCGCCAGCGAGACCGAGAGGATGCCGTCCTTGCCCTCGAGCGCGCTCATCCTGTCGACGAAGGAGCGGCCGGGCTCGCGCGTCGTCGGCACCAGCTCGATCATCCGGCAATCATAGAGCGACATCACCGGTTTGATCTGCCCGCGGATCGTGCCGAGGATGATGTCGACCAGCTCCTCCGCCCGCTCGACGAAATCGATATGCGGATATTCCTTGTAGAGGATGACCGCATCGGCGAGGCGCACGCGCTTCTCGGTCAGGTGGCAATGCGGATCGAGCTCGACGCCGATCGGCACGGACGGCCCGACGATGGCGCGGACATGCTCGATGATATCGCCCTCGCAGTCATCGTAGCCATGCGCGACCATGGCGCCGTGCAGGCCGAGCAGCACGCCGTCGACCGGCAGCGCCGCCTTGAGCTGGACGAGGATCTCGTCCCGCATCTCCTCGTAATCGGCCTTGGCGCAGGTACCCGACGGCTCGGCCCAGAAGCAGGACCCTTCGATCAGCTCGAAGCCGTCGCGCTTGGCCCGCTGCCGCGCGACATAGAGCGGGGCGGTGGTGTGGGTCGCCCGGTCGGGATGCTGGCCCGCCGGGAAATAGGCGGAAGCCTCGAAATTGGCCCGGGATGTCGGGATCGGAGAGAACGTATTGGTCTCGGTTGCGAGCGACGCAGCAAA
Source organism: Allobosea sp. GW822-FHT05A11 (assembly GCF_058800455.1). Classification (NCBI taxonomy): domain Bacteria; kingdom Pseudomonadati; phylum Pseudomonadota; class Alphaproteobacteria; order Hyphomicrobiales; family Alloboseaceae; genus Allobosea; species Allobosea sp. GW822-FHT05A11. The sequence goes on along the minus strand of NZ_JBXAMI010000007.1, from coordinate 195,876 downwards.
CAGACGCATAAGCTACCTTTCCGACAATGTGGCCGTCATGTTCGGTTGGCCGCGAAGGCCATGTCAAGCTGCAGCGCGAGCAGAGGGATTGCAGATGCAGCATTGATGCAGCGCACCTCATTATTGCTAATGAGGTGCATTCGCATTCGATGCTCGCGGCTTCGACGCCGGGCTGGTCGACGGGCGGCGGCTCACTGTGCCAGCGTCACTTCCCACATCCGCAGCTTGGACTGCCAGGGCTGGAAGCCGGAGATGGCCTTGCTCATCGCGACGGCATCGAGGCCGTTATAGAGGAAGATCAGCGGCACCTCGTCGATGACGCGGCGGTGCAGTTCGTCGAAGATCTTCTGCCGCTGGGCCTTGTCCGAGATCAGCATCGACTTGTCGATCAGCGCCTGGGCGTCCGGATTGTCCCAGACCTTGCGCGGCTGCTTGTCCTTCGGTCCGGAGAACTGTTCGAAGGCGATCGCCGGGTCGAACCGGGCCGAGAACGAGAAGGATTGCATCTGGTAGTTGCCCTTGTTGAACCGGTCGAGCTGCGTCGCCCAGTCCAGGACCTCGATCTCGGCATTGATCCCGACCGCCTGCAGCATCTGCTGCCAGACCACCGCCGCCGGGAAGCTCGGGACCGTCGGGCGCTTGTTGGCGAGGATGGTGATCTTCTCGCCCTTGTAGCCGGCCTCCTGCAGCAACTGCTTGGCCCGGGCCGGGTCGTATTTATGACCCTGCTTCTCGACCTCGCCGAAATAGCCGGAGGTCGAGTAGATCGGCGAGTTGTTCGGCGTGCCCAGGTTGTTGGAGGCGGCTGCGACCAGCTCGGGATAGTCCAGCGCCGCCGCGATCGCCTGGCGCAGCTTCTTGTTGCCCATCACGGCGTCTTTGGTCTGGATCAGGAAGATGTGGCGGACCGCATTGGGCGCGACCGCGACCTTGAGGCTCGGCACCTTCTTGAGTTCCTCGACATCGCTCGGCAGCGTCTCGCTCATCTGCAGCGCGCCGGAGATGAGGCCGGCCTTCACGGTCGCCGCATCCTTGACGACGAGGAACTTGACCTCCTTGAGCAGCGGGCGCTTCGAGCCGACATAGCCGTCGATCTTGCCTTGCCCCGGCGACTGGTAGCCGTCGAAGGCGGTCATGGTGAAATACTCGCCGCGCTTCCACTCGCCGAACTTGTAGGGGCCGGTGCCGATCGGCTTGTCCCAGCTTCCGTCGGCCTTGACCGAATCCTTGTGCAAGATCGCGGTCATCGCGCAGTCGGTCCGGGCCATCGTGTCGAGGAACAGCGCGTTCGGCTTGTCGATGGTCATGACGAAGGTCCTGGCATCGGGCGCTGAGACGGATTCGACCTTGAGACCACTGCGCCCGTCGAATTCCGAGGTGCAGCGCCACTGGGTCTTCGGATCCATGTAACGGTTCCAGCTCCACAGCACGTCGGCCGAGGTCAGCGTCGCGCCATTGTGGAATTTCACGCCCTCGCGCAGCGTGAAGGTATAGGTCTTGCCGTCGGCCGAGAGATCGACCTTCTGCGCCAGCAGAGGCGTGGCATTGCCGCCCTCGTTGTAGCCGACGAGCCCCTCGACGAGCTGCAGCGCGAAATCGTCGGTGCTGTCGTCGCGGTTCACGCCGGGATTGTTGCTGCGGATGTCGGCGGCCACCGCGACGGTGATCGATTGCGCTGCGGCCGGGCTCGCGCAGGCGGCGAGCAGGATGGCAAGGGCGAGTGGGCGTCTCATGGCATCGGCTCCCTCAAGGTGTCGCGACAAGCGGCGCGATCGATTTCGGTCAGGCGGCCTGCTCGGTGGCAAAGGGCTCGCCGGTCAGGCCGTAGCAGGTGAAGTGCCGGTTGAGCGCTGGCAGCGGCGCCACCTCCATCACACCCTTGGCGGGCTCCAGCAGGATCATCGCCACGCTGGCGGTGATATCGCCGCGCTGGCCGGGGCGCGGCGGGCGGCAGACCGAGAAGGGCGAGAGGAAATCGTCGAATAGCGCGGCCTTCAGGTCCTCGCGGCCGAGCGGCCGGCGCGGCTCGTTCAGGAGGTTGCGGACGCGCCAGTCGCGATAGGGGCTGTCGGGCGCGCTGGCGATGCCGGTCTCGCGCAGCTTCGCCAGCGCCGTCGGGCTGGCCCAGTGATTGGCATGCACGATCAGCCCGTCCTCGGGCAGGATCGGGAAGGCCTCGTCCGGCGCGCATTCCAGATCGATGCCGAAGCCCTTGTCCTGGCTGAGCATCATATTGGTCGAGCAGGCCTTCGGCGTGGTCGCGACCACCTTGATCGCCAGCGCCAGATGCTCCTGCTCCAGCGCCTTGCGGCGGACCAGCGCCAGCGGCACGCCTTCCTGGCAATAGTCGCGGTCGCTGCGCAGGTAATTGCCGGTGACGCAGATGCCGGCCTCGTTCATGCCGTGCCGGCCCAGCCCGCCGGCCTCGACGAAGGTCAGCAGGTCCGGCCCGTTCTTTCGCTGCACCCTGAGCACGATCGCGGTCTTCGCGCATTCCGGCTGCCAGTCCCAGTTCTGGCCTTGGATGATGCCGCCGGTGGCGCTGCGCTCGGGCAGGATGATCGCACCGGTGCAGCCGTCATTATCGGCCTCGTCTTCCTCTTCCTCCTCGTCGGCACGGTTGGCGAGAAGCCTTGCCTTGGCGACGATCTCGGTGCGGGCGTTGATCATGATGATCGCATCGAGCGGTACGCCGGAGCCGTCGGCGATGCCGCGCATCTCCTCCAGATAGGCCTCGTCGAAAGCTGCGATTCCCTGCCTTGCCTCGTCGATCAGCTTGCGGCGCAGCGTCGTGCTGGAGCCGAGCCCGTCCAGTTGGCCGGCATAGAACCGGGCGCTGCCGACGATACGATCGGGCACCGCCGCGCCATAGCTGCGGCCGCGCTCATAGGGCGAGCCTGACACGGAGACGAAGGGAAACGGTTCGATCATGAGACACTATCGTGTTTTTTGATTGACCAAGATGCACAGTGGCTCATCATTTCGCGGATTGTCAAATCGCTCCGGAAGAGGCGAAACCAGGGAATGGCCAACAGCCTGCACGGCGAGATCATCGGCGACATCCTGCGATTGGCCCGCGACGAGGGCTGGCCGGCGGGCGCGCCTGTCGGCGTGAAGCCTCTGGCGGCGCGGTTCGGCGTCTCGCGTACGCCGGTGCGGAGTGCGCTCCTGACGCTGGTCGAGATGGGGCTGCTGGCGCGCGAGCAGAGCCAGGGCTTTAGCCTGCTGCGGCCGGTCGACGACGTGGCGATCGCCGCGCATATGCCGGCACCGGCCGGCGGCGGCGAACTCTACCAGAGGATCCTGACCGGGCGGGCGCGGGGCGAGCTCCCGACCGAGGTCACCGAGAACGCGATGCTGGCGCATTTCGGCGCAGCCAAGGGCGATCTGCGCAAGGCCCTGATGCGGCTGTCCTCGGAAGGGCTGGTCCAGCGCCAGCGCGGCCATGGCTGGCGCTTCACCGAGAGCCTCGATACGCCGGAGGCCATTCTCGAATCCTATGCCTTCCGCATCGCCATCGAGACGGCGGCGCTGAGCCAGCCCGGCTACCGCGTCGATGCTGCCGAGCTCGCCCGACTCCGCATGGCGCATGAGGCGCTGATGCGCCGCCCCGTGGGCGAGGTCACGCCGCAGCTCTGGTTCGAGGTCAACTCGACCTTCCATGAGACCCTGGCCTCATGGTCGCGCAATCGCTTCTTCTTGCAGGCTGTGAGGCGCCAGAACGCGCTGCGGCGCATGCATCAGTTCGCCGATTTCTGGGAGCTGGAGCCGGAACAGATCCTGCAATCCTGCCGGGACCACCTCGCCATTCTCGCCGCGCTCGACAAGGGCGACCGGCCCGGCGCTGTACAGCTTCTCGTCGCGCATCTCGCCGGAGCGGCCCAGGATTGGGAAGGGCCATCGTCGGAAGGTTCAGGGCGCCCCTGACGCTTCAGCTGGCGCCTCCGCTAAAGCGACAGCTGCGAGCCGGCCTCGGCACAACTCGCCTTGAGCGCTTTCAGGATCGCCTCCTCGTCGGTCGCGATGCCGTGGCGCTGCAGGCAGGGCACCAGGATCGCCGCCTCGGCATGGCCGCCGGGGCCGATGACCGGGCAGGCGATGTCGGTCACCGCCATGATGTCGCGGCTGGCGGCGACGCGGTGCCCGAGGGCGCGGATATCCGCGAATATACGCTCGGTCTCGGCAGCTTCGAGGCGCCGCTTGTCGGCCTCCGATGCTTCCCGCATCAACGCGTCGCGGCGGCTTTTGCTCTGGAAGGCGAGGATCAGCAGCCCGGAATTCGCATCGAGCGCCGGGCGGCCATAGCCTGGCCTGACGATGACGCTGGCATCGAGATGTCCCGAGGTGGTCGCCAGCACCACGGTCTGGGCCCGGCTCAGCACGACGAGATGCGCGACCTGCCCGCTCGCCTCGCTGAAGCGCTCCATCACCGGCAGCACGATCGAGGTGAGTTGGCGCCCGGCCGGTGTGCGGATGCCCAGATCGAACAGCCGGCGCGACAGTTCGAGCCGGTCGGTTCCCGCCTCGCGGGCGAGATAGCCGCGCTGCTGCAGCACGAAGACCATGCGGAAGATCTCGCTCTTCGAGCGGGCGAGGCGCTCGGCGATCTCGCGCGTCGAGAGCGGTTCCCCGACCTCGGCGAGGAGTTCGAGGATGTCGAGCCCCTTTTCCAGCGCCGGCGCCGCGTAGCTGCTTTTGTCTCCGTTCTCGGTATCCGGCAGGTCGCTCATGTCTCTCTGTTTCATATATGAAGCTTGACATCAAATAAGAAACGAACTTAGCCTCGCCGTCAAAGGGGAGGCGGATGGTACGATCGTCGGATCATATCGCAGGTTCTGGGGGCGTCGCGCCGCTGTCGCGAGGCGGCCGGGCATGAAATACGGCCTGCAGTTCCGCGATGTCTTCGCCGCCTGGGAATCGATCCTCGACGGCGTCTGGATCACGCTGCTGCTCTCTGCGCTGGCGATGGTCGGTGGCCTCGTCATCGGCATCGCCTGCGCCGCCGCCCGCGTCTACGGCCCGGCCTGGCTGCGCCGCATCGTCGGCACCTATGTCGAGGTCATCCGCAACACCCCGCTGCTGGTGCAGCTCTTCCTGATCTTCTTCGGCCTGCCGAGCTTCGGCGTCAGGCTCGATGGCCTCACCGCCGCGATCATCGCGCTGGTCATCAATCTCGGCGCCTACACCACCGAGATCGTCCGCGCCGGGCTGGAGGCCGTGCCGAAGGCGCAGGTCGAGGCCGGGCATTCGCTCGGCCTCTCCGGCCTGCAGGTCTTCCGCTATGTCGTGATGTTCCCGGCGCTGAAGGCGATGTTCCCGGCGCTCGCCAGCCAGTTCGTGCTGCTGATGCTGGCGACCAGCGTCGTCTCGCAGATCTCGGTCGAGGACCTGTTCCACGCGGCCTCGATCGTGCAGTCGCGCACCTTCCGCGATTTCGAGGTCTACACCGTCATCGGCGTGCTCTATCTCGGGCTCGCCTTCGCCTTCCGTGGCCTGTTCGCTGGCCTCTATTACTGGGCGTTCGTCAGGCGATGATCCGCGAATTCGGCCTCATCGATGTGATGTACCTGATCGCGGCGGCGCGCTGGACGCTAGCGCTGACCGCGACCGCCTTCATCGGCGCCTCGCTGATCGGCATCGTCATCGCGATCGCCCGCATCCTGCCCTTCGCGCCGCTGCGCTGGCTCGCCGCCGCCTATATCCACATCGTCCAAGGCACGCCGCTCCTGGTCTGGCTGTTTGTGATCTTCTTCGGCCTGCCGCTCACCGGCATCTCCGTCAATCCGTGGCTCGCCGCTGCAACCGCCTTCTCGGTCTATGGCAGCGCCTTCCTCGGCGAGATCTGGCGCGGTGCGCTCGTCTCCATCGCGAAGACGCAATGGGAGGCCGGCGCCTCGCTTGGCCTCTCGCTCTGGGAGCAATTGCGCCATGTCATTGTGCCGCAATCGATCCGGGTCGCGATCCCGCCGACGGTCGGCTTCCTCGTCCAGCTCATCAAGAACACCTCGCTCGCGGCGGTGATCGGCTTCGTCGAGCTGACGCGCGAGGGTCAGCTCACGGCGGCCGGCACCTACAAGCCTTTCGCCGTCTACATCACCGTCGCCGCGATCTATTTCGCGATGTGCTTCCCCCTCTCGCAATGGAGCCGCTCGATCGAGCGGAAGCTCGATGTCGCTCGTTGAAATCCATGGGATCAACAAGAGCTACGGCTCGGTCCAGGTGCTGAAGGACGTCACGCTCGATGTCGCCAAGGGCGAGATCATCGCCGTGATCGGCCGCTCCGGCTCAGGCAAGAGCACGATGCTCCGTTGCATCAACGGGCTGGAGCCGATCCAGGCCGGCTTGATCCGCGTCGACGGCACGCAGGTCAACGATCCCGCGACCAACCTGCGCAAATTGCGGCAGGAGGTCGGCATCGTCTTCCAGAGCTTCAACCTGTTTCCGCATCTCTCGGTCTGCGACAACATCACGCTCGCCCCGCGCGTCGTGAAGAAGCAGGCGCCGCAGGCCGCCCGCGAGGTCGCGCGCGAGGTGCTTGCCCGCGTCGGCCTCGAGGACAAGCTCGACGCCTACCCCTCGCAGCTCTCGGGCGGCCAGCAGCAGCGCGTCGCCATCGCCCGTTCGCTCGCCATGCGGCCGAAGCTGATGCTGTTCGACGAGGTCACCTCGGCACTCGATCCCGAACTCACCGGCGAGGTGCTGAAGGTCCTCGAATCCGTCGCGAACGAGGGCATGACCATGATCCTCGTGACCCACGAGATGGGCTTCGCCCGCCGCTTCGGCTCGCGCGTCGTCTTCATGCATGAAGGGCGCATCCACGAGCAGGGGCCGGCGGCCGCCGTGCTGGCCGAGCCGAAGACGCCGGAACTCCAGACCTTCCTCAGCGCAGTGCTGCACTGAGGCGGAACGCCAACAACATCAACGAGGGGAGAGAAGACGATGCGTTCACTGTTCGCAGGTTTAGCCGCCCTGGCCATCGCCGCCTTCGGCGCCGCCGAGGCCAAGGCCGACAAGCTCCAGGACATCCTGTCCAAGGGCGTCGTCCGCATCGGCGTGCCGCTCGATGCGCCGCCCTTCGGCTCGCAGGATGCCAACCGCAAGGCCATCGGTTTCGACATCGAGATGGCCGAGATGGTCGCCAAGGGCCTCGGCGTGAAGCTGGAGATGCAGCAGATCACCGGCGCCAACCGCATCCCCTTCCTGATGACAGACAAGGTCGACATCGTCATCTCGGTGATGGGCCTGACCCCGGAGCGCGCCAAGCAGATCCAGTTCACGGCGCCCTATGCCAACACCTTCCTCGCGGTCTACGGCGCCAAGAGTTCGACGGTTTCGAGCCCGGAGACGATCGGCTCCGCCCGCGTCGCCGCCGCCAAGGGCACGACGCAGGAACTCGCCATCTCGGCCGCGGCGCCGAAGGCCAGCCTGATGCGCACCGAGGACGACGCGACGGCCGCCGCCGCCTACATCACCGGCCAGGCCGATCTCCTCGCCACCAACTCGATCGTGGCGCAGGCGCTCGCCAAGCAGAACCCCAACAAGGAATTCGAGCGCAAGTTCGTCATCCGCCGCAGCCCGGCTCATATGGGCGTGCAGATGGACCAGCATAATCTCGTGCGCTGGCTCGACGGCTTCATCTTCTTCAATTCTATGAACGGCGAGCTCGATCGGCTGCACCGCAAATACCTGGACATGCCGATGGACCCGCTGCCGACGCTGTGACGTCGTAGCGTTCCCGCCGGGCGCGCCGCCGCGCCCGGCTTTTCCGTGTTTCCCGACGGCCCATCTCCGGCGCCGATCCCTGTCCTGCACCCTGCGTGATCCCATGAGCACAGCCAGCGCCGCGCGCCCCAAGCCGACCCCGCGCCCATCCAGCGCCTTCCTCACCGTCGATCTCGACCGCGAGGGCAAGCAGACCGGCTTCCTGATGATCCCGCATTCCCCGCATGACGACGCCTGGGGTGCGACCCGCGTGCCGATCGCGGTGATCAAGAACGGCACCGGCCCGACCGTGATCCTGGAAGGCGGCAACCATGGCGACGAATACGAGGGGCCGATCACGATCTGCGACCTGATCCGCGATCTCGATCCCGGCCGCGTCCAGGGTCGCCTCATCCTGATGCCGGCGAACAATGTCCATGCCGTCATGGCCGGCCAGCGCACCTCGCCGGTCGACGGGCTGAACTTCAACCGCACCTTTCCGGGCGATCCGCGCGGCACCATCACCCAGCAGATCTCGGCCTTCGTCAGCGACCATATCCTGCCGGTCGGGGACGCCTTCCTCGACCTGCACTCGGGCGGCTCCTCGCTCGACATCATTCCGAGCGCCATCGTCGAGCCGACCGATGATCCGGCCTTGCACAAGCGCAATGTCGCGGCCGTGCAGGCCTTCGACGCGCCGATGACCGTGGTGATCAGCAATCTCGGCGAGCCGCGCACAGCGACCGCTGCCGCCTGCCGCGCCGGCCTCGTCACGGTGGGCACCGAGATGGCCGGGGCCGGCACGGTCTCGCTGGACGCGCTTGCGGTCTGCCGGCGCGGTGTCGCCAATGTGCTCGATCATCTCGGCGTTGTCGTCCGCGAAAAACCCGAGCCCAGGCGCAGCGAGGGGCAGATCCTCGAGCTGCCCGGCATTTCCGCTTACGTCTATGCGACGGCGGACGGCATCTTCGAGCCCTTCCATGCCAATGGCACCAAGGTCAGCGCCGGCGAGCCGGCCGGACGTATCCACTGCACCTGGGACCCGACGCGCCAACCCGAGACGCTGCATTACGCCGCTGACGGCATCCTCTACGGCCGCCGGCAGCCGGGCCGCGTGAAGCCGGGCAATTGCTGCCTGATCGTCGCGGCACCCTATCGCGGAACCCTGTGATGATCGTGCTCGACGATATTCGCGCTGCCCGTGAGCGCATCGCGCCCTACATCCGTAAAACCCCGACGCTTCCCTACGCGAAGACGCGCGGCGGCGATTTCGGCGGCGACGTCACGCTCAAGCTCGAATTGCTGCAGGCGGCCGGCTCCTTCAAGGCGCGCGGCGCGATGAACCGGCTCCTGACTCTGTCGAAGGACGAGCTGGCGCGCGGCGTCGTCACGGCGTCGGGCGGCAATCACGGCCTCGCCATCGCCCGCTCGGCCCATGTGCTCGGCGTGAACGCGACGATCTTCCTGCCGTCCAATGCCGCTCCGGACAAGATCGCCAAGCTGCGCGACTGGGGCGCGGACGTCCATATCGTCGGCGCGATCTGGGACGATGCCAATGCCGCCGCGCTGGCCCGTTCCCGCGAAACCGGCGCGACCTATGCCCATCCCTTCAGTGATCCGGTCGTCGTGGCCGGGCAAGGCACGCTCGGCCTCGATATCCTCGATGACATGCCCGATGTCGACGTGATCCTCGTCGCCATCGGCGGCGGTGGATTGATCACCGGCCTCTCGACGGCGGTGAAGGCCTTGCGCCCGCAGACCCGGATCATCGGCATCGAGCCGGTGGGCTCGCCGACGCTCCACGCCTGCCTCGCCGCCGGGCGCCTCGTCGCGCTCGACAAGCTGGAGACGCGCGTCGCCACCATGTCCTGCCGCCAGACCGATCAGGCGATCTATGAGGCGACGGCCCGGAATGTCGACGAGATCGTTCTGATCACCGATGCCGAGATGGAGACGGCGGCGAAATCGCTCTGGTTCGAATTCGGCATCGCCGCCGACTTGTCGGGCGCCGCGGCGCTGGCGGCGCTCCAGTCGGGCCGGGTCGCATTGTCCGGTGGCGAGAAGGTCTGTGCGCTGGTCTGCGGCGCCGGCACGGATGGTTGCCTGCCGGGTTAGGCACGTGCCTCGTTATTGAAGAAGCCGGGCGGACCCATCTGCCCGCCCTTCAGCACGATATCGAGCCCGTCGAGACGCGCATCGTCGGAATGGGCGCGGCAGAGCGGCGCGCCGGGCACGCAAGGGCCACGATAGGACAGGCCCCAGAGTGGCAAAGAGCGGATCGCCATGGTCGAGGTATCGCCGCCCGCGACGATGAGCCGGCCGAGACGGGCCTCGGCGATGATCGCGGAAAGCAGGCGTCCCGTAGCTTCGGCAACCGCACCTGCCACGGTCGGAGCGCCTTCCGGCTGTTCCGTCACCAGCATCACATCGCCTTGAGCCAGACGAGACAGGGCAGCCGAGCGCAATTCCGACGCATAGCCCTCGTTTGCCAATAACCGACCGGCATCCACCGACAGCATTGCGTAGCCCTGCGCCGCTTCGACTTGCGCGCGCGTCACCGGCGAGAGGCTGCCGACGAGAGCCAGGACGGGTCCGGTCTCGCACCTCTTCGTATCGGGAGTTGGTGCGACAGCGGCCGCTTTGCCTTGCCCGGCAGCGAAGGCACGGGCAACCGAGCTAGCGCCCACCGTGAGCATCGGCCCATTCCTCAGTGACGTCGCGAGCCATCCACCGATCGCCGTGAGATCGGCCTCGGTTGCGACATCGAACAGGACGGCCGGGCTTCTGTCTGGCGGCGTCGCCGGTGCTGCCGAGCCCTCGCCATAGGCGCGATAATCGACGAGTCCGATACCTTCGAGCCCCTGCGCGGCAAGATGCCGGCGTAGATCTGCTTCCGCCATCGGCGTCACCGGGTGCCGGCTCATCGTCGGGTGGCGGTCGATGCGGTGGACTGTGCCGTCGCCGCCGGCCGCGAACAGGTTCCCGAACAGGCAGAAGCGCCCAAGATTGGGCTGGCCGCCGAGGATCGGCACGAGCGGGTTTTGGAAGAACGGCTTCAGCGCCGCGACCGCCGCGCCGATGCTGCCGATACGAGGTGCGCTGTCGAAGGTCGAGCAGCACTTATAATGCATCAGCTCGACGCCCTGCTCGGCAAAGAAGCGCCCGATTTCCGTCAGTTCCTGCGCAATAGCTTCCGGCGCCATGGCTCGGCTCGCCCCGGCGATGCCGATCGCATCGAGCGGGCCGGCTGCCGCCAACTGGGCTTCACTCGGTTGGCGCAGGAAGAGCAAAGCGCGAAAGCTTCGCTCGGCCAGCGTCGCCAGCGTATCGGTCGAGCCGGTAAAATCGTCGCCGTACCAGCCGTAGAGAGGGATGCGCTTCGTCGTCACGGCGCGCTAGCCCGCCTTGCCGCCGAAGGTATCGAGCGCCTGCTGCAATTCGGGATGCACGCGGGCGGCCTCCACGATTGGCGTGCCTTCGGCGACGGCAGCCCAGGCCTGCCGGATGCTGGCGACACCCGCCTTCGGCCCACCGGGATGGGCCAGAATGCCGCCGCCGGCCATGAACAGCAGGTCGTCATGGCCGATCGCGTCCCAGGTCGCCTGCGCCGTACCGGCCCATTGCCCGGAGGAGAAGGCCGGCATCACCCGGTCGTCGGCGCCATCGGTCAGCGGCGTGACGCAATCCCCGGCGGAGGTCACGACCTCCTCGTCCTCCTGCGCGAATTTCCCCTGCAGGCCATGGACATGCATGTGGTCGACACCGGCCAGCCGCCACAGCACCTGATAGGCCTGGAAGCCGATGCCGAGCAGCGGGTGGCGCGAGAAGGCGCCATAGCCGTTGCGATGGCCGTGCAAGGCGAGATCGGTCGAGCGGCGCAAGGTTTCGATCGCGGAGAAGCCGCACCAGTTCAGGCTCGCCATCACGCAGGAGCCGCCCTCGCGCTGGACGAGATCGGCATGGCGGCGCATCGCGTCGGTCTCGTCGGTGATGTTGAAGGCGACCATGACGTGCTTGCCGGTCCGGTCCTGATGCCGGCGAACCGCCGCCATCACCGCCGGGATGCGCTCGGCCAGCGGCGCATGCACCGGATCGGCCGAGATCTCGTCATCCTTGATGAAGTCGAGCCCGGCCTCGCAGAGGCTCGCGACGAGTTCGGCCGTCTGTGCGGCGCTGAGACCCACATTCGGCTTGATGATCGAGCCGACAAGCGGTCCTTTCGCCGCCCCGGTCAGGCGCCGCGTGCCGGCGATGCCTTGCGTCGGCAGAGGGAAGCGCTGGCGGTATGACCAGGGCAGGGCGATGCTTTCCAGCCTGAGGCCCGTGACCTCGCCGAGATCGTAGAGATTGCCGGCGACGACGGCGGCCAGCGTCGCGAGATTGGCGCCGACATTATCGACCGGGAAGGAGATCGTGATGCGCGCGCGCCGCCATGGCCCGCCGACGCCCTTCCGCGCAAGCCACGCATTAGGCAGGCTGGGCTCCGTGGCGGGCTCCAGCTCCTCGATCCGCGTTACGACGGCCCGCGCCCGCTTGCGCAACTCGTCGGTCTCGCCGGCGACGCGGGCGAAGGTGCCGCAGGATTGCTCACCCGCCATCACCTCCGCGACCTTGGCCGGGTCGAGCGGGGTTTCGATGAGATAGGTCGCTTCGAAGCGTTCGCTGGTCATGGGGTCGGTATGCGAAGGGATATCAGGCTGCCGCAGCAGCGAGCTTGCTCAGGTCCGGGAAGGGCCTGACCGGATCCTTGCCGTCCCAGGTCTCGGACGCCTCGCGGATCAGGCGGAACATCTCGCCCTTGGGGCCGGCGACCTCGGAGAGTTCGATCACCGTGCCAGGATGGTAATGCGTGTCGAAATAGACGAAACGGCCGCGCTCGCCGACCTCGCCCGACATCACCGGCTTGAAGCCTTCCGCGACGAGCCGCTCCAGGTCGGCATCGTAGTCCGAGGTCCAGTAGGCGACATGCTGCAGGCCGGTCAGCCCCGCATCGGTGAAGTCCTTGTACATCGACGGCACGGCGTTGCGGCACTGGATCAGCTCGATCTGGAGCGGGCCGGAATTGGCCAGCGCCACGGAGTTGTGCGGCTCGTAGGTCTCGCCCTTGTAGCGGTAGTTCCTGATCGGGACCTTCGGATTGTAGAAGAATGGTCCGACGCCCAGCACGCGGCTCCAGTAGTCCATCGCCGCCTCGATATCCGGGACGACGTAGCCAGCCTGACGGATCTGGCCAAAGAAGCGGCTCATGGGCGTTGCTTTCTGATTATCAGGATCGGAGGAAGCCGATGGAGATCCACGGCACGGCAGCGACGACGAGGAGGCCGAGGATCAGGGCGAGGATGTAGCCCCAGATGTATTTCAGGCCTTCGTCGGGATTGATCTTGCTGATCGCGCAGGCGCCGTAATAGCCGACGCCGAAGGGCGGGGCGAAGAGCCCGATGCCCATCGCGAAGATCACGACCATCGAATAGTGGACCTCGTGTATCCCGACCTGCTTGGCGATCGGGAACACCAGCGGCCCGAACAGCACGATCGCCGGGATGCCCTCGAGCACGCTGCCAAGGATGGTGAAGGCGACGATCGAGATGCCGAGGAAGCCCCAGCTTCCGCCCGGCACCGCCGCCATCGCCTGGGCGAGGTCGCGCGAGAAGCCCGATTGCGTCAGCCCCCAGGCCATGGCGGTGGCGCAGCCGATGATGAAGATGATCGCACCGGTCAGCGAGGCCGTCTCGATCAGCATCTTGGGCAGGCGGCGCCAGTCGAACTGGCGGTAGAGCAGGATGCCGGCGAGGATCGCGTAAGCGATGCCGATGGTGGAGACCTCGGTCGCGGTCGCGACACCTTCCACCACCGCGGCGCGGATGACGAAGGGCAGGGCGATGGCGGGCGCTGCGATCAAAGCGAGCTTGGCGATTTCGCGCTTGGGATAGCGCTTGACGTTGCTGAGGTCTTCGCCCCGGCAGCGCCACCAGACCACGAAGCAAAGCGCCGCGCCCAGCACCACGGCCGGCAGCATGCCGCCGGTGAACAAAGCCGCGATCGAGACGCCGGTGACAGAGCCGATGGTGATCAGCACGATCGAGGGCGGGATCGTCTCGGTCTGTGCGCCGGTCGCCGAGAGCAGCGCGACGAGATCGCCGGGCTTGGCACCGCGCTTCTGCATTTCCGGGAAGAGCACCGGTGCGATCGCCGCCATATCGGCGATCTTCGAGCCGGAAATGCCGGAAACCAGATACATCGCGCCGACCAGCACATAGGACAGGCCGCCGCGGACATGGCCGAGCAGGCTCGCCAGGAACTGGATCATGGCGCGCGCCATGCCGGTCATCTCGATCAGCGCGCCCAGGAAGATGAAGAGCGGCACGGCGAGCAGGATGAGATGGCTCATGCCCTCGTCGAGCCGGCCGACCATGACCAGCATCGGCGTCGAGGTGGTGCAGGCGAGGTAGCCGAAGGTGGCGAGCGCGAAGGAGAAGGCGATCGGCACGCCGGAGAAGACGTTGAGCGCGACGACGCCGACGAAGAAGACGATCAGGTTGAGCTTGCCGAGCGGCTTGAGCGAAGGGCCGGCGAGCCAGAACAGCAGCACGAACAGAGCGGTGATTCCGATCGCGATCAGCGCGGGCTTCAGCGAGGCGAAGCGCAGCAGCCGGCAGCCGGCCGCGATCAGCATCAAACCGACGCCGATCGGGATCGCCGCCGCGCGCCAGGCGTTGCTGATCTCCAGCGCGGGTGTGACGATGAAGTTCTCTTCCTCGGCATATTCGACCGCATGCGGCATGATCAGCAGCAGGAAGGCGATCGAGGCGGTGATAGCGACCGCCTCCAGCAGCGCCCGCGTCTGTGGTGAGACGCGGGAGACCAGCCCGGTCATGCGCATATGCTCGCCGCGCCGGAGCGCGACGACCGCGCCGAGCATCGAGAGCCAGAGGAACAGGATCGAGGCGAGCTCGTCCGACCAGACCAGCGGGGCATGGAAGACATAGCGCGCCATGACGCCGGCGCCGAGAATGATGATCTCGACGACCACGAGCACGGCCGCCACCGTCTCGACCAGGCCGCCGAGGCCACGGTCGAGATGGCCGGCGAAGCGGCCGAGCCCGTTTGCGGGCATGGCGGCAGCGGGAAGGGGCGCGCTATGGGCATCCATCGGAGCGTTTCCTGTCTTGTGCTTTGGGGCCTTATAGGCCCGCCCGCACGTCTCAGGCCAGCTTGCCGACGGCGTCTTCGAGCAGGCTCCAGGCGTCCTTGCCGAAGCGCTCCTGCCACTCCTTGTAGAAGCCGGCCTCACGCAGCTTGGCGCGGAAGGAATCCGGGTCCGTCTTGTTGAAGGCAAGGCCCTTCGACTGCAGATCCGCCTGCACGGTCTCGTTGAGTTTCTTGATGTCGCCGCGCTGGGCGACACCGGCATCGTTGATCGCGCCGGCGACGATCTTCTGGATATCGGCCGGCAGGCCGCGCCAGGCACGCCCGTTGGCGATGAACCAGAACCCGTCCCAGATATGGTTCGAGATCGCGCAGCTCTTCTGCACCTCGAAGAGCTTGGCGACCTGGATGATCGGCAGCGGGTTCTCCTGCGCGTCGACCACCTTGGTCTGGAGCGCCGTGTAGACCTCCGAGAACTGCAGGCTAGCCGGCGCGGCATCGAGCGCCTTGAACATCGAGATCGAGAGCGGGCTCACCGGCACGCGGATCTTGAGGCCGGACATCTCCTTGGCGGTCTCGATCGCCTTGCCCGAGGTGGTCATCTGGCGGAAGCCGTTGTCCCACATCTTCTCGAAGGCATAGAGGTTCACTTTCGAGATGGCCTCGCGGACATGGGCGCCGAGCTTGCCGTCCATCGCCTTCCAGACCTGGTCGTAATCGGCGAAGGCGAAGCCGACGGCATTGATCGCCGCGACCGGCACCAGGGTCGCGATGACCAGCGCCGACGGCGTGAAGAAGGTGATGCCGCCGTTGCGGACCTGGCTCAGCATGTCGGTATCGCCCCCAAGCTGGTTGTTCGGGAAGATTTTGATCTCGACCCGGCCGTTCGTCTCCTTGGAAACACGCTCGGCCGCTTCCTGGGCGCGGATGTTGAGCGGATGGCTGAGCGGCAGGTTGTTGCCGTACTTCAGCTCGATCTCGACCGCCCGCGCGATATGCGGCATGGCGATGAGCGAGGCTGCGGGGGCGGCGGCGAGCGTACGCAGCACCGTGCGGCGCGTGAAGTTCGTCATGATGGTCCTCCCGGTATCGCTGATGCGATTTGATTGATTGCGGTCTTCTTGCCCTCAGATTAGGAAGCTGGAATGATGGTGGTCAAACTCAAATTCTGATGGTTTTTGATGTGGTTCTATGACGGGCACGGCAGAGAAAAACGGTAGTGGCGAAAGCCTGCAGCGCCGTCGGATGGCCCGCATCGCCGATGTCGCGGCGCTGTCCGGCGCCTCGACCGCAACCGTCGACCGGGTGCTGAACCAGCGCCCCGGCGTGCGCGCGGCCACCGTCCAGCGCGTGCTGAAGGCCGCGAGCGAACTGGGCTATGTGCTCGATCCGGCCCTCCCGGCGCAGGCCTTCACGCCAATGCGGCTGGCCTTCCTTCTGCCGGCCGGCAGCAACCGCTTCCTCGCCATGCTCGGGCGCCATATCGCCGAGGCGCAGGAGCAGCTCGCCTCCTTCAACATGCGCGCCCGGGTCGAGTTCATCGAGAGCTTCAAGCCGGAATTGCTGGCCCAGCAGCTCCGCCAGGTCGGGCGCGATGTCGACGGCATCGCCTTCATGGCGCTGGAACATCCGGCGGTGCGCGAGGCGGTCAACAGCCTGGCCGAGCGCGGCGTACCGGCCGTGACCTTGATTTCCGATATCGCGAATGCCCGCCGCGCCGCCTATGTCGGGCTGGACAACCGCTCGGCCGGGCGCACCGCCGGCTATCTCGCCGCCCGTTTCATCGGCCGGCGCCCGGCCAAGGTCGCGGTGATCGCCGGCAGCCTGAGCTATCGCGCCCATGAGGAGCGCGAGATGGGCTTCCTGCATCTCTTCGAGGAGCTGTTTCCACAGATCGAGGTCGTCGGCCTGCGCGAGGGGCTCGACGACGACGGCCGTAACTATCGCCAGGCCAAGGCGCTGTTGGCCCAGCACCCGGACCTCGCCGGCATCTACAATATCGGCGGTGGACCGGAGGGGATCGCGCGCGCCCTGAAGGAGGCGGGCCGGCAGCAGGATGTCGTCTTCGTCGGCCATGGCCTGACACCCGAGACGCGCGCGCTCCTGCTCGACGGCACGATGGATGCGGTCATCACCCAGCATCCCCATGCCGCGCTGATGAGCTGCATCGCGATCTTCGCCAATCTGCGTGCCGGCCGCCCGGCCTCGGAGGGAACGGCGCCGCCCAGCATCGAGATCATCCTCCGTGAGAACCTGCCTTAGGCTGCTGGTCGAAGCTTGCATTTCTAGAAACAAAGAGGGAACATGTGCGCATGTCCCTTCCGGATTCCGTCCTGAACCCGCCGCCGGCGCGGCCCGGTATCACGCGCATGGTCTGCCGCGGCGCTGGCCGGCACCTGCGGGAGCGCGGCTATGCCATCGTCAAGGAGATGACCTTCGCCAATGGCCGGCGCGGGGATATCGTCGCGCTCTCGCCCTCGGGTGAGCTCTGGGTCGTCGAGGTCAAGTCGGGCATCGCCGATTACCGCGTCGACGGCAAATGGCCGGATTACCGCGACTATTGCGACGGCTTCCTCTTCGCCGTCGCGCCGGAATTCCCGCGCGAGATCCTGCCTGACGATGTCGGCCTGATCGTCGCCGACGCCTATGGCGGCGAATTGCTGCGCGAGCCGCCGCGCCATCCCTTGAGCGCGGCGCGGCGGAAGATGCTGACCATCGCGCTGGCGCGGCTGGCCTCCAGCCGGCTGGCCTTGATCGAGGACCCCGAGGGTTCAGCCTGATACAGCCGACGCTTTCCAGGTTTCGGTCATCGCCGCCCCCGGCATCGTAGCGAACCGGCGCAGGTCGATCTCCGCGACCAGGAAATCGATGAAGGCACGTACCCGCGCCGGCAACTTGCCACCATGGCCGACATAGACGGCATGGATGTCCTCGACATCGCCGGGATTGAAGGGCTCGAGCACCGGGACGAGCCGGCCGGCGGCGATGTCGTCGGCGATATGGAAGAGCGAGAGCCGGGTCAGGCCCTGTCCCGCCAGTGCCAGGCGCCGCGCGCTTTCGCCGTCGCCGACCGTGACGCGGCCATGGGCCGGCAGGAAGACACGCTGGCCATCGATGACGAAAGGCCAGGTATCGCGATGCCGGGCGAAGTTGAAGGTGATGAGGTCGCAGCCGGCAAGTTGTTCGGGATGATCCGGCGCGCCATGTGCAGCAAGGTAATCGGGTGAGGCAACGATCGCCGAGACGCTCTCGCCGAGCTTGCGCGCGACGAGCTGAGAGGATTTGAGCGGGCCGACCCGGATCGCGATATCGGCGCGCTCGTCGACGAGATCGATCACCGCGTCGGTGATCGAGATGTCCAGCTGGATGCCGGGATGCACCGCCATGAAGCGCGGCGCGACCGGGAGCAGATAGTGCCAGCCGAAGGCGACATTCGCATTCACGCGCAAACGTCCGCGCGGGATCTGGCAGGCCGCGACCGCCCGTTCGGCCTCTTCGAGATCGGCGAGCACCCGTAGCGTCCGCTCATGAAAGGTCGTGCCTTCCTCGGTCAGCATGAATTTGCGGGTCGAGCGGACGATCAGGCGAACGCCGAGCCGCGCCTCCAGCCGCGCGACCAGCTTGCTCACTGCCGATGGCGTCATCCGAAGCGCGCGCGCCGCCGGCGAGAAGCCGCCGAGCTCGACGACGCGGGCGAAGACCTCCATCTCGCCGGACCGGTTGACCTCGCTGCGTGGCATCGTGAATTCAACTCACAATTGCTGATCTTTCATGCAGTCTAATTCACAAGCCCTCGCCGCGCTATCTCCGAGCCCGAACAAGCTCCCGGAGGCATTCGATGCCCATTGCCCTTTATGCCCTCACCGTCGGTGCCTTCGGCATCGGCGTCACCGAATTCGTCATCATGGGCCTGCTCCTGCAGGTCTCCGCCGATCTCGGCATCAGCGTCCCGCTCGCCGGCCTGCTGATGACCGGCTATGCGCTCGGCGTCTTTGTCGGCGCGCCGGTGCTGACGATCGCGACCCGCACGCTTCCGCGCAAGACGACGCTGCTCGTGCTCATGGCGATCTTCACCCTCGGCAATCTCGCCGCGGCGCTGAGCCCGAGCTTCGGCTGGCTGATGGCGGCGCGGATCGTGACCGCGCTGGCGCACGGCACTTTCTTCGGCGTCGGCTCGCTCGTCGCGACCAGCCTCGTCGCCCCGGAGCGCAAGGCCTCGGCCATCGCGCTCATGTTCACTGGCCTGACGCTGGCGACCCTGCTCGGCGTCCCCTTTGGCTCCTGGCTCGGCCTCGCTTTCGGCTGGCGCTCGACCTTCTGGGCCGTGACCGCGATCGGTCTCGTCGCCCTGGTCGTCCTCGCCGTGTTCGTCCCGGCGGATCGCGAGCGCGTCGTCCCCGGCTCGCTTGCCGAGGAGTTCAAGGTGCTGGCGCGGCCGCAGGTTCAGCTCGGCCTCGTCATGACCGTGCTCGGCTTCGGCGGCATCTTCGCGGTCTTCACCTTTATCCAGCCGATCCTCGTCCAGCTCGCCGGCTTCAGCGAGGCCGCCGTGTCGCCGATCCTGCTGGTCTTCGGCGGCGGGCTCGTCGTCGGCAATCTGCTCGGCGGGCGCTGGGCCGATCGCAGGCTTGCCCCGGCGCTGATCGGCTCGATCGCGCTCTTGACCGTCGCGATGTTCGCCTCGGGCTTCGCGTTCCACAGCCAGATCGGCGCGGTCATCGCCGCCTTCGCGCTCGGCGCTGCCGCCTTCGCGACGGTTGCTCCGCTCCAGATGTGGGTGTTGCAGCAGGCGGGCGGCGCCGGGCAGGGGCTGGCGTCCAGCCTCAACATCGCCGCCTTCAATCTCGGCAACGCCTTCGGCGCCTGGCTTGGTGGCGCGGTGATCACGCAGGGACTGGGCTATGGCGCGATCGCGCCGGTCGCCGCCGTCGTGCCGCTGCTGGCGCTGGGTCTCGCCGTGTTCGCGGTGTCGCTCGAGCGCCGCGCGACCCGCATCGTACCCGCCTGCGCGACCTGAGCCCCACAAGCGAACGATCAAGCAAAAGCCCGCCGGACGGTTTGTCCGGCGGGCTTTTGCGTTGTTGCGGGATCAGCGCGGCGCGCGTTTGGCTAGAATGCGCTGCAGGGTGCGTCGATGCATGCCGAGGCGGCGTGCCGTCTCCGAGACATTGCGGCTGCAGAGTTCGTAGACGCGCTGGATATGCTCCCAGCGCACCCGATCGGCCGACATCGGGTTTTCCGGCGGTTGCGGGCGGGCATCGCGTTGGGCTGCGAGCGCTGCATGGATCTCGTCGGCATCGGCCGGCTTGGCAAGGAAGTCGAAGGCGCCGAGTTTCACGGCGCTGACGGCGGTCGCGATGTTGCCGTAGCCGGTCAGGACCACGCCGCGCGCATCGGGCCGGCGCTCCTTCAGGCGGGCGATCACGTCGAGGCCGTTGCCGTCGCCGAGGCGCAGGTCGATCACCGCGAAGGCCGGTGCCGCTTCTTCCACGGCAGCCATGCCCGCCGCGACGCTGTCGGCGATGCGGACCGCATAGCCGCGGCCTTCCATGGCGCGGGCGAGGCGGGTTAGGAACGGCCTGTCGTCGTCGACCAGCAGAAGGGACATGTCGTCGGCCGGCCCGGCCCTGTCGGTTTCGCTCGCTGCATCCTGCATCGTCTTCTCCTTGCCGCTTCTCGGCGCGCTGCGGCGGCGCGCATTAGGGTTTCGGTTTTCCGGTTCTCCCCCAGGAGGCCGGCTCAGTCAGCTTCATTTAAGGCCGATGCGCCCGCCTGGGTACCCCCATCGCTGGGCAGGTCGGCCTCGAAATCGTCGCGGGACCAGGTAATTCGGATCGAAGCACCGCTCGCAGGAGCCGGCCGGTTCGAGAATTCCAGCGTGGCACCACCTCGCTCCAGCAGCGTCTTGGCGATGAAGAGACCGAGACCGAGGCCCCCGCCGGCCCGGCCTTCGCCCGCTCCGCGCGAGAGATAAGGGTCGCCGGCCCGCATCAGCACATCCGGTGGGAAACCGGGGCCGTCATCGGCGATCACCAGCACGACCTGACTCTGGTTCCATTCCGCTGTGATCGCCACGGTCGAGCGCGCGAAATCGACGGCGTTGTCGACGATATTGCCGAGGCCGTAGATCATGCCGGGATTACGCCGGCAGACCGGCTCAGGCTTGTCGCCGGTCATAGTGATCTCAAAGGGCACGCCGAAGGGCCGCTGCGGCCCGGCGGTCTCCTCGATGAGCAGGCGCAGGGTGAGCTGGCCGAGCGGGCCGGCATCCTCGTCCTGCAGGCTGGAGAGCTTGCCCAGGATGCCGCGGCAGCGCTCGACCTGTTCGCGCAGCAAGGCGATATCCTCGGCCATCTCGCCCTCGGGAGGGGCGAGGCGCGTCAATTCGCGGGCGACGAGCGCGATCGTGCCGAGCGGCGTGCCGAGCTCATGCGCCGCGGCGGCGGCGAGCCCGTCGAGCTGTGACAGGTGCTGCTCACGTGCCAGCACGAGTTCGGTCGCGGCGAGTGCGTCGGAGAGGTCGCGCGCCTCCTTGGCGACGCGCCAGGCATAGATGCCGGTGAAGCCGAGGCCGAGCACGAGCGCAGCCCAGTTGCCGAGCTGGTAAAAGGCGGGCAGCACCGGCCGGTCGTTCCCGGCCCAGGGCAATGGCAGGTGATAGCGGCTGAGCAGGGTCGCGAGCCCCATCGCCAGCAGCCCCAGGACGAGCGTGCGTTGCGGCGGCAAGGCCGTCGCCGAGATCATCACCGGCGCCAGGAACAGGATCGCGAACGGGTTCTGCAGGCCGCCGGTCATGAAGAGCAGCGCCGCAAGCTGGGCAATGTCGAAGCCGAGCAGGGCGGTCGCGGCCCTGTCATTGAGGCGATGGCTCAGCGGAAAGCGGATGCGCAGCGCGATATTGAGCCAGGCCGAAACCGCGATGACGCTGAAGCACCAGCCGAAGGGCAAGGGAAAGCCGAGGCCGAAATGCACGCCGGTGACGGCGAGGCTCTGCCCGGCGATGGCGAGCCAGCGCAGCCTGACCAGCGTATCGAGGCGCAGATGGCGGCTGGAGCGCGCCAGGGCCGGGGCGGAGAAGTCCGGGAAGCTCAAGGTCTGCTGGTCTCCTGCGCGGCGCCTGCCGTGGGCTTTTTCCCGGCTTCATCCACATCGCAGGAAAATCTTAGCCTTTAGCCGGGTTGAATGAGAACAAAATCAACGTAAGGTGCGATGCTGCGTCGCATCATTGCATGTTGCGCCGCCGGAAGGACATTCATCGTATGTACGGGGCCGCCATGTCGTTTGCCTACCATGCCTACGAAGCGGTTCACATGATGGTGAGCCCGGTGCGCGGGGTTTCGGATGCGATGCATCTGGCCTTCAAGAACCCGGCCAATCCGCTCACCTACACGCCCTTCGGCCGGACGGTCGCCGCGTCCTGCGAATTGTTCGAGCGTATGACGCGCCGCTACGGCAAGCCGGCCTTCGGCCTCGACGAGACCACGATGAACGGCGTCAAGGTCGCCGTCGAGGAGCGGGTCGTCTGGGAGCGCCCCTTCTGCAAGCTGGTCTATTTCGACCGCAAGATCCCAAGCAGCCGCCGCAAGCCGCAGCCGAAAGTGTTGCTGGTCGCGCCGATGTCGGGCCATTACGCCACGCTGCTGCGTGGCACGGTCGAGGCCTTCCTGCCGGGCCACGAGGTCTACATCACCGATTGGGTCGATGCCCGCCTCGTGCCGCTTTCCGAGGGGCGCTTCGACCTCGACGATTACATCGATTACGTCATCGGCATGCTGCAGATGCTGGGGCCGGACACCCATGTCATGGCGATCTGCCAGCCTTCGGTGCCGGTCATTGCTGCGGTCGCCCGCATGGAGGCCGAATCGGACCCCTGCGCGCCCCGTTCGATGACGCTGATGGGCGGCCCGATCGACACCCGCCGCTCGCCGACTGCCGTCAACCAGCTCGCGATGGAGCGCGGCACGGACTGGTTCCGCCGCAACTGCATCACCGTCGTGCCGTTCCCGAGCCTCGGCGCATTCCGGCAGGTCTATCCCGGCTTCATGCAGCTCTCGGGCTTCATGGCGATGAATATCGACCGCCACGTCACCGCCCATTACGACATGTTCAAGCATCTCGTCAGCGGCGACGGCGATTCCGCCGAGAAGCATCGCGACTTCTACGACGAGTATCTCGCGGTGATGGACCTGACTGCCGAGTTCTATCTGCAGACCGTCGATACCGTCTTCGTCCAGCATGCCCTGCCGAAGGGCGAGATGATGCACCGTGACAAGCCGGTCGACCTCACCGCCATCCGCCGCGTCGCGCTGATGACGGTCGAGGGTGAGAACGACGACATCTCGGGCGTCGGCCAGACCAAGGCGGCGCACGACCTCTGCGTCAACATTCCCGCCGACAAGCGCGTCCATTATCTCCAGCCGAAGGTCGGCCATTACGGCGTCTTCAACGGCTCGCGCTTCCGGTCCGAGATCCAGCCGCGCATCTCCGACTTCATGGTCAGCCTCGACATGGAAGCGGCCAAGGATCGTCGCGACGACAGCGCCAAGGAACAGCGCAAGGCGCTCAAGGTCGTCGGCTGAAACCTGCAACGGCGTCGGGCGGCTCAAGCTGCCCCGTCGCCGTCCTGCCAGACGACATCATAGGGTCGCCCCGTCCGGATGGCGGGGTTTAGCCGCTCGATCCGGCGATAGCGCAGCTTCAGATAAGCGAGCACGCCCTCTTCGAAGGCCGTGCCGACAACGCGCTCGGCCCCGTTCGGCGCGCGCGCCGGGCCGTGCAGGACCACCGTCTCGATCGTGTCGAGATAGCTCCTTGCCCGCGCCGTCAGGCCGTCTCCCACGAAGAGATAGTCGAGATAGTTGTAGCTCTCCCCGTGATTGCCCTGGTCATCGGCGGGAATCATGTCGACGGAATGAATGATCTCGACGGGTGCGATCGGCGGGGGCGCATGGGTTGCCATGTCGGGAAGCTTCGCGCGTGGCCTTCCCCGGTGCAAGCCGCTGCTGCCGCTCTTCCGTAACCGCTCCGAATCCCGCACAATCGCAGATAATGCGCATCTCCCTGTTCAGGCGCCAGCCGGACCCCGACCGGATCGAGGTCGTGCATGCCGGCACGCGCTATGCCGTTCTGGTCAAGCGCCGCGCCGCTGCGCGGCGGATGACGTTGCGCGTCTCGCAGGCGACCGGCGAGATCACCCTGACTTTGCCCGAGCGGGCCGATTTCGCGGCGGGCCGGACCTTTGCCGAGAACCATGGCGGCTGGATCGCCGCGCGCATGGCCAAGCGCCCGCGCCCAGTGCCGTTCGAGCCCGGCCAGAGCATTCCCTTCCGCGGCGTGCCGCATCGCATCGTCCACTGGTCGAAGGCGCGCGGGCTGACGCAGGCGACCCGGGATGCTGACGGCGCGCTCGTCATCGCGGTCGCCGGGGACGCCGCCCATGTCGCGCGCCGGGTCAAGGATTTCCTGAGGAAACACGCGCTCGAGGACCTCGAGAAGGCGGTGCGCCGCCACACCGCGACGCTCGGCATCCCCGCCCGCAAGATCACCATCCGCGACACCACGAGCCGCTGGGGCTCCTGCTCTTCGCAAGGCCATCTCAGCTTCTCCTGGCGATTGATCCTGGCACCGGCCTCGGTGCTCGACTATCTCGCGGCCCATGAGGTCGCGCATCTCAAGGAGATGAACCACTCGCATCGCTTCTGGGCGCTGACCCACAAGCTCTGCCCCGGTACCGAGGCGGCGGAGGCCTGGCTGAAGCGCCATGGCGCGAGCCTGCATGGCTATGGTTAAGCCGGCTGTGCCGCCGCAATTCCGCCGTTAACCACTTTCTGAAACCTGCCCCGGCACACTGAAGGCCGATTCGCTTTCAGCGTGAGTATGCCTATGGGTCAGGTCATCGCGTTCCGCCTTCCGCAACAGCCGGCCGCCGCCGCCGAGCCGGTGCTCGGCCTGATGTCGGCCGTCGATTTCGCCTTGCGCGATCTCGCCGAGATTCTCCCTCATATTGCGCTGGATTCGGCGCGCCAGCAGGCCGAGGCCTGCCGGGCGATGCTGGCGCAGGCCTTCGACGCCGAGATCGAGGCCGAGCTCGGTAACTGATCTCGCGCTCGCGCATGCCGCCCCCGGCGATGACGCGGGTTGCCGAAGCGGCTGAACTGTCGAACCTTTCCGGGCAAGAGCCGGTGATCCGCCGGCCGGCACTGCGCCTGGGAGGCTTCATCCGTGTTCTTGACCAACAGCGATATGGTCGATCTCGTCGATCTCCGGCATCGGCTGCATCGCCGCCCTGAAATCTCGGGCGAGGAGCGCGAGACCGCGGCGACCATCGTCGATTTCCTGAAGCCGACCGGTCCCGATCGTATCGTCACCGAGCTTGGCGGGCATGGTATCGCGGCGATCTACGAGGGAACTGAGCCCGGCCCGACCGTTCTGATCCGTGCCGAACTCGACGCACTGCCGATCGAGGAATTGTCCGACAGCGACCATCGCTCCGAAATTCCCGGCAAAGGACATCTTTGCGGGCATGATGGCCATATGACCATCCTCGCTGGCCTGGCGCGTGGTCTGCAGCGCAACCCGCCGAAGAAGGGCCGCGCGATTCTGCTGTTCCAGCCGGCGGAAGAGACCGGCGCGGGGGCCGCCGCCGTCATGGCCGATCCGAAATTCGAGGAGATCGTGCCGGACTATGCCTTCTCCCTGCATAATCGTCCTGGTGTGCCCGTGGGCCATGCCCGCATCTCGGAAGGCGCCGCCAACTGCGCCTCGCGCGGCATCAAGATCATCCTGACCGGCGAGACCTCCCATGCCTCGACGCCGGAACATGGCCGCTCGCCGGCCCCGGCGATCGCGACGCTGATCCCCGCCTTGACCGCGCTCGGGCCGGGCGGGCCGCTCGATGCCAATTTCCGGCTGGTGACGGTGACCCATGTCGAGATCGGGGAGCAGGCCTTCGGCATCGCGCCGAGCCATGGCGAGCTCTGGGCGACTTTGCGCACCGTCAACGACGCGCAGATGGGTGCGCTCTGCGAAGCGGCCGAAAAGCTGGCGCGCGAGGCGGCCGAGGACGGCCGACTCACCGTCGAGATCAGCTATCACGACGTCTTCCACCATTGCGAGAACGAGCCGGAGGCCGTCGCGATGCTGCGCCGGGCGATGGACGAGGAGAAGGTGCCGCACGGCCCGACGTCACCCTCGCGCGGCTCGGAGGATTTCGGCCTGTTCGGGCGCCGCTCCAAATCGGCGATGTTCCTGCTCGGCTCCGGCGAGACCGCGCATCTGCACAATCCGGATTTCGATTTCCCGGATGATGCGATCGGTCCCGGCGCGCGCGTCTTCATGCGGGCCTTGCGCAATCTGCTCGGCGAAACCCGGCCTCAGGGCTGAGGGAGCGAAACATGTCAGTGAATTGGACCCGCGCTGCGACCCGCGCGCAGGAAATCGTCGCGAACTGGCAGCGCGTGGCGGGGCCGGGCGGCGCTGTCGTGCTGTTCGATCGCGACGGGGTGCGCGAAGCCTTTGCCGGCGGTCTCGCCAGCATCGAGTACGGCGTGCCCTTCACGCCGCAGACGCCCAACCGCTTCGCCTCGATCAGCAAGCATGTCCTGGCAGTCGCATTGCTGCGCGCAGGCATCCCGCTCGATGCGCCGCTCGGCCGCTGGCTGAACGAACTGCCGGCGCCGCTCGCCGAGGTCGAATTCAGTCGGGCCCTCGACATGACCGGCGCCCTGCCCGACATGATGGAGTGCTTCTGGCAGCAAGGCGTACCCTTCACCGCGACGTTGAATGCGGAGGAGGTCTTCGCGCTCGCCTGCCGCTTGCCTTCGCTGAGTGCCGAGCCCGGCACCGAGATGGCCTATTCCAACACCGGCTGGCGGCTTGGCCAGCGCATCCTCGAACAGGTCACGGGCAAGCCCTACAAGGACACCGTCGCGGAACTCTCCGGCGAACTCGGCCTCGCCTTCCGCCTGCCTTATGACGGGTCGGAAATCGTGCCCGGCCTCGCCACCGGCTACTGGAACGACGGGTTGGACTGGCGGCGCGGCCATAACGGCCCGCATTTTTCCGCATCGGGTGGACTCGTGGGGTCCGCCGCCGATCTCGCCGGCTGGGCCTCGGCCCTGCTCGCGGGGCGCGGCCCGCTCGCCGGCATGCTGGAACGCCTGACTGCGCCGCGCCATTTCGCTGATGGCAGCGAGAGCGTCTACCGGCTCGGCCTTGTCGCCAGCCGGCTCGGCGAGACCGCGATCGTCGGCCATGGCGGCTCGCTCGCCGGTTATCGCAACCATTTCTGGATGTCGCCGGCCCACGGTGTCGGCGTCGTCGTGTTGTCGAATCGCGAGGAAGAGGCGCTCTGGCCCGCCCTGACGGTGCTGGCGGCCCTGCTCGAACAGGACGTGCCGACGATCGCAAACGCGCCGGTCGGCCTGTTCGCCAGCGACGAGGGGCCGTTCTGGGCCGAGCTTGCCGCCGATTCGATCAGCTACATGGGTGGTTTCGAGCGTCTGATCACCGATGGCAACGGCGGCCTGCGCAGCCTGCCCGCTTATCTCGACATCCGCCTGAAACAGGACGGCGAGGATCGCCTCACCGGTCTGATCGGCGGCGTGCAGCGTTCGCTCCGGCGCGTGCCGGCTGACATGACGCTCGATGCGCGATTGATCGGACGCTGGCGCGATCCGAATTTCGGCACCGAAATCGAGATCAGGACGGATGGCACGGCCCTGATGCCGTGGCCTTCCGGCGGGACGGTGTCGCGCCTGACGCCGCTGCCGAACGGCCGCGCGCTCGCCGATCTTCTGCACGGACCCTGGCGGTCGCGGCCCTGTCTCTGGCTCGATGCGGAGGGTGACTTGTGGGTCGCCAGCCATCGGGCAAGGATCTTGCAGATGAAACGAGTCTGAAACGCGCCGGCTGAGGCGGCTCCGCTGAGGGGCGGGGCCGTTGGGCCGATGACGAAGGAGGAGAATACCCGATGCAACTGTCCCGTTTCACCGCCGCGCTGCTGCTGTCGGCGGCCGCGCTCCTGCCGCTTCCGGCGGCGGCACAGTCGCAGCCGGCCTCGAACCGCGTTCTGCGTGTCGCGCCCCATGCGGATCTCAAGACGCTCGATCCGGTCGCGGCCTCGATCGTCATCACCCGCATGCATGGGTTGATGATCTACGAAACGCTTTTTGCCTGGGATTCGAACCTTCAGCCGAAGCCGCAGATGGTCGAGAGCTTCGAGACCTCGCCGGACAAGCTGACCTGGACCTTCAAGCTCCGTCCCGGCCTGAAATTCCACGACGGCCAGCCGGTCACGACCAAGGACGTCATCGCCTCGCTCGCCCGCTGGATGAAGCGCGATACCATCGGCGGCAAGCTCGCCGAGTATACTGATGGCATGGAGGCGGTGGATGATGCCACCTTCCGCCTCAAGCTGAAGCGCCCGCTGGCGCTGGTGCCCTTCGCGCTCGGCTCGGCGGTCGGCCAGATTCCGGTGATCATGCGCGAGTCCGACGCCAAGTCCGATCCGATGAAGCCGGTTACCGAGACGATCGGCTCCGGTCCGTTCAAGTTCAACCGCGAGGAATGGCGCAGCGGCTCGAAGGTCGTCTATGACCGCAATCCCGATTACGTGCCGCGCTCCGAGCCGGCCGATGGCCTCGCCGGCGGACGCGTCGTCAAGGTCGACCGCGTCGAATGGCAGATCATGCCGGATGCGGCGACAGCCGCTGCCGCACTCCAGACCGGCGAGATCGATATCTGGGAACAGCCGAGCCAGGACCTGATCCCGGTCATCGCGACCAGCAGTCAGGTCAAGGTCGACCGCTATGCCAACCTCTCCAACCAGGCGATGCTCCGGCCGAACCATCTCCACCCGCCCTTCGACAACCCGAAGGCGCGGCTCGCTTTGGCATATGCCACAGACCAGGCCGATTTCCTCTCGGCCGGCTTCGGCGACGAGGAATGGTGGAAGCGCTGCGCCTCCTATTTCATCTGCGGCGGCCCCAACGGCACGGAAGCGGGCACGGAAGGCTATGCCAAGCCCGATCTCGACAAGGCGCGGGCGCTGCTGAAGGAGAGCGGCTACAAGGGCGAGAAGCTTGTGCTTTCGACCAGTAACGACATCGCTCCGATCGGCCGCATGGCGGAGGTCGCGGCCGCATCGCTCAGGAAGGTCGGCTTCAATATCGATCTGCAAGTCGCCGATTGGGGCACCGTCACCACACGCCAGCAGAACAAGGGCACGTCCGAGCAGGGCGGCTGGAACCTCTTCGTCACGACGGCGTCAGGCGCGACCATGCAGTCGCCGCTGACCAATATCGGCACCAACATGGCCTGCGAGCGCGCCTGGTCAGGCTGGCCCTGCGATGCCGAGGCCGAGAAGCTGCGCGGAGCCTTCATCGATGCGCCCGACGAAGCCGGCCGCAAGCTTGCGTTGGAGGCTCTGCACAAGCGCCTGGCCGAGATGCAGCCCTATCGCGTGCTCGGTCAGTACGACCAGCCCTATGCAAGGCGCACCAATGTCTCCGGCGTGCTGGCGGCGCCGGTCATGCTGTTCTGGAACATCGAGAAGAAGTGACGCGCTAAAGCGTCGCGCGCCAGACGAAATCGCGGCTTTCGCCCGGCATCAGCCTGAGGATGCCGGACTTCTCCGCGATTTCGCCCTGCCAGCCGATCGGGCTCGCCATGCTGAACCAGGGCTCGATGCAGAGGAACGGCGCGCCTGTTGGCTTCGACCAGATGCCGAGGTCCTTGTAGCCCTCCCAGCTCACGGTCAAGGCGCGGCTCTCGCGCCCTGACCCGTCCAATGCCGCGAAGCGCACCGAGCGGTTCACCGTATCGGGGATCACGATCGCATCGTTGACGAAGAGGTTTTCGTCGAGCGGCAGTTCCTTGCCCGTGAAGGGCAAGGGGATCGGTGCGGTCAGCAGGCCGGCCTCGACGCCGAGGCCCTGGCCCGGCTCCGCCTGCGGGAAGGTCAGGCGATGCGCTTCCTTCGCGATGTCCTCGGTCAGCGGCCAGAGAAAGGCCGGATGCGCGCCGACGCCGCAGATCAGCGGCACATCGGCTGGATTGCTCACCCGCGAGGTGACGGTCAGCGTATCATCAGCGACCGCGTAGATCATCTGCAACACGAACCGGAACGGGTAGATCGCCAGCGTCTCCGGGCTCTCCCGCAGCTCCAGCACGGCCCTGTCGGTGCTGCGCTCGACCCAGGTAAACAGGCTGTCGCGGGCGAAACCGTGCTGGGTCAGGCGGTAGGAGCGCCCTTCATGGATGAGCGCATCGTCGGTCAGCCGCCCGACGATCGGGAACAGCACCGGCGCATGGCGCGGCCAGTCCGGCCCGCCATGCCAGAGTGCCGGCCCGTTCGCGTTGGCAAGCGCGATCAGTTCGCCGCCTTGCGCTCGCACAGTCGCGCGCAGCCGGCCGGTGGCAATCTCATGGGTCTCGCTCATCATCGTCTCCGTCGGCGGTTCACTTCCCGATAGCCGATAGGCATCGGCAAAATCCACTGGGGCTTGCGGCGGGGCGCGTTTCGCGCGATCCCGCTGCAAGCGCCGAAGGAGGCACGCCTTGCCGATCACCCGCCGTCAATTCGCCGCCGGTTCGCTCGCTGCGCCCGCCATCCTCAGGGGCGGCCGGGCTTTCGCCGCCGGCCGGCCCATGACCGTGGCGTCGCTGCTCGGCGAGGACAAGCCGGAAACCAGGATCTGGCGGCGCATCGCCGAGGTTCTGGCGCGCACGGCGCCGGGGCGCTTCGACCTGCGGATCGTGCCGAACGCTGCCCTCGGGGGCGAGAGGGAGGTCGCGGAGGGCCTCCGCCTCGGCTCGATCCAGGCGGCGCTCTCGACCGTGTCCTCGCTCTCCGGTTGGGTACCCGCCGGGCAGATCCTGGACCTGCCTTTCCTGTTCCGCGACCGTGCCCATCTCGCGCGCGTGCTGGCCGGGCCGCTCGGAACCCAGCTCAAGACGCTCTACGAGGCGCAGGGCTTTGTCGTGCCGGGCTTCATCAATTACGGCGCCCGCCATCTCCTGGCGAAGGAGCCGCTGACCACGCCGGCTTCGGTCAGGGGCAAGCGCATCCGCGTCATCCAGAGCCCGCTGCATACCGCGCTCTGGTCGGGCTTCGGCGCCTTTCCCACGCCGATCCCGATCCCGGAGACCTATAACGCGCTGAAGACGGGCGTGGTCGATTGCATGGACCTGACCAAATCGGCCTATGTCGGCTTCCGCCTGCACGAGGTCGTGCCGGTGCTGATCGAGACCGGCCATATCTGGGCGAGCGGCGTCGTGATGTTCGCCGCGCCGTTCTGGAAGAGCTTGGCGCCGCAGGATCGCGAGGCGCTGACCGCCGCGGTGACCGAAGGCATCGCCTATTTCGACGAGTTGATGCTGGCCGACGAGGAAGCCTCGATGGCCCGCGCCAAGGCCGAGGGCGGCAAGGTCGTGCCGGCCGAGGATCGCCAGGACTGGCAGGACGGCGCGCGCAAGGTCTGGGAGAACTTCGCGCCGCAGCTCGGTGGTATGTCTGCTATCGAAGCCATCGCGCAGAGCTCCTGACACCAGCATTGGGAACGAGAACCATGCCGCTTTCGATCGACCATATCGTCATCGCCGTTACCGATCTCGACGCGGCGATCCGCGACTATACGGCGCTCGGCTTCACGGTGCTGCCCGGCGGCGAGCATCCGCGTGGTTCGCGCAATGCGCTGGTGGTGTTCGAGGACGGCGCCTATCTCGAGATCATCGCCTTCCCGCGCCCGCTGCCGGAGTATCGCTGGTGGCAGGTGCTGGACCGTGCCGGCCCCGGCCTCGTCGATTATGCCGTGCTGCCGGATGATCTTGATGCCGATCTCGCCCGCGCCCGTGCCGCCGGCATCGTCATGGACGGCCCGCTTGACGGCGGCCGGCTCCAGCCCGACGGCACACGCATCGCCTGGCGCTCGGCTCGCCCGCCCGAGCCCGATATCCCCTTCCTCTGCACCGATGTCACGGCCCGCAGCCTGCGCGTCCCCGAAGGCGCGGCCCGCCGCCATGCCAATGGCATCACCGGGGTCGCCGGCGTCACCGTGGCGGTGCAGGACCTTGCGACCTCGGTCGCGCGCTATCGCGCCCTGCTCGGGCAGGAGCCGGTTGCGCTGGGCGGCGTCCCCGGACTGGGATTCGGGCTCGCGCAGTTCCGCATCGCCCGGCAGACGCTGTCTCTGACAGAGCCGCGCGGCCCGGCCGCTGCCAGCCTCGGTGAGCACCTCGTCCGCCGCGGGCAGGGCGCCTATGCCGTCTCCTTCTACGGTCCCGACGATGCCCGGCTCGACGACGGCCTTGCCCATGGCGCCCGCCTGGAAATCATCCGCGACCTCTAGCCGCTGACGGTGTCACGATGCGGTCACGCTCGCGGGCGAGAGTGGCCCGTTACCTTAAAATAGTTCTATTTATGTAGTAATAACAAGGTCTTGCATTGAATCATCGGCGCGCCTATCTCTCCCTCGCGATCAGTGAATCAACCGACGGAGGGACCGGAATGGGTGGAGTCACCGAGGTCGATGTCGCGGCCGCGATCGGCCGCATTGACGAGATCATCATCCGCGAGATCGTCCGCACCGGTGCGAGCCGGCTGGAGCTGCGCCGGGCGCTCGCGCTCGCCAAGGGGCCGGGCGATCTCGACGCCGACGCGGCGCTGCCGCCGCGCATGCAGCGGCTTGTCGACCTGCTCGCTGTCGCCTTGCCTGAGCAGGGGCCCAAGCTCCCGCAGGGACCCAAGCCCCTGCAAGGACCACAGCGCCGCCGCCATGCCGCCATCAAGGGCATCGAACGTGCAGCCTGATCAGGGCAGTGCCGAATCGCTGGAGACCGCCCGGGCCGAGATCCGGGAGGCGCTCATGACGGCTTTTTGCGCGGCACTGCGCGATACTCGTCTGCCGCCGCTCACCCTGCTCGAGCTCGCGGCGACAGCGGTCGGTTCTGTCTACAGAGAGGTGGCGGATGCTCATTGCGGTGACCAGCCATGCCCTTGCGGCTGGCATCCGCGCCTCCAGGCGGATCTGGAGGCGCTTCAGGCGGCGCTGGCGCTGAGCGTGTCGCCGATTCCGCATGGCGATCTCGTCCACATGCCCGTGCTTGGCCGCGCCTGATCTCGCATTCCGTGCGCGGGCCGTGCTAAGCCGCCGCGAACGGCGGAGCGGCATGCGCAACATCCTCATCATCGGCATCGGGGCCGGCAATCCCGACCACATGACGATCGAGGCGATCGAGGCGCTGAACCGCGCCGATATCCTGTTCATTCCCGACAAGGGCGAGGAGAAGGCCGCCTTGCGCGCCCTGCGCGAGGCGATCTGCGCCCGTTTCATCCGTAAGCCGGACTACCACACGGTTCCTGTCGAAATCCCGCGCCGCGCCGAAGCGGGCAGCGACTATCACGGCGTTGTCGACGATTGGCATGAGCGCATCGCGGCCCGCTACGGCGCCCTGTTCGAATCCGAATTGCGGGAAGGACAGACCGGCGCCCTGCTCGTCTGGGGCGACCCCGCTCTCTACGATTCCACCCTGCGCATCATGGAGCGCGTCGCCGCTTCGGGCCTGCGTCTCGACTGGCAGGTCTATCCCGGCATCAGCAGCGTCCAGGTTCTGGCGGCGCGCCACCGCGTTCCGCTCAACACGATCGGCGCGCCGATCCTGATCACCACCGGGCGCCGGCTCTCGGAAGGCTTCCCGGCCGATCTGGACAGCGTCGTCGTCATGCTCGACGGCGAGCAGACCTTCGGCAAGATCGATCCCGAAGGGCTCGACATCTGGTGGGGCGCCTATCTCGGCACGCCCGATGAAATCCTGCGCGCCGGTCCGCTCACAGAGCTCTCGGCCGAGATCACGGAGGTCAGGGCGCAGGCCCGCGCGCGGCATGGCTGGATCATGGATACCTACCTGCTGCGCCGTCGTTCGGCTTGACGCAGGCGCCCGCATCCGCCATCGCTCGCGCCGATCTTTCTGGAAGCGCCGGAGCCACCTGATGTCCCTCGCCGATCTCAACCAGACCATCGACGCCGCCTGGGAAAACCGGGCCGAGATCGGCGTCCAGACCAAAGGCGCCGTTCGCGAGGCGGTCGAGCAGGCGATCGAGATGCTGGATGCCGGCCAGGCTCGCGTCGCCGAGAAGCAGGGCGCTGATTGGATCGTCCATCAGTGGCTGAAGAAGGCGGTGCTGCTCTCATTCCGCCTGACCGACAACGTCATCATGGCCAATGGCCCGGGCGAGGGCGTGTTCTGGGACAAGGTGCCGTCGAAGTTCGAGGGCTGGGGCGAGAACCGCTTCCGTGCCGCCGGATTCCGCGTCGTGCCGCCGGCCGCTGCGCGCAAGGGCTCCTTCATCGCGTCGGGCGTCGTGCTCATGCCGTCCTTCGTCAATATCGGCGCCTATGTCGATTCCGGCACCATGGTCGACACCTGGGCGACGGTCGGCTCCTGCGCCCAGATCGGCAAGAACGTGCATCTCTCGGGCGGCGTCGGCATCGGCGGCGTGCTCGAGCCGCTGCAGGCCAACCCGACCATCATCGAGGATAACTGCTTCATCGGCGCCCGCTCCGAGGTGGTCGAGGGCGTGATCGTCGGCGAGGGCTCGGTGCTCTCGATGGGCGTCTTCATCTCGGCCTCGACCAAGATCGTCGACCGCGCCACCGGTCAGGTCCATGTCGGCAAGGTGCCGCCCTATTCGGTGGTGGTGCCGGGCTCGCTGCCGGGCAAGCCGTTTCCGGACGGCACGCCGGGCCCGTCGCTGTCCTGCGCCGTCATCGTCAAGACGGTCGACGCACAGACGCGCTCCAAGACCGGCATCAACGAGCTTCTCCGCGACTGAGGCCTCGGTCGCTGGCTGTCATGCCCGGGCTTCTTCCGGGCATGACGGTGCGCGAGCGCTTCTTCTATTCGCCGCCGATCGCCTGGGCGGCCTCGACCGCGCGGCCGCGCAGCGGCAGTTCCTGCATCCGGGCCAGCGACAGCCAGGCGAAGGCGAAGCCGAGGCTCGCGGCGCCGAAGACATAGCGGAACAGCACGACCATGGTGTCGCGGTCGACAGTGCCGAGCTTCAGCGCCTCGGGCGAGAGCTGCGCGCCGACCCCGCCGACGCCGCCGAGCACGATCGCGCCGAACACCGCGACGATCAGCGCCCCGCCGATCTGGCGGAAGAAATTGGCCACCGCCGTCACCGTGCCGAGCTGATGCGCCTGCACGGCATTCTGGATCGACACGGTCGCGACCGGAAGCAGCGTGCCGAAGCCGATGCTGACCACGGCCAGGATGATGCTGAAGGGCAGGATCGGGATCTGGCCGGAGAAGGCTGCGAGAACCGCCGTACCTGTCATCGCGACGAAAAGCCCTGCCAGCGGCGCGCGCTTGTAATGGGTGAGATGCGACATCGCCCGGCCGGAGCTGGTCGCGCCGATGACGGTGCCGCAGGTCAGCGGCAGCAGGCCGAGGCCGGAATGGGTGGCGCTCATCCCCATCACCGTCTCGAAATACAGCGGCAGGTAGATGGTGAGGCCGATGAAGGTGCCCATGCCGAAGCCGGCTGCCACCGTGCCACGCCTGACGACGCCATTGCCGAAGATGTCGAGCGGGATCAGCGGCTCCGCGGCCCGGCGCAGGCGCCAGGCGAACAAGGCCCAGAGCACGAAGGAGGCGCTGACGAGGGCTGCGATCGGGAGCGAACCCCAGGGATAGGCGGTGCCGCCCCAGGACAGGGCGAGCAGCAGCGACACCGTCGCCAGCGTCATCAATATGGCGCCGAGCACGTCGAGCTTGTGGGGGCGCTCGTGGCGCGGCAGCCGTTTCAGTGCCGCGTTCGACATCCAGTAGGCGCCGAGCCCGAGCGGCAGGTTGATCCAGAAGATCACCGACCAATGCAGCTTTTCCGCGAGGAACCCGCCGAGGACGGGGCCGAGCAGCGAGGACGACATGAAGACGCTGGCGAAATAGACCTGATAGCGTCCGCGCTCCTTGGGAGGCACCATGTCGCCGACGATCGTCTGGGCCAGCGCGATCAGGCCGCCGCCGCCGAGCCCCTGCACGAAGCGCGCGATGACCAGCAGCCAGAGCGAGGGCGCCAGCGCGCAGGCGATCGAGCCGATCACGAAGACGACGATGCCGGCGAGCAGCGTCACGCGCCGCCCGTGGATATCGGCGAGCTTGCCGTAGAGCGGCGTGACCGCGGTCGAGGCGAGCAGGTAGATCGTGACGATCCAGGACAGATGCGTCACGTCGTTGAGGTCGCGGCCGATCGTCGGGAGGGCCGTCGCGACGATGGTCTGGTCGAGCGCGGCCAGGAACATCGCCAGCATGACCCCGATCAGGATCGAACGGATATCCGCAGGCGTCAGGGCTGCGGCCGGGGCGGGAGTGTCGAGCCGCTTGTCCATGGCTGTGATCTTGCTTGCGTCTAGGGAATGGCGGGAGGGTAATCGCGGCGGGCGCTATGCGCCAGAGACACGTTGGCGGGGCCGCCCTGCGGCGGAGGCGGGGCAAGCTGCCGTGGTTCAGCCCAGGCTGCGCAAGGTATCGCGCAGGCTCTCCGGCGCGGTCTCGGGCATGGCGGCCTCGATGGCCTCGTGCATCTGCCGCCAGATCGGCATGGCTGAGGCGAGGAGCGTCATGCCGTCAGGTGTCAGGGTCAGCAATCGGCCGCGGCGATCCGCGGGATCGACCGCAATGCTGACGAGCCCGCG
Source organism: Allobosea sp. GW822-FHT05A11 (assembly GCF_058800455.1). Classification (NCBI taxonomy): domain Bacteria; kingdom Pseudomonadati; phylum Pseudomonadota; class Alphaproteobacteria; order Hyphomicrobiales; family Alloboseaceae; genus Allobosea; species Allobosea sp. GW822-FHT05A11. Next base: position 159,334 of record NZ_JBXAMI010000007.1, on the reverse strand, counting down.
CCGTTCCAGCGGTTTCAGCGCGGCGGTGAGGGTTGTGCGGTCCATCGCCAGAAGCTCGGCGACCGGGCCGAACGAGGCCGGAACCGGCCGGTTCAGGGCCATCAGCAGGGAGAACTGGCCGTTCGTCAGCCCGACCGGCCGCAATGCCTCGTCGAAACGGCGCGCCAGCGTCCTTGCCGCGCGCTGCACATGCAGGCACAGGCAATGATCGCGCACATGCAGCGTCGTCGCGAAGGAAACGATCGGTTTGCCGTCCATTTCATCTGCATGTTGACTGCCGTTAGGCAAGTCAAGCGAAGCTCGGTCGCGGCGATTTCACGTTTGTTGACGAAGGCGGCACCTTGCCGCGCTATGAAGCCTCCCCGACGGCACGAAGAGGAAAGGCCGGGCCATGCCGCTGCTCACCGCGAAGAATGCCACGCTGGTGGTCATCGACTTCCAGGCGAAGCTGATGCCGGCGATCCATGACGGTCAAAAAGTGCTGTTGAATGCCGGCCGCCTCGCCGAGGCGGCACGGTTGCTGGGCGTTCCGGCGGTCCTGACCGAGCAGTATCCGCGCGGCCTCGGCGCGACGGTTCCAGCCCTGGCAGAGGTCGGTCCGGCCGTGACCAAGATGAGCTTCGATGCCTGCGGCGAGCCGGCCTTCCTCGAGGCCGTGGCCGGGGATCGCGAACTGGTGGTCTGCGGCTGCGAGGCGCATGTCTGCGTCGGCCAGACGGTATTGACCCTGCTCGAGCATCGCCGCCGCGTCGTCGTGGTGGCCGATGCGATCGGCTCGCGGGTGCCGCAATCGCGGGAGATCGCGATTGCCCGCATGGCGAGCCACGGCGCCGAGATCGTCACCACCGAGATGGTGTTGTTCGAATGGCTGCGAAGCGCAGAGCATCCGCAGTTCCGGCCGGTCTCCAAGCTGATCCGCTGAAGGGACCTCTCAGAGCGGCTTCCTGATCGCCTTCGAGATCACCCCGACGATGCCCTCGCGGAAGAGCAGGACGCAGAGGACGAAGATCACGCCCTGGACGACGGTGACCCAGGCACCGAGGGTGGCGAGGTAGTTCTGCATGGCGACGATGACGATGGCGCCGACGATCGGCCCGAAGACGGTGCCGAGCCCGCCGACCAGCGTCATCAGCACGACTTCGCCGGACATCGTCCAGTAGACGTCGGTGAGCGACGCCAGCTGGAAGACGATCGCCTTGGTCGCGCCGGCGAGGCCTGCGAGCGTCGCCGAGAGCACGAAGACCATCAGCTTGTACTGGCTGGCGCGGTAGCCGAGCGAGATGGCGCGGGGCTCGTTGTCGCGGATCGCCTTGCAGACCTGGCCGAAGGGCGAGTGGATGACCCGGTAGATCAGCAGGAGCCCGCCCATGAAGATTGCCGCGACGAGCCAGTAGAGCACACGGTCGTCGGCGAGGTCGATCAGGCCGAGGAGCTTGCCGCGCGGCACGGCCTGGATGCCGTCCTCGCCGCCGGTGAAGCCCGGCGTCTGCAGCGAGAAGAAGAACACCATCTGCGCCAGCGCCAGCGTGATCATGGCGAAGTAGATGCCCTGGCGCCGGATCGCGAGCGCGCCGAAGACGAGGCCGAGAGCCGCGCCGACCGCGGTGCCGAGCAGGATGGCGAGCTCGGGCGTCAGGCCCCAGTTCTTGGCGGTGTAGGCGCTGACATAGCTCGCCATGCCGAAATAGGCGGCGTGGCCGAAGGAGAGCAGCCCGCCATAGCCGAGCAGCAGGTTGAAGGCGAGCGCGAACAGCGCGAAGCACAAAACCTTCATCACGAAGACGGGATAGGCGACGAAGGGCGCGATCACGAGCGCGACGGCGATGGCGATGAACAGGTTGCGGTGCAGGCGTGCCGCGCCGTCATCGGTCTCGGTGACGATGGCGGCGGGGGCGTCGGTCGAGGCAAGGTCGGTCATGTCTTGAGTCCTTGCTTGCGTCAGGCCGGGCGGCCGAACAGGCCGGCGGGCTTCACCAGGAGCACCAGCACCATGATGACGAAGATCACGGTCGCGGCCCCTTCCGGGTAGAACACCTTGGTCAGGCCCTCGACCAGGCCGAGCGAGAAGCCGGTGACGATGGCGCCCATGATCGAGCCCATGCCGCCGATCACGACGACCGCGAAGACGACGATGATCAGGTCGCCGCCCATATTGGGATTGACCGAGTAGATCGGCGCGGCGAGCACGCCGGCGAAGGCGGCGAGCGCGACGCCGAAGCCATAGGTCAGCGTCACCAAGAGCGGCACGTTGATGCCGAAGGCCTGGGTCAGGGTCGGGTTCTCGGTCGCGGCGCGCAGGTACGCGCCGAGCCGGGTCTTCTCGATCAGGAACCAGGTCGAAAGGCAGACCACGAGCGAGGCGACGATCACCCAGGCGCGGTAGTTCGGCAGGAACATGAAGCCGAGATTCTGGCCGCCGGCGAGCTGCGGCGGGATGGCGTAGGGCAGGCCGGACGAGCCGTACTGGTTGCGGAACAGCCCCTGGATGATCAGCGCCAGGCCGAAGGTCAGGAGCAGGCCGTAGAGATGGTCGAGATGGGCGATCCGCTTGAGCAGCAGCCGCTCGACCGCGATGCCGGTCGCGCCGACGATGATCGGCGCCAGCAGCAGCGCCACCCAGTAGTTGAGGCCGAGATAGTTCAGGCACATCCAGGCGACGAAGGCGCCCATCATGTACTGCGCGCCATGCGTGAAGTTGATGATGTTGAGCAGCCCGAAGATCACCGCCAGCCCGAGGCTGAGGATGGCGTAGAACGAGCCGTTGATCAGCCCGAGAAGGACCTGACCGAACAGCGCCTGCGGCGGAACGCCTAGAAGCTCGAACATGCGGAACTCAGATCAATGTGTGGGGCGGGCTCTCGAACCTCTTCGTCATCCCGGCCAAGCGAATGCAGAGCCGGGATCTATCGTAGAGTTCCGGAGCTCTCCGATGGATCCCGGGTCGACCTGCGGTCGCCCGGGATGACGGCGGAGGGCTTCTGAGCGGCGTTCAGCCGCTCACTTCTTGACGAGCGGGCACTCGCTTTCCGAGAGCGGCCGGAACGCCTGGTCGGCCGGCAGCACCGCGACCTGCTTGTAGTAGTCCCACGGGCCCTTCGACTCGGAGGGCTTCTTCACCTCGAAGAGATACATGTCATGCATCTTGCGGCCATCGGCCCGCACCGAGCCCTTGCCGAACAGCGGGTCGTCGGTCGGCAGTTCCTTCATCTTGGCGACGACGGCGGCGGCATCCTTGCTCTTCGCCGCCTCGACCGCCTTGAGATAGTGCAGCATGCCGGAATAGACGCCGGCCTGGACCATGGTGGGGCGCTTGCCGCCATTCAGCTTGGAGAAGCGATCGGACCAGGCGCGCGTGCCGTCGTTCGTGTCCCAATAGAACGATTCGGTCAGGACAAGGCCCTGCGCGGCCTGGAGCCCGAGGGAGTGCACGTCGGTCAGGAACACGAGCAGGCCCGCGAGCTTCTGCCCGCCCGCGACGATGCCGAACTCGCCCGCCTGTTTGATCGAGTTGATCGTGTCGCCACCGGCATTCGCCAGGCCGATGACCTTGGCCTTCGAAGCCTGCGCCTGCAGCAGGAAGGAGGAGAAGTCGGTGCCGGGGAACGGGGTGCGCACCGCGCCGAGCACCTTGCCGCCCGCCTTGGTGACGACGGCGGCGGTGTCGCGTTCCAGCGCATGGCCGAAGGCATAATCGGCGGTGAGGAAGAACCAGGTGTCGCCGCCGGCCTTGACCATGGCGCCGCCGGTGCCCTGGGCCAGCGCATAGGTGTCGTAGGTCCAGTGGATGGTGTTGGCGTTGCAGGCCTTTCCGGTGAGGTCGGAGGTGGCCGCGCCGGAGTTGATGTGGACCTTGTTCTTCTCCTTGGTGATCTGGCTCACCGCCAGCGCGACCGAGGAGGTCGGCACGTCGAGGATCAGGTCGACACCGTCCTGGTCGTACCACTGCCGGGCGATGGTCGAGCCGACATCCGGCTTGTTCTGGTGGTCGGCCGAGACGATCTCGACCTTGATGCCCTTGTCGGTGGCCTTGAAGTCCTCCACCGCCATGCGCGCGGCGATGACCGAGCCTTCGCCGGAAAGGTCGGCATAGAGGCCGGAACGGTCGTTCAGCACGCCGGCCTTGACCGAGATCTGCTGGGCGAGGGCGGGGCTCGCCATCACCGCCGCGAGCGCGCTCGCGGCCAGAAACATCTTCAGCTTCATTGTCGTTCTCCCTCGTTTGGTTGCCGGCGTTTCGCCGATTTTTTTGACCTCCGGTCCGGGCCTGTCGCCCGGGCCGTCAGACCCCGAGATATCTGTGCAGCTTGTCGATATTGGCGTCGAGTTCGGCATTGGGGATCATGTCGATGACCTTGCCCTGCTCGACGATGTAGTGCCGGTCCGCGACGGTCTGGGCGAAGCGGAAATTCTGCTCGACCAGGATGATGGTGAAGCCGTCCTGCTTCAGTTTCGCGATGGTGCGGCCGATCTGCTCGATGATGACGGGGGCGAGGCCCTCGGTCGGCTCGTCCAACAGGAGCAGATGCGCGCCGGTTCGCAGGATGCGCCCGATCGCCAGCATCTGCTGCTCGCCGCCGGAGAGCTTGGTGCCCTGGCTCTTCAGCCGTTCTTTGATGTTGGGAAACAGCGTGAAGATCGCCTCGAGCGAGAGCCCGCCCGGCCGGACCTGCGGCGGCAGCATCAGGTTCTCCTCGACCGAGAGCGAGGAATAGATGCCGCGTTCCTCCGGCACGAAGCCGATGCCGAGCCTTGCGATCGCGCGCGAGGGCAGCGCGATCGTCTCGGTGCCCTCCAGCACGACCGAGCCCTTGCGCTTGCCGATCACGCCCATGATCGACTTCAGCGTCGTGGTCTTGCCGGCGCCGTTGCGGCCGAGCAGGGTCACCACCTCGCCGGGCGCCACGTCGAAATCGATGCCGTGCAGGACATGGCTCTCGCCATACCAGGCCTCGAGCCCGCTCACCCTCAGCAGCGGGGCGGTGCCGGTCGCGGGCGTCTTCAGTGCCTCAGTGGTGGCCATGGCCGCCTCCCGAGCCGATATAGGCCTCGATCACGCGCGGATCCTTCGAGACGGTGGCGTAGTCGCCCTCCGCCAGCACCTGTCCGCGCGCCAGCACGGTGATCCGGTCCGAGAGCGAGGCGACGACCGAGAGATTGTGCTCGACCATCAGGATGGTGCGGTTCTTCGAGATCTTGCGGATCAGCGCCGCGATGCGCTCGACATCCTCGCGCCCCATGCCGGCCATCGGCTCGTCGAGCAGCAGCATCTCCGGCTCGAGCGCCAGCGTCGTCGCGATCTCGAGCGCGCGCTTGCGGCCATAGGAGAGTTCGCCCGCCGTGAGGCCGAGGAAGGGCGTGAGGCCGACAGCCTCGATCAGGCTCCTCGCCTCGGCGTCGAGTTCGCTCAGCACCCGCTCCGAGCGCCAGAAATCGAAGGAATCGCCGCGCTTGCGCCGCTGCAGGGCGATGCGGACATTGGTCAGCACCGAAAGCTGCGGGAACACCGCCGAGATCTGGAACGAGCGGACGAGGCCGAGCCGGGCGATCTCCGCCGGCTTTTCGCGCGAGATGTCGCGGCCGTTATAGACGATCGAGCCCCGTGTCGGCGCGAGGAACTTCGTCAGCAGGTTGAAGCAAGTCGTCTTGCCGGCGCCATTCGGGCCGATCAGAGCGTGGATAGACCCCCGGCGCACGCTGAGGTCGACGCTGTTCACAGCTGTAAAGCCGGCAAATTCTTTGGTAAGACCTGAAGTCGAAAGAATAGTGTCTTCAGCCATGCCGGTTGTCAGCCCTCATCAGCTTTATCTTTCTTGTTTATGCGGTTCCCCTTGCATGTCATGCTGCACCGCGCTCCGGGCATAAGTCAACGCTCGCTGACGTCAAAGCGGTCTGGGCAGATGCGCTCTCATCCCTTCGTCTTATGCCGCGCGTCTCATGCAATCGGAGGATGTCGCGGCCTTCGCGGCGGCGCGATGCTGGCGGCCGGGCGCACGCTGCGAAGCAGATTTGAACCCGCAGCGCGGTTCGCGCGACGAAGAGAGGTTCCGGTTTACCATCGGAGCGTGTTGCGGTAAAAACGGCGGCTGGCTTTCGTCCATATTACTGCGTTTTTTATTCGTGCGCTGCGCCGACCGTTGCGGGCGGGCAGCCGATTGCCGAATTGGGGAGGTTGTCGTGAGCTTCGCGTCTCTGGTTCCGGGGTTCCGTGCCCGAATGGCTGTCGCCTTTGCGCTGGTGCTCTCAGCGGTGGCGCTGGCCTCGCCTGCTTCCGCGGCCGTGCCCGAGCGGCGGGTCGCGCTCGTCATCGGCAACAGCGCCTATACGGCGGTGCCGCCGCTCGCCAATCCGCAGCGCGATGCCAAGGGCATCTCGGCTGCGCTGAAGCGTCTCGGCTTCGACGTGGTCGAAGGCTACGATCTCAAGATGGACGCGATGACGGGCATCGTGCGCGAATTCGCGCAGAAGCTCGACGGCGCCAAGGCCGGCCTCGTTTATTATGCTGGTCACGGCATCGCCGTCGGCGACGACAACTATCTCATCCCGGTCGACGCCTCGCTGCGTTCGGAAGCCGATCTCGATTTCCGCGCGGTCAATGTCCAGCTCATCCTGCGCCAGATGCAGCGCGACGAGCGCGTCAACATCGTCATCCTCGACGCCTGCCGCGACAATCCCTTCGCCGCCCAGCTCGCCGCGAAGTCGCGCGCCGTCACCCGCGGTCTGACCGCGATCGAGACGCAGTCGGCTTCGGGCATCCTGATCGCCTTCGCGACCGATCCGCGCGCCACGGCGATGGATGGCGAGCGGGATGGCAACAGCCCCTTCACCAGCGCGCTGCTCAAGCATATCGAGACGCCCGAGGTGTCGATCACCACGGTGATGGACCGCGTGCGGGCCGATGTCTGGGAAACCACCAACAAGAAGCAGAAGCCCTGGACCAATTCCTCGATCATCGGCGAGTTCAAGATGAACCCGACGCTGAAGCTCGCCGCGGTCGATCCGGGCGTGGCCGCGACCAAGACCATCGATGCCGCCGTGCCCATGCCGGCGATGCCGGCCGCTCCGTCGCTCGATCGCGCCCAGATCGACATCAAGACCTGGGAAGTCGCCGAGCGCGGCAATTCCGCTGCCGACTATCGCGCCTATCTCGACGCCTTCCCGTCGGGGCAGTTTGCGACCTTCGCCCGCAACCGCCTCGCCAGCCTGGAGACGGCGAAGCCGGCGGCCGGTTTCCTGGCGACGCCGCCCGGCGTCACCGAGGAGGCGTTGAAGCAGGAGATCGGCACGGCGCAGACCGAAACCGCGATGAAGCTCGGAGCCAAGGATCGGCGCGAGGTGCAGACCCGCCTGCGCGTCAGCGGCTTCCAGCCGGGCAAGGCCGCGGCGAATTTCGGCCCGGGCCACCGCAAGGCGATCCAGGCCTGGCAGAAGTCGCGCAGCATTCCGGAGACGGGCTTCCTGACCGCGATGCAGGTGAGCGCGCTTCGCGCCCAGAGCGAGACGGCCTATCAGGCAGTGCTCGCCGAGGAGAAGGCTGCGGCCGAGAAGAAGCGCAAGACGGCGAGCGACGGCCAGCCTGGCGGCAAGGCTACGACGCGCAACCTGAACAGTGACGGCGACGAGATGTATCGTCGCGATCTCGCTCGTGAACGCGGCGAAACCTATCAGGGCGCTGCTCCCCGCCGTGGCACGACCAGCACCGGTTATCAGGGCCGTGTCCGGACGCGTGACGGCGATACGGGCGACAGCGCCGGCGCGGCGGCCTTCGGCTCCATCCTTGGCGGCGCGCTTGGTGGGGTGATCGGCGGCGGCTTCCGCCGCTGAACCACCGGCTCCCGCTTCCACCATCCGGAAGGCCGGCCCCTTGGGCCGGCCTTTTCGTTTTGGGGCGTCATGTGACGACGCTCAACCGCGTTCCCAGCCGGCCCTGACCAGTTCGGGCTCGTCGCATTCCTCCTCCGGCCAGCCGACACAGAGATAGGCGACGAGCTTCCACTCCGGCGCGGTATCGAGCGCTTTGCCGATCTCGCCGGGGTCGAGGATCGAGACCCAGCCGACGCCGAGCCCGTGGATACGCGCCGACAGCCAGAACTGCGTGATCGCCGCGACCACCGAATAATCGAGCATCTCCGGCATGGTGGCCCGGCCGAGGCCATGGCCGCGCTCGGTGCCGTGATCGCAGAACACGGCGAACTGGACGGGTGCTTCCCGCAATCCCTCCAGCTTCAGGCGAGCATAGAGCGCTGCGCGTTCGCCCTCATAGGAGGCGAGCGCATCCGCATTGCAGCGGCTGAAGCTCTCCTGCACGGCCGCGCGTTGTGCTGGCTCCGCGACGGAAAGCCAGCGCCAGGGCTGTGCATGTCCGACGGAAGGAGAAAGCCGTGTCTGGGCAAGCAGCATGTCGATCAGTTCGAGCGGTACCGGATCGCGCGTGAACCGCCGGACATCGCGCCGCCAGCGCAGCAGGTCCTCGAACTGCCGGGCAAAGGCCGCATCGAAGACCGGTGCCTGGCTCACGCCGATTCAGCCGTGGCGATGGCGTGGAAGAACGAGCCGGTCACCAGCCCGCGCCGGCTTCCGGCCGGGGCCGGCGCCGAGCCATGCGGGTCGGTCACCACCGCAAAAGGCAGATTCTCGCCTTGCGCGGCGATGCTCGCATAATGGAATTCATGGCCGGTCAGCGCCGCGCCCGCCGGTCCGAGCGGGCCGTCTGCTTCCAGGACCGCCCGGCGATAGCCGAGATTCATCTTCCGCTTCGCGAAGGAGGTCTCGACCGAAAGCAGGCCGGCCATCTGATGCGCGACACCGTCGGCATCGGTCAGGCTGCGGCCGAGAACCATGTAGCCGCCGCACTCGCCATGCACGGGCCGGGTCTCCGCGAAACCGCGCAAACCAGAGAGGAAACGGTTCGCCGCCGCGATCGTGCCGGCATGGAGCTCGGGATAGCCGCCCGGCAACCAGCAGGCGTCGCAATCCTCAGGTGGCGTCTCGTCCCTGAGCGGCGAGAACGGCACGAGTTCCGCGCCTGCTGCGCGCCAGCCCACCTCGACATGCGGATAGACGAAGGAAAAGGCGGCATCGCGGGCAATCGCGATCCGCCGTCCGGGTATGGGCAAGGGCGGGGACCCGCCGTCGCGCGTTGCCGGAAGCATGGTGGCACCAGAAGCTGCCATGACCGCATCGAGATCGACCGCGTTCGAGACAGCCTCCGCCAGCGCATCGAGCCTTGCATGCAGATCGGCGGTCTCGCCGGCCTGAACCAGCCCGAGATGGCGTTCCGGCAGGATCAGGCTCGCCTCGCGCGGCAAGGCCCCCAGTACCGGCAGCCCGATCCGCTCCATCCCTTGTCGTACCAACCGCTCATGCCGGGCGCTCGCGACCTTGTTCAGGATCACGCCGGCGACGCGGATGCGGGGATCGTAGAGCTTGCAGCCGAGCGCGACCGCCGCGACCGACTGCGCCGCCCCGGACACATCGACGACGAGCACGACCGGCCAGCCGGTCAGGGCTGCGATGTCGGCGCTCGCGCCGGTATGACCTTCCGGCCCCGGCACCGCGTCGAACAGTCCCATCGAGCCCTCGGCGATGACGATGTCGGCGGCCTCGGCCGCTTCACCTGCAATCCGGCGAAGCAGGTCGTCCGTCATGGCATAGCTGTCGAGATTGGCGCTGGGAGCACCCGTGGCGGCTGCATGGAAAGCCGGGTCGATATAGTCAGGCCCGCATTTCAGCCCGCGCACGGTCAAGCCGCGCCGCGTCAGCGCGCGCTGCAACCCGAGCGTGATCGTGGTCTTGCCGGAGCCGGAGCGCGGCGCGGCGATGAGCAACCCGCGCGCGCTCATTGTCCGCCTCGCGGCCGGAAACGGCGGTCGTAATCGATCGAATAGAGCGCGCTCTCGCCAAAATCATCGGCCGCCAGCGCCGGCCCGACGAGGATCAGCGCGGTGCGTTCGAGCGCACTGGCGCGGACTTTTCCGGCGATATCGGCGAGCCTGCCTTGCAGCACGGTCTCATCCGGCCATGTCGCGCGGAACACCACTGCGACCGGGCAATCGGCACCGTAGAACGGCGTCAATTCCGCCACGACCTGTTCGATCACATGAATCGAGAGATGGATCGCAAGCGTCGCGCCGGAGGCGGCGAAGGTTGCGAGCTTCTCTTTGTCCGGCATGGCCGAGGCGCGGCCGGAGGTGCGCGTCAGCACCAGCGATTGCGCGACGCCTGGCAGGGTGAGTTCGCGCTTCAGCACGGCGGCGGCGGCGGCGAAGGCCGGTACGCCCGGCGTCACCGTATAGGGAATGCCTGATCGGTCGAGCCGGCGCATCTGTTCGCCGCAGGCGCTCCAGATCGAGAGATCGCCGGAATGCAGCCGCGCCACGTCCTGCCCGGCGTGATGCGCGGTCTCCATCTCGGCGATGATCGCATCGAGATCGAGCGGGGCGGTATCGACGATGCGTGCGCCGGTCGGGCACCAGTCGAGCATCGCCTTCGGGATCAGCGAGCCCGCGTAGAGGCAGACAGACGAGGCGGCGATCAGGTCGCGTCCGCGCAGGGTGATGAGATCGGGTGCGCCGGGGCCGGCGCCGATGAAATGGATGGTCATGCGGGGCTTCTGGCGAGAGCGCAGGTGACGCGAGCGGTTGCGATGCGCGGTTGCACCAGTTCGCCACCCGGCCCGGCTGCGGCCAGCGCCGCCGCCTCGGCCACCGAGCCGACGCCGTAGAGCGAGGCGATCCGGGTCGAGCGTGTCGCGCAGGCGGCCTCGAAACCTTTCAGCGCCTCGTCGGGAATGGCGACGAGCTCGGCCGCGCGCTCATGGGCGGCGGCGACTATGCCGGCCTCCGCGACGCGGCTGGCGAGCGTGGCGAAGCGCGGGGTCTGCGTGCCGGCAAGCCCGGCGCTCGCCAGGGCCTGGTCGAGACAGGCGAGGATATCCGCGGCCTGCGTGCCGGGCCGGATGCCGATGCCGGCAATGAGGCGGCCGGCGCTCAAGGCTTCTCGACCCGCCATTGCGTCACCGGCATCGCCGGGCGCCAGCCATGCTTGCCGCCAACAGGCGCGAGCCGGTCGATCGAAATGCGGCGCAGCGAACCGCCGTGCTCGGCATGGAGCGCAGCGAGCTTGGCTTCCCCCTCGATCGTCACGACATTGGCGACGAGCCGCCCGCCCGGCTTCAGCGCCGCCCAGGCGGCGTCGAACAGGCCTTCCTCGGTCAGGCCGCCGCCGATGAACACGACATCCGGCGCCTCGCGCCCGACGAAACCGGCAGGAGCCTCACCGACGACCTCAACGGAAAGCCCGCCCAGTTCGAGCTTGTTTCGCCTGATCCGTTCCGCCCGCTCGGGCTTCGCCTCGAAGGCGATCGCCCGGTTGCGCAGATGGCGCTGGCACCATTCGACGGAGACCGAGCCCGAACCGGCGCCGACGTCCCAGAGCAACTCGCCGCCGCGCGGGGCGAGTGCGGAGATCGTGATCGCGCGGATTTCCGACTTGGTGATCTGCCCGTCATGGGCGAACCACTCCTCGTCGAGTCCCGGCGCCAGCGGCAGGATGCGGGAATCGTGGGTGGCAGCGACCTCGACGGCGATCAGGTTGAGCGGCACGATATCGTCGAGCGCGAAGGCGTCGGCGCGACACTCACGGATCCGCTCCTGCGGCCCGCCGAGCGATTCCATCACCGTGATGCGGCTCGCGCCCATGCCGCGCGCGGTCAGGAGTTCGGCGACGGCGCGCGGCGTCGTCTCGTCCCAGGACAGGGCGAGGATGCGCGCCTCGGGCTGGAGATGCGGCACGATCCGGTAGAGCGTGCGGCCATGCAGCGAGACCAGCGCGCATTCCTCCTGCGGCCAGCGCATCCGCGTGCAGGCCATCGAGAAGGAGGAGAGCTGCGGGATGATCCGCATCTCCTCGGCGGGGATCGCGCGGCTGATGCTGTTGCCGATGCCGTAATGGAACGGGTCACTGGTCGCGAGAACGCAGACCTTGCGGCCACGTTCTTTCAGAATCTGCGGGAGCGCATTGCGGAAGGGCTGTGGCCAGGGCCGCAACTCGCCCTGCACGGAGCCGACCAGCGCGATATGCCGCTCGCCACCGAAGACGATCTCGGCCTCGTTCAGCGCGGCAAGCGCCTCGCGGCAAAGGCCGACGGCCCCGTCCTCGCCGAGACCGATCAGCACGAGCCAGGGCGCGGGCGTCTCTCTGCTCGACAGAACATCCGATTCACGCAAAACTGGCGACATGACCGTCCTCATCCTTGGCGGAACGAGCGAAGCTGCTGCGCTTGACCAGCACCTGGCTGATCAGGCTCCCGATATCCGTGCCATTATCTCGCTGGCGGGCCACACCGTCGACCCCCGCCCGACCAATCTGCCGGTTCGCACCGGCGGTTTCGGCGGGGTCGAGGGCCTGAGGCGCTATCTCGTGGACGAGGGCATCGTCGCCGTCGTCGACGCGACCCATCCCTTCGCCGCGATCATGCCTTTCCATGCCGAGCATGCCTGCAAGGCGGAAGGCGTGCCGCTGCTCGCCATCCGGCGCGAATCCTGGAAGCCGCGCGCCGGGGATCGCTGGAAATCCGTGCCCGACATCGAGGCCGCGGCGCAGGCGTTGGGTGACGAGCCGCGGCGCGTCTTCCTCACGGTTGGTCGGCTCGAGCTTCCCGCCTTCGCGGATGCTCCGCAGCATCGCTATCTCGTGCGGGCGATCGAGCCGATCGGCGACCGCTTGCCGGTGCCGCATGTCGACGTCATCCAGCAGCGCGGCCCCTTCGACGCCGATGACGAGGAGGATCTGATGCGCCGCGAGGGCGTCGAGATCCTGGTCAGCAAGAATTCCGGGGGCCCGGCGACGGTCGGCAAGCTCGTGGCGGCGCGCCGGCTCTCCCTGCCGGTGGTGATGGTGGAGCGCCCGCCCAAGCCCGATGTCGAGGCCGTCGACCATATCGATCAGGTCCTGCCCTGGCTGGTGGCGCAAGGGCTCTTCGCCACCGAACGCGGCGTGTAGACGTAAGGTGCGGCGCACTCGCGGGCGATCAGGCGCGTGCTCGAAGCGCCGATCATCACCAGCGTCGCCATGTCGGCCGTGCTCGCGGCTGCAACCGCTTCCGCCAGCGTCAGGATGCGCAGGTTTTCGTCCGGTCGCCCGACTGCCCGGGCGAACAGCACGGGCGTCGCCGCGTCGCGCTGTTGCGCTGCCAGTTCCAAAGCCTTGCCGAGCTGCCAGGGCCGCGCCTTCGAGATCGGGTTGTAGAGGCAGATCACCAGATCGGCGGCGAGCACCGCTTCGAGGCGTGCCGTCACGACCTCCCAGGGCTTGAGATTGTCGGAAAGCGAGATCGCGCAGAAATCCCCGCCGAGCGGAGCCCCCGCCCGCGCCGCTGCGGCGAGCATCGCGGTGATGCCGGGCTCGACCGTGATCGGCAGCGCACGCCATTCCGCCGGTCCGGCCTCCAGCGCCTCGAACACCGCCGCCGCCATCGCGAAAACCCCGGGATCGCCGCCCGAGACCACCGCGACCGTCCGGCCTTCCGCCGCCAGTTGCAGGGCGTGCGAGGCGCGCTCAACCTCGACGCGATTGTCGGAGGCGTGCTTGGTCAATCCAGCCCGCTGGGGCACTCGGTCGACATAGGGGCCGTAGCCGACGATATCGGTCGCGGCATCGAGTGCGGCCTGCGCGGCAGGCGTGATCCACTCAGCCGTGCCGGGTCCCAGTCCGACGATGGTGAGCGCGCCCGTCACAGGCGCCGCCCTTCTCCGGGCACCAGCACCATCGCGAAATAGGGCGCCTCGTCGTCGGTCTTTTCGGCAAGCCGCGCCACGACCTGCCGCGCCATGGTCGCGCGTTCCACATAGATTGCCCGGCCTTCCAGCCCGGCAGCGACAAGCGCGCGGCGGACCTTCGGCAGGTTGCGGCCGAGCTTCATGATCACGGCGGCGTCGGTATCGGCGAGGCGCCGCGTCAGCTCGGCTTCCGGTAGTGTGCCGGGCAGCACGGTCATGACGTCGTCGCCCCAAGTGATCGGCGCGCCGGCCTCGCCCCAGGCGCCGGTCATGCCGGTGACGCCGGGCACCACCTCGGTCGGGAAGCGCTGCGAGAGCCGCCGCCACAGATGCATGAAGGAGCCGTAGAAGAAGGGATCACCGTCGCAGAGCACGGCGAGCGTTCGCCCGGCCTGCATCTCCGCCGCGAGCCGCTCGGCGGCCTCTTCGTAGAAAGCCGCGATCGGCCCGTCATAATCCGGCTCGCCGACGCTGGCTTCGATCGTTACGGGGAAGGCGAGTTCGATCTCGCGGGCCGGATCGGGCGCTATGATTGCATCCGCCGTGCTGCGGGCGTTGCCACGTCGGCCGCGCTTGCAGAAATGCACGAGACGGTCGGCGGTGGTGATGATCTCGTGTGCCCTGACCGTCATCAGGTCCGGCGCCCCGGGCCCGAGCCCGACGCCGTAGAGCAGGGTCCTGTTCGTCCCGCTCATCACCTATTCCTTGTCCTGCGCCAGCGCATTGACGGCGGCTGCCGCCATGGCCGAGCCGCCGCGTCGTCCATGCACCACGACGAAAGGCACGCGCCCGTCCTTGGCCAGTGCCGCCTTGGATTCCGCCGCCCCGACGAAGCCGACGGGGATGCCGATCACGGCGGCGGGCTTCGGCGCTTCGGCATCGAGCATTTCGAGCAGGCGGAACAGCGAGGTCGGGGCATTGCCGATCACCACGACTGCGCCGGCAAGCCGGGGCTTCCAGAGCTCCATCGCGGCGGCGGAGCGCGTCGTGCCCATTTGCGCGGCCAGCGCCGGAACCTGCGGATCATCTAGTGTGCAGAGAATCTCGTTGTTCGCTGGCAGGCGGGTGCGAGTCACACCATTGGCGACCATTTTTGCGTCGCAGAGGATGGGCGCGCCGGTCCTGAGCGCGGCCTGCGCGGCCTCCGCGAAGCCGGCGGACATTTCGACATCCTTGGGCAGGTCGGTCATGCCGCAGGCATGGATCATCCGGACGACGACGCGCTCGGCCGCGCCACTGAAGCGGGCGAGGTCGGCCTCGGCGCGGATGATGGCGAAGGAGCGCTGATAGATCGCCGCGCCGTCCTGGATGTAGTCGTATGCCTTGTTCAACCCTGCGATCCCGTCGTGCGCAGGGCTTTGGCCAGCCGCGCGTGAATGTCTTGTCCGGGCTGCAATCGCGTGAGCAGCGCCGAAAGGTCAAGCGTCGCGACCGGCTTGTCCCGCGTCGTCCCGCCCGGCACGACGTCGTAGTGCCCGCCTCGCCCGACCAAGGTGAGGTCGGCAGCCGCCGGATGGGCGCAAGCCTTGATGCAGCCGGAGACGTGGAGCGTCGCGCCTGCCGCCAGCAGGCCGGCCGCAGCTTCGGCGAATGCGGCCGCATCGACCATGGCCGGTGCCTCGGCGCGCGAGCAGGCGGGGCTGCCGGCGCAGGCCTGCACGGAGAGGCGGGGATCGTCGTCGCGTGTAATCAGGCCGAGATCGTCGGCCAGCGCCAGCAGCGCTTTAGCCTCGGTCCGGCCGAGATCGCGGAAGGCGAGCCCGCGCCAGGGCGAAAGCCGGATATCGGAAACCAAGCCGGCCCCGGCACCGAGCCGGTCCAGTACGGCGGCATCGCAACGGCCGAAGGGCAGGCCGATAAGCGCTGCGAACCGATCTCCTTCGAGCGCGAACAATCCCGCGCGCCGTGGCGGCGGGCGCGATGCGGGGGCGGTGGCTTCAGGCAGCGTGGTCAGGCTCGCCAAGGCTTCGGATGACAGGTCGCGCAGGCGGCGGATCTGATCGGGCGCGGCGTCTCGCAGCGCTGCAAAGTCGCGCAGGATCGCTGCCACGGTTGGCGCGGCTTCTGTGACCGGGATAGGGCCAAGCCAGAGACGATCGGCGAGGCACAAGGCTGCGCTCGTGGCGTCCATCCCAACCAGCCGGATATCACTGGCAAAACCATCGAGGGTCTGTGCGCCGCCATCGTCCACGACGACGCCGAGCTTGGCCGGCAGGCCGGGTACGGTCCGGGCGCGCTGCTCGATCTGTGTGGCCAGTGTGGCGGCGTCGATCAGGCCGTCCGGGTCCCGTCCCGCCAGCGGCGAGACCAGCGTCACGCGGTGGGGGCCGTCGCCCTCATGCTCATCGACGAGCTGCTCTGCCAGCAGGCGCTCGACCAGCACCGGATGGCTCTCGGCCGTCACGCCGCGGATCTGCAGGTTGGCGCGGGCCGAAATCTCGATCAGCCCGTTGCCATGCTCACCCGCCAGCGCCGCGATCCGCCGCAATTGCGCGGGCGTCAGCTTTGCGCCGGGAGGATGCAGCCGCACCAACCAGCCGTCGCCGGTCTCCATCGGCCTGAGCGTGCTCGGGCACCAGCCGCGCCGCAGGGCTTCCTTGGGAAGGGCATTCATTCTGCCGCCTCCCGCGCCAGAAAGGCGCCGACAGAATTCCGCCGGCTGCTCCAGAGCCCGCGCCGCGCCGCTTCCGCCAATCGCGAACGGATCGAGGCAGCAGCCGGCGCATTGGCCGCTTCCAGCGCTGCCCAGACCTGCGGATCGGCGCAATAGGCCTGGAAGACGGCATCGAACAGCCCGTCGGTGACGGCATCCGTGCTCGCCGCGAAGACGAAAAGCGTGTCGACCGCCTCCGCCAGTTCCGCCGCCCCGCGCCAGCCATGGGCGAGCTGGGCGGCGATCCAGTGCGGATGCGTCAGGCGGCCATGGACGATGCGGGCGATGTCCTGCGCCAGCGTGCGCGCCTTCGGCGTTTCCGGGTTCGAGCTGTCGAGACTGTAGAGCACGGGATCGGCGCCGAGCGCCTTCGCCGCTGCCGCAAGTCCGCCGATGACGTCCGCGGCGCTACTGGCTTCGAGGATGTCGCGCCCGGCGGTGTCGCTGACATGGATGAAGGCGTCGGAGGTTTTGATGCGCGCGGCAAAGCTGGGATCGGCCGTGCCGACCCCTTCCGGTCCGCCATAGGCATGATCCGAGGCGGCGAGATAGGCCGCGCCCAGCTCGTCGCGCTGCGCCCAGTCGCCGTCGAGCACGCGGTCCGCCATCGCGGCGCCATAGCGGCCGGGCGCGGCGCCGAAGATGCGGGCGCCATGCTCGCCGCGACGGCGAGCTGTGGCCGGCTCGTTCCAGTCATCCGGCTCGTCCAGCGCGGCCACGGCGCGTGCTGCCTGGTCGAGCAAGGCGATTTGCCCCGGAAACGTATCGCGGAAGGTGCCGGAGATGCGCACGGACACGTCGAGGCGCGGATAGGCGAGCTTCGGCTGCGGGATGATGCTGAAGCCGGTGACGCGGGTCGAGGCGTTGTCCCAGAGCGGCTCGACGCCCATCAGCGCGAGCGCATGCGCGATGTCCTCGCCACCCGAGCGGAGCGTCGGCGAGGCCCAGAGGTCCATGACGACCCGTCTCGGGTAATCGCCATGGTCCTGCAGATGGCGCGAGACCACCGCCTGTGCCGCGAGCAGGCCGAGCCGGGTGGCAGCACGTGTCGGGATCGCCCTGGGGTCGAGCGTCGAGAGATTGCGCCCGGTGGGCAGCACGTCCGGCCGGCCTCGATGCGGTGAGCCGGCGGGGCCGGGCACGACGAAGCGGCCGTCGAGGGCGCGCAGCAGATTTTCACGTTCGTTGCGGGCTGAACCCGGGTCGATCTCGGATTGCCCGAAAATGTGCAGACCGTTGCGGAAGGGCAGTTCGGCGATGTCACAGAGATGCGCGTCGAGCCGCGTCAGTGCCTCGTTCATCTCGGTATCATCAGCAACACCGCAGGAGGCCGCGAGCCCGGCCGCTTCGGCGCGGGAGCGGATTTCGGCTGCGACGATATCCGCGCGGCGCGGATCGAGCACCTGCGCCTGCGAGAATTCCTCGACGAGGTCACGCAGCAGGCCGGTCTCACCCGCGGTTTCCGTTTCAGCCAAAGGCGGCGGCAGGTGGCCGAGCGTGAGAGCCGAAAGACGGCGCTTGGCCGGCGCGGCCTCGCCGGGGTCATCGACGACATAAGGGTAGACCACCGGTAGCCCGCCGACCGCGAGCCGTGGCCAGCATGCGGCGGAAAGCGCGACCGCCTTGCCCGGCAGCCATTCCATCGTGCCATGTGTGCCCAGATGGATCAGGGCATCGATGGCTTCGGATTGGCGGAGCGCGAGATAGAAGGCGAGATAGCCGTGGCCAGGCGGGGCGTCGGGGTCGTGATAGCGCGCCTTGCGGTCGGGCGTGGCGTCGCGTGGCGGCTGCAAGGCGACGGTGAGGTGGCCGTAGCGCACGGCGCGGAAATGGAAGGCGCCATTGCGGCAAGCCGGGTCGGTCTCGGGCTCGTCGTGGCTGGCGGCGAGGGCGTCGCGCGCTGCGGCGGGGATGGTCGCGAGCCAGTCGCGATAGGCCGCAAGCGGGAGGCTCAGGCTTGCAGGGCCTGCGGTGAGCGAGGCCATCAGCAAGGCCCCCTCTGTCAGTCCCTCATCGTCGTCCCGGACAAGCCGCGTCAGCGGCGCCGATCCGGGATCCACGCCGGAACGCCGCTCGGAAAGGTTCAGGCATGGGTCCCGGGTCTCCCGTTGGTCACCCGGGATGACCGGCGAGGGGGTGTTGGTGGACGAGCCAACCTCATACCCCGCGTCCGCCAGCAAGTCCCTGATCGCGATCACGCTTGCGGGCGTGTCGAGACCGACGGCGAAGCCGGCCCGGCCGCCGCGTGCGGGATAATCCGACATCACCAGCGCGAGCCGGCGTTCGGCGACGGGTTTCCGGGCCAGCGCGATCCAGCCATTAGCCAGATCGGCCAGTGCCGCGATGCCGTCGGCATCCGGTACGAGCCGGCGGATGGACAGGCCGGTCGCCGGGTCGGTCTCCTCGGCCTTGAAGGCGACCGGCACGGCGCCGATGCGTCCGTCGAATTCGGGGAGTGCCACCTGCATGGCGAGATCGGCGGCGGAAAGCCCGCGCGGCGAGGCGTCCCAGGCTTCGCGCGGGCTGCCGACCGGCACGGCTTGCAAAATCGGGCAATCGGCGCCGTCGAGGACGAAATCGTCACCTCCACGCGCGGAAAAGGCGGTGGTGGTGACGATCAGAGCCGGCTTGCGTATTGCGATCAGCGCCGCGAGTTCGGCCGTGGCCGACGGGTCTTTCAGGCTGGTCAGCGCGAGCGGGAGGGGGGCGAGATCGCGGGCGGCGAGGGCGGCGGCGACCGCCTCGCCCATGGCGGTATCGCCGGCCGCGACGCCGGAGCGATATTGCAGGACTGGGACGAGCGGCTTGCCGGCGGAAAGGGCGGCGAGCGCCTCGCGCCAGGGCAGGGGCGTGCCGTTGCGGCTGAGCGCGAAGAAGGAGGGCAGCGTGAGCGGAGCGAGGTCCTGAGCGTCGTGCGACGCGGCCAGGTATCGCCCGATCTGCCCGAGCAGCCGCCGCATGTTCGCGGCGCCGCCGCCTGCCTGAAAATAGGCCAGCAGTTCGGCTGCGAAACCCGCCGGCACCGTCGCATGCTCGCCCAGCCGCGGGTCGTCGCGCTCGTCGCCGGGCAGGATCGCGAGCGGAATGCCGCGCTCGCGGCAAGCCGCGCCGAGCTGCTCGATGCCGTAGCGCCAGTAATCGAGCCCGCCGAGGCAACGCACCAGCACGAAGCGGCATTGCGCAACCGTCTTCTCGATCAGGAAATCGACCGAGAGGGGATGCTTCAGGCGTCGGAGCGGCGCGAGCCGCACCGACAGGTTGCCGTCACCTGCCGCCAGCGCCGAGAGGTCGCTGTCGGTGAAGGACAGAACGAGCACATCTCCCGGCGGCAGGGCGAGATCGACGGCGTCCGCGCCGTCGTCGAGCCTGATCTCGCTGGTCGGGAGGAGGTGCATCGGCAGATGTTACGCCCCCGCGAGCGCCGCTTCCACGGCCTTGAGATCGAAGCCCTTGAGCCCGATCACGGTGAGGCGGCCGTCGCGCGGCTCGCTCGCACCCCAGGCCCGGTCGAAATGATGACCGATGCGCCGGCCGACGCCCTGCACGACGAGCCGCATCGGCTTGCCCGGCACGGCGGAAAAACCCTTGAGCCGCAGCACGCCCTCGGCCTCGGCGGCCTTGGCGACGCGCGCCGTCAGCTCTTCCGGCGACAAGCCGGCCGGCAGCGGCAGGGCAACCGAGTCGAAATCGTCATGGTCGTGATCATGCTCGCCCTCACCATGATGCGAAGGGCGCGCGGCGAGGTCGCTTTCGGCGGCAGCGCCGAGGCCGACGATCAGCGCCGGCTCGACCTTGCCATGGGCGGTCTCGACGATCTTGATCGCCTTCGGCAGATGCTCGGCGATCTCGGCCTTGACCCGCGCGCGGCCGGCTTCGTCGACGAGATCGCTCTTGTTGAGCAGGATCAGGTCGGCGCAGAGGATCTGGTCCTCGAACACCTCTTCCAGCGGGTTGTCGTGATCGACCGAGGCGTCGGCCGCCTTCTGCGCCGCGAGCGCCTCCGGATCATCCGCGAACTGGCCCTCGGCCACCGCCGGGCCATCGACCACGGCGATGACGCCGTCGACGGTGACGCGCGAGCGGATGGCCGGCCAGTTGAAGGCGGTGACGAGCGGCTTCGGCAAGGCGAGGCCGGAGGTCTCGATCAGGATGTGCTCGGGCGGGTTCGGCCGGTTCAGGAGCTTTTCCAGCGCCGGCACGAAATCGTCGGCGACGGTGCAGCAGATGCAGCCGTTCGGCAATTCGACCACGTCCTCATCGCTGCAGCCGGCGATGCCGCAGCCCTTGAGGAATTCGCCGTCGAAGCCGAGATCGCCGAATTCGTTGACGAGCACGGCGAGCTTCTTGCCCTGCGCATTCTCCAGGAGATGGCGCACCAGCGTCGTCTTACCGGCGCCGAGGAAGCCGGTGATGATGGTGCAGGGAGTTTTGCCGAGATTGGCGGCCTGCGGAGCGTTCATGATGTCATCCTTGCTGGCGCGCCGGCAGAGGCGGCACGCGTGCGACCACGCCCTTGCGGAAGGACTGCGGCCGCTCTTTCCAGGGAACGATGCCATTGGCGCTGGCGGCATAGGCCTCCGCCGCGCCGACGATTTCGTCGAGATGGGTATCGGTGTCGAGATCGCCGATCAGATAGGTCCATTTGCCATCGGCGCTGAGCGCGATGGTGCAGGGCCGCTTGCAGACGCAGAGGCACTCGACGGGCAGCACGGGGATCGTGCTGCCCTTGGCTTTAAGCTGTGCGGCGAGGCGCTCGGCCAGTGCCAGACCCGGCTGGTCATAGCCTTCCGGGAGGTCGGCGCGGGCGCGGCGGCAGGCCGTGCAGACATGGATCGTGAGGTCACCCTCGGACATTGGTTTGCCTTCAGGCTTCGGCGGCCCGGCGGGTCGCCCGTGGCCAGAGCACGCCGACCATGAAGGCGGTGACGAGCCAGAGTGCGGCCTGGATGCCGAGCGAGAGCGACGCGAAATGGGCGGCGACCTCGGCCGGAACCTTGCTCTCCGGCGCGGCCGGATGCGGCGCGCCGACGACGTGCGGGAGCAGGATCAAGACTACGGCGACGAGCTTCAGCCAGGGCTGATCGAAGCGCAGGAACAGGAACAGCCCGGCCGCAGTGGCGATGGCGGTCCAGAGCCACCAGAGCTGGCGTTGCTCCAGCGCGGCTGAGGCTGCCCCCGGCAGTTCCGGCGCCAGCCCCATCGCCGGCGCGAGCCCCAACGCCAGGAAGCCACAGGCGCCCCAGACGAGCGCGCTGCGCTGGTCGATGCTGTCGCCCGCCGCGATCATGCCCGCGAGCAGCAGCGCCGCGAAGCCGATCGCGGTCGCGATCGTCACCGCACCGGTGAAGAGGGTGCGCTGGAAGCCGTCCTGCGGCTTCCATTCGGCATGGTCGTGGCCGGGGGCGTCGCCGGCCGGGCCGTGCGCGAGGATGATCTTCGCCTCGCCGTCGAAAGCGGCGAGCGTCGGCGCTTTCAGCGCCAGCGCCGCCTCATAGGTCTCGGCCTTGAGGATCAGCGGGGTGGTGGTGACATGCTGCAGGGCGGCGACGATCAAGCCAGCCAGAAGCCCGGCCAGGATGCTGACCGTGAGAACACGCGTGATCATGGATGCTTTCCCTCAGTGGCAGGGAAAGGCGAGGCCGTGACGGGTGTCGTGCGCGGCGTTGTGGACATTGGTCGAGGCCGCGAAGCCGGTCGTGTAGATCAGCGCGACGCCGATCACGAGCGCGGCTGCAACCGCCTTGACGCGTTCCGAAACGCTGAGTGTGGGGGTGGAAACCGAAACGGTGTTCATATGCGTTCTCCGTGGCCGCCCCGCCGGCAGCCGGTTGGATCTCTGCGGGTTGACGGCAGGTCTCCTGGCTCACGGACTTCGCGTCCCTCGCCGCCTTCCCGGAGCGAGCGCTCCAGTGGCCGATGGCGAAGGACATCCGCTTACAGTTGCGGGGGCAGCCGCGGTCTCGCACCGCGTTCCCTTTTCACCTCCTCGCGGAGGCACCGTCAGCGACGATCATTAGCCTTCGCCGTGCCGCTGTGCAATGCAGGATGGTCCTTTGAACCCTGCTTCCACGATGCCGAACGAAATTTCCCACCTCACCCTCGTCCTTGGCGGTGCCCGCTCCGGCAAGAGCCGCCATGCCGAGGCGCTGATCGAGGCCTGTCCAGCGCCCTGGAGCTATATCGCCACCGCCCAAGCTTATGACGACGAGATGCGCGCGCGGATCGCCGAGCATCGCGCCCGCCGCCCGGCCGGCTGGCAGACGGTCGATGCGCCGCTCGACCTAGCCGAGGCGATCGCCGCCCAGCCGGCGGGCCGGCCGGTTCTGGTCGATTGCCTGACGCTCTGGCTGACCAACCTCATCCTTGCGGAGCGCGACACGGCCGCTGCGCGCGAAGTTCTGATCGCCGCTTGCGAGCACGTTTCCGCCCCGCTCGTCCTGGTCGGCAACGAGGTCGGGCTCGGCATCGTGCCGGAGAACGCGCTCGCCCGCCGCTTTCGCGACGAGGCCGGGCGCCTGCATCAGGCGCTTGCGGCGCGGGCGGCCAGCGTGGTCTTCATGGTCGCCGGATTGCCGATGCGAGTGAAATGATGACGGATACCGAGGACGCCGCCCGCCACAAGGCGAAGATGGAGAAGCGCAAGGCGGTACAGGACGCCGAGGTCGCCTCCAAGACGCTCGAGAAGGGGCTGCTGATCGTCAATACCGGCCCCGGCAAGGGCAAATCGACGGCGGCTTTCGGCCTGATCCTGCGGGCGCTCGGCCATGGCTGGCGGATCGGTGTGGTGCAGTTCATCAAGGGTGCCTGGTCGACCGGCGAGCGCAAGGCGCTGGAGGCCTTCGGCGATCAAGTGAGCTGGCACAGCATGGGCGAGGGCTTCACCTGGGAGACGCAGGACAAGGCCCGCGACATCGCCGCCGCCGAGCGCGCCTTCGCCAAGGCGAAGGAGTTGATGGCCGATCCCGACATCAGGCTGCTGGTGCTCGACGAGCTCAACATCGCCCTGCGCTACGACTATCTGCCGCTGGCCGAGGTCGTGACGACGCTGGCGGCCCGCCGGCCGGACCTGCACATCGTCGTCACCGGCCGCAACGCCAAGCCGGAGCTGATCGAGGTAGCCGATCTCGTCACCGAGATGACGCTGGTGAAGCATCATTTTGCTGCCGGCGTGAAGGCGCAGGAGGGCATCGAGTTCTAGGATAGTTGTCTTCGTGCCGGCCGCCGATCCCGTCATTGCGAGCGCAGCGAAGCAATCCAGGGGGCTGGGCCGACCCTCTCACCCAGTCCCCCTGGATTGCTTCGGAGCTCGCGCTCCTCGCAATGACGACGGACTCCTTCCTGGCGGGAAAGGTGCATGACCGTCTTTGCCGCCGGCCCTTCCGGGCGCCCTCATCCCCACTTGACGCCGATCGGGCTTGCCCTCAAATTGAATCTGAATTCAAATTCAATTTGAGGGTACGCATGCCTGAACGGACACCGAAACAACCGCGCAAGGCCGGGAAGCGGGAAGCCATCCTCGCTGCCGCCCGCGGCATCGTCTCGGAGGTCGGTTTCCAGGAAACCTCGATCGCCGCGGTGGCCTCCGCCAGCGGCGTCTCTACCGGCAGCGTCTATTCCTATTTCGCCTCCAAGGCCGAGCTGATGGCCGAGATCGTCGCCGCCGTATCCTCGCGCGAGCTTGCCGTGCTGCGCGAGATCGCCGCGAGCGATTCACCGGTTTCTGAACGCCTGACCGCCGCCGTCGAGGCCTTCGCCCGGCGCGCCTTCGCCAATCGCCGCCTTGCCTGGTCGATGATCGCCGAGCCCGCCGATCCGGCCGTCGATGCGACGCGGCTCGACTACCGGCGCGAGATCGCCGGCATTTTTCGCGCGCTCGTCGTCGAGGGCGAAGGGCAGGGCGCCTTTCGGCCCGTCGATCCCGATGCCGCCGCCGCGATGATCGTCGGCGGCTTCATGGAGGCGCTGATCGGTCCGCTCTCGCCGGACCGTCCGATCACGCCCGAGCGCGGCCGCGAGATCGCTGCGGCTCTCGCCGATCTCTCCCTCGCCGCGTTGATTTCCCGAGAAGGACAGGCCGCATGACCACGCTCGACGCTTACGGCTACGACACGCATGAGGTGCTGAATCAGGCCCCGGCGCTGGCGGACTACGACGCCTTCGCGGCCGATCCGGCGCTCGGGCCGATCCTCGACGCTTTCGGCGCCGGCTGGTTCCGCGAGCAGGCGAGCGTGGTCGGCGGTCATGTCGGCTCGCAAGCGGTGCAGGATCTGGCGCGGCAGGCCAATCGCAACCTGCCGGAGTTGCGCACGCATGACCGCTGGGGCCGGCGCGTCGACCAGATCGAGTTCCATCCCGCCTGGCACGAATTGATGGGGCTCGCGATGCGCGACGAGTTCCATTCGCTGTGCTGGACCAAGCCACGAGCCGGCGCACAGGCGGCGCGGGCGGCGGTTTCCTATCTCTGGAACCAGGGCGAGAACGGCATCTGCTGCCCGCTCGGCATGACCTATTCGGCGATCCCCGTCGTGCAGCGCGATCCCGCGCGCTGGGCCGAGTTCGGTCGTTTGATCACCTCCTCCGATTACGACGGTCGCCCCTTGCCGGCAGCGCAGAAGCGCGGCGGCACGGTCGGCATGGCGATGACCGAGAAGCAGGGCGGCTCGGACCTGCGCCAGACCCAGACGGTGGCGACCCGCAATGCCGACGGCACCTATTCCCTCACCGGCCATAAATGGTTCTTCTCCGTCCCGCATTCCGACGTGTTCCTGACGCTGGCACGCACGGAGGAGGGCGTCTCCTGCTTCGTTGTGCCGGGCTGGCTGCCGGACGGGTCGCGCAATCGCCTGCAGATCCAGCGGCTGAAGGACAAGTGCGGCAACAAGTCGAATGCCTCGTCCGAGGTCGAATTCCGCGGCGTGATCGCCCACCTGATCGGGGAGCCCGGCCACGGCATCCGCGCCGGGCTGGAGATGAACCACTATACGCGGCTCGATTTCGCCGTCGGCTCGGCCGGGCTGATGCGCCATGCGGTGGCGCAAGCCGCGCATCACACCGCCCATCGCCGCGCCTTCCAGAAGGCGCTGATCGACCAGCCGATCATGACGAACGTCATCGCCGACCTCGCCTTGGAGGCCGAGGCCTCCGCCTGGCTCGCCTTCCGCTTCGTTCACGCGCTCGACCGCGAGGGCGACAGCGAGGCCGAGAAGCTGATCGGCCGCATCGGCGCGCCGATCGCCAAATACTGGAACTGCAAGCGCGCTACGCCGGTCGTGGTGGAGGCGCTCGAATGCCATGGCGGCAACGGCTTCATCGAGGACCATCTGATGGCGCGGCTCTATCGCGAGGCGCCGCTCAACGGCATCTGGGAGGGCACGGGCAATGTCGTCTGCCTCGATGTGCTCCGCTCGATCCGCCGCTATCCGGATTGCGTGCCGGCTTTGCTCGACGAGTTGCGCGCCGCGCGTGGCAACGACCCACGCTACGACGCGTTTATCGCCGAACTGGAAACCGACCTCGTCGATGTGCTCCGCCATGAGCATCTGGCGCGGCGCTTCGTCGAGCGCATGGCGCTCGGGCTCTCGGCCTCGCTGCTGATCCGTCACGCGCCGCATGCGGTTGCCGACGCCTATGTCGCTTCGCGATTGGCCGGCGGCTGGTCCGGTCATTTCGGCTCGCTGCCGCTGGGCGCCGATCTGCAGGCGATCGCGCGGCGGGCCGTGCCGGTGCCGAACTGAGCTTCAGAGCAGCGTCAAGGCCGCGAACAGCGCCGCCAGCGCCCAGAGCAGGCCGCAGGAGCGCTTGTAGAGCGCGAGCGCCCGCCTGATATCGGTCGCATTGGCCTCGGCCCGGCCATCGCCCATCCAATGGTCGTCGACGCGGGTCTCGCCATAGACGCGTGGCCCGGCGAGCCTGAGGCCCAGCGCGCCCGCCATCGCGGCTTCAGGCCAGCCGGCATTGGGCGAACCGTGCTTGCCGGCATCGCGCCGCACCGCGCGCCAGGCGCCGCCCGCATCCGCCGCCGGATCGAGCGCCGCCGAAACCATCAGCAGCAGCGCCGTCAGTCGCGATGCCGGCAGGTTGACGAGATCGTCGAGCCGCGCCGCCGCCCAGCCGAAGGCGAGATGGCGCGGCGTGCGGTGGCCAATCATCGAATCGGCCGTGTTGATTGCCTTGTAGGTGGCGATGCCCGGCAAACCGCCAACACCTAGCCAAAAGGCTGGCGCGGTGATGCCGTCCGAGAAATTCTCGGCGAGGCTTTCGATCGCCGCACGCGACACGCCGGCCTCGTCCAGCGTCTGCGGATTGCGCCCGACGATCATCGAGACGGCACGACGCCCGCCTTCCAGCCCCTCCCGCTCCAGCCCCTCGGCGACGCGGGCGACATGCTCGTAGAGGCTCCGCTGCGCGATCAGGGTCGAGGCGACGAGTGCGAGCGGGATCAGGCCGAGCGGCCCGACGGAAAGACACAGCCGCCGGATCAGGGCGGACAGGGCGATAGTGACGGCGAGGAGCAGCGCCAGTGCCAGCACGCCCATGGCCTTGCGCAGGGCGAAGGTGGCGGCCTCCCGGTTCAACTCGCGATCGAGCATTCCGATCAGCCTCCCGATCCAGGTGACGGGATGGCCGATTGCGGCATAGAAGCGCTGGGGATAGCCGAACGCCGCCTCGATGGTCAGCGCGAGCACGAGCAGCGGCAGGCTGGCGGAGAGGTTCATGCAGGAGCGCGGGCAGGATCGTGGCTGAGGACGGTATCTGGCATGGCGGCGATCTCGCCACGGCCCGCGCGCTCTTTCCGGAAGCGCCTGAGCCTTGGGTCGATCTCTCCGCCGGGATCAATCCGATCCCCTATCCGCTTCCGGCGCTGCCGTTAAGCCTCTGGACGCGCCTACCCGGCGCCGATGACGAGGCGGCGTTGATTGCGGCTGCCCGCGAGGCCTATCGCGTTCCGGCTCACGCAGACATCGTGGCGGCGCCCGGGACGCAGATCCTGATCGAATTGCTGCCGCGGCTGGCGCCCTCCGGTCCGGTCGTGATCCTCGGCCCGACCTATGCCGAGCACGGTCATGCCTGGCGCAAGGCGGGGTACGCAGTCAGCGAAACTGCGGCGCCTGCCGAGGCGGCTGTGACCATTGTCGTGGTCAACCCCAATAATCCCGATGGGCGCGTGCTGTCGCAAGCTGAACTGACGAGCCTGGCCGCGCATTGCGCCACCCACAGCGGCCTCCTCGTCGTCGACGAAGCCTTCGCCGATTTCACGCCCGAAACCAGCATCGTCCCCGATCTTCCGGCAGGGGCGATCGTGCTGCGCTCCTTCGGCAAGACCTATGGTCTTGCGGGCCTGCGGCTCGGCTTCGCCATCGGTGCTCCTGAGCCAATGGCAAAGCTCAAGGCGGCGCTCGGTCCCTGGTCGGTTGCCGGCCCGGCGCTCCATGTCGGCGCACAGGCGCTGTCCGATGCCGATTGGCTCGCCGGGACCGGCCGGGAACGGGCGCAGGATGCCGCGCGTCTCGATGCCCTGCTGGCGCCGCATGGGCGCGTCATCGGAGGAACCACCCTGTTCCGCCTCCTCGAAACGCCGAAAGCGGCGGCGCTCTTCGCCCGCCTCGGCCGGCACGGCATCTATGTTCGCCGCTTCCAGAATGCGCCAGATCGCCTGCGTTTCGGCCTGCCGGGCGACGAGCTTTCCTGGTCGCGCCTGCACGCGGCGCTCAGCGTCGATGTTCCCTGAGCATCGCCATCAGCGTGAAGCTTGCATGCGGCCAGTGCGGGGACAGGAGCGGGCGCGCCCGCTAACGTCCATCGAAAAGGAATCGGGGAGAGACAACGCATGGCATTCCTGCCGCCGGAAGGCGAACTGACGATCGGCTTCGCCCATGCCGCCTATCAGCTTCGGGACGAGTTCCTGACGCGCGGCCGCGCCGCGAAAAGCTTCGAGGTCAACAGCCTCGACGATCTGCGCGAGCGGGCGCCGGAAGCCGATGTGCTCGTCGTCTCCGGGCTCTGGCGCAACGACCTGCTGCCGCGATTGCCGAAGCTGCGTTTCATCCAGTCGATCAGCGCCGGCACCGACCAGTTCGACAAACCGGCGATCGGCGCCGCCGGCATCCGCCTCGCCAGCGCCCAGGGCAGTAATGAGCGGGCCGTCGCCGAGCATGCGATGTCGCTGATCCTGGCGCTGACCCGCCAGATCCATTTCGCCCGGGACAACCAGGCGAAGCAGTTCTGGCGCCCGATGATCGGCGACAGGGCGCTGCGCGAGGACGAACTCGGCGGCAAGACGCTGGTTATCGTCGGGCTCGGCCGCATCGGCCTGCGGCTGGCGAAATTGGCGGCGGCCTTCGACATGCGCGTCATCGGCGTGCGCCGCAGCGCCGAGGCGCAACCGCATGTCGAGGCCGTCATCCATCCGAGCAAGCTCGCGGAAGCGGTGGCACAGGCCGATTTCGTCGCGCTGACCTGCCCGCTGACGCCAGAGACGGAGGGGCTGATCGATGCCCGCATCCTCGGCGCGATGAAGCCGAGCGCTTTTCTGATCAATGTCGCGCGCGGCCGCGTCGTCGACGAGATGGCCTTGCTCGACGCGCTCGGCAACAGCGGCATCGCCGGTGCCGGGCTCGACTGTTTCCATGAGGAGCCGCTGCCGCCGGTCTCGCCCTTCTGGCGCATGCCGCAGGTCATCGTTACCCCGCATAGTGCCGGCGAGACCCGCGCCTACGAGGGCAATGTGATCGACCTTCTCCTCGACAATCTGGGTCGCCTCGAACGCGGCGAAGCGAACCTGCGCAACCAGATCGTCTGAGCGGAACGGGTCGCGGCCATGACTTCGCTAAGAGTCTTCCGGCCGGGCGGCCCCTCGCTGATCCCGGCGCTCGGCGTGACGCAGGTCTTCGGCTACGGCACGCTGTTCTATGCCTTCACCGTGCTGGCGCCGCGCATGACCCGCGATTTCGGCTGGGCGCCGGAATGGACCTTCGGCGGTTTCGCGATCGGCCTTTTGCTGGGTGGCGCGGTCGCGCCCGTCACCGGCGGCCTGATCGACCGCTACGGCACGCGGCTGGTGATGACGATCGGCTCCGCGCTGGCCGGCCTCTCGCTCTTCGCCTTGGCCGAGGCGCGCGGCATCGTCAGCTACACGCTTGCGATGGTCGCCCTGCAGGCGGTGACCACCGCTGTGTTCTACGACGCCGCTTTCGCTGCGCTGACGCAGGCGCGCGGCAGCCAGGCGCGCCGCGCCATCAGCCAGCTCACCCTGATCGGCGGCTTCGCCTCGACCCTGTTCTGGCCGCTGACCTCGAGCCTGCTCGGGATGTTCGACTGGCGCGGCGTCTACCGGCTCTACGGCCTCTCGCAGTTCCTGGTCTGCCTGCCCCTGCACCTGTTTTTCCTGCCCGGGCGGGTGAAGCGGCCGGTCGTCGCGCAGGCCGTGGATGCGGCCACGCCAGCCCCGCAGGAGCCGGAGCTGGCTTATCTCCATGACGATGCGCGCCGCCGCGCCTTCCTGCTGCTGGCGCTGGCCTTCTCGCTCCAGGGCTTCGTCGTCTCGGCTATGGCGGTGCATATGCTCGCGCTGCTCCAGGGCTTCGGGCTCAGCGCGGCCGTCGCGGTCGGCATTGGCGCGATGCTCGGGCCGTCGCAGGTCGCAGGTCGCCTTGTCGAGATGCTGTTCGGCCGCGCCGTCTCGCCAGTCACGACGGCCTGGGTCTCAGGCTGTCTGATGCCGCTCGGTCTCGCTCTGCTCCTTGTCGGCGGTTCGCTCCCGGTCGTCGCCGGGCTCTTCGCCATCGCCTTCGGCATCAGCATGGGGCTGAGCTCGATCGTGCGCGGCACCGTGCCGCTCCAGCTCTTCGGCCCCGTCGGTTTCGGTGCGACCATGGGCAAGCTCTCGGCGCCGGGGCTCGTCATCAAGGCGGCGGCGCCGCTCGTCTTCGCCGTCTCGCTGGAGCGCGGCGGCGTCATGCTCTCGACGCTGCTGCTGATCGCCTTCTCGGCGTTCGCCGCCGGCGCGCTTTTCCTGCTGGCGCGCAGCCGCTAGCGCATTTTCGAGCGAAGTGGACACCGGTTCGCGTGAAGAAAATGCGGCAAAAAGGACTTAGGCCAGCATCGTGCGCCACCAGTGGCGCACGGCATCGCGTGTCCGCATCGCCAGGCCATAGGCAGCCGTGGCCCTGACCCGGGCAAGCACGCTGTCGCGCACGCGCACCACCTGTCCCATGATCCAGGCGAACCAGCGATAGCGCAGCAGTTTCTCGCGGCCGGCATGATAGATGCGCTCGACGAAGACGAAGCTCATCAGATGCGCGAAGGCGGTGACCACCAGCCCGGGCCAGAACTGCCCGCGCGCAAACAGCACGAGGCCGAAGAGCTTCAGCGGCTCGGCAATGGCGAAGGGGACCGCCAGCGCCAGCAGGACGAGCAGCGGCGGCAGGGCGGCGACGCTCTCCTCGAGCCGGCGCATGACGCGCAATTCCGCGAGCCGGCGCAGCAGCGGCCGGTAGAGCGGCCGCAAGAGCTCGTCGAGGACGACGAAGACGGTGATGACGGCGCGCAGGACCGCGAGCAAGCCACGTGTGAGCGGGCCACGCTCCGGTGCTGATGGGGGCGGAAGATCTTCGGTCATCGCAACCGATTCATAGGCCGGGATTTGCGGCAATTCCATGCCGCCCGGCGCGACAACCCCTACCGGCGTGCGTCTTCCTTGAGCATCGCTACGCCCTTCTCGGCGATCATCATCGTCGGATTGGCGGTGTTGCCGGATGTGATCGCCGGCATCACCGAAGCGTCGATGACGCGCAGGCCCGAAACACCGCGCACGCGCAGCCGCTCGTCGAGAACTGCGCCCGGATCATCGTTGCTGCCCATCCGCGCCGTGCCGACCGGATGGAAGATCGTTGTCCCGAGCTTAGCGGCGGCGTCGAGCAAGGCGTCGTCCGACTGGACCGCTTCACCCGGCATGTATTCCTCGGGCCGGAAGCGGGCGAGCGGCGTCTGCGCCACAATGCGGCGCGTCAGCTTCATCGCGTCGACCGCGACCTGCCGGTCCTCCTCGGTGTCGAAATAGTTCGGCGAGATCACCGGAGCATCGCGTGGATCGGCCGAGCGCAGATGCACGCTGCCGCGGCTGGTCGGCCTGAGATTGCAGACGCTGGCCGTGAAGGCGTCGAACGGGTGGAGCCCTGAACCCCAGCTGTCGAGCGAGAGCGGCTGGAAATGATATTGCAGGTTCGCCGTCGCGTATTGCGGCGAAGACTTCGCGAAGGCGCCGACCTGCGACGGGGCCATGGTGAGCGGGCCGGTGCGCAAAGCCGCCCATTCCAGTGCCATCAGCGGCCGGCGCCAGAGCCTGGCATAATCGCTGTTCAGCGTCTTGACGCCTTGGACCTTGTAGACCGGCCGGATCTGGAGATGGTCCTGCAGGTTCTCGCCGACGCCGGGTGCATCGACCAGCGTCTCGATGCCGAGGTTCTGCAATCGCGCGCCGCCGCCGATGCCGGAGCGTTCGAGCAGGAGCGGAGAGGCGACGGCGCCGGCGCAGAGCACGACCTCGCCATTGACCTCGACCCGGAGCTTCTCCTCGCTCGCCGTGCCCAGCCCATGGGTGAATTCGACCGCCTTGGCCCGGCCGCCCTCGAAGACGATGCGCTCGACATGGACACGGGTCTCAAGTCGGAGGTTATGGCGCTCCTTCTGCTCGAGTAGCGGCTTCAGGAAGGCGCGATAGGCGCTGAGCCGCCGTCCGCGCCGCTGGTTCACCTGGAAATAGGAGGAGCCTTCATTGTCGCCGGTGTTGAAATCCGGGATCTTGACGATGCCGGCGGCTTCGGCCGCGTCGCGGATGGCATCGAGGATCGCCCAGCGCACGCGCGGATGCTCGACGCGCCATTCCCCGCCGGCCTTGTGCAGCCCGCCGGGCGGCGGCGCGATATGGTCTTCATGCGCAAGGAAATAGGGCAGCACGTCGTCCCAGCCCCAGCCGGCGAGGCCGCGCTGGCGCCAGCCGTCGTAATCGGCGGCCTGGCCACGCATATAGACCATGGCGTTGATCGCGGAGGAGCCGCCGACCACCTTGCCGCGCGGATAGGCCAGCGCCCGCCCGCCGAGGCCGGCCTGCGGCTCGGTCTGGAACAGCCAGTCGGCGCGGGGATTGCCGATCGCGAAGAGATAGCCGACCGGGATGTGGAACCAGATCCAGTCGTCCAGGCCGCCGGCTTCGAGCACCAGGGTCTTGGTCTCCGGATCGGCCGCCAGTCGGTTGGCGACGACGCAGCCGGCGGAACCCGCCCCGATCACGACATGGTCGAAGCTGCCGATCAGGCGGCGGTCGGAGGAGGCGGGGTCGGGCATGGCGGTTCCCGTCAAATGGCGGATAGCGATCCGTCCGAACTGGTACTGTGGCATAGGCGCGGGATCGATTGGCCGCAATGCGACGAAGTTCCAAACCGGCTCGTGCCTTTTTAGGTGCGGCGGTCGTCCGTGCGTACATTGTCGCACTCTCGACCGATGGAATTCTGATCACTATAAGCCACGCGGGGCGCTCCGGCCGTACGTTTGGCGGGGCCGATCCGCTTTGATGAGGCTACGGGATGTGCGGCATTTTTGGGTCGATCGGCTTCGAGCCCGACCCGCAACGGATCGATATTGTCGCGCATCGCGGTCCCGATGGTCGCGGCTGGGAGGTCTATGCCAGTCCGAAAGGCCCGGTGGCGCTCGGCCACCGCAGGCTCGCCATCATCGATGTTTCGGATGCCGGCCTGCAGCCGATGGGTGATGCTTCGGGCCGATATCAGCTCGTCTTCAACGGCGAGATCTACAACTATATCGAGCTGCGCGAGGAGATGCGGGCCAAGGGTGAGGTCTTCGTCTCGGAATCGGATTCCGAGGTGCTGCTTCGCGCCTATATGCTCTGGGGCGAGGATATGTTGCCGCGGCTGCGCGGCATGTTCGCCTTCCTGATCTGGGACGATCGCGACAAGAAGCTCTTCGCCGCTCGGGACCGCTACGGCATCAAGCCGCTCTATATCGTGACGAATCCGCGCGGCGTGGCTTTCGGCTCCGAGATCAAGCAGCTACTGGGCCTGCCCGGCGTTTCAGGTCGCATGAATGTCGCCCGAGTTCATGATTTCCTGGCCTCCGGCATCTCCGACCACACCGCTGAGACCATGTTCGAGGGCGTGTTCCAGCTACGTGGCGGCGAGAGCGTCACCGTCGATGCGAGCAGCGACGTTGCCCTCCAGGTGCAACCGCGCCGCTGGTATCCGGCCGTGGTCGGCGAGGTTTCTCTATCCGGAGATGAGGCAGCGGCTCGTTTCCGCGATCTTCTGACGGAGTCGGTCCGCCTGCATCTACGTTCGGACGTGCCGGTCGGTTCGTGCCTGTCGGGCGGGCTCGATTCATCCGCTATCGTCAGCCTGATGGCCCAGATGATGGACTCCGGCGCCGGCGGGTCGAGGGTTAACACTATCTCGGCCTGCTATGCCGAGAAGAGCGTCGACGAGAAGCCCTTCATGGATGC
Source organism: Allobosea sp. GW822-FHT05A11 (assembly GCF_058800455.1). Taxonomy (NCBI): domain Bacteria; kingdom Pseudomonadati; phylum Pseudomonadota; class Alphaproteobacteria; order Hyphomicrobiales; family Alloboseaceae; genus Allobosea; species Allobosea sp. GW822-FHT05A11. The sequence continues at coordinate 125,397 of NZ_JBXAMI010000007.1, read as the reverse complement.
GGTCGTCGCTCATGCGCATACCGAACCGCATTTCATCTTCCCGCAACCGGAGGACGTATTCCAACGCGCCGCCGACATCACCTGGCACCAGGACGAGCCTTTCGGCTCCTCCTCGATCTTCGCACAATGGTGCGTCTTCGAGGAGGCGAGGCGTGTTGGCGTCAAAGTGATGCTGGATGGACAGGGCGCCGACGAGCAGCTCGCCGGATATCACACGGCTTTCGCCTATCGCATTGCCGGGATGCTGCGGGGCGGCAAGATCGATGCCGCGATCGCGACTGTGTTGGCGCGCAAGCGTGAGCTAGGGGCGCCGATGCTGGGGCAGCTGTTCATGGCGGCGCTGGCTCTAGCGCCTGAGCCTGTAACCGTCCGCTTGCGCAACGCTTATCATCAGATCAAGCAGGGTGGTTGGCTCGATACCGAGGTCATCCGGTCGAAGGGGAACCGGCTGACCGCCGCGCAGGAGGCACGGATCCGGGCCGGTCTAGAGCCGATGGTCGACATTCGCTCGCTTTGTCTCGGGCTGACCTATGCCACGAACCTTCCCATGCTCCTGCATTGGGAAGACCGCAATTCCATGGCGCATTCGATCGAGGCGCGCGTGCCGTTCCTGGACCATCCGCTGGTCGAGTTTTCGCTTGCGCTCGGCAACTGCCACAAGATCGAGGGTGCAAGTACAAAGACAGTATTGCGGCAGGCAATGAAGGGCATCATGCCTGATATCGTGATCGATCGACGTGACAAGCTCGGTTTTGCCACGCCCGAGCAGGCCTGGTTCCGCGGCCCGCTCAAGCGGCAGGCAATGGACGGTATTGAAAAGACACTGTCGCTGTACCCAACTTTGCTCAATGCTCAAGCTGTTCGCCGGAATGCCGCCCGGATGCTGGATGGCCACACGCCATTGGATTTCTCGCTGTGGAGAATCGTCAATCTCGGCATCTGGGGGCAGCGGTTTGGCGTAGGAGTCTGACTTGCGTCCTTCGCCATGGGTATTTCTCCCCCGAAGGCGACAGCAGGCCGGCAGCTACGACGAACTTATCGACTCAACCGGTTCTTGTCAGGTTGCATTTTGCGGATCGCCAGCCCCGCCACGCAGGTGGCGGGCACCCACGTCGTACCGCGTGGCAAGAAGGCCGGGGCCCCCCAATTGGCTGTCTTGATGCTAATAAATTATTATATTTCAATGGGATATCTGTTCTCGGCCTCGCTGACCGATCTTTTATTGCGATGCTCCCACCCAACGTGTAGGTATGCACGCAATCTCACGCTGCCTCCAATGGGCGTTTGCGCCTTTTGCGCTACAGAGTTCTAGTTACATGCCCTCCTCGTCAGACATGGCCGCTTTTTTTGTCGCTCCTTTTCATGCGATATGGCGCCATCGGATCATTCTTTGGCGGACCTCGCTCGCGGAGATTCGGAATCTCTACGCAGGGTCGTTTCTGGGAACCGCATGGGCTGTTGTCGGGCAGCTTCTCATGCTGGGTATTTACGCATTAACCTATGTCGTGATTTTGAGGATTCGTCCGAGCGATATCACGACCTACGAGTATATTCTCTACGTATTTTGCGGGTTGACATCGTTCATGCCCTTCTCTGGCGCGCTCACGGGCGGAACTTTGTCGCTGGTTTCAAACCGAAATGTATTGCTGAATACTGTTTTTCCGGCCGAATTGATTCCTTTGCGCAGTGTAATCGTGGCGAGCATCGGGATGCCGGTCGGTGTAATAATACTTATTATTAGCGATGCTGTTCTGGGAAGTTTAACTTGGACAACACTGCTTATTCCATTGGTAATGATTCTTCAGTTGATGTTTGTGACAGGGCTGGTTTGGGTGCTGTCTCTTTTGGCTCTGGTATTTAGAGATATACAGCACATTATTTACTACGGCATAATGATGTTGATGGTCATTACGCCAATTGCGTATACGCCGTCGATGATTCCGCCCGGGCTCGGAATCCTGATTTACATGAATCCGTTGTCATATTTCGTTATTTGTTTCCAATATTTGATCGTTCTGAACATGATCCCGCCGCTAGCTCTCGTTGCTGCGATGGTTTTTCTAAGCATCTCGGTGTTTGTCCTCGGGTACGCTGTTTGTCGTCGGGCCAAGGCTTCGTTCTATGATTATGCATGACAGCGGAGCCCCGCCGGAAGTCGTCGAGGGCAAGAACGATGTTGCGATCGCTTTCGAGGCCGTGTCCAAAAGCTATCGCTTGTATCATCGCCCCCATTATCGCCTGTTGGACCAGCTCGGGCTTCTCTCTTGGTTCAAGCCAAAAAACGAACAGCCATACCATCTGTTCCATGCCTTGAAGGATGTCACATTCACTCTCCGGCATGGCGAGCGCATCGGTCTGATCGGGCGGAATGGGGCAGGCAAGACGACGCTGCTCAAGCTTATTACGGATAACTATCAGCCTTCCAGCGGGAAGGTGTTGGTGAACGGCACGATCCAGGCGCTCATGCAGCTGGGTATCGGATTTCATCCCGAATTCTCCGGATACGAGAATATCAAGGCCGCACTGTCGTATAACGGCTTGACCGGAGTGGACCTCAAGGCTGCTCTTGAGGACGTGGTTGATTTTGTCGAGCTGGGAGAGTTTCTCCACCAGCCGATGAAGACATACTCGTTGGGCATGAACGCGCGTGTGCAGTTTGCTGCGGCGACCGCGATTCGCCCGGATATCGTCCTGATCGATGAAATCCTTGGCGCCGGCGATTCATATTTTGCCGCCAAAAGTGCCATGAGAATGGACAAGCTGGCTAAATCCGGAAGCACCGTCGTTCTGGTCTCCCACTCCTGGCAGCAAATTCAGCAGTACTGTCAGCGCGTCATATGGCTGCGGGATGGCCGAATCTTCATGGACGGCCTGCCTCATGAAGTGCTTGCCGCCTACGAGGTTCATATCGCAGAGGAGACGGCCAAAAGTCGCCTGCCCGCGCGAACAGAGGCCAGTGAAGGCCGAGGTGATGCCGGCTCGACCACCGAGCAGGCTGAAAGCGCGGAGGCCGAGGGCGCTGCCGACGAGTCGCAGCCCCTGCCCGAAGCCAGTGAAGGTATGGATTACGCGAATGTGGCTTGGGTCGCAGATCGTATCCGGGAACACGAGGGCGTTACTGCTACGGAGGAGTTTCAGGACCGCCTCAGTGACGGACATCGTGTCTTTCGCATTCCCGGCGTGGCCGGACTGCGCTTTGCTTATGTATCGGTGATCTCGGAAGGGCGGCGGGTCCTTTCGCTCCGAACCGGTGCGCAGGCCATGATCGAGTTCGATATTCGAGCTGACCGAGCCGATGATTTCGTCTGCTCATACTGGATTCATTTCTTTGGGCTCGATGGACGGCGCGTGTGCCGCATCGAGAGCGTGCCGGATAAGTTTTCTGCCAAAAGAGGCGATCTGCGCCGGGTACGTGTTGATCTGACGCCGCTTCTCATCGGAGCGGGGGAGTACCTGTTGTCTTTCAGCGTATTCGATCTGTCGGAGTCTGGGTCGGCGGCCGACACGTTGAATTCCAGGTTTGAGATGCTCGCTAGGAGCTATCAGCTGAAGATCGTACAGGAAAATGACTCTGACCCTCCTATCATTCATTACCCTGGGCTATGGACGATGGGCGATGATCGTTCAAAGATTGCTTCTGTGATCAGAAGTGGAGTTTAGTTCAATGACGGAGGCTTCAAGCGGCCGCGTGCGTGGCTTGGTCAATGTTGCGCATAAGTTCTTCGGGGCTTATAAGACCCACGAACTTCTGCAGGGAATGTCCGACCGTTCTACGGATGAACTGCGGCAGCTATCTTCAGTCGGCGAGCGCTTGCTGTCCATCGCAGAAGCCCGCGCCGCCGAAAAAGCAAGCGGAGTGATAAAGCTGAAGAGCCCTTTGTTCCGGGCTCCTTCATCGCTGGATTTGTATCCGCCCCAGCATAATGTATTCGATTTTCAAGATGGAAAGTTTGTTATTTTCGGCCTCCAGAAAGCTGGTAATACTTGGCTTCTGGCATTGCTTTCGGATATATTTGAGCTTCCTCCATATTTCAATGTGCACGACCAGCGGCAGCGCGAAGGCCGCGGTGTCGTTAGCACTCATGACCCCTTGAGCGTGACAATTGCTGCTCGCTCGGATTTCGTTCATGGGGTTTGCTTGATTCGCGACCTGCGTGATATCGTTGTTTCCTATTTTCACTATATGCAGACGGACAGTTTCCAAAGCGATGTTCCGTCTGCAAAATATGGTGACATCGAAACCTTTTACTACGACTGGTTTCTGGCTAGAATGGTTCCGGCGCATTCTTACCATACATACTGGGACGATTACGCATCACATGGTGTTCCGGTACTCCGGTATGAACGATTGGTCGCGGATCCTCGCAAGGAACTCGTCCGCCTATTCGAGCGCTGGGGCCAACCCTTCGACGCCGCGCGCGTTGCGAGCGCGATCGAGCGCAACAGCTTCGAGAAGCTGAAGGAGAAGGGCCGCATGATCGGGGATACCGCGATCGGGTCCAGCCATTTTAGACGCGGCAAAGCTGGAAGCTATAAGGATGAGCTACCGAAAGCGATTCTGGATGATATCAATCGACGTTTCGGTGCGGTGCTGCTTCGCTGGGGATATCCCATCGAGTGAGACGTTTTTAGGGGGCGCTTCTGAAGGAGTGGGAACGTCGCGTGGCCTAGGGCGCCCCGATCATAAGCCGCAGTACCTGCCACTAGACCGCGAGCGATCTGAAGCTGATCGTGCGAACCCTTTCTACCGAAGCTGAGGTGTTATGGTCGCGAGCCTCACGCAGGGAGAGCTGACGTCGGGCCGCTGTGTCTGGATCATCTCCTATACTCCCGTCTCGGACGAGCCGCGATTGCTGCGGCAGGCTTGGAGCTACCGCAAATGGGGCTGGAATGTCGTCATCGCGGGTTATGAGGGGGCCTCTGAACGGCCAGCGGACTGGCATTATCTGCGCCTAGATGATTCTTGGTCACGCACGCCTCGTGCAGGCCGCGTCGCGTTGCGAGGCCAGCGTCTGCTCGGCCGCGTCCTCTACCGTGACTTCCGCGGCGTTCCCGCACTGGCGCAGTGGGGCGCGCGTCTCGCTTGCGATGCTCAACCGCATTGGCGCCGGCATCGCCGGGAGATATTACAGGCTGCTCGGGCCAACCCGCGGCTGAGGCCGGATCTCGTGATCGCGCATGATCCGCCGACTTGCGCGGCCGCTCAGTTTTTGGCCGATTGGGCGCAGGCGCCATGGATGATCGACGCGCACGAATATGGTCGCGGCCAATATGCGCATGATCCAGACTGGCTGGCGGATCGGCGCTGGCAGGCGATAGCCCTACAGGACTACTATTTCCGCCGTGCCAATGCCGTGTCGACCGTGTGTGACGGCATCGCGCAGCTGCTCGACGTCGAGGAGGTGATGCAGCGGCCGGCGACGGTGATCCGCTCGGTCCCATTCGCGCAGCCGCAACCATTCCGGCCCTGCGGCGACCGCATCGTCGTCCTCTATCACGGAATACTTTCGGGCGATCGCGGGCTCGAAGAGGTTGTCCGCTCCCTGCCAATGTGGCGGCCCGAATTCTCTCTCTTGATCCGCGGCGGTGGCGAAGCTTCGGTAGTCGAGCGCTTGTGGGGGATCGCCGCGGAGTTGGGAGTTGCCGAGAGGCTCAAGATCGAGCCGCCTGTCCCGTTCAATCGGATCGTTCCGGCAGCCAATTGCGCCGATATCGGCTATTTCGTACAGGGCGATTTCTCGCCGCAGAAGCGGTTCACGCTGCCGAACAAGTTCTTCGAGTATGTGATGGCGGGCCTGTGCTTGAGTGTGGCTGACCTGCCGGAGATGGCGGCGCTGGTCCGCAGGTACGGTTTGGGCTCGCTGGTGCCTAGCACCGATCCGGTGGTCATAGCGACCGCGATCAACGCCCTCACGCGGCCCCGGATCGATGCGGCCAAGCATGCGGCGATCTTGGCAGCGAGCGAGCTAACCTGGGAGCACGAGCAGGAGCGGTTGCTTGCGCTGACTGAGACGCTGTTGCACGAAGGCCGCCGCTAAGACGAGCCCTCGCAGCGGCAATCCTCGTCCACCGGGGCGGCTCGCGGTTACTTGATATTCTAGATGGTGGCGGCCAGGCTGGGCTGCCGTCCGGCCTAGCGGTTGGAGAGAAGGCGGCCGATCCGGTTGCGGGCGCCGCGGAACAGCGCTTCGCCCTTGTAATAGAGCCTGGCTTTATCTTGGTTGTGCTTGTAGTCGAGATAGTGCTTCGGCGGGGCATGGACGAGTTCATCCAGCTCTTCGACCGTGATGCCGAGCTTCTTAGCGACGAAGGATTTATCTTCGGCGATCTCGTTCTCGGTGTAGAGCGGCTTCTCGAGTTCCGTCAGCGCCTCGGAACGGGTTATCTCACCAGCCACGACAAGGCTGGCCAGATGGGCTTTGCGCTTGTCGTAACCGAATTTCACCGGAAGATAATAGGCTTGGAAGAACCGCGTCCAGCGCGACTCGTAATGCTTGCCTCCGTAGTAGCGCCAGCCATAGTTTTTTTCGAGATAATCAATTGCCTCGGTCTTGTTATAATGAATAAGATTCAGCGGGCGAAGAACCGTCATGTCTTTGATGTTGTTGTAGTAGAAGTGAAATTGGTAGAAATTGACCAGCGGGAATGTGTTCAGCTTCGCCTCGCCGAAACGCGAATGAATGTCGTCGACCTGGCGGATATCCATCGGGTCGTAGCCCCAGGACACCGGCAGCACGCTCTCGGTCGCATAGTTCGAGCCGCTGATGACGTATTTGATGCCGTTCTTGACCGCGAAATTGTAGAGCGCCGCAAAGAAGGCATGATCTTGCGGTGAATCTTGGTTGGCTACATGCGAACGCAGGAAGGCCAGCTGGAGATCCCGCATTTCTTCCCAGTCGACCACATGTGTCACGAGGTCGAGCCCAGTCTTGCTTATTATCTGCTCGATGTTTTTGACGGCGAGTTCGGAGTTCCAGCCGCCATCGACGTGGACCGCGAGCGGACGAAGGCCCCATTCCTTGACTTTGCAGGCGAGATAGGAGCTGTCGACACCGCCGCTGAGGCCGATGATAGAGTCGTAAGGCTTGCCTTTTCCGAACTCCTGCACCTCCTTGACCATCTTCTCGAGCAGCGGTTTGCCGCGCTCGTCCGGAAACCAGTAATGTTTCAGCTGGTTTTCGAAGTAATGGCAGTGGTTGCAGACGCCGTCCGCATCGAACATGATTTCATGGTCGGTGGTGTCCATGCAGCATCGTGTGCAAATCTGATACGGCCGCTCATGCTGATAGGCAACGCTCTTATAGGGGATCATTCTGGGAACTCCGAACGGGTAGCAGATGGTGTCTCCGGCCTCTGCTATGGCAAGCGCTGCTTCAGATCGCGGCGCTCAGGGTAGTTGATCAGCACAGCGCGATGGACGCCCTTGTAGACGAACATGCTGCCGGCGGCGACCGCCGAGGCACCGCCCTGCGCGACGCCGGCGGCAAGGTCGTCGAGCGATCCAGCGCCGCCGCAGGCGATGACCGGGATCGAGCAGCGCGACGAGACTGCTTTGACCAGGGCGGTATCGTAGCCGCCCATGACGCCATCGCGGTCTATGGCATTGACCAGGATCTCGCCAACGCCGAGGCGCTCGAAATTGGCGATCTGATCAGGCAGCGATACCGAGCGCTTCTTGCCACCGGAATGGGTATATAGCTCATAACGTCCAAGCAGGGTCTTCTTGACGTCGAGGCAGCCGACCACGGCCTGCGCACCATAGACGCGAGAGGCCTCGGCAAGGACGCTAGGGTGGTCGAAGGCCGCAGTGTTGAAGATCACCTTCTCGAAGCCGAGCGAGAGGATTCGCTGGACCTGTTCGAAGGTCGTGATACCGCCGCCATAGGCCATCGGCATGAAGGCCTCGCCGGCGATCTGCTCCAGCATATTGAAATCGGGACCGCGGCCGGCGGGCGTGGCAGAGATGTCGATGAAGGCGAGCTCGTCGACTTCCTTTTCATTGAAAATGCGCACGCTGTTGATGGGGTCGCCGATATAGCGTGGGTCCTTGAACTTCACGGTCTTGTAGAGACCGCTGTTGCGCAGCAGCAGAACGGGAATTACGCGCGTCTTCATCGAGGTTCCTGACGGACTGGTCTGGAGGCCGGGGAAAGCAGGGGCTTACGAGTTGGCGAAGGCCTTCAGCACGGCCAACCCGTGACGCAGCGATTTCTCGGGGTGGAACTGGACGCCGGTGATATTCTCGTGATTGACGACGCAGGCATAGGGGAAGCCATACTCCGCGACCGCTAATACACGCTCCTGGTCGGCGACGTCGAAGTAATAGGAATGGACGAAATAGAAACGGCTTTCCTCGTCCAGCTCCGCAAAGAGCGGTGACGGCCGGCGCGGTAAGATCGTGTTCCACCCCATATTGGGCACACGCAGGTCGGGTTGGACGGGAAAGCGGCGGCAGACCATATCGATCCAGCCTAGCCCCTGCGCGCCGTCGGCCTCTTCGCTGGAGTGCCCTAGCAGCTGCGCGCCGACGCAGATTCCTAGGATCGGCCGCTTGGCCTCAAGCGCGAACCACTGCAGCGTGTCATAGAACGCGGCTGCCCGTAGCTCAGTCGCGCAATGGCCGAAATTGCCGACGCCCGGCAGGATAAGCTTGTCTGCGTCGCGGATTTCTGCCGGATCGGAGGAAAGGCGGACATCAGCGCCGGCCTTGCGCAACATGCGCTCGACTGACTGCAGGTTTCCTACGCCGTAGTTGGCGATCACGATCATCGGTCGACCCTTTGCTGCCCTACAGCCTTATAAAACAATGACGTGAAACACCATGCTTCCGCGCGGGCCTATCGCGCGACGCCGCGATAGGCTTGCAGCAGCTGTGTCCGCTCCGCCTCCCAGTTCAACTCCTGGCTGGCAGCGATGGAGGCGCGCTTGAAGGCATCGATCCCCTCACGGTCAAAATGGTTGATCGCAGCGGCGATGCCCTCGGGCGAGTGCTGCTTGATCAGATAGCCATTGTGGTAGTGGTTCACAACTCTGCCAACTTCAGTCAAATCCGTTATGCAAACGGCTAATCCTGCCATAATGTACTCGAAGATCTTGTTTGGAAGAGCGAATTGAATCTGCGGTGAATATGACGTGTAGCTGAAGAAGCCGATATCCGATTCATTGGCCTTCTCGACGATCTTCTCGAACGAGACGGGAGGAACGATCGATACACGGTCTTGCAGGCCAAGCTCTTCGATCTGTTGGTGCAGCGCGGCAACATAGTCCGGATGCCCCGACCCGCGCAGCAACAGCCTGAACTCTGGTCGCCAAAGCGGGACGGATGCGATTGCGATATGGATGTCGCGCGGCTTGGAGAGATCGCCATGGTAAAGAACGGTGATCTGTTCCGGGGTCTTCTTGAACGGCTGGGTATTCTTGAAGGGAACGTTCCGGATGACGATCGGGGGAGTCTTCAGCGGGGTTTCCTTGGCGAGCAGATCGGCGATGCCCTTGCAGACCACGGTCGTGACATCGCTATGGCGCAGATAGGCGTCCTGTATGGCGATGATGGTCGGGCGTTGCCATTTGACCCATTCGGGATCGTTCGAATACTGCTCGCGGGCGTACTCATGCACATCGATCGAGAAAGCCGCGCCGTAATGCTTGGCAATCGCATAGCCGATGTCGCTGGTGTGGTAGTCGTGCGCTATCACGAGGTCGGCGCGCAGCTCGGGATGGGCCTTCGCGAGATGGAGCAATGTCAGGCGGATATGCAGCCAGAGCGGCGTGGATGCATGTGCGACATGGGCAAGCAAACGCGTCAGTGGCGTGTGGTCACCGTACCGTAATGCCAGCCTCGCCCAGCGACCTGAGCGCACCAGGATTTGCGTGAGGGCACCGGAGAAAGGATAGGATTGCGGCAGCCTGACGAAAGTCCATTCTGGCGGCCGTGGCGAATGGCCGTCGAACCCGCATACAATCACCTGCCAGCCATCAGAGAGCAGGGCTTCGCATTGGCGCAGCACGCGAGGTTCGTTCGAAACGCCGGTATACGAGATGATCCACGCGCGCTTGCCGTTCGTGACGGCGCTGGTGGCAGTCGGCTCGACCAACTCGGGTTGAAGAACTGTGTCCTCTTCCTTTCTGGAGTCGTACAGCAAGCCGCGCAAGCCGGCCCGGTTGCTCAGGAGGAGTACGCCGACGGGAAGAGTTATTCCGCATGTGAGGATCAGTGCTGCCGACGCAAACGCTAGCCAGACCGGCACGGCCTGGACCGTTCCCGCAATGAACAGGCCCGTGATCCAAACGATGTGGGCGGCTGCGACGATGAAGACCAGCGAGGCGTTTCGCCAGAGCCTGCCCGCAGACGCGCCGAAACGCCGGAAGAAGAGGCCGTAGACGAGCGCCAGAGAAAACGCGTAACCGGCGATCGCCAGTGCGCGATCTGGGCCGATTGGTGTCGCGATGCAGACCATGGTGAAGGCCAGAACGATGCCAAGTGTTTCCATCGGCCGGCGGGCGCGCAGAAACCAGGCCCCGAGCAAAAGGGCGCCGGTCGTTGCCACAAGCACGACGACGAAAAGGCGCGTCACGATTACGATCCCGCCAGCCGCATAAACCACGGCGAGCCATAGCGCTGCGGCGAGAAACGCGATCAAAGCTGAATTGATGGCCGCTTGTCGGGGACTGCCGTTGATGACCCGTTGCAGTCGGCCCGGCACACCTAGGTAGATTGCGAACAGCGAGAGCTGGAAGGTGAGGGCGAGTATAGCGTCAGCCCGTAGATCCTCGGTCAGGGAGGTTCCGGCCTCTATGGAAGCAGCTTCCCTGAGCCAGTGCAGCAGGACGGGGGTAATGGCGAGCGTCATCACATAGGCGATCAAGCCCAGCGCGGCCAGGAGGATGAGGGTGGAGATTCGAGTCGCCATGGCTGTCGCCCGTTGAGTCAGTGAGAGCGTGGTGAACGGCCGCAATCGCTTGCGCAAGGGCTATGTCGCAGGGATGACAAGCCCTCACGCTCTGTCCCGGAAAATGCGCTCGGAAACAGTCTCTTGCCGTTCGGCAGCAGCGCCATGTCAGCGCATTAACCCATGATCGGAAAGATAGCTCATGATCTGTTCGGCGATTGCATCGACTGTATTCGTGACGGTGTCTAGTCGGATCTCGGGAGCCTCCGGCGCTTCATAGGGGCTGTCCAGGCCGGTGAAATTGGCAAGCTGGCCCGACTGTGCCTTCGCATAGAGGCCCTTGGGATCGCGGGTAATGCAGGTCTCCAGCGGCGTGTCGACGAAGATTTCGACGAACTCGTCCGCGTCGAGCAATTCGCGAACCATCCGCCGTTCGGCTCTGAATGGGGAGATGAACGAGCAGAGCACGATAAGACCGGCATCGACGAACAGGCGGGCGACCTCGCCGATGCGACGGATGTTCTCGACACGGTCCTGCGTAGTGAAGCCGAGATCCTTGTTGAGGCCGTGCCGGAGATTGTCGCCGTCGAGCATGTAGGTATGGCGACCGGCTGCGTAGAGTCGCTTTTCCAGAGCCTTGGCGATCGTCGATTTGCCTGAGCCGGACAGTCCGGTGAACCAAAGCACGATCGGCTTCTGCCCGAGCGAGGCGGCGTGTGCCGCCTTGTCGATAGCGAGTTCCTCGCGCCGGATGTTCATGGCGCGGCGCAACGGGAAGTCGATCATTCCAGCGCCGACGGTGGCGAGGCTGAAGCGATCGACGATGATGAATGAGCCCATCGTACGGTTCTGCGCATAGGGATCGAACGCAATCGCGCGGGCGCTCGCCAGTGTGCACATGCCGATGTCGTTAAGCTCAAGATGAGTCGCCGCCAGATGGCTCAAGCTGTTGACGTCGACGCGATGCTTGATCGCCATGACACTAACCGGCGTCCACTGCGTGCCGGTGCGCATCAGGTAGGAGCGGCTCGGGAGAAGGGGTTCATCGCCCATCCAGACGATGTGAGCCGCGAACTGGTCCGCCACATGCGCCGGCTCCTCCGCGGACATCAGCACGTCGCCACGCGCAATGTCGATCTCGCGGTCGAGCACGATCGTCACGGCCTCTTCGGCGACCGCTTCGGATTGGTCCCCGTCGGCGGTGACGATCCGCGCCACGATGGCGCTGGTGCCCGAAGGAGCGACGGCGATGCGATCGCCGGTCGCGATCCGGCCGGCGGCTACGGTGCCAGAGAAGCCGCGGAAATCGGCATCGGGGCGGTTGACCCATTGCACCGGGAAGCGAAACGCTGGCCCGGTTACCGCCTCGACGTCGGTTTCGGCCTCCTCGAGACAGGCTAGCAAGGTCTGGCCTTGGAACCAGGGCATCCGGGCCGAGCGCTGCGTGACATTGTCGCCATGGCGCGCCGAGAGCGGTATGGCAGTGATCGTCTCAAAAGACAGTGTCGCGGCAAAGGCGCGGTAGTCGTCCACGATCGCGGCGAAGCGATGCGGATCGAAGTCGATCAGGTCCATCTTGTTGACCGCCAGCACGATGTGCCGGATGCCGAGGAGCGAGCAGATGTAGGAGTGCCGCCGTGTCTGCATCAGCACACCCGTGCGCGCATCCACCAGTAGAACGGCCAGATCGGCTGTGGAGGCGCCCGTCGCCATATTGCGGGTGTACTGCTCGTGGCCGGGGGTGTCGGCGACGATGAAGGAGCGGCGCTGCGTGCGGAAGAACCGGTAGGCGACGTCGATGGTGATGCCTTGCTGGCGCTCCGCCTCGAGACCATCCATCAGAAGAGCCAGGTCGACCTCTTCGCCGACCGTGCCATAGACGCGACTGTCGCGCCGTAAGGCTGACATCTGGTCTTCGAAGATCGATGCCGTCTCATGCAATAGCCGGCCGATCAGGGTGGATTTGCCGTCGTCTACTGAGCCGCAGGTCAGGAAGCGCAGCAGGCCCTGGGGGGCCACAGAGGCGGTGGACGCCATCAGAAATAGCCCTCGCGCTTCTTCTTTTCCATGGAGGCGCTCTCGTCGCTGTCGATCAGCCTGCCCTGGCGTTCGGATGTGCGCGCCGCTCGCATTTCGGCGATGATCTCTGGCAAGGTCGTAGCCTCGGATTCGATCGCTCCGGAGAGCGGGTAGCAGCCGAGGGTCCGAAACCGGACCGAGCGCATCTCGACAGTTTCACCCGGTGCAAGCTCGAGACGGTCGTCATCGACCATGATCCAGGTGCCGTTGCGCTTCACCACCGCTCGCTTCTGGGCGAAGTAAAGCGGCACGACCGGGATGTCTTGATCGAGAATGTAGTCCCAGACGTCGTATTCGGTCCAGTTCGACAGCGGGAACACCCGCAGCGACGTGTCGGGGCGCAATTTGGTGTTGTAGAGCGACCAGAGTTCGGGACGCTGCTGGCGCGGATCCCAGCCATGGTGCTCGTCACGGAACGAGAAGATGCGTTCCTTCGCCCGGCTGCGTTCTTCGTCGCGCCGCGCCCCGCCGAATGCCGCGTCGTAGCCGCCGACATCGAGAGCCTGCTTGAGGCCCTCTGTCTTCATCACCTGCGTGTGGAGCGACGATCCAGAGCGGATCGGATCGATGCCGCGCGCGATGCCGTCTTGATTGACGTGCACGATGAGATCGACCCCGAGCCGGCGCGCGGTCTCGTCGCGAAAGGCGATCATGTCGCGGAATTTCCAGGTTGTGTCGACATGGAGAAGCGGGAAGGGTAACTTCCCGGGAAAGAATGCCTTGCGCGCGATGTGCAGCATCACGCTGGAATCCTTGCCTATCGAATACAGCATCACTGGTTTGCGGCATTCTGCCACGACCTCGCGCATGATCGCGATGGCTTCGGCTTCGAGGCGCTTCAGATGCGGAAGCAAGTCAGGGAAACTCCATGCATTGGGCGCGCTGGCCGAGTGGCGGCACGCCGCCGGCTAGCCGAAGCGCTGCTCTAGCAGTTGCGCGACCTTGAGGCTCGCGTCACCGTTGCCGTAATCGGGGATTTTGCGCCGCTCGGCGTAGGTGTCGGTCGTCCACAGCCGATTCCAGCCCGCCTCGACGGTTTCCACCCATTCGGTTTCCTGGCGCAGCGTGACGCACGGCACCCGGTGGAAATACGCCTCCTTCTGCAGGCCTCCCGAATCGGTGAAGATTCCCGCCGCGTTATTGGCAAGGCGGGCCATGTCGATATAGCCGACTGGCGCTATAATGCGGATGCCTTGCGGCTCCAGGCCGAGGCGCTCGAGAATTTTGCGCGTGCGCGGGTGGAGCGGCATGATGATCGGCAGGCGCGCGGCCTGTTCGGTCAGCCAGGCGAAGACGCGTTGCAACTGGTCCGGATCGTCGGTGTTTTCAGCGCGATGAAGCGTTGCGAGCGCATACTGGCCCGGCTGCAATCCCAACTCTTCCAGGACCCGCGATTCGGCTTCAGCACGCGCGGTCGCCTGTAGGGTCGCATCGTACATCACGTCGCCAATCATGTGGACGTTCTCGGTGATGCCTTCCCTTGCCAGGTTGGCCACGGCGATTTGCGTGGGGCATAGCAGCATGTCGCTGGCATGATCGGCGAGGACCCGGTTGATCTCCTCCGGCATCTGACGGTTGAAGGAGCGCAACCCGGCTTCAACATGGACGACGGGGATATGAAGCTTCGCTGCGGCGAGCGCGCCGGCGATCGTCGAGTTGGTGTCGCCATAAACAAGAACGGCGTTCGGCTTCTCCTTCAGCAGCGCGGCCTCGATGCCCTCGAGCATGCGCCCGGTCATGGCGCCGTGGCCGAGGCTGCTGATTTCCAGATTATAGGCCGGCTTTTCCAGTCGCAGCTCGGAAAAGAAGACGTCCGACATCAGCGCGTCGAAATGCTGCCCGGTATGGACGATGATCTCCCGTAACGTGGTATGCGCCGCGATCGCAGCGGCTACTGGCGCAGCCTTGATGAACTGCGGTCTGGCGCCAACAATGGTTACGATCGTCCGCGTCACTGGTACCTCTGCATGGTGGGAAAGAGCAGCAGCGCTATTTAAGTTTCGCGCTATAGTCAATTCGAGTGCCTGCGGTCCCCGCCGCAGGCAGCAGAAGGCTAATGTTCCCTTCGAGTTGCCGTCATGCCCTCGCGTTCTGCCGGTACGGGTGCTTGAAATTTGCAGGCCGCTCGGTTAGCTGGGCGGCGCGGATCATGCCGCGTGCCCCTGTGCGGGCGGTCGTTCTGCGCCCACATTATGGGAGGCGACCCCGCGACGGATCGAAAGTTGCCGGATGACTGTCGCGAAACTGCGGATATTGATTGCCCTGTGCCTGCTCGTCGGGATTGGATTGATCGCTTATCCGGCTGCTGCCTGGCTTCATTCCGGGCTGATCGCTTGGATGCGCGACCCGATCGTCAATGCCCAGCTTGGTCGCTTTGCGCCGCTTTGGGGAGGCGTTGCGCCGGCCGCCAGCAATCTCGGTTTCTATCTGCCGTTTCCGATAGCGTTTTTCATCGCCTGCGTTGCTCTCAAGGGCCAGCTGCGCAACCTGATGGCGGATGGGATCGGCGCGGCCGTGCGTGGTGCCGTCTTGGTGGCGGTCGCAGCCTGCTTCCTCTGGATCGGTCTGCTCTTCGCTTTTTCGCTGCTTGCGTCGCTCGACCGCCTTTTCGTCGCCACGCTTTTCATTGCGACGCTGGGGCTGCTGGTCTGTGTGCGGCTGGGGCTTGGTCTTGTGCGCCCGTCTGGCTGGACCGTCATCGGCGGTATCGGCGCGGTCTTCGCAGTAAGTTACGGCGTTCCGGCGGAGCACGCCGCTTTGAGGTCGGCTGTCGCGGTCGTGATGGCACTTTCCATGCTGGTCAGCTTTTCGGTGCTGGGCGGGGCGCTGGCCCGGCGCGGTTCCGCGGCGACCATCGAGTTGATCATCTGTGTCGTCGCTGGCCTTGTGCTATTCGTCGCCGGTTCTTTCTTTCTCGGCGCGCTCGCGGCCGTGCCGCGCGGCCTGCTGCTGGCCTCGCTCGTGGTGGCCGTTGTCCTTGGCCTGGCTCCGATCCTGTTCGAGGCCCTGTTCGATCGCCGCGCGGGCAACCCGGCATTCTACCACCCCAGTCAGTCAATCCAGCCCGGGGCATGGGCTGAGCTCCAGCGGCCGTCTGCCGCAGCCGACAAGAGCGACGCCGTATGGATCGTGCAACGCGGCGAGGGGAGCCTTGCGCGTTTGCATTTCCTTGCAGGCGCTCTCGCGGATGCCGGCCGTTCGGTAGTCGTCTGCGTTCCGGCTGTCCTTGCTGGCCAGGTAAAACAAGGTCCTTGGGCGGTTGTGACCTTGCCTCGGATCGTTCCGCTGCGCCTACGCGCGACGGCACTGCTCGCTCTGCTGCGTACCGCCGCGCGGCTCCTGCCGTTTGTCGGCGAGGCGAAGTCCCGTCGATTCGCCTATGATCGTCGTTCCCAGGTCTTCCACGATAAGACGAGCTTGCGGCGTTTCGCGTCCGACCACCAGGAGCTGCGTCCGGCTGTCGTGATTTGCGTGGATTGGGAAGGTGGGCCGGTGGCCGAGGCTCTCGCCCGGAGTGCCGCCGCTAAGCTAGCCTATGACGTTTCCGAGTACGAGCCGGATCAGTATTTCAACGACGCGCGCTGGGTTGCGAGCGAAGCATCAGTGGCGGCGACGGTGGCCGCGGCCACTCAGAAGGCCTCGACATTGACGATCGTTGCTGCCGAAGCCCTGCGTTCGCGCGTTCGCGAGCGCAACCCTGCTGGCGGTGAGGTTCTGGTGGTTCGCACGGCTCCTCCCATGACCATGGCGCCTGCTTTCAGGCCGATCGATGGGCGCATCCATTTGCTTTATAGCGGCGATATCGTCGGAACCCTCGGAATCGAGATGCTCGTCGATGCGATGGCGGCTGTCCGAGGGCGTTATCGGCTGACCCTCAGCGGGCAAGCCGATCACGGCTTCCTGGGTGATCTGAAGCGGAGGATCGCCAAGCTCGGCCTCGATGAAGATGTCGCGATAGACCTGATCGACGCGCCGGGCCATGAGCGGGCCGGGGTCGTTGCCGATGCGGGGATCGTGCTCTGGTCGCTCGATACGCCGAAGGTCGCCTATTCCGTCCCGGAGCAGCTTTACGAGCATGTTCAGGCCGGACGCGCCGTTTTCCTTGTCGGTTCGGGCGAGGCGGCTGATCTCGTCCGGGAGACGAAGATCGGCTATGTGATCGGTGGCCGCGAGGCCGCCGACATTGGCGCAGCGCTGGATTCGGCCGGCGCCAGCGAGATTAACGCTTGCAAGCTTGCGGCTGTCGATGCAGCAGCCGAGATGAATCGAATGCATGGCGGGCACAAGCTCGCGGCTTCGCTCTGAGCGAGGCTGCCCGGCTGGCGGGTGAGGCTGCCGACTGGGTGCAGGGTATTCCGCAGCCGATGATATTCCCCATCCCCAAGGGGGCAGGGGCAGGAACCGGCCTATCCGAATGCTGTCTAAGGCAAACTCACGGCCGAACGGGGCAGGCGAAGATCGGTGAGGCCGGATGACGAGGTCGCTGATCTCGGCTCTTGTTCCTATGCGCCCGGTCCGACGGCTCGAGCCTGCTGTTGCTGGCTGCGGTCCATAGGGCGGGGGGGCGCGGCTTTCCGACGCGGAACTGGGCAAAGAGGGGTAGACTTTGCCCGTCACGTTCTGGACCGGCTTTTTAGGCCGCGCAGATCGAGCTGAGGCCCGAATAGCGCGGTCGGCCGGAATTCACGATGGGCGTCCTTCGCGCAATCGGCTCAAGTGAAGACGAGTTGACGAGGTCGCGAACGATCAATTCGCGGGCCCGATATCGCATTCTCCTGTTGATTCGAGAAAAAATCGCAAGCTCGGCCATCTTGCTGGCAAATGCACACCCTTCTTCTGACGCTTAGAATTCGCTTGAGCAGCTCTAGCCTGAGGTTTAGATGGTCATCATGGCTTGAAATAGCCATGCGGGACTCCCCGGTGGTCGCTCTCCGAATGCCGGGTTTGTCTGTACCTTCTTTCGGAATGCTTGATGGCGATCATTACTAAAGCTTGGGATCCCGCGGGGCGAGAACGCCAGTACCAGATGTGCCGGCGCTGCGTGATGGATACGACCGATCCGGAGATCACTTTCGACGCCGACGGAGTCTGCAGCCATTGTCGGCGCTTCGAGGTCGAGATGAAGCCGCATTGGAAGCCGACGCCGGAGGGCGCGCATGAGCTTGAGCAGATCATCGCCCGGATCAAGGCCGAGGGGCAGGGCAAGCGCTACGACTGCGTCATTGGATTATCCGGCGGAGTCGACTCCTCCTATCTCGCCGTCAAAGTCGTCGAATGGGGATTGCGACCGCTCGTGGTCCATGTCGATGCCGGCTGGAACTCGGAGCTGGCAGTCAAGAATATCGAACAGATCGTGACGAAGCTCGGTCTCGACCTGGTAACCTGCGTCGTCGACTGGGAAGATATGAAGGAACTGCATCTGTCCTTCCTTAGCGCCGGTCTCGCCAATCAGGACGTGCCTCAGGACCACGCCTTCTTCGCTGCTCTTTACAAGTACGCCACCGATGCCGGCATCCGCCATGTCATCAGCGGGGCAAACTACGCCACGGAAGGCGTTCTGCCTCAATCCTGGGGCTACGACGCGATGGACGCGACGCATGTCCGCTCCGTGCATCGGAAATTTGGGACGCGGCCGCTGAAGAATTTTCCGATCATTTCATTCTATCAGTATTATTTCTACTTTCCTAAGATCAAAAATATGGAGGTCATCGCGCCGTTGAACTATATGCCTTATGAAAAGGCGATCGCAGTCGAATATCTTGAGAATAATTTTGGTTGGCGCTATTATGGCGGGAAGCATTACGAGTCGCGTTGGACGCGCTTCTTCCAGGCGCATTACTTGCCGACGAAGTTCGGATACGACAAGCGCAAGGCGCATCTGTCGAGCTTGATCGTCTCCGGGCAGCTCAGCCGGGACGAGGCCCTGAAAGAGTTAGAAGGGCCGCTCTACTCCGACAACGAGCTTGCCGATGACAAGGCGTTCGTCGCGAAGAAGCTCGGCATCGACGTTGCTCAGCTCGAGCGGTTTATTGCCGAGAAGCCGCATCATTATACCGAGTTCCCTACCAATGCCCAGCAGGTGAAATGGGGGTTGCGCGCCATGCGATGGACCCGTCTTCCCGGGCTGGTGATCAGGAAGCTCCTGCGGAAGCACTGACACACGGCGCTGGCACAGCCTGTGCCGGAATTGACGTATTTGACTGCCAAGTTCGACGAAGCGGCGCGGTCGAAACTATACTCGATAGCTCATTTTCCTTTGATGGGAGTTTCCTTGAAGGCGGACGAACCTGGCCCTGGGCAGCATTCGCCTTGCATCGGCATCCTCTCGCTTTCGGCTGTTCCCGATGATCCGCGCGTAAGGCGACAGGGCGACCTTTTTGCGAGCCAAGGCTGGCGGGTGCGGGTATTCGGTCTCGGCGGCGCCAGTTCAGCCGCGCCCGAATGGCCGTATTTCGCTCTGCCCGATGCTGAAGCTGACGGTCAGCAGACGCAGGAGGGAGCGGCTGTTAAGAATGGATTTACACGATGGGGCCGCAGCCGCATGGCTCGCAGGTTACGCAAGCTGCGTCATGCCTGCCAGACCGCGCTCGATCCGCGGCATGCCCAAGCTGCCTACTGGGCGCTCGATCGCCGTTTCGCCGCGCTGCGTGACCTAGCTGGCCAGCACAAGGTGGACATCTGGCTGGCCAACGACTGGCAGATGCTGCCGATCGCGCGTCAACTCGCGGAGCAGCAGGGCGTTTCTTTCGCTTACGATACGCATGAGCTTGCGGTGCACGAATATGCACATCGCTGGCTCTGGTCCTTATTCCAGCGCCCGCTCATCGCTGCCGTCGAACGCGAAGGCATCGCCAGGGCGGTATTGGTCAGCTGCGTCTCACCTGGCATCGCCGACTTCCTCCAGTCCCACTACGGGTTGTCGAAGCGTCCGACGGTGGTGAGGAACATGCCGAGCTATGAGGCGCATCCGCTGCGCTCCTGCTGTGAGACGATTGAGGTCCTCTATCACGGGGTCGTGTCCCCGGGGCGAGGTCTTGAAGTTTGTATCGAGAGCGTCGCGAGCTGGCGGCCGGAGTTCCGGCTGACGATTCGTGGCCCCGCGAGCGCGAGCTATCGCGCGGAGCTGCTCGGGCGAGCGAAAGACGTCGGCGTGGAGGAGCGCATCGTGTTCGCTCCACCGGTGCCCATGCTCGGCCTCGTCAAAGAGGCGGCGCGGTTCGACATTGGGCTGTTCGCTCTGCCCGATCATTCGAGGCAGAATGTTCTCGCGCTGCCGAATAAGTTCTTCGAATATATGATGGCTGGTCTGGCGCTCTGCGTCTCGGACCTTCCGGAGATGTCTGCACTTCTGCGGCAGTACGACCTCGGCCGCTCGATCCCGGCGGTGACACCTGCTGCAGTTGCGGCAGCGATCAACGGCTTCAATCGAGCCGACGTCGAGCATCACAAGGCGCAGGCACTGGAAGCGGCCAGGACGCTGAACTGGGAAACCGAGGGCGGGCGCTATTTTGCCGCTGTCGCAGAGGTGTTGCGCGAAAGCCAGGGCTTGGTCTGGCGGCATAGCGGCGGCTAGGTCCGCAGTAGCTGGTCGACCAGGCTGAGCAGCTTCAAGCCCTCCTTCTCAAAGTTGAATGACCGCGCCCCGGCCAGGCTGGCCTGCTTGCAGCGGTCGATGAGCTCTGGCGTGAGAGCGGCCAGCTGCGCTGCGATCGCCGCCGGCGTGTCCTCTTCCAAGGCTAGCCCGCCGCCCACCCGCTCCAAGAGCGCGCGGACCTCCGGCAAGTCGCTGCTGATCACCATCAGCCCCGCCTGCATGTACTCGAAGATCTTGTTGGGCATGGCGAAACGCGCATGCGTCGTGCTGTTCGATAGAAGGAAGATGCCGATATCGGCCTGCGCGGCGGTCGAGATGAGCTGATCGGGGGGGACCGGCGGCTCGATGGCGATACGCTCCCCGAGCGGACCGGCGAGATTATGCAGATGCTGGTCGAAGCCGCCCTGGGCCGGTCCCCGGATCACCAGGCGGAATTCCTCTGGCCAGGAGGCGACGCTTTCGATCAGCGTCTCAAGGCCGCGACGCGGCACGACGGCGCCATGATAAAGCACGGTGACAGGGCGGGCCGTGGGGCGGAATGCCGTGGCCTGCCACGCCGGCGTATTCGAGACGACGGTCGGCCGCGCCAGGCCGTAGCGCTGCGCGAGCGCATCGGCGATGCCGTCACTGACCGTGGCGACCGCATCGGCCTCGCGGATATAGCGGTCTTCGATTCGGACGACATGCTGCCGGGCGAGAACCCGCCAGCGCCAGCTATCCGTGAACTCCTCCGAGGCGAATTCGTGGCTGTCATAGATGATGCGGGCACGGCACGCCTGCTTGGCCGCGTAGGCGATTGGCAATGCGCGCCAGTCGTTGGCGATGACGAGGTCGGGCTTGAAGCGGAGCAGGTCGCTGCGCGTCGTCAGCCTGCTCGGAGAAAGCCAGTAGAGGAGATCCGCGCTCGCCGGCAGGAGCGTGGCCGGCGCCTGCCGAAGCACCATGCCGAGACGCACCCGTGTATCGCTGCCTGGGCCGGGGATGACACTGACGGGGGCAGGGGGAGTGGCTGGCAGGGGAGCTTGCGCGAAGATACGGACGTCGTAGCCGGCGCCGACGAGCAGCGCCGCATGGCGCAGCACGCGCGAATCGTGCTGCAGGGGCGAAACGCAGACAAGCGCGATCCGTGTCATGGCGCTGCGCGCTCCTGGTCAGGAGCGGGTGCCGACGTGGGAGCGAGGACAGTCATGGTGGGGCGGCCGTTCTCTCGGTCCACTGTTTCGCCGTTCTTTGGCAATGTCGGTTGGCGCTATCAGTTCCGGAGCGCAATGCAAATCCTGATCTGCAAGGTATCCGTGCAAGTCTGACGATATCCGGAAAATCCAAATCGATCAGGCAGTCGATGTCGCGTCCGTGATTTACTTCGAACGGGTCTGCGAGGTGACCGAGCGCAAAATGCGATCGATCTCCTGCGCACGTTGATTCCAGCTGGCTTCGCGTGTGACGTAATTCACGCCGTTCTGCCCTAACGTTCGGGCTCGCTCCGGCGCCTCGGTAAGCGCTTTTACGGCCGACGAGATCGCGGGGGCAGCCGCTGGTGGCACGATCAGCCCGGCATCGGCGCTTTTGACGAGGTCGGCCTGGAACGGCAGGTCGCTGGCAATGACGGGAACCCCGCAAGCCATGGCCTCGAACAGTTTCAGGGGAGCCACGCCCGAAGCGGAGCGGCCATCCTGGTTCTCGATGACGCAAAGCGATGCCAGGGCTCCGCGCAGGATGGCTGGAACGGCGTCGTAAGGCTGCCGGCCCAGCCAAAGCAGCCGTCGGTCGGAGAGCGCCTGTTCGACCTTGTCGCGCTCGATGCCGTCGCCGACGATGACCAGCCGCAGATCGGCCGGCCAGTCCGGTTCTTTCAGGGCGGCGAGCATCGTGTCGATCCCGTGCCAGGCGACGAGGCCGCCGACAAAGACCACATAGCGGCCTTCGACCGGGCTGGGCGCGCCCTCCGGCTTGAACAGATCGGTATTGGCGCCGTTCGAAACCAGGCTGACGCGGTTGTGGCCGGCAAAGCTCCTGGCCCAATCGACGAGCCCGGGCGTTACGGCAAGCAGATGCGCAGCGCGTCGATATTGCGCGCGGTAAAGCCAGGAGAAGAGCGGGGATAAAGGCTTCAGCGAGGGATAGGTCACGCCGATATCCGCGGCCGTGCCGTTGATCTCGTGAACCACGGGAATATTGCGCCAGCCTGCCCAGAGCGTCAGCGGCAGCGCCATGAAGTGCGAGCGGATGAAGACGGCGTCGAATTCCGGCAGGCGTTTGCCGAGCGCGGCCTGTGTGCGCCCATAACCGAAGAGGCGACTCAGAAACGAAGAGCGCGTGCTCGCGCCGCCGCTGCTCGTCGCAAACAGCTCCACCTGCCAGCCGCAGCCCTCAAGCCCGGCGATGATCTCGTCGATATGGGTTTGCGAAGCCTGACCCGGCCGCGGCGTCTCGAGCGAGAGATAAGCCAGCCGCAGGGGCCGGCTCATGCCACCGCAGCCGCCGGTGCAGCCAAGGCCTCGAGAACCTGCGCGATGATGTAATCCTGCGTCGCCTCGTCGAGATAGGGGTGCATCGGCAGCGCGACGACCTCCTGCGCGGCGCGCTCCGAGATCGGCAGGCCGTTTCCGGCGACGGGATAGTGCTTGTAGGCGGTCTGCTGGTGCAGCGGCTTCGGGTAGTAGACCGTGGTCGGCACGCCCTTGGCCTTGAGCGCCGCCTGGAAGGCGTCGCGGCGGTCGGCGGCGACGCGGATGGTGTACTGGGCCCAGGTCGAGACGCAATCCGTCATGACATGAGGCGTCACCACGACGTCCTTGAGCGCAGCGGTGTAGCGCTGGGCCACGACCTGCCGCTTCTCGAGCTCCTCGGCATAGACCTTGAGCTTCTCGATCAGCACGGCCGCCTGGATGGTGTCGAGCCGCGAGTTCACGCCGACGCGGACATTGTCGTATTTGTACGAACCCTTGCCGTGGAAGCGCAGCGACATCAGCAGCGCGGCATGCTCGTCATTGTCGGTTAGGATCGCGCCGCCATCGCCATAGCAGCCGAGCGGCTTGGCCGGGAAGAAGCTCGTCGTGGCGAAATCGCCGATCGCGCCGGCCACGCGGCCCTTGTAGCGTGCGCCGTACCCCTGAGCCGAATCCGAGATCAGGACGAGGCCGTTCTGCTTGCAGAAGGCCTCGATCGGCTCGTAGTCGCAAGCCTGGCCGAAAAGATCGACGCTGATTAGGGCGCGCGGGTTGAGCTTGTGCTGCTTCGCGGTTTCGAGTGCGGCACTGAGGCTCTTCGGGTCGATATTGTAGGTGGCTTCGTCGATCTCGGCGAAGACCGGGGTCGCGCCCATCCAGGCGACGACCTCGGCGGTCGCGGCGAAGGTGAAGCTCGGGCAGATCACCGCGTCGCCGGGGCCGATGCCGAGCGCTTCGAGCACCAGGATCAGCGCATCCGTGCCGTTGGCGACGCCGATCGCGTGCTTGGCCCCGCAGAAGGCGGCAAGCTCGGTCTCGAACTGCTGGACCTGCTGGCCGAGAATGTAGTTGCCGTCATGGACGACCTTGAGGATCGCCTCGTCCATGGCCTTGCCGATGTGCTGGCGCTGGGCCTTGAGATCGATGAACTCGATCGTGGGACGTTCGCTCATCAGGCCATCTCCTCCAGATGCTCCGGGCCGGCTTCCCGGTAGCGGACTCCGGTCAGCGGGCAGGTCAGGTCCGGGCCGAGTTTCTCGCCCGCCTTGCTCATCCAGCCGATCCGGCGCGCCGGCACGCCGGCCATCAGAGCATAATCCGGCACGTCCTTCGTCACCACTGCGCCGGCAGCGATGAAGCAATACGCGCCGAGCGTATGTCCGCAGACGATGGTCGCGTTCGCCCCGATGCTCGCGCCGCGCTTCACCAGCGTGCGGCGGAACTCGGCCTTGCGGTTCATGAAGGCGCGCGGGTTGTTGACGTTGGTGAAGACGCAGGAGGGGCCGCAGAACACGTCCGCTTCCAGCTCGACGCCGTCATAGAGCGCGACATTGTTCTGGATCTTGCAGCCGTCGCCGATCGTGACCCGCGGCCCGGCCATCACGTTCTGGCCGAGCACGCAATCCTTGCCGATCGTGGTCTGGCCGAGGACATGGACGAAATGCCAGATCCGGGTGCCGCTGCCCAGCGTCGCGCCTTCGTCGACATAGGCGCTTTCATGGATGAGTGCGCCGGGGAAGCGCGGGTCTTCCCGCATCTGCGACGCGCCGGCCATGGCTCAGCCCTTGATGTATTTCGCGGCGAAGGGGTGTTTCTCGCCGCCGGTCACCACCGGGAGCTGGCGAAACTGCGAGACGACCTCGATCGAAAAGCGCACATCCTCGAGCCCGTAACCCTTGCCCGCGAGAATCTCTTCGTAGCTGCGGGTGTGCAGATCGGTGAAGCCGTCCGAGAATTCGACCTCTTCGCCGTCGACAGTGATCGAACGGAAGGTCGTCTTCTGGCCCTTCACGCCATCGGGAAGGTCGTCGGAGTCGACCGAGAGGAACCAGCGCACATCGGCCTTCTCATAGGAGAGCAGGCCGCCGGCGCGCTCGCCTTCGCGCAGGTTCGCGGTCTGCGACTGCAACGGGCCGAAGACGAAGGCCAGCATGTCGAAGAAATGCACGCCGATATTGGTCGCGACACCGCCCGACTTCGAGTCGTCGCCCTTCCAGGAAGCGTGGTACCAGCGCCCGCGCGAGGTGATGTAGGTCAGGTCGACGGAATGGCGCTGGTTGGAGGCGGCGACGCGGTCGCGCAGCGCGATGATCGCCGGGTGCAGGCGCAGCTGCAGGATGGTGTTGACCTTGCGGCCGGAGTCGCGCTCGATCTCGATCAGCCCATCGATATTCCAGGGGTTGAGGACGAGGGGCTTCTCGCAGATCACGTCGCTGCCGGCGCGCAGGCCGAAGCGGATATGGGCGTCGTGCAGGTAGTTCGGCGAGCAGATGCTGACGAAATCGATGTGCTCGCCACGACGGTGCAGCTTGTCGACATGCCGGTCGAAGCGCTCGAACTCGGTGAAGAAATGCGCCTGCGGGAAATGGCTGTCGATGATCCCGACGGAATCATTGGGGTCGAAAGCGACCTTGAGGTCGCCGCCGATGGCCTTGATGGCCTTCATATGGCGCGGCGCGATGTAGCCGGCGGCACCGATCAGTGCGAATGACGTCATGGCGTTGATCTCTGACTTTTCCCGGGGCGTCCTGGCTCAGGCCTTGACGATATTGTCGCCGGTCAATCCGGCCTTGGCGCAGGCATTGCGCGTATCGACCACGAGACGGGCGGCAGCGACGAGCGCCTTGTAGTCGACCGCGTCATGGTCCGTGGCGATCAGCACCGCGTCATAGCCCTTGAGCGTCTCGGGCGACAGTGCGGCCGAGGCGCGGCCGGTCAGGTTGGCATGCTCGCGGGTCGGCGGGATCACCGGCACGTGGGGGTCGTGATAGTCGGCGACGGCGCCGCGCTCTTCCAGAAGTTCGATCAGGCGCAGCGAGGGGCTCTCGCGCATGTCGTCGATGTTCTTCTTGTAGGCGATGCCCATGACGAGGATCTTCGCCTTGCTGAGACCGCGGCCCTGCTGGCGGTCGAGCGCCTCGGCGACGCGGTCGACCACCCAATGCGGCATGGCGGTGTTGATCTGCCCGGCGAGCTCGATGAAGCGGGTGGTGACGTCGAACTCGCGCGCCTTCCAGGTCAGGTAGAACGGATCGATCGGGATGCAGTGCCCGCCCAGGCCGGGGCCCGGATAGAACGGCATGAAGCCGAAGGGCTTGGTCTTGGCGGCGTCGATCACCTCCCAGACATCGATGCCCATCTTGCCGTAGATCACCTTGAGCTCGTTCACGAGCGCGATGTTGACGGCGCGGAAGATGTTCTCGGTCAGCTTGACGGCTTCGGCCGTGGCCGAGGAGGAGACCGGCACGGTCTTGACCACGAGCGCGCCATAGACCGCATTGGCCAGTTCCAGCGCATCCGCGCCATCGCCGCCGACGACCTTCGGGATCGTCGATGTCCCGAAATCCGGATTGCCGGGGTCCTCGCGCTCGGGCGAGAAGGCGAGGTAGAAATCGACGCCGCTCTTCAGGCCGGTCTTCTCGAAGATCGGGCGCATGATCTCGTCGGTGGTGCCGGGCCAGGTCGTCGATTCCAGCACGACGAGATGGCCCTTGCGCAGGCGCGGGGCGATCGCCCGGGCCGTTGCCTCGACATAGCTCAGGTCCGGTTCGCGATGCTTGGTCAGTGGCGTCGGCACGGCGATGATGATGGCGTCGACATCGCGCAGCTCGTCGAAGTCGGTCGTGGCGCGGAAGCGCTCTTCCTTGATCGCGGCGGCGATCGCCGAGGTCGGGATATGCTTGATGAAGCTCTCGCCGCGGTTGATCTGCGCGACGCGCTTCGCGTCGATGTCGAAGCCGACCACCGGGAAACCGGCGTTGCAGGCGGTCAGCGCCAGCGGAATGCCGACATAGCCGAGGCCGATGATGCCGATCCGATAGTTCTTCGCGGCGATGCGCGCGAGCTGCTCGGTCAGGGGCTGGGGCCTGTCTGAAACGAGCGGCGCTGTCGGTGATGAAGACATGACCGGCTTTCTGCGTGGGAAGGCGCTCTGGGCGCGGCAAGCGGGATTTGCGGCTGGCTTTGCCGCCGCATTGGAAAGATGTCAACCTGCGAAGGCAGCTAACAAGGCGAAGCAACGCGACGTCGCCGAAAAATGGACGCGCTTCCAGGAATATTCGGCCGTCGGATCATCGGGCCGCCTATCGTATTCGGTCCGATGATCCAGGTCTCTGATCTTGCACCGGCTTTTCCCGAAAACCGCATGCCGCCTTTCGGGCCGCTGCTTCAGGTCGATATCCCGAGTTCAGCCCTTGAGCTTGTCGATTCGGGCCGAGCCGTCGATGTTCTGGCAGCAATGGCGGACATGTCTGCGACTACCACCGCGATCCGCGGGCGGGCCGGAGAGGCCAACTGGATCTGCGTGACGCCGGAAGCCCCCGGTATCGGCGTCATCGGCAGGGCATTCGCATGTGAAGCCCAGAGCGCAAACGCGGCAAGGGCGATGTTTCGCAGGAAAGATCGCATGGCAGGACTCCTTTGGCATCTAAGCTACGCGCGCGATTCTGAACGGTTCCCTGCTGCGCCACGGGCGGATCAGGGCCAAAAGAAATTTCAAACGGCTCTACGCGTTCGATGACTGCCGCGGCAGAAATCCGTGCCGGGTGCAGGGCGCCCCCGGGCTTTGTCAGGCCGGGCCGGGCAGGTTATTATCTTCCAGCCTCTTGCTGCTGTCCCCGATGAGTTGCGATGACAACAGTCGCAATATCTCTGTCTGGTGCCCCATTGAACCACAGCCTATCGTTGAACCGTGTCGTCGTGACGGGAGCCGCGGGCTTTATCGGCCTCCACGTCGCGGAGGCGCTGCTGCAGCGCGGCATCGAGGTCATGGGTGTCGATGCGCTCGTGCCCTATTATGATCCGGCGCTGAAGCAGGCGCGCCTCGCCCGGCTCACCGGCCGCAACGGCTTCGCGTTCGAGCAGATCGATGTCGCGGATCATGATGCCTTCGATGCCGCGATCGGCGCGTTCCGTCCGGACGCGATCATCCATCTGGCGGCGCAGGCGGGGGTTCGCTATTCGCTTGAGAACCCGCGCGCCTATGCCAGCGCCAATCTCGACGGCTTCCTATCGGTTCTCGAAGCCAGTCGTCGGCATGCCGTGGGGCATCTCGTCTATGCCTCCTCGAGCTCCGTCTACGGGGCCAACGCGAAGGTGCCGTTCAGCGAGCATGACGGCGCCGATCACCCGATTTCCCTTTACGCCGCGACCAAGCGGGCCAACGAGCTGATGGCGCATTCCTACGCCCATCTCTACGGGATACCGATGACGGGCCTGCGGTTCTTCACGGTCTATGGGCCCTGGGGCAGGCCGGACATGGCCTATTTCAAGTTCACCAAGGCGATCCTCGCAGGCGATCCGATCGACGTTTATGCGCAAGCGCAGATGAGTCGCGATTTCACCTATGTCGACGACATCTGCGAGGCGATCATACGTCTCGCGGCGCGTCCTGCGGCAGCCGATCCGGCCTTCGACCGCGAGCATCCCGATCCCGCGACATCCGCGGCGCCCTGGCGCATCTACAATATCGGCAATCACACCCCGGTGGCGCTCTCGCATTTCATCGACGTGGTCGAGGCCGCCTGCGGGCGCAAGGCGGTCCGGCGCCATCTGCCGGCGCAGCCGGGCGACGTGCCGGCGACCTATGCCGACGTCGCGGATCTGGCGGCTGCGGTCGATTTCCGGCCCGATACGCCGATCGAGACCGGGATTGCGCGCTTCGTCGCCTGGTACCGCGCGTTCTATCGCGTCTGAACCGCAACCGCATGCCGTCCCGGCAGCCCAGGCAAGCCTTGCCCGGCAGGCTCCGTCTGCGCGATAAGCGATGCGCCGCAACGGCGGCATCCGGCTGAACGGAGTCTCGATGAGTTTCCGCAATATCCACGCCCACGGTCTTGTCCGCATCGCCTGCGCCGCGCCACGGCTCAAGGTGGCCGATCCGGCTTTCAACGTGGCCGAGACCATCGCCATGCTGCGGCGCGCGGAGGAGGGCGGTACCTCGCTCTGCCTGTTCCCGGAGCTCGGCATCAGCGCCTATGCGATCGATGACCTGCTGCAGCAGAACGCGCTGCTCGATGCGGTCAAGGAAGCGCTGGCGCGGCTGGTTGCGGAAAGCCGCAACCAGCGTTGCGTCGCGGTGGTGGGCGCACCCTTGCGCGTCGAAGGGCGGCTGTTCAACTGCGCCGTCGCGATCCATCGCGGCCGCATCCTCGCCGCCGTCCCCAAGACCTATCTGCCGAACTACCGCGAATTCTACGAGCGCCGCCAGTTCGCCTCGGGCGAGCGGGCGAGCGCGCTCTATGTCGATCTCTGCGGTCAGGAAGTGCCCTTCGGCACCGATATCCTCCTGACGGCCACCGATATCCCCGATCTCACCGTCCATATGGAGATCTGCGAGGATGTCTGGACGCCGATCCCGCCCTCGTCCTACGCGGCGCTCGCCGGCGCGACGCTGCTGCTCAATCTCTCTGCCTCGAATGTCACGATCGGCAAGTCGGACTGGCGCCACGCGCTGTGCAAGGCTCATTCCGGCCGCTGCATCGCGGCCTATGCCTATTCCGCCGCCGGCACCGGTGAATCGACCACCGATCTCGCCTGGGACGGGCAGGCGATGATCTATGAGAACGGCGCGCTTCTGGCCGAGGCCGAGCGCTTCGCCGCCGAGCCGCAGCTCATCCTCGCCGATATCGATCTCGAGCGGCTGGCGATGGATCGCATTCGCCAGAACACCTTCGGCGACAGTGCCGATCTGCACCGCGACCGGCTCGGTTTCCGTCGCGTCGATTTCGCGCTGGAGCCGGATCGCGACAGCGATCTCGGGCTCGCCCGCGAGGTCGAACGCTTCCCCTTCGTGCCGAGCGACGATGCAAGGCTGAACGAGCTCTGCTTCGAGGCCTACAACATCCAGTCGCACGGCCTGCGCAAACGGCTGGAGAGCACGCGGCTCGACAAGGTGGTGATCGGCATCTCCGGTGGTCTCGATTCCACCCAGGCGCTGCTCGTCGCGGCCCATACCTTCGACGCGCTCGGGCTGCCCCGAGAGAACATCCTCGCCTATACGCTGCCGGCCTTCGCCACCAGCAAGGACACCAAGGACAATGCCTGGCGTCTGATGCGGGCGCTCGGCGTCAGCGCCGAGGAGATCGACATGACGCCGGCCTGCCGGCAGATGCTGGTCGATATCGGCCATCCCTTCGCCAGGGGCGAGCCGGTCTACGATATCACCTTCGAGAACGTGCAGGCCGGCGCGCGCACCTCCGTACTCTTCCGCCTCGCCAACCGGCACAATGGCCTGGTGATG
Organism: Allobosea sp. GW822-FHT05A11; assembly: GCF_058800455.1. Lineage (NCBI taxonomy): Bacteria > Pseudomonadati > Pseudomonadota > Alphaproteobacteria > Hyphomicrobiales > Alloboseaceae > Allobosea > Allobosea sp. GW822-FHT05A11. Next base: position 94,926 of record NZ_JBXAMI010000007.1, on the reverse strand, counting down.
GGCACCGGCGATCTCTCGGAGCTGGCGCTCGGCTGGTGCACCTATGGCGTCGGCGATCACATGTCGCATTACAACGTCAACGGCTCGGTGCCGAAGACGCTGATCCAGCACCTGATCCGCTGGGTCGCGCAATCCGGCCGCTTCGGATCGGAGGCCTCGGATGTCATGCTCGACATCCTCGCGACCGAGATCTCGCCGGAGCTGGTGCCCGGCGACGGCGACAAGCCCGCGCAGAAGACCGAGGACTTCGTCGGCCCCTATGCGCTGCAGGACTTCAACCTGTTCTATACGACGCGCTACGGCTTCCGTCCGAGCAAGATCGCCTTCCTCTCGGAACGGGCTTGGCGCGATGCCGAGGCCGGGGACTGGCCGCCGAACATGGAGGCGGCCAAGCGCGTCGCCTATGACCTGCCGGTGATCAAGCGCTGGCTCGGCGTCTTCATCCGCCGCTTCTTCGAGACCAGCCAGTTCAAGCGCTCGGCCGTGCCGAACGGGCCGAAGGTCTCCTCCGGCGGTTCGCTCTCGCCGCGCGGCGACTGGCGTGCGCCCAGCGACGCTTCGGCCGCGCCCTGGCTGAAGGACTGGGAGCGGATTCCGGATTGAACGCCGGGGGCTCTTGTCGCCTTCTCCGCGAACGTATTACCGTGACCGCGTTCTCAGGGCGGGGCGGAAATCCCCACCGGCGGTATGCGGCCTCGGCCGCGAGCCCGCGAGCGCCCTCCTTGCGGAGGGGTCAGCAGATCAGGTGCGAGGCCTGAGCCGACGGTCACAGTCCGGATGAAAGAGAACGTGTCGCCGTCCGTGCATCCCTGCGCGGCGCTGGCCCGTGATCGCCTTGGGTGACGTGTCTGTCGCGAAAGGAGATCACCATGACACTCGCCCGCTATGCCTTCGTCAAAGCCGCCTGGCATGCCGATATCGTCGATCAGGCGCTCAAGGGCTTTTGCGAGGTTATTCCCGCCGACCAGGTCGATGTGTTCGACGTGCCCGGCGCGTTCGAGATGCCGCTGCTGGCCCGCGATCTCGCAGCCAGCGGCCGCTACGCCGCGGTTGCTGCGGCGGCGCTGGTCGTCGACGGGGGCATCTACCGTCACGAATTCGTGGCGCAGGCCGTGGTCGACGGCCTGATGCGTGCGGGCCTGGACACAGGCGTGCCGGTGCTGTCGGTCTCGCTGACCCCGCATCACTACCGCGAGGGCGCGCATCACGGTGAGATCTATCGGGCGCATTTCGTCACGAAGGGGCGGGAAGCCGCGGCGGCGGCGCTGATGATCGGGCGGACGCGCGCCCGCCTTGCCGCCTGATCTCGATCGGATGCCTGCCTGGTCCCGCCTCGGCGAGGGCAGTCTGTTGCTGGCCTGATCATGCCGGCCCGACGAAAAAGCTCGCGGCTTGCGCCGCGGGCCGATTATGTCGAGCTTCGGAAGGCTCAGGCCGCGATCGCGGCCGGATCCTTCTTCTCCCACTCCTCGCCCCAGATCATCACGGCATGGCCGGGCGAGACCTCGCGATACTGGCGCACCGGCGGGACATAGTCGGGCGCGCGGACCGGGCTCTTGATCTCGTCGTTCGAGACCGGGCGCTTCTGCAGGCGCCGGGCCGGATCGGCGATCGGCACCGCCGCCAGCAGTCGCTTGGTATAGGGGTGCTGCGGGTTCTGGAAGATCGCCTCGCGCGGGCCGATCTCGACGATCTCGCCGAGATACATCACCGCGACGCGATGGCTGACGCGCTCCACCACCGCCATGTCGTGCGAGATGAAGAGATAGCCCAGCCCCATGCGCGCCTGCAGGTCGAGCATCAGGTTGACCACCTGGGCCTTGACCGAGACGTCGAGCGCCGAGACCGCCTCGTCCGCCACGATCAGGCGCGGCTCGACGGCGAGTGCGCGCGCGATGCAGATGCGCTGGCGCTGGCCGCCCGAGAACTCGTGCGGGAAGCGGTTGGCCATGTCCGGCAGCAGACCGACGCGCTTGAGCAGGTCGGCGACCTTGTCGCGCGCTTCCGAGCGGCTGGCGAGGTTGTTGATCAGCAGCGGCTCGGCGATCGCAGTGCCCACGTTCATGCGCGGGTTCAGCGAGGCGAAGGGGTCCTGGAAGATCATCTGCATGCGCTTGCGCTGCTCGCGCAGGTCATGCTGGTTGAGCTTGAGGACGTCGACGCCGTCGAGCAGGACCGAGCCTTCGAGCGGCTCGATCAGCCGCATCACGGAACGGCCGGTGGTCGACTTGCCACAGCCGGATTCGCCGACCAGCGCCAGCGTCTCGCCGGCCTTGAGGCTGAAGGAAACGTTCTCGACCGCGTGCACGCGCCCCTTGACCGAGGAGAGCAGCCCGCCGCGGATCTCGAAGCGGGTCGTCAGCCCGGCGACCTCGAGCACAGGGCGTTCGGCCGCCTTGACGGTGTCGGGCGTCTCGGTCGGCACGTCCGACTCGCCGGTATTGCGGTCGACGACCGGGAAGCGCATCGGGCGGCCCTTGCCGATCATCGAGCCGAGCTTCGGCACGGCCGAGATCAGCGCCTTGGTATAGGGCTTCTTCGGGCTGGCGAAGATGTCCTCGGTCGCGCCGGTTTCGACCTCGTCGCCGTTGTACATCACGACCGTGCGGTCGGCGATCTCGGCGACGACGCCCATGTCGTGGGTGATGAAGAGGACGGACATGCCCTCCTCGTCCTGCAGCGTCTTGATCAGCTCCAGGGTCTGCGCCTGGATGGTCACGTCGAGCGCGGTGGTCGGCTCGTCGGCGATCAGGAGCTTGGGCTTGCAGGCGAGCGCCATCGCGATCATCACGCGCTGGCGCATGCCGCCCGAGAAGCGGTGCGGATACTCGTGGAAGCGAGACTTTGCCGCGGGAATGCGGACCTTCTCCAGCAGGCGGACCGTCTCGGCCTCAGCCTCCGAACGCGACAGGCCGCGATGCAGGATCAGCGCTTCCGCGATCTGGAAGCCGATGGTCAGCACCGGGTTGAGCGAGGTCATCGGCTCCTGGAAGATCATCGCGATCTCGTTGCCGCGGATATGGCGCATCTCCGCATCCGGCAGCGTCAGAAGTTCCTTGCCGTTGAGCTTGACCGAGCCTTCGATCCTGCTCGACTGCGGCGGGGTCAGGCGCATGATCGACAGCGCGGTCACGCTCTTGCCGGAGCCGGATTCGCCGACGACGGCCAGCGTCTCCTTCGGCTTGATGTCGAAGGAGAGGTTGCGGACGACCGACTTCCATTGGCCTTCGACCCGGAAGGAGGTCGTGAGGTTCGAGACGGTCAGGATCGGTGAGGTCATGTCTAGCCCTTCGCTGGATTAGATGACGCGGCGCGGGTCGAGCGCATCGCGCAGGCCGTCGCCGATGAAGTTGATCGAGAGCACGGTAAGGAAGATCGCGGCGCCTGGGAACAGGGCCCAGTGCGGCGCGGTGTCGAGCTGGTCCTTGGCGTCGAACAGAAGCCGGCCCCAGGTCGGGATGTCCGGCGGGAAGCCGAGACCGAGGAAGGACAGCGTCGATTCGGCGATGATGGCCGAGGACACCTCGATCGTCGAGGCGACGATGACCGGGCCGACCGCGTTCGGCAGGATATGCCGGAACATCTGGCGCATCTTGGTCGCGCCCTGGGCGCGGGCGGCCTCCACGAATTCTTTCTCGCGCAGCGACAGGAACTGCGCGCGCACCAGGCGCGCCACCGGCATCCAGCGCAGGCCGCCGATGACGACGACGATCAGCACGAAGACGCCGCCTTCGACGCCGAACACGGCTTTGAGCTGCTCGCGGAACAGATAGATGATCAGCAGCAGCAGCGGCAGCTGCGGCAGCGACAGGAACAGGTCCGTCACCCACATCAGGATGGGGTCGGCGTATTTGCGCGACATGCCCGCCAGCGCGCCGATCAGCACGCCGACGATCGTCGCCACGATCATCGCCGCGAGGCCGACGGCGAGCGAGATGCGTCCGCCATACATCATCCGCGCCAGGATATCCTGGCCGAGATCGTCGGTCCCGAGCGGGTGCGCCCAGGACGGGCCCTGGAGTTGCGCCGAGAAGTCGATGTCGTTGATCGCCACCGGCCACAGCCAGGGGCCGACGATGACGCCCAGCACGAGCAGGCCGAGCACGACCGTGCTCGCCATGGCCAGGCGGTGGCGGCGAAAGCGGCGCCAGGTCTCGCGCCCGGGCGAGACCGAGACCTGGCTCACGGCAGCGCCCGCAGCCGGATCAGCTGAAGGAGATGCGAGGGTCGAGCCAGCCATAAAGAATATCCGCGATGAGGTTGAAAAGAACGACCAGGCAGGAGAACACGAAGGTCACCGCCATGATGACCGGCGTGTCGTTGGCCAGGATAGCGTCGATCAGCAGCGATCCGATGCCCGGCACGCGAAAGATCTGCTCGGTGACCAGCGCGCCGCCGAACACGGCGGGCATCTGCAGCGCGACCAGTGTCACGACCGGGATCAGGGCGTTGCGCGTGATGTGCCGGATCGTGACCCGGCGCTCGCTGAGGCCCTTGGCGCGCGCCGTCGTGACGTAGTCGAGCCGGATGACGTCGAGCACGGCCGAGCGGACATAGCGCGTATAGGAAGCCGCCTGGAACAGGCCGAGCACGGTGATCGGCATGATCGCCTGGCGGAACATCTCCCAATACCAGCGCCAGCCCGTGGCGGCGATGTCGGAGCGATAGACGAAGGGGAACCAGTCGAGCGTGACCGAGAAGATCAGGATGAAGAGCAGACCGGTGAAGAAGGTCGGCAGGGAGAAGCCGACGAAGGCCAGCGTATTGGCGATCTGGTCGAAAACCGAATAGGGCCGCGTCGCCGCGTAGATGCCGACAGGCAGCGCGACGCACAGCGCCAGGATCTGGGACGACCCGACGACGAACAAAGTGGTCGGCAAACGCTGCAGGATCAGATCGTCGACATTGATGCGGCTGGCGAAGGAGAAGCCCCAGTCGCCCTGGGCCATGTTCGAGAGCCAGCGCAGGTAGCGCACCATGATCGGGTCGTTGAGGCCGAAGCTGGCGCGCAGCGCCTCGCGCACCTCAGGCGGAACGTTCGGATTCGTCGCCATTTCCGAAAACGGATCGCCTGGCGCCAGCGCCAGGATGGTGAACAGAATCACGCTGATGCCAAGCAAACTTGGAATGGCGATCAAGAGCCGCCTGATAAGATATGTCGCCATGAAATAGTCTCTGTGCGCGCGGCACGTCCGCGGACTGGTGTTGATGACGGCCGGCCCGCCCCTGTGGCTGGTGGAGCCGCAGGAGCGGGCCGGCGCGCCTGTCGCCCCTCACGACAGCCGAAGCTGCCGTGAGGGGGAATCGGGGACTTAGCTACGATACCAGGCCGCGATGTTCCAGCTGTCGACGTCCCAGCCGCTATGATCGTGCGACAGGTTGTTGAGCGATGCGGCGACGCGGGTGCGCGACAGCAGCGGCAGGATGACGTTGGCCTCGCAGAAGATCTCGTTGACCTTGATCAGCAGCGCTGCGCGCTTGGCCGGGTCGAGCTCCTTCTGGGCGGCCTTGTAGGCCTTGTCCGCTTCCGGGTCGGAGTAGCGCGAGACGTTGCGGCCCAGCCACTTGTTCTCCTTGCTGGCGACTTCCCAGGAGGTGAACTGGTTGAGGAACCGCTCCGGATCGGGCTGCGGCTGCGTCGTCGTATACATCTCGATGTCGGTATAGAGCTTGGTGTAGGTGTCGGGGTTGGCGACGTCCGACGAGAAGAACACCGAGGCCGTGACCGACTTCAGCTCCAGATCGATGCCGGCGCGCTGGCAGGCCTGCTTGATGATGGCCTGGGTCTTCTGGCGCGGGGCGTTGATCGAGGTCTGGAAGACGTATTTGAGCTTCTTGCCATCCTTTTCACGGATGCCGTCGGAACCCTTCTTCCAGCCGGCGTCGTCGAGGATCTTGTTGGCCTTCTCGATGTTGAACTCGTATTTGAGCTTGGTCGACTTGAACTGCTTGGGCTCGTTGACGAAGCTCGCCGTGGCGATGCCGCCGCGGCCATAGATGAACTTCTGGATCGAATCGCGGTCGATCAGCAGGTTGATCGCTTGGCGCACGGCCGGGTCGGTCAGGGTCGGGTGCTTGGTCTTGGCGCTCGAGCGCTCGCCGTCGACCTCGGTCCACGGATCGGTCGTGTTCAGGATGATGAACTCGATATCGCCCGAGGGGACGGCGCTGATCTTGCCGCGCCCGCCGGTCTCCATGCGCTTGAGGACCTCGTCCTCGACCTGCAGGTTCCAGGCATAGTCATATTCGCCGGTCTGGAGGACGGCACGGGCCGCCGAGACCGCATCACCGCCGCCCTTGACCTCGATCGTGTCGAAATGCGGCTGGTTCTTGACGTGATAGTCGGTATTGCGCTCGCCGGTCAGGATGTCGCCCGGCTTGAACTCGGCGAACTTGTAGGGGCCGGTGCCGACGGGTTTCAGGTTGGCCGGGGCCTCGCGCGACTTGGCGCCCTTGTACTCGCCGAAGAGATGCTTCGGGATGATCATGCCGGCGACGCCGACGAAGGGATCCGCCCAGAACGGCGTCGCTTCCTGGAAGATCACCTTGAAGGTGTGGGTGTCGACCTTCTCGACCTTGATGTCCTTGTAGGAGCCGGTGGTGTAGGCGGCGGTCGCCGGGTCGGCGGCGTATTCCCAGGTGAAGACGGCGTCGTCGGCGGTCAGCGGCTTGCCGTCATGCCATTTCACGCCCTGCTTCAGCTTCCAGGTCACGGTTTTGCCATCCTCGGACAGGCCGCCATTGGCCTTGCTCGGGATCTCGGCGGCGAGCTGCGGGAAGAGGTTGCCTTCCTTGTCCCAGCCGGCGAGCGGCTCGTAGAAGATGCGCGAAGCGATCTGGTCCTTGGTGCCCGAGGCGAAATGCGGGTTCAGCAGGGTCGGGGCCTGCCACAACAGCATCTTCAGCGGGCCACCGCCGCCGGCCTTGGTCGGCTTGTATTCGAGCGTGGCATTCGCCATCGCGACGTCGTTCCAGATCAGGATCTGGGTTGCGAGCGGCGCGGCAATGCCCACGGCCGCCATTTTCTGCATGAAGGACCGGCGCGACAGCGTGCCTTCCTTCACATCCGCGACCAGGCCGCGGATTTCCTGCTCTTTCATCGAATAGCCTCCACCTTCAAACAAAATTCATCCCCGGCGCCTTCGCACCGTGTTCTCGTTGATCGGCGCAGCAAGGCATGTGCCAACGAAAGCGTCAACTGTGCGGCGCAGGGCAGATGCGCGTTTGCCGCGAGGGTAAGAGTTTCGTGACGGCGATCATTGCATGAATATGTCGAATTTTATTCACAGAACACAATATTATGCCGATCGCCCTCTGAAGACGACAGTTTTCTTTCCGTTGAGAAGGAGCCGTCTTCCGCGTTTCGTGAAGCCGGTCGGCTTCGTCCCCGTCAATGTCGTCATCCTGTGCAGCGGCGCTGCGCGTGTTTTTGACATGGCGGGGCCTCGCGTCGTCTTGACTCGCTTATGCCAAGAATGGAATGTTTATTCCAACTAGCGGGATGTTTAAAAAATTCCTGCCGTTTCGCTTCGGGAGGCGGGTCGTTGTCGCAAGCTGGTTCGTTCAGCCGTGATCTCCACGGCAAGGTTGCTGTCGTCACTGGCGGCAGCCAGGGCCTGGGCGAGGCGATCGCTCGCGAATTCGCGGAACGCGGTGCGCGCGGGCTGTTGCTGACCGGGCGCAATGCGGCGCGCGGCGAGGCCGTGGCGGAAAGCCTGCGCACGGCGGGCTGCGAGGCCCGTTTCCATCAGGTCGATCTCGCCGATCTCGATGCGGTTCGCCAAGTCGTGCCGGCGGCGGAGCAGGCCTTCGGCCATCTCGACATTCTTGTGAACGCCGCGGGCGACACCGATCGCGGCACGATCTTCGACACCTCGCCTGCGCTCTACGAGCGCATCATGGCGGTGAACCTGCGGGCGCCCTTCTTCCTCATTCAGGATGCCGCCGACCTGATGCGCCGTCAGGATATCCCGGGCGCCATCGTCAACATCCAGTCGATGTCGGCCCATGGCGGCCAGCCTTTCCTCTCCGCCTACAGCGTCTCGAAGGCGGCCTTGGCCGCGCTGACGAAGAATGCGGCCTATGGGCTCTTGAAGCACCGCATCCGGGTCAACGGCCTCAATATCGGCTGGATGGCGACGCCGGGCGAGGACGCGATCATGAAGCTGCGCCATGACGCCAGGGACGGCTGGCTGGACGAGGCGAATGCCTCCCAGCCCTTCGGCCGCCTGATCGATCCGCGCGAGGTCGCCAAGGCGGTCGCCTATCTCGCCTCGGCGGAATCCGGTCTGATGACCGGCTCGAATATCGATTTCGACCAGACCATTCTGGGTGCGCACGACTAGCCGCCGGATTTCGCTGCGGCGTAGCGGCCGCATGACTGCCTTAAGAGACGCGACGACGGGAATGACCAAGACCATGAAGATCGGATTGCTGGGCGCCGGCCGTATCGGGCGCATCCACGGGCTGAACGTCGCCGCGCGCGGCGATGCCGAGCTCGTCGCCGTCACCGACGCGATGCCGGAGGCCGCTGCCTCGCTTGCCGCTGCGACAGGTGCCAAGGCCACGAGCACCGAGGCGATCCTTGCGGATGCCGCGATCGACGCCGTGCTGATCTGCACGCCGACCGACACCCATGCCGACCTGATCGAGCAGGCGGTTTCCGCCGGCAAGGCGGTGTTCTGCGAGAAGCCGGTCGATCTCGACGCCGCACGCATCCGCCGCTGCCTCGCGACGGTGGAGAAGTCCGGCAAGCCGCTCATGATCGGTTTCAACCGCCGCTTCGACCCGAATTTCGCTGCGCTGGAGAAGCGCTTGCGTGCAGGCGAGGCCGGCGCGATCGAGATCGTCACGGTGATCTCGCGCGATCCCGCACCGCCGCCGGTCGATTACGTCAAGCGCTCGGGCGGCCTCTTCCGCGATATGATGATCCATGATTTCGACATGGCGCGCTTCCTGCTGGCCGAGGAGCCGGTCGAGGTCTTCGCGCTCGGCTCCGCCCTCGTCGACAAGGCGATCGGCGAGGCCGGCGATGTCGACACCGCTGCCGTCGTCATGAAGACGGCTTCGGGCCGGATCGCCCAAATCTCGAATTCGCGCCGCGCCACCTATGGCTATGACCAGCGCATCGAGGTCCACGGCTCCAAGGGCATGCTGCGCGCCGGCAACATCCACGAGACGACGGTCGAGATCGCGACGGGGCAGGGCTTCCGCGCCGATCCCGTGCAGAACTTCTTCCTGGAGCGCTATGCTGCCGCTTATCGCGCCGAGCTCGACGCGTTCATCGCCGCCTGCCAGGGCAAGGCAGCGGCCTCGCCGACCGGGCTCGACGGCCTGAAGGCGCAGATCCTGGCCGATGCGGCGACGCAATCCGCGCAGACCGGCAAGCCCGTCCGCGTCGATCTCGGGGGTAAGTGATGACGCCGGCCGAGCGCGACCTGCGCTATTATGCTGCCCTCGGCCTCGCGGCCGAGGCGAGCCATCTGGCGCTGAGCTATTTCAACAGGCGCGAGTCGCTCGGCATTACCATGAAGGGCGCGCAGGACTGGCTGACCGTCGCCGACGGCAAGGTCGAGGATTTCCTGCGCCGCCGCCTCTCGGAACTCTTCCCGCAGGATACGGTCATCGGCGAGGAGGGTGGCGGCGAGGCCTCCGACGCCGTCTGGATTCTCGATCCGATCGACGGCACCGCGAATTTCGCCCATGGCGACCGCAACTGGTGCATCTCCATCGGCTTCCTGGCCAATCGCAAGCCGGAGATCGGCGTCGTTGCAGCGCCTGCCCTGGGTGAGGTCTATGCCGCCCGCCGCGGTGCCGGCGCGACCCTGAACGGCGACCCGATCAAGGTGTCCGGCGCGGCCGATATCGCCCGCGCCTCGGTGGAGCTGGGCTGGTCGACCCGCGTGCCGGCTGCGAACTACCTCAAGGTGATCGAGCGCGGCTATACGGCAGGTGCCGCGATGAAGCGCGGCGGCTCGGGCACGCTCGGCCTCTGCCATGTCGCCAATGGCTCGAGCGACGCCTATGCCGAGCTCCATATCAACGCCTGGGACGTCGCTGCCGGCATCGTCATCGCAAGCGAGGCGGGTGCCCGGATCAACGATTTCTTCACCGGCGAGGGGATCGCCAAGGGCAATCCGATCCTGTGCTGCACCCCGGAACTGGCGCTGGTGCTGAAGGAGATCACCGGAATCGTTTAGCCAGCACGATATTCAATTGATCTTTCGGCGAAGTCATCACAGCTTCGTCGCAAGCGGCAAAAAACAAAAGATCCGATCAGGGAGGTTCATATGCAGTCGAAATCCTGGCTCAAGGCGGGGCTTTTCGCCGCGCTTGCAACGGCGGCCTTCGCCGCCACCCCGGTCCGCGCTCAGGGGTCGCTCGTCATGTATTGCGGCGTCCAGGAGGAGTGGTGCCGCGCCATGTCGAACGCCTTCGAGAAGGAGACCGGCATCAAGGTCGCGATGACCCGTAAATCGGCGGGCGAGATCTATGCCCAGCTCAAGGCGGAATCCTCCAATCCGCGCGGTGATATCTGGTGGGGCGGCACCGGCGATCCTCATCTCCAGGCGGCGGAGGAGGGGCTCACCCAGGAGTATGAATCGCCGAAGAACAAGGAGCTTCATCCCTGGGCGCTCGACCAGTGGAAGGCGGCCAAGCAGCGCTCGGTCGGCATCTATGCCGGCGCGCTCGGCTTCGGCTTCAATACCGAGCAGATCAAGGCGAAGGGCATTCCCGAGCCGAAATGCTGGGCCGACCTGCTCAACGCCAAGCTGAAGGACGACGTCCAGGTCGCCGACCCGAACTCCTCCGGTACCGCCTATAACCTGCTCGCCACCGTCGTGCAGCTGATGGGCGAGGACAAGGGCTTCGAGTACCTCAAGGCCCTCCACAAGAACATCAGCCAGTACACCAAGTCGGGCGCGGCGCCGGCCAAGGCGGCGAGCCTCGGCGAGACCGCCGTCGGCATCGTCTTCATCCATGACGCGGTGGTCTTCGCCGTGCAGGGCGACCCGATCAAGCCGGTCGCGCCCTGCGAGGGCACGGGCTACGAGATCGGCTCGATGTCGATCGTCAAGGGCGCGCGCAATCTCGACAACGCCAAGAAGTTCTATGACTGGGCGCTGACCCCGGCCGCGCAGGCTCTGGCAGCTCCGGCGAAGTCCTATCAGGTGCCGTCGAACAAGGCCTCGCCGGTGCCCGCGCAGTCGCCGAAGATGGATCAGATGAAGCTGATCAACTACGACTTCGTGAAATACGGCTCCTCGGCCGAGCGCAATCGCCTGCTCGCCAAGTGGGACAAGGAAGTCAAGGCGCTGCCGAAGTAAGGCTGCGTCTCTCCGGCGTGTTTCCCGGGCAGTCTCGGAAACACGCCGTCATCCCGGGCTTGACCCGGGATCCATGCCTGAACCTCCGCCGGATACGCTCCGGCATGGATCCCGGATCTCCGCTTCGCTGCGTCCGGGATGACGCTGGTGGTTCGGGTGCAGGGTAAAGGCTGGGCCGTGAAAGCCGGGGCAACCGGTTCGGACCGACAAGGAATGTGAGGGCAGGGCAACCATGGCGCCAGCGACGAGACTCGTGCTGCTGATCGGCTGGCTCGGCTATGCGCTGATGCCCTGGTATCTCGTCGAGGGCATGAGCCTGACGAACTGGGCCTGGCTCGCCGAATATCCGTTCGGCAAGGCGGGCAGCGCGCTGGCGCTTTCCCTTTCCGGCCAGGCGCCCTGGCTCCTGCCGGTCGGCATTGCGCTCGCGGCTGCGACGATCTTCGGGGGCAGCGCCGACCGCCAGCGTACGGCGACCGTGCTGGTCTGGGCCGGCCTTCTCGGCATGGTCCTGTTCTTCGCCCAGGCCTTCTCTATCGTGCTGAAGGACCAGGGCATTTCCTGGCTTGCAGCCTTGCTCGGCGGCGCAGGTGCCTCGCAACGCGGCATCGGCGGCGGCGCCTTCCTGACGCTCCTGTCGCTGCTCTTCCTGCTCTGCCATGGCCTGGCCTATCGCGGCGTCTGCCGGGGCGACCTCTTCACGACCTCGACGATCGGCCTCGTCGTCCTGCTGATCGGCATCTTCATCTTCTTCCCGGTCGCGATCATCCTGAAGAGCGCGCTGGTCGACCAGAACGGCGCCTTCGCGCCCGCGGCATTCTTCGAGCGCTTCCTCGATTCCTCGATCTGGGGGCTGGGCTGCCTCAGTGCCAACGTCAATTGCGGCGTCGCCTGGAACACGCTGGTCCTGGCCGTGCTCTGCGGCGTCATCACCACGCTTCTCGGCCTCGCCTGCGCGCTGCTGATCCTGCGCACCGGCATGCCCGGCAAGCGCGTCATGCGCGCCCTGACGGTGCTGCCGATCATCACGCCGCCCTTCGTCATCGGCCTCGCGCTGATCCTGCTCTTCGGCCGCGCCGGCGCGGTCTCGACCGTTCTCTACGAATGGTTCGACATCCCGCGCTCGCGCTGGCTTTACGGCCTGCCCGGCATCTTGCTGGCGCAGGTGCTGGCCTTCGCGCCGATCGCCTTCCTCGTCCTGATCGGCGTGGTGCAGGGCATCTCGCCCAGTCTGGAGGAGGCCTCGCAGACGCTCGGTGCCAAGCGCTGGCAGACCTTCCGCACCGTGACCTGGCCGCTGCTCAGGCCCGGCATCGCCAATGCCTTCCTGCTCGGCTTCGTCGAGAGCATGGCCGATTTCGGCAATCCGCTGGTGCTCGGCGGCAATTTCGAGGTGCTCTCGACCAAGATCTTCTTCGCGGTGGTCGGCGCTTCCTACAATCAGGGGCAGGCGGCGGTGCTCGCCATCGTGCTGCTCGCCTTCACGCTCGGCGCCTTCTGGGTGCAGCAGCGCTGGCTCGGCGATAAATCCTACACGACGGTCACCGGCAAGGGCGATGCCGGGCTGCCGACGCCGCTGCCGCGTCGCATCACCTGGCTCTCTGCGGCCGTGATCGTGCCATGGGTCGCGCTGACCGTGGTGATCTATATCGTCATCCTGGTCGGCGGCTTCGTGCGCAACATGGGCCGCGACTACACCCCGACCCTGCAGCACTACATCACCGGCTTCGCCATCGATTTCAGCGACGGCATCTATTTCCAGGGCTCGGCCTGGTCGTCCTTCTTCACCACGGTGAAGGTGGCGGCGATCTCGGCACCGCTGACGGCGGTGGTCGGCCTGCTCACCGCCTATCTGTTGACGCGCCAGCGTTTCCGCGGTCGGGCTGGGCTCGAATTCGCGACCATGCTCTCCTTTGCTATTCCCGGCACGGTGCTCGGCGTCGCCTATATCCTGGCCTTCAACGTGCCGCCGGTGGAGATCACCGGTACCGGCCTGATCCTCGTCATCGCCTTCGTCTTCCGCAACATGCCGGTCGGCGTGCGCTCCGGCATTGCCGGCCTTTCGCAGATCGACAAGAGCCTGGACGAGGCCTCGACCACGTTGCGCGCCCGCAGCTTCACCACGCTCTGGCGCGTGGTACTGCCCCTGCTCAAGCCGGCGCTGGTCTCGGCGCTGGTCTACTCGTTCGTGCGCTCGATGACGGCGGTCAGCGCCGTGATCTTCCTGGTCTCGGCCGAATACAACCTCTCCACCGCCTATATCGTCGGGCGCGTCGAGGCCGGCGAGTTCGGCCTCGCCATCGCCTATTCCTCGGTGCTGATCGTCTTCATGGCGCTCGGCATCGTCCTCATCCAGTTCCTCGTCGGCGAGCGCAAGCTCGGCCGGCGTGGCCGCACCGCCACGATTGCCGCCCCGGCGCCCGCTCCCGCGATCGGATAAGGATAAAGACTCAAGATGGCCAAGGCCGGACCCGCTTCCGTCGAATTCCGCAACGTCTCGATGCGCTATGGCGCGGTGACGGCGGTCGACAACATCAACTTCACCATCGAGGCCGGCAAGCTCGTGACCCTGCTCGGCCCCTCCGGCTGCGGCAAGACCACGACCCTGCGCATGATCGCAGGCCTCGAGATCGCCAGCGACGGCCAAATCCTGATCGGCGGCAAGGACGTCACCAAGCTCTCGGCTGCCGATCGCGACGTCTCGATGGTGTTCCAGTCCTATGCGCTCTTTCCCCATATGAGCGTGCTCGACAACGCTGCCTACGGCCCGACCGTGAAGGGCCTCGGCAAGGAGCAGTCGAAGCAGATGGCGCTGGAGAAGCTGGCGCTGGTCGGCCTCAAGGGGTTCGAGAACCGTTACCCGTCGGAGCTCTCGGGCGGCCAGCAGCAGCGTGTCGCGGTGGCGCGTGCCCTCGTGCTGGAGCCGCAGGTGCTGCTCTTCGACGAGCCGCTCTCCAATCTCGATGCCAAGCTGCGTCGCCGCGTCCGCGAGGAAATCCGCGAATTGCAGCAGGACCTCAACCTGACCGTGGCCTATGTCACCCATGATCAGGAGGAGGCGCTTGCCGTCTCCGACCGCATCATCGTGATGTCGAATGCCCGGATCGCGCAGGAAGGCGCGCCGCGCGACCTCTACGAGCAGCCCTCCAACGCCTTCGTCGCCGACTTCATCGGCGATGCGAATCTGATCGACGTCACGGTGAAGGCTGTGACTGACGATCGCGCCGATGTCGCGATCGGCTCCGCCACGGTCAACCTGCCGGCGCGCGGCATCGGGCCGGGATCCGCCAAGGTCGCGATCCGGCCTGAGGCTTTGCTGCTGGGCGAGCCGGGGCTGGGCGGTTCGCTGCCGGGCACGATCCGCAAATGCGCCTATCTCGGCAACCATCTCGACATCATGGTCGAGACCGAGGTCGGTGAGCTCTTCGTCGTGCAATATGGCGGGCGCGAGATGCTGGCGCCCGGTACCGCGGTCTCGGTTTCCTTCGCCAAATCCGGCGTGACGCTGATTCCGCCGGCCTGAGCGCTGGCGAAACCGGGCATCTCCCTTCGCGCAGCCACCAGGGCTGAAAGTGCCGCCCAAATATCAGCACTTTCAGCGTGTATTTCTGTTGAGTTGGCTAATCAAAAATTGATAGATTTAGCCGAAGATCAACGCCTGAATCGGGGAAAGACCGCACGAAAATGGCCATGGGCGAGAGCGCTACCAACATCCTGATCCACCTTGCCGGCGGCGTCGCGCTGCTGATCTGGGCTGTCAGGCTGGTGCGAACCGGCGCGATGCGCGCCTTCGGCTCGCAGCTCAGGCAGGCGCTGCAGAGTTTCACGCGCAATCGCTTCGCCGCTTTCGGCAGCGGCGTCGCCGTGACCATGGTGCTGCAGAGCTCGACGGCGACGACGCTGCTGGTCTCCTCCTTCGCCGGTCAGGCCCTGATCGTGCCGGCCATGGCGCTCGCGGTGCTGCTCGGCGCCAATCTCGGCACGGCGCTCGCGGCCTTCGTCATCTCGATGGACCTGGGCTGGCTCTGGGGGCTCTGCGTCGCCATCGGCGTCGCCATGTATCTCTCCAGCGAGGCGATGGAGCGTCCGCGCAATATCGGCCGCGTGCTGGTCGGCATCGGCCTGATCCTGCTCTCGCTGATCGAGCTCAACACGGCCGCAGCCCCGCTGGCGCAGTCGCCGACCTTCCGCGTGGTGCTGGCAGCCATGGGTTCCGAGCCGCTGCTCGGCATCCTCGCCGCCATCGCCGCGACCTGGCTCGTCCATTCCAGCATCGCCATCATCCTGCTCGTCGCCACCTTCGCGGCGTCAGGCCTGTTCCCGCCGGCGACGGCGCTCACCCTGGTCATCGGCGCCAATCTCGGCAATGCCGTGATCCCGGTGCTCGACCAGCTCGGCGCGCCCGCCGCCCAGCGCCGTGCCGCCGTCGGCAACCTGCTGACGCGCCTGATCCTGGCTCTCGCGGTGCTGCCCTTCGTCGGCCCGCTTTCGACCTGGCTCATCGGCTTCTCCTCGTCCGAGGCCCGGCTCGCCATCGAGTTCCATGTCGTGCTCAACGTTGTCGGCGCGCTGGTCTTCCTGCCCTTCGTCGGGCCGATTTCAGGCCTGGTCGAGCGCTTCATGCCCGGCAAGCAGGACAAGGCCGAAGCGGTGACGCCGCGCTATCTCGATCCCAACGCGCTCGACAGCCCGACCGAGGCGCTTGCCGGCGCGATGCGCGAGGCGCTGCGCCTCGGCGATCGCGTCGAGGCCATGCTGCGCGATACCATGACACTGCTGGAGAAGGACGAGCTCAAGCTCTCGCGCGCCATCGCCCAGGCCGATGACGGCGTCGACACCATTCACGAGTCGATCAAGCTCTATCTGGTCAAGGTCTCGCGCAACGAGTTGTCCGAGGAGGAGAGCCGGCGCCTGTTCGAGATCATCACCCTGATCACCAATCTCGAGCATATCGGCGACGTCATCGACAAGAACCTGCGCGAGCTCGCCGAGAAGAAGATCCGCAAGCGCTACTCGTTCTCGCCGGAGGGCCTGGCCGAGATCCGCGATTTCCATCATCGCGTCGCCTCCGCGCTGGCATTGGCGCTCAACGTCTTCGCGACGCGCGATCTCGATCTCGCCCGCCAGCTCTTCGCCGACAAGGCGGCGATGCGCGATGCCGAGCGGCGCGCCACCGACAGCCATTTCCAGCGCCTGCGCTCGGGCAGGTCGGAATCGATCGAGACCAGCGCGATCCATCTCGACATCATCCGCGATCTCAAGCGCATCCACGGCCATATCGTCTCGATTGCCTATCCGATTCTGGAGAGCGCCAACGAGTTGCGCGAGAGCCGTCTGCGCGAGACGAAGGCGGCGGCCGAGCAGCGCGAGATGCCGACCGTGCTCATTCCCGCCGCGCATTCTGGCGGTTGAGGCTCTCCATCAGCGCGGCGCCGCCAGTATAATCGCGGCGCCCACGAGGCAGATCGCGCCGCCGGTCAGGTCCCAGCGATCCGGCCTGATGCCTTCCACCACCCAGAGCCAGCCGAGCGAAGCGGCGATATAGACCCCGCCATAGGCGGCGAAGGCGCGCCCTGCCGCGGCGCTCTCGACCAGGGTCAGCAGCCAGGCGAAGAACCCGAGCGAGACCAGTCCCGGCACCAGCCACCAGATCGGCTTGCCAAGCCTGAGCCAGCCCCAGAAGGCGAAGCAACCGGCGATCTCGAAGAGCGCGGCGCCGATATAGGCGGCGATGGTGGGCATGGCATCATCCGGGAGGGACGTAAACGAGGTTCCCTCGCGGGAAGCCTCAGTCTAAGCCGTCATTGCGAGCGAAGCGAAGCAATCCAGGAGCGGCCGGGCTTCACGTCCCCTGGATTGCTTCGCTTCGCTCGCAATGACGAATGGTGCGCCACGCAAGCAAGTCGGGGTCATGTCAGCAAAGAACATCGCCATCATCGGCGCCGGCCCGGCCGGCCTCATGGCTGCCGAGCGGCTGGCGAGCGCCGGCCATCGCGTCACGGTCTACGAGCGCATGGCCTCGCCGGCCCGCAAGTTCCTGCTCGCCGGGCGCGGAGGCCTGAACCTCACCCATTCCGAGCCGCTGGACGTCTTTCTCGGGCGCTACCGCGAGGCGGGCGACTGGCTGGAACCGGCCCTGCGCGCCTTCCCGCCACAGGCATTGCGCGACTGGGCCGACGAGCTCGGCGCGGAGACCTTCATCGGCTCCAGCGGCCGTGTATTTCCGCTGATGATGAAGGCTTCGCCGCTGCTGCGCGCTTGGCTCGGCCGGCTTGACGGATTAGGCGTTCGGCTCGCCTCTGGTCGGCTCTGGACCGGCTGGGATGCCGATGGAGCCCTGATGTTCCGCCTCGCGAACGGCGAAGCCGAGACGATCCGCCCCGATGCGACGCTATTGGCGCTCGGCGGCGCGAGCTGGCCGCGGCTCGGTTCCGACGGTGGCTGGGTGCCGCTGCTGGCGGCGCGCGATGTCGCGGTCTCGCCGCTGCGCCCCGCCAATGGCGGCTTCACGGTCGCCTGGTCGCCGCAGATGAAGGAGCGCTTCGTCGGCCAGCCGTTGAAGCGGATCGTCATCAGCTGCGCCGGCGAGCAAGCCGCGGGCGAGGCGATGATCGATGCCGATGGCATCGAAGGCGGTGCGATCTACGCGCTGTCGGCAACCATCCGCGAGGCGATCCGGCGCGATGGCGCCGCCACGATCGATATCGACCTGCGCCCCGATCTCTCCGCCTCGGAACTTGCCGCCCGCCTCGCGAAGCGGCGCAAGGGCGAGACGCTCAGCAATCACCTGCGCAAGGCTGCCGGCCTCGCACCGGTCGCGATCGCCCTGCTGCGGGATGCGGCCGGCGCAACCCTACCGGCCAAGCCGGAGGCGCTGGCGGCACTGATCAAGGCAGCGCCGCTGCGCCTTGGCGCTCCCATGCCGATCGCGCGTGCCATTTCGACGGCCGGCGGCATCATCAGTGACGAATGCGATGGCGGTTTGATGCTGAAACGCCTGCCGGGTATCTTCGCGGCCGGGGAGATGCTGGATTGGGAGGCGCCGACCGGGGGCTATCTCCTGCAGGCGAGCTTCGCGACGGGTGTCGCGGCTGCGGCGGGCATCGAAGCCTGGCTGGCCGGCCGGGCCTGAACCTGTGCTGATCGGCCTCGCGTCCCCGCATCGGTCGACGCGGACAGGGCCAGTCTGAAGTTCCCGCTCATCCCGTGCCGGTCAGTCGTCGCGCGAAGCTCTGCCCGCCATCGAGGGGCGAGATCTCCCCAACCCGCGCCAGCGAAACCAGAATGTCGCGGATCGCGCGTTCCACCTTGAGGCCCTGGCGGAAGCGCGCTGCGATCGCCCTTGCTGCGATCGGCGTCGATGTGTCGGCCAACGCCGCGAGCACGGCGGCGACCCGCCCGACTGCCTCGGTCGGAAAGGCCGGCTTGCCGGCCGCGGCCGAAATCGGCGTCGGCAAGGCCGCTTCGAGCTGCTCGCCGGCGCGGCCGGGTGTCCCGAAGCGCGGGCGCTGATAGTCCGGCCTGAGCCAGTGGACGATGCCCTGCACCTCCTCCCGCGCACGCTGCCGGTTCAGGGCGACGAGGCGTGCCAGAATCTCCGCTTCGGCCAGGGTGGCCGGCCAGCCATAGGCTGCGGCGGCGGCTTCATCGATGGCCTGGTGATGCTCGTTGAGGATCATGACGAGCCCGCGATCCCGGATATCGGCTTCGGCGGAGCTGAGGGCGCGGCCGGAACGGATTCCTTCGCGGATATTGTACAGCTTGGTGAGGGTCAGGTCGGGATGCGCAGCCAGAACCTCTTTGCGCAGGGCATCGAGTGCCTCCGCCGGGCGCCGGATGGCCTCCTTCTGCACCTCGCTGGCATCCGGGAACGGAAACGGGTCGAAGCAGCGGGATTTCGAATAGCGGGGGCGGTCTTCCAGTGTCGCGCCCTGATGCCGCGACCAGAGGACATGGACATGCGATGAAAGCACGCCGAGATGGAAGGCATCCGACAGCCCGACGGCGACCAGCATGTTGTCGGGCAGGATCGCGGCGTCGAGGAACTGGAAGATGCGGTGCTTCGCCGTCTCGACGGTGACGATATAGCGCTGGAGCGGCGCGAGGACAGGGCGCAACTCGCGGCGCGGTTCTCCGAATATCCACCATTGCAGCCGGTAGTTGTCGCGCCGGTTGGCGTCGCGGCCGACGACCTTGCCGGCACCGTTCCGGGCTTCCTTCACCGTTAGCTTCACATGCTGGTAGACCTCGGGAAAGCGCTCCCGCACGTTTTCCGCTGTAAGCCCGAATAGATCGATCGCCATGGCACCGCGTGGCCGTTCGGTGAGGTCGCGCCCGTTGCGATAGGGCCGGATATGCGCTTCCAGCCCCGGCCTGCGGCTGAGCCCGAGTGCTTCGGCTTCGGCCGGTGTCACGATGAAGCCTGCACCATGCAGCGAGACGCCGCGCGAGCAGAGCCCGCCATTGCTCCGCAAGGGAGCGGCTCGGGTCATGTCCGCACCGATCGTCAGGTCGGCATTGATCCGCCCTTCGCTGACGCCGAGCTCGATCTGCGGCTGGTCGCCGTCTAGTTCTTTCTCGACCATGACGGTACAGAGCTTCCCTTCGTGATACCCGGCTCGTGCGACCGTCATCGCTATCCGCACGGCGGCGGTATCCTTCCCTGCCTTCGTCCAGGGATGATCCGGAATCGCCATGACGATCGAGAGCGGTCGCTTGCCCGTGAGATGCCGCTCGACCGTGCGGCGCTGGAAGAGCTGGGTGATCGAGTTGGTGGTGACGAAGCCGAAGCGGCGCAGGCGCGTGCCGGGCCGTGTCAGCAATTCGGCGGCGTGGTCCCACCAGTACATCACGAGATCGGCGCTTTCGTTCATCTGCGGATGTGCTGCCCAGAGCGCCTCGGCGTAGCTGTCCCCGAGCCTTGCCCGCAGGTCCTTGCCACCGATGAAGGGCGGATTGCCGACGATGAAGGCGGCTTCCGGCCATTCCGGCCGGCGCGGGTTGGGCAGGGTTTCCCGCCCATCGCGCCATTGCGGGATAGGCCAGCCATCCCAGCTCAGCACCGCGTCCTGCTTGTAGATATGGTCGAGCTTTTCGAGGATCGGCTCGCGCGGCGCATGAGGGCGCGTGCGGAAATGCCATTGTAGATGGCCGATCCACAGGACGAGATCGGCTATGGCCACCGCCCGGCGATTGGTCTCCATGCCCAGGAACTGATGCGGCCCGACCTGATGGGCGGCGAAGCCGGAGAGCTCTTCGTTGCGGCCGAGCTCGCCCGCGGCATCGAGGACTTCGCCCTCCAGTTTCTTCATAAGCTCCTGCGAGACGTGGAGAAAATTCCCCGTCCCGCAGGCCGGATCGAGAATCCGCGTGGCGCAGAGCGTCTCGTGGAAATCCTCGACCAGCGCCAGCGCCTTCCGGGCTTCGCCGCCGTCGCGCGCCCGCTGTGCTGCGCCGAGCACGGCCCGCCAGTCCTCGCGCAGCGGGCCGATCACGGTTTCGACGACCAGCCGCTCGACATAGGCGCGCGGCGTGTAATGCGCGCCGAGCCGGGCGCGCTCCTGCGGATCGAGCGCCTGTTCGAGCAGCGTCCCGAAGATCGCGGGTTCGACCTCCTTCCAGTCATGCTCGGCCGCGGCCAGCAATTCGCCGATCTCCTCGCGCCCGAGCGGGAAGACCTGCGCATCCTCGTAGAGCTTGCCGTTGAAGCGCTTCATCCGCTCGCGCACGGAGGTCGAGTATTCCCCCTTGTCCATCGCCTGCCACAGCTCCGAGACGAGCGGCAGGAAGGAATCCGGCGCGTCGCGACACTCGCGCAGCAGGGCCTTGAAGGCGTCCTTGCGGATCAGCCCAACATCCTCGGCGAACATCGTGAACAGGCAGCGCATCAGGAAGAGCGCGACCTCCTCCGGATCATGCGCGCGCTCCAGCACCCGGGAGACGGCGGCCAGCCGCTCGGCGATGGCGCGGGTGACGCGGGCCGCATGGCGGGCAGGATCGAGCGAGGAAGGCTCGGCCCAGATCGCCGCGAGGCGCTGGCGCAGCCCGGCATCGCGCAGATCGTCGAGATAGACGCGGTAGCTCTGCCGGTCGGGAAACTGGACGTAGTTCTTACCCTGTCCGGTGAAGTCGGCATAGAACTCGAAGCAATGCCCGACATCGCAGACGATCAGGAAGGGCGGCCAGCCATGGCTCGCTGGCAGCGCCTTGGCATAGTCCTCCGCCTGGCGTCTGGCATTGAGCATCAGCACGTCCCAGGCGCGATCGGCCCCGCGCCTCCCGCGCGGTCCGGCCGGTTCCGCGAAGGGCAGGGCGCCTTGCGCCGGCAGGACCTCCTTGGCCTGCCCCTTCAGGCGGCTCTGCTTGGCTTCGAGGACGAAGGCGCCCTTGCGGTAGAGGTCGATGCGCCCGGTGCTGTGTCCGCCCCGCCCATCCGGAAAGCGCACGGGATACTCGAAGCGATAGGTCACGGCATCGGAATCGCTGGTCGGCGGCTGCGGCGGCTCGACCCCGATCAGCCCGCAGAATTCGCTGAGGAATTGCGCATAGGCCGCCCGCTCCGCACCTTCCGAGAGGCGCCAGCGGGCGATGAAGGCTTCGACCGCCGCCTCGGCTTCGGACCCGCCCCCCCCCCGACATGGTCCATCTCCATAGGTTGTTGTTGATCGATATATGCAATCTAAGATTGTATTAAGTGTTCCTGTCAACTCCTGTCACCAATCAGCCCTGCGATGCGCCGCACCCCCTCGCATCGCAGGCGGTTCCGCCCCATATTGCGGCCATGCCGAAAAGCTCCGACACCACCGCGACCAAGCCCAAGGCGGCGAAGAAGCCCTCTTCGGCCCGCACACCGAATTCCAAGGCGACCAAGCCTGAGCTGAAGCCGCTCGAAGGCTATCTCGCCGACCTGCTGAACCCCGCGATCAACCGCGGCACGGCGGTGCCCGGCGGCGCCTCCGGCTTCAGCGACAGGCCACAGGCCGGCTACGAGGCGAAGCCGAGCTATGCGCTGGAACGGCCCGGCGGCGAGGAGCGGCCGAAGCGGAAGCTCTCCAAGAAGGCGGATTCCGCCTTCATCGGTGCCGAGGGTGCGGCCGCCGCGACGGCGAGCTCGCTGCAGCATCTCCTGGAGACTGGCAGCCCCTTCATCCAGCCCGGCAAGCCCTGGACGCCTCATAGGCCTGAGCGGCCCGAGAAATCCGAAGGCGGCATCGCCTTCACGATGAAGTCCGACTTCTCCCCGTCAGGCGATCAGCCGACCGCGATCGCCGATCTCGTCGACGGCATCCGCCGGCAGGAGCGCGATCAGGTGCTGCTCGGCGTCACCGGCTCGGGCAAGACCTTCACCATGGCCAAGGTGATCGAGGAGACGCAGCGCCCGGCCCTGATCCTCGCGCCGAACAAGACGCTGGCCGCGCAGCTCTATGGCGAGTTCAAGAGCTTCTTCCCCGACAACGCGGTCGAGTACTTCGTCTCCTATTACGACTATTACCAGCCGGAGGCGTACGTCCCGCGCTCGGACACCTATATCGAGAAGGAATCCTCGATCAACGAGCAGATCGACCGCATGCGCCACTCGGCGACGCGCTCCCTGCTCGAACGCGACGACGTGATCATCGTCGCCTCGGTCTCCTGCATCTACGGTATCGGCTCGGTCGAGACCTATACGGCGATGACCTTCTCGGTGAAGCTCGGCGAGCGCATCGAGCAGCGCCAGCTCATCGCCGATCTCGTCGCGCTCCAGTACAAGCGCACCCAGCACGACTTCGCCCGCGGCACCTTCCGGGTTCGTGGCGACGTGATCGAACTCTACCCGGCCCATTATGAGGACCGCGCCTGGCGCATCGGCCTGTTCGGCGACGAGGTCGAGAGCATCAGCGAATTCGACCCGCTGACCGGCCAGAAGACCGGCGAGCTCGAATTCATCAAGGTCTACGGCAATTCGCACTACACCACGCCGCGCCCGACGCTGACCCAGGCCGTGAAGTCGATCAAGGAGGAGCTCAAGGCCCGCCTCGACGAGCTCAACCGCATGGGCCGCTTCCTGGAGGCGCAGCGGCTCGACCAGCGCTGCACCTTCGACATCGAGATGATCGAGGCCACCGGCTCCTGCAACGGCATCGAGAACTATTCGCGCTATCTCACCGGCCGCAAGCCGGGCGAGCCGCCGCCGACGCTGTTCGAATACCTGCCCGACAACGCGCTGGTCTTCACCGACGAGAGCCATGTCTCCGTGCCGCAAATCGGCGGCATGTACCGGGGCGACTTCCGCCGCAAGGCGACGCTGGCCGAATACGGCTTCCGCCTGCCCTCCTGCATGGACAACCGGCCGCTGCGCTTCGAGGAATGGGACGCGATGCGGCCCCAGTCGGTGCATGTCTCGGCCACGCCCGGCGGCTGGGAGATGGAGCAGACCGGCGGCGTCTTCACCGAGCAGGTCATCCGCCCGACCGGGCTGATCGACCCGCCGGTCGAGATCCGCCCCGCCAAGCATCAGGTCGCGGACCTCCTCGACGAGGTCAAGGAGGTCACCGAGAAGGGCTACCGCACCCTCGTCACCGTGCTGACCAAGCGCATGGCCGAGGACCTGACCGAATACCTGCACGAGAACGGGATTCGCGTCAGGTACATGCACTCGGACATCGACACGATCGAGCGCATCGAGATTCTTCGCGATCTAAGACTGGGTGCGTTCGATGTCCTCGTCGGCATCAACCTGCTGCGCGAGGGCCTCGACATCCCCGAATGCGGCTTCGTCGCCATTTTGGACGCCGACAAGGAGGGCTTCCTGCGCTCCGAGACCTCGCTGATCCAGACCATCGGCCGCGCCGCCCGTAACGTGGACGGCAAGGTCATCCTCTATGCCGACCACATCACCGGCTCGATGGAGCGGGCGATGGCGGAGACCAACCGCCGCCGCGAGAAGCAGGTCGCCTATAACGAGGCGAACGGCATCACGCCGCAGACGATCAAGCGCGCCATCGGCGACATCCTCGGCTCGGTCTATGAGCGCGACCATGTCACGGTCGACAAGGGGCTGGTGACGCCGGCCTCGGGCCACAATCTCAAGGCCGCGATCGCCGATCTCGAGAAGCGCATGCGCGAGGCCGCGGCCGATCTCGAATTCGAGACGGCGGCCCGCCTGCGCGACGAGATCAAGCGCCTGCAGGCGACGGAACTGGCGATCTCGGACGACCCGCTCGCCCGCCAGAGCGATGTCGAGGCCTCCGCCGGCAAGTACAAGGGCGAGCGCTCTTACGGCTCCAGCGCCAACCTGCCGCCGACCCGCGCCCGCAAACCGACGGATGAGGACATGGGCCCGCATAACTGGGGCGGCGGCGAGGGCAAGCCGAAAGCCGGCGAGAAGCCGAACCCGCTATTGACCGGCACCTCACGCGTGCGGAAGCCGACGCTCGACGAAATGGGCCCGGTGCCGGAATCGCGGCCGAAGGGGGCGGGGGAGAGAAGGCGGCGAAAAGGCTAAGCGAGCACTAGGAGCTAACGTTTAATCCTCATCAATGAAGGGGATGACTATTCCGTTGTCGTCGTCGTTATCGTCGTATCCATATCGTGATCGACTTATCGCGCGGCTGTTTTTTTCTTTGAGTTTGTCGACTGACGATTTTATGTCTATGAGCTTTATATTCCTATTTGAGAGATGCTCAAATTCATCTGACATTAATCCGCCGAAGCTGGATTTAACAGTATTTGTCGTTCGCCCAATGATATTTGTCGGCCAGTTTGCGTCAGTTGTCTGTAGTTTCGTAGAGAATCGGACGGAGGGCTTTTTGGATATTTTTCCTTCTGAAAAAGCCTGCACCAAGAGTGCGTTAATGTGAGAATTATTAATGTTTACAAGTGAATCGCATATATCTTCTGATATACTTAGGTCGCAACTCAGCATCATCCAAATAATCCATAGGATTTCGTGGTGATTGCGATATGGCGTGTTGCTTTTTATGATGTTCTCAGAGAGATCTTTCCACGATCCTTTGTCAATTTTGCCGGTTACCGCAAACCTTTTGACTACCAGGAGGCACACATAATCAATCGCATGCGGGAAATAATGTACGCTTCTTTGTAGGTATCCTTCAATCAATTCCCAATGAGCGGTTTTGTAGATTTTTAAGGTATCAAGACCGCGGAGGGCCATCTTTACGGGGCTATCTGAATTGAGAAATTTGGCTTGCTCAAAGGCATTATCAATAAGCAGCGTGAATTTCTGATGGTCCAAATTGTAGCTATGCAGCCCCGAAATCTCGTTCCGGATGCGTTGCGCCCATAAGTCGTTAATCGGTTCGACGCTAGGAAAAACGCGCGTTTTATTGTCATTAAGTTGAAGTTCGTGGTCTGCTAGGATGTCGCGCAGTTTTGAAAGGACTACGAGGGCGTCGGCCTCCGACTTCAGGCCAATATAAAAATCGTCCACATGTCTGACTGCCCCCACTATCGACGCTCCAGCCGATTTCATTAGTTCGTCATCAATGCCGCATGAGATGAATTCGGCGACTAGACGAAAAGCGTCAGGCCCGATCAAGATGCCTCTAGTTTGCGCAGACTGGCAATTCCTAATATGAAAATCCAGTTCGTTAAAGTATATATTAGCTGATTTTTTATCAAAGTCAGCTTTGGAGGCCTGTTTTCCGTGCTTCGACCAAGGTATTGAGCGTGTGTATATGCTCGAAAAGTACTGAGATATATCAGCTTTCAATATAACTGGTGCATACTTGAGATTAGTTGAGCATCTCTTGCTCAATTCTGATAGGGATGGGACCTTAATGCATCTATCTCCGTCGTCTTCCATTATAGACGGAGAGCTTATAGAAAATTTGGACAAATTAAATCTATCTCTAAAATCGACCCAGTTGTTCTTTATAAAACTAGAGACATGAAAATATGAAACGATATTTGGTGTTCCAAACGAACGTCTGTTCCTATCGTGTTTTGTGCCGTTGTATCTTATATAGTCAGTTTCTCTTTTTTGAAATTTCTTCGCGTCGAGGTTCCCGATTATGCCACGGAACGCCCGTTCCGCATCCTTCGAATCGAAGCATGGGGGTAGAGTTTCTGGAAAAAGGCCTCGACTAAGCAAAGAAAGGCGTTTCTTCATTTAGTGGATTCCATCCCGATGCAGCCAGATTGCTTTGAGCATAAATTGAGTGATTTGTTGATAGTATTATCGGATCTGTGATTTCAAGTGTTTGAGCCCATTCGAGGCAATTTCACTCCTGCCATGACCGCTCCCTCCACCTTCGTCCACGCTTCGCGCGATCTCGAACGCTTCCTGCTCGATGCGCGCGATGAGCTCGGCCATGCCACCACGCACCAAACCTGGCCGCAGGGAATCCTTCTCCCCGAGGGGAGAAGGAAGGAGGAGTCGAGATTCGGCTGCCCTATCGGTCCTGAGCCTCAAGCCCCGTCGAAAGCCGCGTGATAGCGCACCGTGCCGGCCGGCATCTTCGCGCCAAAACCCAAGCGCATGAAGTATTCCGGCGGCACGCCCTCCAGCACCAGCGCCGGATCGTTGGCGAAGCCGAAGCGGCCGTAATAGGCGGGGTCGCCGAGCAGGACGCAGCCACCGGCGCCCATCGCGCGCAGGCGCCGCAAACCGTCGCGGATCAGGCCCGAGCCGATGCCGCCGCGCTGCCTGCTTGATCGCACCGAGACCGGCCCGAGCCCGAACCAATCGCGCTCCGCCCCGTCGATCGTCACCGGCGAGAAGGCGACATGGCCGACGATCTCCCCGTCTTCGACGGCGACGAGCGAGAGCGTCAGCGCCCCAGCCGCGCGCAAGCCGTCGATGATCGCCGCTTCGGTGCCGCTGCTATGCGGCGCCGTCGCGAAGGCCTCCGTGGTCAGGGTGCGGATGGCGTCGGAATCGGCGGGCTGTTCGGGGCGGATTTGCATGCGGGGCTTATGCCATGCCTGTGCCGCCGATGAAAACCAATCCCCGCCCGCGCGACCCATGCCTATGCTCTGTTCACCTCACCCCGAGGGGCAGCCATCCGGAGGCATGCTGCATGGCGGGGCGGGGGCGGCGCCCTGCGGCCGGGTTTGCACCCCGGACTCGGGAGGCTGCGGGAACCGCCCTGGGCGTACTACGGCGCCTGTGCGAGGAGCTCGCTGGAAGGCTCGGGATATCCGAGGCCGGGCGCAGAACGGGTGACGAGGCGATGAGCCGAACTGATCCGTGAAGCGCCGGGCCTACGGAACTCCGACCGTATAAGCGCGGCCCGTGGCTTTCAAATCGCCGGCAAGCGGAGCGCCACGGGGCGTGCGGATGGTGGCTCAATCCATCCGCGCCGCATCCTGGCTCAACGGAAGCGGCAAAATACCCCGCGCCTCGCGGCGCTCCGCTGCCCCTCATTCTCCCCGCACGCGGCGACGCGGGCGGCCGCAGGCGCTTGCGCGTTTCTCGACGCCGCCAACGCAGATGTGATGGCCCGGCTGCAACCCGGCCGTGGCAGGCTGGTTGTTGGGAGGCGCGCGGCTCGCGCGCCCGAGCAGGGAGACGTTGCATGACGATGTTGAACCGCCGCCGCCTTCCCGTCCTTCTCGCCGGCCTCGCCGCCACCGTCGCGCTGCCGGCGCTGGCGCATCACGGCTGGGCCTGGGCCGAGGGCGAGCAGATGACGCTCAAGGGCAAGATCAGCAAGATCTCGATGGCCCCGCCGCATCCGATGCTGATGGTCGAGTCCGAGGGCAAGCTCTGGCAGGTCGACCTCGGCAATCCCAACCAGACCGAGCGCTCCGGCTTCCGCGGCGACACGGCCAAGCCGGGCGATGCCATCACCGCGCTCGGCAACCGCCATCTCGACAAGACCAAGCTTCACATGAAGGCCGTGCGCATCACCCTCGCCGGCAAGGATTACGACATGTATCCGGAGCGCATCCGCACGAACTGAGCGTGGCCGGCTTGATCGAAGCGCTGGGGCACTGGCCGGGCGCGCTGTGGCTGCAGCGCTCCGGCACCGCCTATCTCGTCGTCAACGCCGCCCATATCCTCGGCATCGGCTTGCTCGTCGGCGCGATCCTGCCGCTCGATCTCCGATTGATCGGCCTGTTGCGCGCCGCCCCGCTCGCCGTGCTCGCGCCCTTCCTGACCCGCGCTGCCGCCTTCGGCCTCGCCCTGGCGCTATTCACCGGCGCCTGGCTGTTCACGGTGAAGCCGTCCGAATATGCGGGGAACCCGGCCTTCCTCGCGAAGCTCGCCCTGCTCGCGCTGGCGCTCGGCAATATCGCGCTCCAGCATCGGGGCAGGGCGCTGGCGGAGGCCTTGGCGACCGAGCGGGCGCCGCTCGGGGTGCGGGCGAGCGCCTTCGCCTCCTTCACGCTCTGGCTGGCAGTGCTGCTGGCGGGGCGCTGGATCGGCTTTGTCTAGGCCGCGACGGCGAGCTGGGTGTCGAGCTTGCGGATGGCGGTGCTGAGCTCGGGCTCGTCGACGATATCGGCGGCGTCGGCCAGCGTGAACCAGTGCAGGTCGCGCTGGTGCTGCTCGGCCCAGCTGTCGAGCTGCTGCTCGACCTCAAGCAGATAGAGCTTCACCTCGCAGAGCGCGAAATGGTCGTTCATCCGCTTCCAGTAGGTATAGCGCCCGGCCGGCTTCTCGCTGACGCGGCCGATCACGCCGGCTTCCTCATAGGCCTCGCGCGCAGCGGCGTCGCGGTCCTTGAGGCCCTTCATCGGCCAGCCCTTGGGCACGATCCAGCGGCGCGTCGTGCGCGAGGTCACGAGCAGGATTTCGGTCGAGCCGTCGGCGGCGTGACGGATCGGCATGGCGGCGATCTGCGACCGCTTCTCCCCCGGCTTCCGCTTGGCCTTCTTCATCGACGTCGAGAGCCCTTTCCCGGCTGCACATTCGTCCGGCTTCGAATCACAGATGTTCGCCGGAACGAATAAATATTGCATCGATCCGGAAAAATGGAAGAGGCGTTCCGTCGAATCGCATCAGCCCTTCGATTCGCGCATATCCTCTGGCCTCGCCAGCCGCAGCAAGAGCCAGCCGCAGATGCCGGAGAGCAGCGAGCCGGCGATGACGCCGATCTTCGTCTGGCTCTGCAGGGCTTCCGAATCCGGGAAGGCAAGCAGCCCGATGAACAGGCTCATGGTGAAGCCGATGCCGCAGAGCAGGGCGGTGCCGTAGAACTGCGCCCAGGAGGCGCGGGCCGGCAGATCGGCGAAGCCCGTGCGGATCGCCAGCCAGCTGAAGCCGAAGACGCCGATCTGCTTGCCGAGGAACAGCCCGAGCATGATGCCGAACGGAACGGGGGCGGCGAGCGTGGAAAGCCCGAGCCCGGCGAAGGAGACGCCGGCATTGGCGAAGCCGAAGACCGGGATGACCAGGAAGGCGACCCAAGGGTGCAGCCCGTGCTCCAGCCGGTGCAGCGGCGAGCCGGCATCGTCGGGCTTGGCCGGCGAGGGGGTGAGCGGGATCGTCAGCGCCAGCGCGACGCCGGCCAGCGTCGCATGCACGCCGGATTTCAGAGTGAAGTACCAGAGCGCCAGGCCGAGCAAGAGATAGGGCGCCAGCCGCATCACGCCGAGCCGGTTCAGCGCGATGAGCGTCGCGAGCGTCGCGGCGGCGAGCCCGAGGTGAAGGCCCGAAAGACCGGCCGTGTAGAAGACCGCGATGATGATCACCGCGCCGAGATCGTCGAGGATGGCGAGCGCTGTCAGGAAGACCTTGAGCGAGGCCGGGACGCGCGAGCCCAGCAGCGAGAGCACGCCGAGCGCGAAGGCGATGTCGGTGGCTGTCGGGATGGCCCAGCCGCGCAGGCTTTCGGGCGCGCCGAGATTGAAGGCGACATAGATCAGCGCCGGCGCGACCATGCCGCCGAGCGCGGCGAAGCCGGGCAGGACGCGGCGGCTCCAGCTCGAGAGTTGCCCGTCCAGCATCTCGCGCTTGATCTCGAGCCCGACGAGCAGGAAGAACACCGCCATCAGCGCGTCGTTGATCCAGTGCAGGACCGACAGGCCCAGCACATAGCTCTTCAGCACGCCGAAATAGAGCGGCGCCGCCGGCGAATTGGCGACGACGAGGGCAAGGGCCGCGACGACCATCAGGACGATGCCGCCCGCTGCCTCGCCGTGCAGGAAGTCCCGCAAGGCGGAAAGGGGTTTCGTCCGGGTCGCTGGGGCGGCCATCAAGCTCTCCTTGGTCGATCAGACGCGGAGAGATACGACAGGCAGCCGCCGAAGACCAAGTTTGCCGATGCCGCAGGCGGCTTCAGGACTTCTTGCCGTCCTTGTCGAACTGCTTGAGGAAGGCGGTGAGGTCCTTGATCTCCTTCTCGCTCTTGATGCCGGCGAAGATCATCTTGGTGCCGGGGATCTTGGTCCTAGGGTCCTTGATGTACTCGGCGAAGGTCGCCTCGTCCCAGGTCAGGCCGGAATTCTTGTTGGCGGCCGAGTAGCTGTAGCCCTCGACGGCGCCGGAATGCCGGCCGATCAGCCCGTTGAGCTCGGGGCCGACGAGATTGCGCGCGCCTTCGCCGATCTGGTGGCAGGCGCGGCATTTTGCGAAGGAGCGTTCGCCTGCCGAGGCATCCTGTGCCGCGGCCGGTTGGGGGAGGAGGGGGAGAAGGAGAACAAGGCTGGAGAGAATGGCTCGCATGATCACGTCTTTCGACTTGGAGGCATTCTCAGCTTAGCGCCGAGCCGCGTGCCGATGGCATGAGCCATTTCGACGCGCGGCGCGCTGGCCTTTCAGCTGGAAAATGAGAGCTCGGGGAATTCCGAAGCGATTCTCAGAGTTCGCCGATCCATTCCGCCACGGTCGCGGTGAAGGCGTCCGGCCGGGAGATCGGGAAAAGATGCCCGCCGGTCTCCATGATCGCCCGGCGGCAGCCGGGCAGGGCGGCGGCGAGCTCCTCCTGATGATAGACGGGCACGACCATGTCGTCGCGCGTGCCGAGGACGAGTACGGGCATCAGCAGCTGGTCGATATCGGCGGTGCCGTCGAAGGCGAGCAGCGCGTCGAGGCGCTCGCGGGCGATCGTCCGGGCGTGCTCGCTCACCGGCGCAGCTTCGATCGCGGCGTCATAGATATGCCAGTTGGCTTCGATCCAGCGCGGCTGGTAGCCGTTCAGCACCGAGGTGGCGGCATAGGCATGTGGATCGCAGCCCAGGATCGCCCGTCGGGTACCGAAGACCGCGTTGAGATAGCGGCCGGGCTTGAGCCAGCTCGCGCTCAGGATGAGGCCGTCGAGGCGGCCGGGGGCCTGCTTGGCGATGGCCTGCGCGATGCAGCCGCCGGTGGAATGGCCGAGCACCACGGCGCGCGAGACACCCGCTGCGTCGAGCACGGCGAGGCTGTCCTGCGCCAGCAGGTCGATGGAGCAGGGCACTTCGCCGCGGCTGCTGGCGCCGATGCCGCGCTGGTCGAACCGGATGACCTGGAAGGAGCGCGAGAGGGTCGCGGCGATCTGGCTCCAGAAGGCGGCACTGCCGCTCAGGCCGCTGACGAGCAGCAGCGGCTGGCCGTGGCCTTCCTTGAACGCGTGGAGCGTCGCGCCGTCCGGCGTCTCGATCTTGAAATCGATGATGTCCGTAGTGGCCGTCATGCATCACCTCGCGGACGGAGATGCCGAATGCTGCGCTGCCGGCGCTTGATGTCGTCCATGGCCCCATCCTCCCTGGAATAGTAGGTCGCCCGCCCTGATCGCTCGGTCTTGATTTGGCCGATGGGATCACTTCGTGGCAGGATGGCGCATCGGGCCCGCCCCCGCCATGGCTTGAGTGCAGGGGGAGCAATGTTCTTGACGCAGATCAAATAGACCAAAGACTAATTGGCCTGCGTGTGGCGCATATCTTTGTGCGCGGTGCCTCAGGGTCAGGAGGGGTTCAGCCCTTCGCTGAGAGCGTAGGGCGCGAGCACGTCGCGGATGTCGCGCTCGATGCGCGGCGTCAGCAGGGCGCGGGTGACGACGGCCCGCAGATGGTGGTCCATCAGGTCGGCGGCGCGGGCAGCGTCGCCGGCGCGCAGCGCGTCGATCAGCTGGCGATGCTCGGAGACGGCGCATTCGGTCGAGTGCGGGCGCCCGTAGATCGCCAGGATCAGCGAGCAGCGCGACGAGGCCTCCTGGACATAGCGCAGCAGCAGCGCGTTGCCGGTCATCTTCGCAAGCTTGATGTGGAACTCGCCGGAGAGGCGGATCGATTCCGGGCCGTCCTGCTCATGCGCCTTCTCCTCCTGGCGGACATGGGCTTCCAGCTCCGCGATCTGGGAGGGGGTGATGCGCCCGGCCAAGCTTTCCGCGACGAGCCGCTCGAGGCCGCGCCGGACCTCGAAGACGTCGCGTGCTTCTTCCAGAGTCGGATAGGCGACCGAGGCGCCGCGATTGGGCTTGAGCTCGACCAGGCCCTCGACGGCGAGGCGCCCGAAGGCCTCCCGCACCAGGGTGCGGCTGACGCCGAGCTGCTCGCCGATCGAATCCTCCGGCAGCTTCATGCCGGGCTTCAGCGCCTGCTCGATGATCGCCCGGCGCAGCGCCCGGTAGACGGATTCGGCGCGCAGAACCGGGGTTCGCTTCTCGCCCATCGTGGCTGTCCCTCGTGCTGGAATGGTCTTGTCCGGGGGCGTCAATGTCACGATCGCGGGCTCCGCGCCAGTTTCCGCTTGTGCTCAATAATCGCATACAATACGCTTCTCACATCGTATGCAAGTATGCCTGATAATCGCACACGAAATTGGCGCGCAAAGCGCCAGGTGCATAACGGAACGGCAACAAGCGATCGAGGTTCGGCGGGCCCGCGGCACGTCGATGCAAAAGGGGAGAAGTCGATGAAGAAGGCCTGGTTGCTGGCGGCCGTCGCCGCCTTCGCGCTCACCGGCGCGGCGGAAGCCAAGACGCTGAAATGGGGCGCGTCACGCGAGATCGCCTCGCTCGACCCCTATTCCTACGGCGAGACCTTCACGCTCGCGGTGCTCAATCACGTCTATGAGGGGTTGGTTCGCTATACCGGCGACCTCAAGATCGAGCCGGCTTTGGCCGAGTCATGGGAAACGGTGTCGCCGACCGTCTGGCGCTTCAAGCTGCGCCCGGGCGTCAAGTTCCATAACGGCAACCCCTTCACCGCCGATGACGTCATCGCCTCGCTGGCCCGCGTCACCCACGAGACCTCGCCGCTCAAGGGCAATCTGCCGGCCTACAAGAGCTCGAAGAAGATCGATGACTTGACCGTCGAGATCGAGGTCAACGGCCCCTACCCGCTGCTGCTGAACGACCTGACCAACATCTTCATCTTCGACAAGGAATGGATGGAGGCGAACAACTCGCTGCTGCCCACCGATTCTGGCAAGGGCGTGAAGGGCTACGCCACCGACAATGCCAACGGCACCGGCCCGTTCAAGGTCGAGAGCCGCCGCGCCGATTCCAAGACGGTCTTCGTCAGGAATGCCGGCTGGTGGGACAAGCCGAAGCACAATATCGACGTGATCGAATTCTCGCCGATCACCTCGTCCTCGACCCGCGTGGCCGCGCTGCTCTCCGGCGAGATCGACTATACCAACGTCGCGCCGCTGCAGGACCTGCCGCGCCTCTCCGCCTCGCCGGACGTCAAGGTGCTGCAGACCAACGAGCTGCGCTCGGTCTTCTTCGCCTTGAACCTTGGCGACAAGCTCACCGAGAGCGACGTCAAGGACAAGAACCCCTTCAAGGACATCCGGGTCCGCGAGGCGCTCTACCGGGCCATCGACATCGACGCGGTGCAGAAGCGCGCCATGCGCGGCCTGTCGCGCAATACCGGCGCGCTCGTCGCCCCGGCGATCCCCGGCTACGATCCCTCGCAGGACGAGCGCCTGCCCTTCGACCTGAACGGCGCCAAGAAGCTGCTGGCCGATGCAGGCTATCCCAACGGCTTCTCCTTCCAGATCAACTGCCAGAGCGACTCCCTCGTCAACGAAGAGGAGTTCTGCCAGGCGATCGCGGCGATGTGGTCGCGCGCCGGCCTGAAGCCAAATCTCAGCATGGCCCCGCGCAGCCAGCAGACGCCGAAGCGCGTCAAGGGCGATTTCGACGTCATCTCCTTCGGCTGGGCCAACGAGCCGATGATCGACGCCTATTCCCTGCTGGTGCAGGTGCTGCATTCCAAGAACGGCACCAGCGGTGTCTTCAACTGGGGCAATTGGGGCGATCCGCGCATCGACGCGCTGATCGACAAGGCCGGCGTCGAGCTCGACACGCCCAAGCGCATCGAGATGATGAAGGAGGCGCTCAAGATCGCCAAGCAGGAGCAGCTCTTCATCCCGCTGCACCAGCAGCCGATGGCCTGGGCGATGCGCTCGACGATCCTCTCGACCGTGCAGGCCTCGGATAACAAGCCGCGGCTCTGGCTGACCATGATGAAGTGAGGCTGATGCGGTTCTGCCGTCATGGCCGGGTTTGACCCGCGGTCATCTCGGAAACCAGTGCCTCTTCTCCTGAAGTTCCCGGGTCTTCGCCGCGCGAAGCCCGGGAATGACGCCGGAACGCAGGAGTTCCCATGCCGGCCTTTCTCCTCAAGCGACTGCTCAACGCTGCCGGCGTCATGCTGGCGGTGGCCTTTCTCGCCTTCCTGATCTTCCGCTTCGTCGGCGACCCCGTGGAGCTGATGCTGAACGAACAGGCGAGCCAGCAGCAACGTGACGAATTGCGCGTCCGCCTCGGCCTCGACAGGGGCTTCGTGCTGCAATACGCGACCTTCGTCGGCAATGCCGTGCGCGGCGATTTCGGTATTTCCTACCGCAACCAGCAGGACGTCTTCACGCTGATCTCGGAGCGCTTCCCGGCGACCTTCGAACTGGTGCTGGTCGCGACCTTCCTGTCGCTGGCCGTCGGCATTCCCCTCGGCGTCTACACCGCGATCCGGCGAGACAGCCTCCTCGCCAAGACCCTGCAATTCGTCTCTGTGCTCGGGGTCTCGCTGCCGAGCTTCGCGCTCGGCATCCTCTTCATCCTGATCTTCTCGGTGACGCTGCAATGGCTGCCGGCCTTCGGGCGCGGCGAGGTCGTGCAGATCGGGTGGTGGAGCACGGGCCTGCTCACCGCGTCGGGCCGCAAGGCGCTGATCCTGCCCGGCATCACGCTCTCGCTCTTCCAGATCACGCTGGTGATGCGGCTCGTCCGCGCCGAGATGCTGGAGACCATGCGCACCGACTTCATCCGCTTCGCCCGGGCGCGCGGCCTGCCGGCACGCGCCGTCCATTTCGGCCATGCTTTGCGCAACTGCCTGATGCCGGTCATCACCGTCACCGGCCTGCAGATCGGCAACCTCATCGCCTTCGCGCTGGTCACCGAGACGGTGTTCCAGTGGCCGGGCATGGGCATGCTCTTCGTCCAGGCCGTGACCTTCGTCGATATCCCGGTGATGGCGGCCTATCTGATCGTCGTCTCCTTCATCTTCGTCACGCTCAACACGCTGGTCGACCTGACCTATG
Organism: Allobosea sp. GW822-FHT05A11; assembly: GCF_058800455.1. Taxonomy (NCBI): domain Bacteria; kingdom Pseudomonadati; phylum Pseudomonadota; class Alphaproteobacteria; order Hyphomicrobiales; family Alloboseaceae; genus Allobosea; species Allobosea sp. GW822-FHT05A11. The sequence continues at coordinate 59,184 of NZ_JBXAMI010000007.1, read as the reverse complement.
CCTGGGTCGATCCGCGCCTGCGCGAGGACGCGCTGACGGGAGGCGCCAATGCTCGCTGAGAAGACTCGGCCCGCTGACACCGCCAGGCAACCCGGCCGCCTGGGCCGCTTTCTCGACAGCGACATCGGCTGGAGCTTCTGTCATACGCCCGTGGCCTGGCTCTCGGCGCTGATGCTGGCGCTGCTTGTCCTGAGCGCGTTCTTCGCCCCGCTGATTGCGCCGCAGGACCCTTACGACCTCGCGCAGATCTTCATCGACAAGGCCGAGATTCCGCCGATCTGGCGGGATGGCGGCGAATGGCCCTTCCTGCTCGGCACCGATCCGCAGGGCCGCGACGTGCTCTCGGCCATTCTCTACGGTTCGCGCATCTCGTTGATCATCGGCTTCGCGGCGGTGATGGTCTCGATGCTGATCGGGGTCTCGATCGGGCTGATCGCCGGCTTCCATGGCGGGCGCATCGACAACCTGCTGATGCGGCTCGGCGACACCGTGCTCTCGATCCCGACGCTGCTGATGGCGATCCTGGTCTCGGCGATCTTCCGCGAGATGCTGCCGCCGGCCCTGCGCGAGCCCTTCTCCGCCGTGGTGCTGGTGCTCTCGATCGCGCTGACGAGCTGGGTGCAATATGCCCGCACCGTGCGCGCGCTGACCATGGTCGAGCGTCGCAAGGAATATGTGCTCGCCGCCCGCATCATCCGCGTGCCGGCGACGCGGATCATGGGCCGCCACATCCTGCCGAACACGATGACGCCGGTGCTGGTCTCGGCGACGCTGAGTCTCGGCCTCGCCATCCTCTCGGAGGCGACGCTGTCCTTCCTCGGCGTCGGCATGCCGATCACCCAGCCGTCCCTGGGTACGCTGATCCGCATCGGCAACCAGTACCTGTTCTCCGGCTCCTGGTGGCTCGTCGTCTTCCCCTCGCTGCAGCTCGGGCTGATCGTGCTCTCGGTCAACCTGCTCGGCGACTGGCTCCGCGATGCGCTGAACCCGAAACTGCGCTGACCATCACAAGAAACCACGAGGATACGCCCGCGATGACTGCCTCTCTCCTGATCCGCAACGTCCGCCCGAACGCGGGGCCTGCCCTCGACATCCTGATCGAGAACGGCCGCATCGGCCGGATGGCGAAGGACATCGCCGCGCCCGCCGGCGTGACGGTCGAGGATGGCCGCGGCGAGATCGTCATTCCCGGCCTGGTCGAGGCCCATGCCCATCTCGACAAGAGCCTCTGGGGCCAGCCCTGGTACGTCAACGAAGTCGGCCCGAAGCTGCTCGACAAGATCGACAACGAGCGCCTGAACAAGCGCCGCCTCGACATGGACCCCGCCCGCCAGTCGGCACGCCAGACCGTCCAGTCCTCGACGATGGGCTCGACCCATACCCGCAGCCATGTCGATGTCGACACCGATCACGGGCTCTGGGGCGTCGAGGGCATCCTGAAGACCCGCGAGGATTACGCGGACATCATGGACATCGAGCTCGTCGCCTTCCCGCAATCCGGGCTGCTGCGCCGGCCGGGCACGCTGGAATTGATGCACGAGGCGATGAAGGCCGGCTGCGAGATCGTCGGCGGCCTCGACCCCTGCGCCATCGACCGCGATCCCAAGGGCCATCTCGATGCGATCTTCGGGCTCTGCCAGACCTATGGCCGGCCGCTCGACATCCATCTGCACGAGCCCGGCGAGATGGGCCTGTTCTCGCTCGACCTGATCATCGAGCGCACCCGCGCGCTCGGCATGAAGGGCAAGGTGACGGTCAGCCACGCCTTCTGCCTCGGCACCGATCCGCAACTGGTCGATCCCGTCATCCCGCAGCTCGCCGCGCTCGACATCGCGATCATGACCACGGCACCGGCCCGCAATACCGCGCCGGCGGTGAAGAAGCTGCTCGATGCCGGCATTCGCGTCTGCTCGGGTTCGGACGGCATCCGCGACACCTGGGGCCCCTATGGCAATGCCGACATGGTCGAGCGCGCCATGTTCATCGGCCTGCGCAACAATTTCCGCCGCGACGACGAGGTCGAACTCGGCCTCCACGTCTGCACGACCGGCGGTGCCCAGGTGATGGAGATCGCCGATTACGGCCTCGCTGAGGGCAAGGCCGCCGATCTGGTGATCATGCCCGGCGAGAGCCTGACGGATATCGTCGTGACCCGTTCGCCCAGGCGCCGCGTGATCAAGCGCGGCAGGATTGTCGCCCGTGACGGCGTTTCGGTGAGGACGGCCCCGTGAGCCTTGAGGCCAAGAAGCGGCCCGAAGGCCGCATCCTGATGACTGCGCGCTGGGTGGTCGGCCACAAGGACGGCCGCCATCGCCTCTATGAGAACGGCGAGGTCGTGTTCGAGAACGGCGAAATCGTCTTCGTCGGCCATGGCTTCCCCGGCGAGGTCAGCAGACGGATCGACTACGGTCACGCCCTGATCGGGCCGGGCTTCATCGATTGCGATGCGCTCTCCGACCTCGACACCACCATCCTCGGCTATGACAACCAGCCGGCCTGGAAGAAGGGTCGCGTCTGGCCGCGCAGCTATCTCGATGCCGGCCCCTACGAGATGTACACCCGCGCGGAGCTGGCCTTCCAGAAGCGCTACGCCTTCTCGCAGCTCATCCGCAACGGCATCACCACCGCTTTGCCGATCGCCTCGCTGTTCTACCGCGCCTGGGGCGAGACGGTGCAGGAATTCGAGGACGCTGCGGTTGCCGCCGCCGATCTCGGCATGCGCGCCTATCTCGGCCCAGCCTATCGCACCGGCAACCAGGTCGTCGAAAGCGACGGGCGCGTCGTCACCTATTACGAGGAGGAGCGCGGCCTCGCCGAGCTCGACGCGGCGATCGACTTTGCCAAGCGTCATGAGGGTGAAGCCGGCGGCCTGATCCGCGCGATGTTCGCGCCGGACCGCATCGAGACCTCGACCGCCGAGCTTCTGCGCCGCACGGCGGCAGCCTCGCGCGAACTCGACATCCCCGTTCGGCTCCATTGCTGCCAGTCGAAGATCGAATACGACCTCGTCCTGGCTCAGCACGGCATGAGCCCGCCGGAATGGCTGGAGAGCCTCGGCTTCCTCAACGAGCGCTGCCTGCTGCCGCATGGCACCGTCGTCTCCGGCAGCCGCCTGATCGATCGCCCCGGCCGCGACCTCGAGATCATCCGCGATTCCGGCGCCAGCATCGTGCATTGCCCGCTGGTCTCGGGCCGGCACGGCAACACGATCAACCATCTCGGCAGCTATCGCGCGATGGGCCTCAACATCGCCATGGGCACGGATACCGCCCCGCCAGACATGGTGATGAACATGCAGACCGGCATGATCCTCGCCCGTACCATGGCCGGGAATGTCGGCGCGGTGCGCTCCGAGGACTATTACGACGCGGCGACCATCGGTGGCGCGGATGCGCTGCAGCGCCCCGATCTCGGCCGCCTCCAGCCGGGTTCCCGCGCCGACATCACCGTCTTCGAATTCGACCGGCCGCATAGCGGGCAGGTCATCGATCCCATCCAGACGATGATGCTGACAGGACATGGCCGCGACTTCGCGACCGTGGTGATCGATGGCCGCTTCGTCATGGAAAACCGGGCGATCCCCGGCCAGGACGAGGCCGCCGACAACGCCCGCGCCCAGAAGCAGTTCGAGGGCGTGATGGCGCGCTATCCCGAGCGCACGCTCGGCCACCCGCCGATGAGCGAGATCTTCTCGTCGAGCTACGCGATCGAACGCAGCGAGGCCTCTGCATGACCGCATCCGCCGCAGCGCCTCTTCTCTCCGTGCGCGACCTGCGCATCGTCTTCGACGGCCGGCATGGCGCGTTGACGGCGCTCGATGGCGTCTCTTTCGACATCGCGCCCGGCGAGATCTTGGGCGTGGTCGGCGAATCCGGGGCGGGCAAGTCCCTGACCGGCACGGCGGTGATCGGCCTGCTCGATCCGCCGGGCCGTATCGCCGGCGGCGAGATCCATCTCTCCGGCCAGCGCATCGACAACCTCCCGGCGGAGCCGATGCGCAAGCTGCGCGGCCGACGCATCGGCGCGATCTTCCAGGACCCGCTGACCTCGCTGCATCCCTTGCTCAAGGTCGGCGACCAGCTCGTCGAGACCATACTGACGCATCTGCCGGTCAGCCGGGCGGAGGCGCGCAAGCGCGCGCTCGACCTGCTCAAGGAGGTCGGCATCCCCGCCGCCGAGACGCGGATCGACCATTTCCCGCACCAGTTCTCGGGCGGCATGCGCCAGCGCGTCGTCATCGCGCTCGCGCTCTGCGCCGAGCCCTCGCTGATCATCGCGGACGAACCGACGACGGCGCTCGACGTCTCGATCCAGGCGCAGATCACCACTTTGCTGAAGCGGCTCTGCCGTGAGCACGGCACGGCGATCATGCTGGTCACCCACGACATGGGCGTCATCGCCGAGACGGCCGATCGCGTCGCGGTGATGTATGCCGGCCGCATCGTCGAGATCGGCCCCGTCGAGGACGTGACGCGCCGGCCAAGCCATCCCTATACCGCAGGCCTGATGGCCTCGATCCCGAGCGTCCATGTCCGCCACGAGCATCTCAACCAGATCGACGGCGCCATGCCGCGCCTCAATGCCATTCCGCCGGGATGCGCCTTCAATCCGCGCTGCGGCCGGGCGGAGGATTTCTGCCGCGAGCACAAGCCCGGCCTGCCTCTCTCGGGTCATGCCGCCGCCTGCCATTTCCCCCTGAAGGAGGCGGCCCATGCTTGAGCAGGTTTCGACGCTCGCCCCCGCCAAGGCAGCGGGTGACGACATCATTCTCGACGTCGCTGCCGCCTGCTGCCGCTTCGATGTGTCGGCGCCGGCTTTGTCCCGACTGTTCTCGCACGAGCCGCGGCGCATCCTGCGTGCGGTCGAGAACGTCTCCTTCACGGTCAGGCGTGGCACCACCTTCAGCATCGTCGGCGAATCCGGCTGCGGGAAATCGACGCTCGCCCGCATGGTCGTCGGCCTGCAGCGGCCGACCGAGGGCCAACTCAGCTTCCGTGATATTCGCCGTGCCGACGGCACCATCGGCCCGCCGCGCGTGCAGATGATCTTCCAGGACCCCTATGCCTCGCTCAATCCGCGCTGGCGCGTCGGCGACATCATCGCCGAGCCGATCCGCGAACTGAGGCTCAGGTCCGACGAGGCGGCGGTCCAGCAGCGCGTCGGCGACCTGCTGGAAGTGGTCGGCCTGTCGCGTACCGATGCGAGCCGTTATCCGCATGCCTTCTCCGGCGGCCAGCGCCAGCGCATCTCGATCGCCCGTGCGCTCGCGACAGAGGCCGATTTCCTCGTTTGCGACGAGCCGACCTCGGCGCTCGACGTCTCCGTGCAGGCGCAGATCCTCAACCTGATGGTCCGGCTGCAGAAGGAGTTCGGGCTGACCTATCTCTTCATCAGCCATAATCTCTCGGTCGTCCGGCACATGTCGGACGAGCTGGCGATCATGTATCTCGGCCGCTTTGTCGAGGCAGGCCCGGCCGAGCAGGTCTTCACCCGGCCGCAGCACCCCTATACGCGCCTGCTGCTCGACACGATCCCCGATGTCGAACGGCCGAACCGGGAGCGCCGGCCGATGTCCGGCGAGGTGCCGAGCCCGATCAATCCGCCGGCCGGCTGCACCTTCAATCCGCGCTGCGCCCAGGCCGCCGATCGCTGCCGCGTCGAGCGGCCGGAGCTGCGGCAACTGGGCGGGGTCAGCGTCTCCTGCCACTTCGCCTGAAGCGTTAGCTGACCAGCGTCGCTTCCAGCGTGATTGGCGCCTTGAACAGTTTCGAGACCGGGCAGCCGGCCTTGGCCTTGCCGGCCAGCGACTCGAAGGTCGCCTGGTCGGCGCCGGGCACCTTGCCTTTCAGCGTCAGGTGGATCGCGGTGATGGCATAGCCGTCCTCAAGCTTGTCGAGCGTTACCCGCGCCGTGGTGTCGAGCGCATCGGCCTTGAGATTGGCCTCGCCGAGGATCAGCGAGAGCGCCATGGTGAAGCAGGCGGCATGCGCCGCGCCGATCAGTTCCTCGGGATTGCTGCCGGGCTTGCCTTCGAAGCGGCTGGCGAAGCCGTAGGGATAGGCGTCGAGCGCCTTGGTCTCGGTCGAGATCGTGCCCTTGCCGTCCTTGATGCCGCCTTCCCAATGGGCCGAGCCGGTCTTGTTGATCGCCATGGTGCAGTCTCCTGTTGGCTGTGGGTTGCTTGCGGCGCCTGAATGCGTAGCCAGTCCTTCAGTAACGGCCGAGGGGGCATGCGGTTCGCCCGCGGCTGGTCGGGCGAAGCGTAGCAGCACTTCATGACGGCGAAAGGCCCGCGCCGGTTTCCCGACGCGGGCCTCGTGGGAGCCCTATCGCCTGCGCAACCTAACGGAACAGCGCCAGCGACTTCGACAGGGTGATCCAGACGCCCCAGGCGATCGGCAGGCCGACCACAGCCCAGGCGAGCATGGCCGTGCCGTCGAACCCGCCCTTGCCGATGCCGTAGGAGCCGTAGTGAGCTGCCCCGTCGACACTGGCCGACCGCTTCTGCAAGGCCGCGACCTCGGCATCCTTCATGAACCATTTGGCCGCGACGGGGCGGACCAGCAGGTTGCAGAGGAAGCCGAGCACCAGCATGCCGGCGAGGATGTACATGGTGCGGTCATAGACCTGCGCGCGCGGGACGCCGGCATTGATCTGCGCCTCGCGGATATAGTTCACCACGACCGGGCCGATGATGCCGGCGGTCGACCACGCCGTCAGCAGGCGGCCATGGATGGCGCCGACGAACTGGGTGCCGAACATGTCGGCGAGATAGGCCGGTACCGTCGCGAAGCCGCCGCCATACATCGACAGGATGATGCAGAAGAAGGCGACGAAGAGCGCCAGCGACCCGGCATGTGCCGCCCAGGGCGAGAGCGCATAGAGCAGGATGCCGAGCCCGAAGAAGGTGGCATAGGTCAGCTTGCGGCCGAGCTTGTCAGAGAGCGAGGCCCAGAAGAAGCGCCCGGCGATGTTGAACAGCGAGAGCAGGCCGACGAAGGCCGCCGCGATCGTGGCGATCTGCGTCTTCTGCCCGGCGTCGAGCGCCGCGAAGCCGATCTCCGGCTTGCCGATCAGCGAGCCCGCGAAGATCTCCTGCAGCATCGGCGAGGCCATGCCGAGCACGCCGATGCCGGCCGAGACGTTGAGCGTCAGCACCGACCAGATCAACCAGAACTGCGGTGTCTTATGCGCGTTCTGGAGATGCACGTGACCGGAGGTGATCATGGCGTTCTGCGTCGCCGGCGGGGTCCAGCCCTCGGGGCGCCAGTTGGCCGGCGGGATGCGGTAGCCGAAGGTACCGGCCATCATGAAGACGAAATAGATCGCGGCCATTGCGACGAAGGTCTGCCAGACGCCGACCGAGGCGGGCGTCTTGAAATAGTTCATCAGCATGTCCGCCAGCGGCGAGCCGATCATCGCGCCGCCGCCGAAGCCCATGATCGCCATGCCGGTCGCCATGCCGCGCCGGTCCGGGAACCATTTCACCAGGGTCGAGACCGGCGAGATATAGCCGAGGCCCAGCCCGATGCCGCCGATGACGCCGGAGCCGAGCCACAGCATCCAGAGCTGGTGCCAGTAGACGCCGAGCGCCGAGATCATGAGGCCGCCGCACCAGCACAGGGTCGAGACGAAGGCGGCCTTGCGCGGGCCGACGCGCTCGAGCCAGCCGCCCCAGATCGCGGCCGAGGAGCCGAGCAGCACGAAGAACAGCGTGTACATCCAGCCGAGATCGGCGACCTTCCAGTCGCAGGCCGTGGTGAACAGCGAGCCGATCAGGCCGACATCCGCGGCGCAGGCGACGGGCTTGGTGATACCGATCGCCTGGCTGAGCGGCAGCCAGAACACCGAGAAGCCATAGGCCATGCCGATGCACAGGTGGATGCAGAGCGCAGCTGGGGGCACGAGCCAGCGGTTGAAGCCCGGTTTGGCGATGGTCCTTTCGCGGTCGAGCAGGCCGATGCCGCCTCCCGCCTGTCCGATATCCTGTGCGACACTCATTCCCCGGTTCCTTTCCCCATGGCTTCGCTGTTCGGGCCAGGTAGGTTCCCGGCTCGTTGCACTCTCTCGATGCGCCGCCAGGGTGGCGGCTTACGCGCTATCCTCCGCGCCCCGGCCTGATCCGCGGCAGGGCTTGCCGCAGCAGGGGCGGGAGGTCCTCCGGCCGGTCCGCGAAGGCGGCGAGGAAGTCCCCGCGCATGCGCCCGGTCCAGAACTGGTTGATGTGGTCGGCGATGGAGGCGATGGCCTCCGCTTCCGGATAGGCCTTGAAGAAATCGGCGATCTGCCCGGCCATGCGCAGGAGCTTCGCGACGTTCTCCGCGTGGTGATCGGCCGCGGTGGGTTCTGTGGTCAGGCCGGCCTCCGTCATCGGGCAATGGTCTCGGATTCGGGCGCGAGCGCACCGGTGAAGACGATGCAGCCGTCGCGGCGCGCGACCGCGGCAAGCGTCAGGCCGAGATGCCGGGCACGCTCGATGGCGAGCGAGGTCGGCGCCGAGATCGCGACCAGCGTGCCGGCGCCGAAGATCGCGGCCTTCTCGACCATTTCGAAGGAGGCGCGGCTGGTGACGAGCAGGAAGCCCTCGCTGGCATCCGCCCCTGCGCGGAGCCGTGCGCCGATCAGCTTGTCGAGCGCGTTGTGGCGGCCGACATCCTCGCGCACGGCCAGGATCGTGCCGGAGGCATCGCACCAGGCGGAGGCATGGACGGCGCGGGTGAGCTGGCTCAGCGGCTGGTGCTTGTCGAGTTCAGCAAGTGCTGTCTCGATTGCCGCGGCGGATACGGCGCGGGACGCTCGCGTCGCCGCATCGGCCATCGGGATCTCCTCGATGGTCTCGACGCCGCAGAGCCCGCAGGAGGTCCGGCCCGAGAGGTTGCGCCGCCGCGCCAGATGCTCGCGAAAGCGGCCCGGCGCAAGCTCGACGGTGACGATGACACCTTCGTCCTTCGGTTCGACGGCGACGCCGCGGATCTCGGAGGCGTCTCGAACGATGCCCTCGGTCAGGCTGAAGCCGGTGACGAAATCCTCCAGATCCGACGGGCTCGCCATCATCACCGCATAGGGCATGTTGCCGTAGACGATGTTGATCGGTGTCTCGACCGCGACCTCGATCTCGCGCGCATCCTCCCGCGCCGCGCCGAAGCGCAGCGGCTCGGCCGTGACGGCGGCCGAGGCCGGCGGCTGGGCGGGCGGATTACTCCGCGGCATCGGGCAGGCGTTCCGCGATCCGGCGCAAGGTCACGTCCTCTTCGAAATTCTTCTCCTGCCAGGCGGAGTAAGCATTGGTGCGCCGGACGTCGACGGCAGTCACCTTGTATTCCGGACAGTTCGTCGCCCAGTCCGAATAATCGGTGGTGATGACGTTGGCACCGGTCTTGGCATGGTGGAAGGTGGTGTAGACCACGCCCGGCTGCATGCGCTCGGAAATGATCGCTCTCAGCGCGATATCGCCCGAGCGGCTGGCGAGCGCGACGAGGTCGCCGTCGCGGATGCCGCGGCTCTCGGCGTCGAAGGCGTGGATCTCGAGCACATCCTCGTCATGCCAGGCGCCGTTCTCGGTGCGCCTGGTCTGCGCGCCGACATTGTATTGCGAGAGGATGCGCCCGGTGGTGAGCAGCAGCGGGAAGCGCGGCCCGGTCCGCTCGTCGGTCGGGACGTATTCGGTGATCATGAACTTGCCCTTGCCGCGCACGAAGCGGTCGACATGCATCAGGGGCGTGCCGGTCGGGGCCTTGTCGTTGCAGGGCCACTGCACCGAGCCGAGCTTGTCGAGCTTGTCGTAGGAGACGCCGGCGAAGCTCGGGGTGAGGCGCGCGATCTCGTCCATGATCTCGCCCGGATGGCCATAAGCCATCTCGTAGCCCAGCGCCCGCGCCAGCTCGATCGTGACCTGCCACTCGTCCTTGCCGGACAGCGGCGCCATCACCTGCCGCACGCGGTTGATGCGCCGCTCGGCATTGGTGAAGGTACCGTCCTTCTCCAGGAAAGAGGCGCCCGGCAGGAAGACATGGGCGTATTTCGCCGTCTCGTTCAGGAAGATGTCCTGGATGACGACGCATTCCATCGAGGCCAGGCCCGCCGTGACGTGCTTGGTGTTGGGGTCGGACTGGGCGATGTCCTCGCCCTGGACATAGAGGCCCTTGAAGGTGCCCTCGACGGCCTCGTCGAGCATGTTGTTGATGCGCAGGCCCTGCTCGGGGTCGAGCGGCACGCCCCAGAGCATCTCGAAGACCTGGCGGGTCGAGTCGTCGGAGACGTGGCGATAGCCCGAGAACTCGTGCGGGAAGGAGCCCATGTCGCAGGAGCCCTGGACATTGTTCTGGCCGCGCAGCGGATTGATGCCGACGCCGTCGCGCCCGATATTGCCGGTCGCCATGGCGAGGTTGGCCATCGCCATCACCGTGGTCGAGCCCTGGCTGTGCTCGGTGACGCCGAGCCCGTAATAGATCGCGCCATTGCCGCCGGTGGCGTAGAGCCGAGCCGCAGCACGCACATCCGCCGCCGGCACGCCGGTATATTGCTCGCTCATCTCCGGCGAATTCTCCTCGCGGGCGACGAAGCGGGCCCAGTGCTCGAAATCGCCGAGATCGCAGCGCTCGCGCACATAGGCCTCGTCGATCAGCCCTTCGGTGACGACGACATGGCTCAGCGCATTGAGCAGCGCGACATTGGTGCCGGGCTTGAGCGGCAGGTGGTAATCCGCCTTGATATGCGGAGACTGCACCATGTCGATCCGGCGGGGATCGGCGACGATCAGGCGGGCGCCCTCGCGGATGCGCTTCTTCATGCGCGAGGCGAAGACCGGATGGCCGTCGGTCGGGTTCGCGCCGATGACGAGGATGACGTCGGACTTGGCGACCGACTTGAAGTCCTGCGTGCCGGCCGAGGTGCCGAGCGTCGTCCTGAGGCCATAGCCGGTCGGCGAATGGCAGACGCGGGCGCAGGTATCGACATTGTTGTTGCGGAAGGCGGCGCGCACCAGCTTCTGGACGAGGAAGACCTCCTCGTTGGTGCAGCGCGACGAGGTGATGGCGCCGACCGATTCACGGCCGTACTTGCCCTGGATGCGCTTGAACTCGGACGCCGCGTAATTGATCGCCTCTTCCCAGGAGACTTCGCGCCACGGGTCCGTGATCTTCGCCCGGATCATCGGCTTGGTCATGCGGTCGGTATGGGTCGCATAGCCCCAGGCGAAGCGGCCCTTGACGCAGCTATGGCCCTCGTTCGCCTTGCCGTCCTTGTAGGGCACCATGCGGATGACGCGGTCGCCCTGCATCTCGGCCTTGAACGAGCAGCCGACGCCGCAATAGGCGCAGGTCGTGATCACCGAATGCTCGGGCTGGCCGTGCTCGATGACCTTGTTCTCCATCAACGTCGCCGTCGGGCAGGCCTGCACGCAGGCGCCGCAGGAGACGCATTCCGAACCAAGGAAATCGGTCGGCCCCGCCGCGACGCGGGAGTCGAAGCCGCGCCCGGTGATCGTCAATGCGAAGGTGCCTTGCACCTCCTCGCAGGCGCGGACGCAGCGATTGCAGACGATGCATTTCGAGGGGTCGTAGGTGAAATAGGGGTTGGACGTATCCTGCGCGAGCCAGTTCTCGTTGACCGCGCCGTCCTTGCCCTTGGCGAAGACGTGGTTCTCGCCCTCGTAGCCATAGCGCACCTCGCGCAAGCCCACGGCGCCGGCCATGTCCTGCAATTCGCAGTCGCCATTGGCCGAGCAGGTCAGGCAGTCCAGCGGATGGTCGGAGATGTAGAGCTCCATCACGCCCTTGCGCAGGCCTGACAGGTTCTCCGATTGGGTGCGGACAATCATTCCGTCTTCTGCCGGCGTCGTGCAGGACGCGGGCGTGCCGCGCCGCCCCTCGATCTCGACGAGGCAGAGCCGGCAGGAACCGAAGGGTTCGAGCGAGTCGGTGGCGCAGAGCTTGGGGATCTTGGTGCCCAGGTTCATCGCGGCCGCCATCACCGAGGTGCCGGCCGGCACCGTGACGCTCTGGCCGTCGATGCTCAGCGTCACCGTCTTCTCGGAGAGCCGGATCGGCGTGCCGTAGTCGATTTCCTTGATCAGGCTCATCTCAGCCTCCTCACTCGGCCGCCAGAGCAATTTCTTGCCGTGGGCTGGGAGTACGGTCGAAATCCTCGGGGAAATGGTCGAGCGCGCTCAGCACCGGCATGGGGGTCAATCCGCCCATGGCGCAGAGCGAAGCGTCGATCATCAGCTTCGAGAGATCGCGCAGCACGGCGATGTTCTTCGGCACCTCGGTGCCCGCGATGATGCGGTCCATCACCTCGACGCCGCGCGTTGCGCCGATGCGGCAGGGCGTGCACTTGCCGCAGGATTCCTTGGCGCAGAACTCCATCGCGAAGCGCGCCTGCCGGGCCATGTCGACGCTGTCGTCGAAAACGACGATGCCACCATGGCCGAGCATTGCCTTCATCGCGGCCAGCGCCTCGTAATCCATCTGCACATCGAGCTGCCCGGCCGTAAGATAGGCGCCGAGCGGCCCGCCGACCTGCACCGCCCGGATCGGCCGGCCCGAGAGCGTGCCGCCGCCCATATCCTCGATGATTTCGCGCAGCGAAATGCCGAAGGCGAGCTCGATCAACCCGCCGCGCCTGACATTGCCGCCGAGCTGGATCGGCAGCGTGCCGCGCGAGCGGCCCATGCCGTAATCCGCATAGGCCTGAGCGCCATGGTCCATGATCCAGGGCACGGCAGCGAAGGAGAGCACGTTGTTGACGACGGTGGGCTTGCCGAACAGGCCCTGCAACGCCGGCAGCGGCGGCTTGGCACGGACGACGGCGCGCTTCCCTTCGAGGCTTTCGAGCAGCGAGGTCTCCTCGCCGCAGATATAGGCGCCGGCCCCGAGCCGGACTTCGAGATGGAAGGCGTGCTGCGAGCCCAGCACCGAGGCGCCGATCAGCCCGGCGGCTTCCGCCTTCAGGATCGCGCGCTGGAGGGTGCGATGGGCATGCGGGTATTCCGAGCGCAGGTAGATGTAGCCGCGCGTCGCGCCGACCGCGATCGCGGCGATCGTCATGCCCTCGATCACCAGATAGGGGTCGCCTTCGAACAGCATGCGGTCGGCGAAGGTGCCGCTGTCGCCCTCGTCGGCGTTGCAGACGATGTATTTCTGGTCGGCCTTGGCGTCGTGGACGGTCTTCCACTTGATGCCGGTCGGGAAGCCCGCGCCGCCGCGCCCGCGCAGGCCGGAGGCCTTCACCGCCTCGACGATCTCGCCTCCCGTGAGAGCGAGGGCCTTTTCCAGCCCCCTGAAGCCGCCATGGGCGCGGTAATCGGCGATCGAGAGCGGATCGATGACGCCGACGCGCTCGAAGGTGAGGCGCTGCTGGCGCTGCATCCAGTCGAGCTCGTCGGTCTTGCCGAGGCGCAAGGCGTGGACGCCGCCCGAAACAAGGCCGGCATCGAAAAGCGAGGGCACGTCCTTCGCCGCGACCGGCCCATAGGCGATCCGCCCCTCGGCTGTCTCGACCTCGACCAGCGGCTCCAGCCAGAGCATCCCGCGCGAGCCGTTACGGACGATCTCGACGGAAAGCCCACGCGCAGCCGCTTCGCTGGCGACGGCCTGCGCAACGGCCTCCGCACCGACCGACAGGGCGGCGGCATCGATGGGGACGAAGATGCGGACCGGGGTGGCGCTCATGAATGCGCCCTTCCGTGCTGGCAGAGCCCGGCGATGCGGGCGGCATCGACGCGCCCGATCAATTCGCCATCGACCAGGGCGGAAGGCCCGAGCGCGCAATTGCCGAGACAATACACCGTTTCGACGATGGCGTCGCCGGCATGGTGCTCGTCGACCGCGATGCCATGCTTGGCGGAGAGTTCTTCGACGACGCTCTCGCAGCCCAAAGCCTGGCAGGCCTCGGCCCGGCAGAGCTTGACGATGCGGGCCGGCTGCGGGGCGGTCTTGAAATCGTGATAGAACGAGATCGCGCCATGGACCTCGGCGCGCGACAGGTTCAAGGCCTCGGCGATCAGCGGCACGGCCTGCGGGTCGACATAGCCGAACTCGTCCTGAAGGGCATGCAGCATCGGCAGCGTGGCGCCTTCCAGATGCGCCAGCCCCGCGACGATCGTGCGTGCGCTGTCCTGATCCCAGGCCGGATAACCCGCCATCTTTCCTCCATAGGCCCGGTTCGCCGGGCGCTCGTTAAGGGGAGGGTGGTTGAAACTGGAATGATTTCAAATCGTTTCTTTCAACCGTATGATAGTTTATGGCTATCAATCGGTGCGATATGAAGCTGCCTTTCCTCAGGGGATGGCTTGCGGCGCCTCGAAAGTTGCACCAAGCGCCGGTTTTGCGCTGCACAATGCTGCGGTGCTTCTACGACGATAGGCGAAGTCTATCGTACGATGGGCCGCCGCGGCAGCCCGGCATCGGTCACGGGCTTCGTCATCATCAGCAGGTTGCGGGCAAGCGGCGCCACCGGCTGACGGTCCGCCACGATCAGCCCGATCGTGCGCTGCGCCTCCGGCTCGACCAGCGACAGCGCCCTCGTGCCGAGCGGAACGCCGAAGAACTCCAGCAATTGCAGCGAGACGATGCTGGCGACGCCCTGGATGCCGGCATGCGAACACAGGTTGAAGATCGAGTTGGTCTCGATCATCGGCCGCGGCGCGGTGCCGACCGAGCGGAAGATGCCGTCGATGATGCGCCGGTTCTGCATGTCGCCGGTGAGCAGGCAGAGCTTCTGCTCGGCCGCTTCGGCCCAGGTGATGGTATCGCGCGCGCCAAACGGTCCATCCTCGCGCGTCAGCAGCACATAGGATTCCTGATAGATCGGCTTGGAGATCACCCGGTCGAGCGGCTCGTTGTCGAGATAGGTCAGCCCGACATCGAGCTCGAAATCGTCGATGCCCTGCTGGATCTCCTGCGAGGTCAGCGAGAGCACGGTGAGCGACACCGCCGGGTAGCGCTCCGAGAAGGGCGCGGTGATATGGGCGATCATCGGCAAGGCGGTCGGGATCGCGCCGAGCCGGATCCGGCCGGAGACGCCCTCGCGGAGTTCGGCGATCGAATCCTTCATCACCTCGGCCTCGGCCAGGATGCGCCTGGCATGGGCGAGCACGACCTCACCCTCCTTGGTGAAGCCCTGGAAGCGCCGCCCACGCTCGACGATCATCACGCCGAGCTCCTCTTCCAGCTGCACGATCGCGGCCGAGAGCGTCGGCTGCGAGACATGGCAGGCCTCGGCCGCGCGGCGAAAATGCTTCTCGCGGGCGAGCGCGTCGAGATAGACCAGCTGGCGAATGATCATGGCGTCGGCTCGGAGGCGGCGGAGGTCGCCGCGCATCCGAGCATCGGCAGAGTTCGCTGCCGTTGCAAGCGAGGCGGTTGCATTCGTGCAAACAGCCTGTTGCTGCCGGGGCAACGCCTGAAGAATTGCGCTGCGGCAATCCCGACCCTAACTCCCGGAAGCCGGGATGGCCGGCAGGCAAAGGGCTGCGCCGCAGCCTCGGGATGATCATGGCACAGGAACTGGAATTCGGGCTCGACACCTTCGGCGACGTCACCAACGGGGCGGACGGCAAGCCGCTGCCGCATGCGCAGGTGATCCGCAATCTCGTCGACGAAGCCGTCCTGGCCGACGAGATCGGTATCGACTTCATTGGCGTCGGCGAGCATCACCGCGCCGATTTTGCGGTCTCCTCGCCGGAAACGGTGCTGGCCGGTATGGCCACGCGCACCAGCCGGATCAAGCTCGGTTCGGCCGTCACCGTGCTGAGCTCGGACGATCCGGTCCGCGTCTTCCAGCGTTTCGCGACGGTCGATGCGCTCTCGAACGGGCGCGCCGAGGTCATCCTGGGGCGCGGCTCCTTCACCGAGTCCTTTCCGCTTTTCGGGCTGGACCTGCGCGATTACGAGAAGCTGTTCGAGGAGAAGCTCGATCTCTTCGCCGGCCTGCTGCCGCAGGAGCCGTTGACTTGGCAAGGCTCGATCCGCCCGCCGCTGACGGACCAGCTCGTCTATCCGCCGGTGGAGAACGGCCCGCTCAAGACCTGGATCGGCGTCGGCGGCAGCCCGGAATCGGTGGTCCGCGCGGTACGCTACGACCTGCCCTTGATGCTCGCCATCATCGGTGGCGACCCGTTGCGCTTCAAGCCGTTCGTGGACTTGTACCACCGCGCCTATGGCCAGATCGGCAAGCCGGCCAAGCCCGTCGGCGTGCATTCGCCGGGCTACATCGCGGCGACCGACGAGCAGGCGAAGGAGGAGTTCTTCCCGGCCTACAAGCAGATGCGCGACCGCATCGGCGCCGAGCGCGGCTGGCCGCCCATGGGCCGTGACGAGTTCGAGCAGGAGGTCGCGCGCGGCTCGCTCTATCTCGGCTCGCCCGAGACCGTGGCTCGCAAGATCGCCGCGACGGCGAAGGGGCTGGGCATCGCCCGCTTCCAGCTCAAGTACAGCGCGGGCCCGCTGGCGCATGAGAAGGTGATGGAGTGCATCCGGCTCTACGGCGAGAAGGTCGTGCCGCTGGTGCGGGAGATGCTGGCTTGAAGCATTCCCGAAGGCCGTCATTCTCGGGGCAAGCCCGAGTGTGACGGCCGCTCACCCCACGACCTTCAGCGGATCGACTGACAACGTCCGCTTCAGCGCCCTGAGCCCGAACGTCGTCCGCGTCTGCCGGACACCCGGAATGCGGTAGATCGTTCCGCGCAGGAAGCGCTCGTAATGGTCGGTGCCGCTGACCACGACCTTGGCGAGATAATCGTACTCGCCGGTCACCAGATGCGCCTCGACCACCTCCGGCGCCCGGCTCAGCGCCTCGCCGCATTGGTCGAGCACCTTGTCGTCATGCTTGTCGAGCGTGATCTCGACGAAGACGATGTTGTTGTAGCCGAGTGCCTTGTGGTCGAGCAGCGCGACATATTTCTCGATCGCGCCGGACTCCTCCAGCCGCTTCACCCGCGTCCAGCACGGGGAGGGCGAGAGCCCGACCTTCTCGGCCAGCGCCTGCGTCGTCAATCGCCCGTCATCTCGCAACGCAGCGAGAATCTTGCGATCGATCAGATCGAGAGCAGGACCATTCTGGCTCTTTTTGTTCATCGGACGATCATTCTGAGAATGGGGTGAATGGCAGGTGTTTCTTCTGCCCGATTTCGCCGTTTCCGGCAAATTCGGAATGAACCTCCGAACCGACATCGCTAGCGTTGGTTGCAAGGGGAACGATCGCCGGCCGGCTGTGCGCCTTGCCGCATCTCTGAAGAGCGCCACAGGCGCTTGCGGGATGTGTGCGAAGGCGGAATGCTGGTGGCGTCAGGGATGGAGGCGCTCATGAGCAGCGACAAGTCAGGCCAGGCGCCGGCAGCAACCCAGCCACTGCAGTTCCATGTCCCCAAGCCGGCGAGTCGTCCGGGCGAAAAGCCTGACTTCTCCCATGTCGTGATCCCGAAGGCAGGCTCCGTCGCGCGGCCACCCGTCGATGTCGACCCCAAGGACATCCGCGATCTCGCCTATTCGATCATCCGGGTGCTCAACCGCGAGGGCGAGGCGGTCGGCCCCTGGGTGCCCGATCTCTCGCATGAAGACCTGATCCGCGGCCTTCGCCACATGATGACGCTGCGCACCTTCGACGGGCGCATGCAGATGGCGCAGCGCCAGGGCAAGACCTCGTTCTACATGCAGCACACCGGCGAGGAAGCGGTGAGCTGCGCCTTCCGCATCGCGCTCCAGCCAGGCGACATGAACTTCCCGACCTATCGCCAGGCCGGGCTCCTGATCGCACACGACTACCCGCTCGTCGACATGATGTGCCAGATCTACTCGAACGAGCGCGACCCGATGAAGGGCCGGCAATTGCCGGTGATGTACTCCTCCAAGGAGCACGGCTTCTTCTCGATCTCCGGCAATCTCGCGACGCAATACGTGCAGGCCGTCGGCTGGGCGATGGCCTCGGCGATCAAGAACGACACCCGCATCGCAGCCGCCTGGATCGGCGACGGCTCGACCGCGGAATCGGATTTCCACGCCGCGCTCGTCTTCGCCTCGACCTACAAGGCCCCCGTCGTCCTCAACGTCGTCAACAACCAGTGGGCGATCTCGACCTTCCAGGGCATCGCGCGCGGCGGCTCCGGCACCTTCGCGGCGCGCGGCCTCGGCTTCGGCATCCCGGCTTTGCGCGTCGACGGCAACGATTACCTCGCGGTCTATGCGGTCGCGCAATGGGCGGTCGAGCGCGCCCGCCGCAATCTCGGCCCGACGCTGGTCGAATACGTCACCTATCGCGCCGGCGCCCATTCCACCTCGGACGACCCCTCCGCCTACCGCCCCAAGCACGAATCCGACGACTGGCCCTTGGGTGATCCGCTGATCCGCTTGAAGCAGCATCTGATCGCGGTCGGCGCCTGGTCGGAGGAGCGCCACAAGCAGGCGGAGGCGGAGATCCTCGCCACCGTCATCGCCGCGCAGAAGGAGGCCGAGAGCTTCGGCACCTTGCATTCCGGCGGCAAGCCCTCGGCGCGCGACATCTTCGAGGACGTCTATGCCGAGCTGCCGCCGCATCTGCGCCGCCAGCGCCAGCAGATCGGAGTCTGACGCGATGGCACGCATGACGATGATCGAGGCGATCCGTTCCGCGATGGACGTCTCCATGGGCCGTGACGACGATGTCGTGGTCTTCGGCGAGGATGTCGGCTTCTTCGGTGGCGTCTTTCGCTGCACCCATGGGCTGCAGCAGAAATACGGGATGTCCCGCTGCTTCGACGCGCCGATCAGCGAGGCGGGCATCGTCGGCACCGCGATCGGCATGGCCTCCTATGGCCTGAAGCCCTGCATCGAGATCCAGTTCGCCGACTACATGTACCCGGCCTATGACCAGATCGTCTCGGAAGCCGCGCGCCTGCGCTATCGTTCGGCCGGCGATTTCACTTGCCCGATGGTGATCCGCATGCCGACCGGCGGCGGCATCTTCGGCGGCCAGACGCATAGCCAGAGCCCGGAAGCGCTCTTCACCCATGTCTCGGGCCTGAAGACGATCGTCCCGTCCAACCCGTACGACGCCAAGGGCCTGCTGATCGCCGCGATCGAGGACCCCGACCCGGTGATCTTCCTGGAGCCGAAGCGGCTCTATAACGGCCCCTTCGACGGCCATCACGATCGCCCGGTCACGGCCTGGTCGAAGCATGAACTAGCCGAGGTGCCGGAGGGCCATTACACCGTGCCGCTCGGCAAGGCGGTGACGCGGCGCGAGGGCTCGGCCGTCACCATCCTCGCCTATGGCACCATGGTCCATGTCGCGCTGGCGGCGGCCGAGGATACCGGTATCGACGCCGAGGTGATCGACCTGCGCACCCTCGTCCCGCTCGATCTGGAAGCGATCCTGGCCTCGGTCCAGAAGACCGGGCGCTGCATCGTGCTGCACGAGGCGACCCTGACCTCCGGCTTCGGTGGCGAGCTTGCGGCGCTGGTGCAGGAACACTGCTTCTACCATCTGGAAGCGCCGGTGATGCGCGTCACCGGTTGGGACACGCCCTATCCGCATGCGCAGGAATGGGACTATTTCCCCGGCCCCGCCCGCCTCGGACAGGCGCTGCGCGACATCATGGAGGCACGCTGATGGCCGAGCGCATCATCAAGCTGCCGGATGTCGGCGAGGGCATCGCGGAAGCCGAGCTCGTCGAGTGGCACGTCAAGGTCGGCGACATCGTCCGCGAGGACGACCTGCTCGCTGCCGTGATGACCGACAAGGCGACGGTCGAGATTCCCTCGCCGGTCGAGGGCGAGGTCACCTGGGTCGGCGCCGAGGTCGGTGACACCGTCGCGATCGGCTCGGCCATCGTGAAGCTGAAGGTCGCGGGTGAGGGTGCCGCGGCCGAAGAGCCCGCCGAGGAAGCGCCGGCCGAAAAGCCGGCTCCTGTCGCCGCGCCGGCCAAGGCCGAAAAGCCTGCCGCGACGGCGGCCCCCGCCAAGCCGGCCGCACCGCCTCAGCCAGCCCCCAAGCCCGTGCGCGCCAGCGCCGCCCCCGCCCAGCGCCGCGCGCCGGGCGAGAAGCCGCTCGCTTCGCCGGCCGTGCGCCTGAAGGCGCGCGAGGCCGGGATCGATCTGCGCCAGGTCCAGGGCACGGGCCCTGCCGGCCGTGTCTCGCATCAGGATATCGACGCCTTCCTGCTGCGCGGCCCGGAGCCCGCCCGTGGCGGTGGGCTCGTCGAGCAGAGCGCCGTCACCGAGGTCAAGGTTGTCGGCCTGCGCCGCCGCATCGCCGAGAAGATGGCGCTGTCGAAGTCGCGCATCCCGCACATCACCATCGTCGAGGAGATCAATGTCTCGCCGCTGGAGGACCTGCGCGCGACGCTGAACAAGAAGCCGACGCCGGAGCGGCCGAAGCTGACGCTGCTGCCCTTCCTGATGCGCGCCATGGTCAAGGCGCTCGCCGAGCAGCCGGCGCTGAACGCGCTCTATGACGACGATGCCGGCATCGTGCGCCAGCATGCCGCGATCAATATCGGCATCGCCACGCAGACGCCGACCGGCCTGATCGTGCCGGTGGTCAAGCATGCCGAGGCGCGCGATCTCTGGGGCTGCGGCATCGAGCTCGCCCGCCTCGCCGAGCGCGGCCGCGACGGCACCGCGACGCGCGACGAGCTCACCGGCTCGACCATCACCATCACGTCGCTCGGTGCGCTCGGCGGCATCGCGACCACGCCGGTGATCAACTATCCGGAAGTCGCCATCGTCGGCGTTAACAAGATGGTCGTGCGCCCGGTCTGGGACGGCACCACCTTCGTGCCGCGCAAGATGATGAACCTCTCCTCCAGCTTCGATCACCGCGTCATCGATGGCTGGGACGCCGCCGTCTTCGTGCAGCGGCTGAAGGAGCTGCTGGAGAACCCGGCCACGCTCTTCGTGGACATCTGAGGAGCGTGCCATGACCGAGATCACCTGCAAGCTCCTCGTCATCGGCGCCGGCCCCGGCGGCTATGTCTGCGCCATCCGCGCCGGCCAGCTCGGCATCGATACCGTCATTGTCGAGAGCACCAAGCTCGGCGGGTCCTGCCTCAATGTCGGCTGCATTCCCTCCAAGGCGATGATCCATGTCGCTGAGGAATTCGAGAAGGCGGCCGAGGCCGCCGCCGGCAAGACGCCCTTCGGCCTGACTGCGGCCGAGCCGAAGCTCGACCTGAAACAGGCGGTGGCCTGGAAGGACGGCATCGTCCAGCGCCTCAACAACGGCGTCGCCGGCCTGTTGCGCAAGGCCAAGGTCAAGATCGTTCATGGCAAGGCCCGTTTCCGCGACGGCAAGACCGTGGTGGTCGAGACCGAGACCGGCCCGAAGACGATCCAGGCGGAGGCCATCGTCATCGCGACCGGCTCCGCCCCGGTCGAATTGCCCTTCCTGCCCTTCGGCGGCAACGTGATCTCCTCGACCGGCGCGCTGGCGTTGACGGAGGTTCCCAAGCGCCTCGTCGTGGTCGGCGGCGGCTATATCGGGCTGGAGCTCGGCACTGCCTTCGCGAAGCTCGGCGCCAAGGTCACGGTGGTGGAAGCGCAGGACAAGATCCTGCCGCTCTACGATGCCGAACTGACCGGCCCCATCTCCAAGCGCCTGACTGCGCTCGGTGTCGAGGTTCTCACGGGCGCCAAGGCGCTCGGCCCGACACCCAAGGGCGATGGCCTGCGCATCGAGACGGCGGACGGCAAGGAGCGCAGCCTGCCTGCCGACAAGATCCTGGTCACGGTCGGCCGCAAGCCGGTCACCGATGGCCTCGGGCTCGAAAATCTCGTGCTCGACATGGACGGCCGCTTCATCCGCATCGGCGAGCGTTGCGAGACGGCGATGCGCGGCATCTACGCCATCGGCGACGTCACCGGCGAGCCGATGCTGGCGCATCGCGCCATGGCACAGGGCGAGATGGTGGCGGAGATCGTCGCCGGCCTGCCGCGTGCCTGGGACAAGCGCGGCATCGCGGCGATCTGCTTCACCGATCCCGAGATCGTCTCGGTCGGCCTCTCGCCGGATGAAGCCAAGCGCGCCGGCCACGAGCTCAAGATTGGCCAGTTCCCCTTCGCAGCCAATGGCCGCGCCATGACCCGGCATGGCGAAGCCGGTTTCGTGCGCGTCGTGGCGCAGGCCGGCAGCGAACTGGTGCTCGGCATCCAGGCGGTCGGACAGGGCGTCTCGGAATTGTCGGCGGCCTTCGGGCTCGCGATTGAGATGGGCGCGACCCTGCAGGACATCGCCGGCACGATCCACGCCCATCCGACGCTGGGCGAGGCCTTCCCGGAAGCCGCGATGAAGGCGCTGGGTCACGCGCTGCATATCTGAGCGCTCCCCGCGACCGATCCGCGCAGGCAGTCAGCTAAGATGCATACAATCTTGACATTGTCTGTATCGAGGACGATCTGAAGGACGACGCCAAATGAACGGCGCCGTCCCGAGGAGACATTCCATGTCCGGCGAGCACTGGCCGCCACTCTCTCCGCTCCAGACCGGCCTGCGCGGCCGCTGCCCGCGCTGCGGGCAGGGCAAGATGTTCGAGGGCTTCCTGAAGCTGAAGCCGAAATGCGAGAATTGCGGCCTGGACTATGCCTTCGCCGACCCCGCTGACGGCCCGGCCTTCTTCGTGATGATGTTCCTCTGCATCCCGGCCGTGGCGTTCCCGCTCTGGCTGGAATTGAGCTACAACCCGCCGACCTGGGTGCATCTGGTCACGACATTGCCGCTGATCCTGGCGACCTGCATCCCGCCCTTGCAGCCGCTCAAGGGCTGGCTGATCGCCTCGCAATATTTCCACAAGGCGGAGGAGGGCCGGCTCGCCCGCGCGGTGCCGCAGGACAAGCCGGTCGCCTCCAACTGAGCCAGCCGGGCGCTCAGCCTCCGTCGCGGATCAATCCGGCGAGCAGGCCGAGCGCTTCCGCCAGCCGCGCCCGTTCCGGAACCGCACCCAGCGCAATCCGGATCGCATCCGGTGCCACGCCACCCGTACTGAAGGCATCGGCCGCCATGACGCCGAGTCCGGCCTCGCGGGCGCGCTCGATCAATCGGTCGCGCGCCCAATGGGCGGGCAGGGGCTGCCAGACATGCAGGGCATGCGGATGAGCCTGCATCGTCTCGGGTAGGATCCCCCGCGCCAGCGCTTGCCGTTCAGCCGCCTCGCGCCGCACGCCATCCAGCAGGTCTTTCGCCGCGCCGATCCTGATCCAATGCGCCGCGAGCGCCGTCATCAGAGGGGCGGGCATCAGCGCTGTCGCCCGTAATGCGGCGAGGAACGGCGCGCTGTCCGCGCCCTCCGGCATGACGACGAAGGCTGTGCGCAGGCCGGGCGTCAGCACCTTCGACAAAGTTGCGACATGCCATGTCCGCTCGGGCGCCAGCGCGGCCAGCGGCACGGGCGCATCGCCCGCGAGCAGGCTGTAGGGGTCGTCCTCGATCAGGGTGAGATCACGCTTGCGGGCGACGGCGATGAGGTCGATGCGGCGCCTTTCCGGGATCGTGATGCAGGTCGGATTCTGCAGCGTCGGCGTCAGCGCGAACAGCCTCGCGTCGTAGCGGCCGGCGGCCTCGTCGAGCGCATCCGGGAGCGGGCCGTTTTCATCGCTTGCGACCGGAGCCATCGCGAGCCCGCATTGCCGCGCCGCGCCGATCAGGCCGGGATAGGCCAGCGGCTCCATCAGGATCGTCTCGCCGGGCCGGGCCAAGAACGAGAGAAGGGCGCTGAGCCCGGTCTGGGCGCCGGGAACCACGGCGATGCGCTGCGGGGAAACCGTGCCCATCAGAGGCGCGAGCCATGCCGCACCGGCTGCGCGCTCCGCGAGAGAGCCGGCCCCGCCATGATAGTTCATCAACTGGTCGGCATCGCTGCGCGCCAGGATTTCGGCGATGCCGCGCTGCATCAGCTCACCCAGCCGCAGCCCCTTCGGCGCCGGGGGGATCGTCATGCTGAGGTCGAGCGGCGGGCCTTCCTGTTCCTGTCGCGCCGAGATGAAGGAGCCGCGCCCCGTCACCGCGTCGATCAAGCCGCGCTCGCGGGCCTCGCCGAAGGCGCGGGTTACGGTCGTGAGATCGACGGCGAGGTGCTCGGCGAGCCGGCGCTGTGGCGGCAACCGGTCGCCGGGCCGCAATAGCCCGGTCGCGACGGCCCCTTCGAGCTGCGCGACGATCTGGAGATAGCGCGGCCCGGCCGCCGGATCGAGCTGGGCGGTCCAGGAAAGCCCGTCATTGTCGACCATCGCTGAACTGGCTTCCATACATTCGGTGGATTGTAGGTATCGCATAGCGCGGCCGGGCTCCCCACGCCAGTGCCATGCCGTCGCCGCTGTTCGTTTCCGCGGAGATGCCGGTGGTCGTGCTTGGCCTCTCCTGTCATAGAGCGATCTCAGCCGGGACCGGAGACAGGGCATGGCACGCCTGCGCCTCGATGCGCTCGACCGCAAGATCATCGCGGAATTGCAGATCAATTCGCGCCTCTCGGTGCAGGATCTGGCCGAGCGGGTGGGGCTTTCCGCTTCGCCCTGCGCCCGCCGCATCCGCATCCTGGAGGAAGCGGGCGTCATCACCGGCTATGCCGCGATCATCGATCAGACCAAGGTCGGCCTGCCGATCAGCGTCTTCGTCTCGATCAAGCTGGAGCGCCAGCGCGAGGACGAACTCGACCGCTTCTCGCAGGCCGTGGCGCGCTGGCCCGAGGTGGTCGACTGCTACCTGATGACCGGCCAGCGCGATTATCTCCTGCGCATCGTCGTGCGCGACCTGCCGGCCTATGAGCGCTTCCTCAAGGACAAGCTCACCCGCCTCGACGGCGTCGCCTCGATCGAGTCGAGCTTTGCGCTCGGGCAGGTGAAGCGCTCCAGCGCGCTCCCGATCGCGGCGGTGCCGGAGGAGGATTGAGCGCGCGATCCGGCTGACGGCAGGGCTGCCGTCATGGTCGGGCTTGTCCCGACCATCCACGTCTTCGCTGGTCACAGACCGTGTTCAAGACGTGGATGCTCGCCACAAGGGCGAGCATGACGCTGGTGTCTTTTAGAGAAGGGAGCGAACGCCCTACCGCTCCGCCGAAGCCGCCCAGATATTGATCCCGCCATCGACGGCATACTTGTCGATCGCCGCCAGCTCTTCTGCCGAAAACTCCGGGTTCTTCAGTGCGGCCACGCAATCCGTCACCTGCTCCGGCCGGCTCGCGCCGATCAGGGCGGAAGTGACGCGCCCGCCGCGCAGCACCCAGGCGATCGCCATCTGGGCGAGACTCTGCCCGCGCGCGGCCGCGATCTCGTTCAGCGCCGCGATGCTCCTGAGATTGGCCTCGCTCAGGAAGCCGTCGCGGAAGGAGGGCGCCTTCTTGTCGGCGCGGCTGCCGGCGGGCACGCCCTTCAGGTACTTGTCGGTCAGCATGCCCTGCGCCAGCGGCGAGAACACGATCGAGCCGATCCCCTCGGCATCGAGCGTGTCGAGCAACCCGTCCTGCTCGATCCAGCGGTTGAGCATCGAATAGCTCGGCTGGTGGATCAGGCAGGGCGTGCCGAGCCGGCGCAGGATCGCGGCCGCCTCCTGCGTGCGCTTCGCGTTGTAGGAGGAGAGGCCGACATAGAGCGCCTTGCCCTGGCGCACGATGGCGTCGAGCGCGCCCATCGTCTCCTCCAGCGGCGTGTTGGGGTCGAAGCGGTGCGAATAGAAGATGTCGACATAGTCGAGCTTCATCCGCTTCAGGCTCTGGTCGAGGCTGGAGATCAGGTATTTGCGGCTGCCCCATTCGCCATAGGGGCCCGGCCACATCCGGTAGCCGGCCTTGGTCGAGATCACGAGCTCGTCGCGATAACCCGCGAAATCCTGGCCCAGAATCTCGCCGAAGGCGGTCTCGGCCGAGCCGGGCGGGGGCCCGTAATTATTGGCGAGGTCGAAATGGGTGATGCCGAGGTCGAAAGCCGTGCGGCAGATCTCGCGCATATTGGCGTGGCTGCCGGTCTCGCCGAAATTCTGCCAGAGGCCGAGCGAGAGCGCCGGCAATTGCAGCCCGCTGCGGCCGCAGCGGTTATAGCGCATCGCGTCATAGCGGTTCGGATTGACCATGGTTCGGCCCTCTCAATCGATTGAAACGGAGAATAAAATGAAGGCCCGGCGGCTTTGGGTCCACCGGGCCTCGTTGTCGTCAGGTCGCGATACGATCAGGCTGCGGCGTATCCCACCGTGCCCTTGATCTCCAGGAATTCCTCGAGGCCGAAATCGGCGTATTCGCGGCCGTTGCCGGACTGCTTGTAGCCGCCGAAGGGCGCGCCCGCGTCCCAGGCCGGATAGTTGATGTAGACATTGCCCGCGCGCATCTGGCCCGCGATCTTGCGGGCGCGCTCCTGCGAGCCCGACTGGACATAGGCAGCCAGGCCGTAGGGCGTGTCGTTGGCGCGCGAGACCACCTCGTCGTCGCTCTTGTAAGGCAGGATCGAGAGGACGGGGCCGAAGATTTCCTCGCGGGCGATCGTCATCTCGTCGGTGACGCCGCCGAACACGGTCGGGCGCACATAGTAGCCGCGGTTGAGCCCTTCCGGACGGCCGGCGCCGCCGGTGACCAGCGTCGCGCCTTCCTTGATGCCGGCCTCGATCAGGCGCTGGATCTTGTCGTACTGGACCTCGCTGACGACGGGGCCGAGGAAGACGCCATCCGCCGAGGGAGCACCGACCTTGAGCGGCTCGGCCACCTGCTTGGCGATGGCGAGGGCCTCCTCATGCAGCTTCTCCGGCACGAACATCCGGGTCGGCGCGTTGCAGGACTGGCCGGAGTTGCGCATCACGCTCTCGACGCCGAGCTTCACCGACTTCTTCAGGTCGGCATCATCCAGGATGATGTTGGCCGACTTGCCGCCGAGCTCCTGATGCACGCGCTTGACGGTATCCGCGGCCGCCTTGGCAACGAGGATACCGGCGCGCGTCGAGCCGGTGAAGGAGACCATGTCGACGCCCGGATGGCGCGAGATGGCTTCGCCGACCGTCGGGCCGTCGCCGTTGACGAGGTTGAACACGCCCTTCGGCACGCCGGCCTCTTCCATCGCTTCCGCGAAGATGATGGCGTTGAGCGGTGCGATCTCGGAGGGCTTGAGCACCATCGTGCAGCCGGCGGCGAGCGCAGGCGCGACCTTGCACATGATCTGGTTCAGCGGCCAGTTCCACGGCGTGATCATGCCGACGACGCCAATCGGCTCCTTGGCGATCAGGGTGGTGCCGCGCAGCTCCTCGAATTCGAAGTTTTCGAGAGTCTCGATCATCTTGGCGAGATGGGCGGTGCCCATCGCCGCCTGCGCCCGGTGCGCCAGCTCCTTCGGCGCGCCCATCTCGCGCGAGAGGATATTGGCGATGTCGTCGTAGCGCTTCTTGTAGGCCTCGGCGAGGCGGCGCATCAGGGCGAGGCGATCGGCCTTCGAGGTCGCAGCGAAGGCCGGGAAGGCGGCGCGGGCAGCAGTGACGGCCTTGTCGACATCGGCCTGCTCGCCGAGCGCGATCGTGGCGAAGACCTCTTCGTTCGACGGGTCGATCACGCCGAGCGTGCGATTGCCGGACGGCTTCACCCACTGGCCGTCGATATAGAATTCGAGCTCATGCGCCATGTCTGGTCTCCTGCCTTGGTCTTGGCCCAAGACGCGGACAGCCTGCCGGGAAACGGCCGATCATCCATGCCCCGAGCGGGAACTGTGGTTGTCCGACGCGAACGGGCGGCCTTGCGCGATCATGCATCGCCGGCCGCCACCAACGCTGTATCTGACGAGGCATAACGTTAGGGGGCGGATGCGCGCCTGTCACGGGGCGCCGCGTCGCGTTTGCGGATGGCGGCCATGCAGTGGCGCTTCTTGTGGGGGCTAGAGCCGCGCCTTGACGCTGCGCGGCGTCGCCAGCAGCAGGCTGGTCTCGCTGTTGGTCACGCCGGGGATCATGCGGATATGCCTGAGCACCTGGTCGAAGGCGATCAGGTCGGAGGTGCCGAGCTCGACCACGAGGTCCCAGTTGCCGTTGGTGGTGTGGATGCTGGAGACCTCGGTGAAGCCGGAGAGCGCATCGATCACCGAATCCGCCGCCTGCCCGGCGATCTCGATCATCGTGATGCCGCGTACGGGTAAGTCGATGGCGTCCGAGCGGAGGATCACGGTGAAGCCGATGATCTCGCCGGATTGCTCCAGCTTCTCCAGCCGGGCCCGCACCGTCGCCCGCGTCAGGCCGAGATCGGCGGCGAGGTCCGAGATGCTGCGCCGTCCGTCATGGCGCAGCAGGGTGATGAGCTTGCGGTCGAGATCGTCCATTGCTCGAAATGGATAGATGACTTTGTCATATCGATCAATCTTGGCGCCGATCTGGTCGTTTTGGCTTCTATCGCCTGCCGCCGAAAACAGGGACAATCGCTCCTTCAACGAGAACAGCGCGGGGACCCATGATTCAGCAGCTCAACGTCGTGCCTTTCGTCAGCGTCGACCACATGATGAAGCTGGTCCATGCGATCGGTATCGAGCGGATGCTGTCCGACATCGCCGGCTATATCGAGGATGATTTCCGGCGCTGGGAGATCTTCGACAAGACACCGCGGATCGCCTCGCACAGCCTCGAAGGCGTGATCGAATTGATGCCGACCAGCGACGGCAAGCTCTACGGCTTCAAATACGTCAACGGCCACCCCAAGAACATGAAGGCGGGCCTCCAGACCGTCACTGCCTTCGGTCTGCTGTCGGACGTGGCGACCGGCTACCCCGTGCTGCTCTCGGAGATGACCATTCTCACGGCCCTGCGCACGGCGGCGATGTCGGCGGTGGCGGCGAAGCATCTCGCGCCGAAGAATGCCGCGACCATGGCCATCATCGGCAACGGCGCCCAGTCCGAATTCCAGGCCTTCGCCTTCCGCGCGATCCTCGGCATCGAGAACCTGCGGCTCTACGATGTCGATCCGGCTGCGACCGAGAAATGCGCCCGCAATCTCGCGCGGCACGGCTTCAGGATCACGCGCTGCGCCACGGCGATGGAAGCGGTCGAGGGCGCCGAGATCGTCACCACCGTCACGGCCGACAAGCAATACGCGACGATCCTGACCGACAACATGGTCGGCGCCGGCATCCACATCAACGCAGTCGGCGGCGACTGCCCCGGCAAGACGGAGATCCACCGCGACGTGCTGCTGCGCTCCTCGATCTTCGTCGAGTACCCGCCGCAGACCCGCATCGAGGGCGATATCCAGCAGCTCGACGCCGATCACCCGGTCGAGGAGCTCTGGAAGGTCATCACGGGAGCGGCTCAGGGCCGCACCGATAGCAGCCAGATCACGATGTTCGACTCGGTCGGCTTCGCGATCGAGGATTTTTCGGCGCTGCGCTATGTCTATGAGCGCATTCGCGAGGCCGGCACCTATGTCGATCTCGACCTGATCGCCGATCCCGATGATTCCCGCGATCTCTTCGGCATGCTGATGCGCGCTGCGCCGGGTTCCGCGGCGGCAGCCTGAGCTTCAGACTCGATTGTCATTCCGGGGCTTCGCGTAGCGAAGAACCCGGAACCCACGACTGGGTGAGCCCTTCCCAAACGGGCGTGGAATGTCGCACCCAGTCGTGGGTTCCGGGTTCGCGCCTGCGGCGCGCCCCGGAATGACAAGGGTGGCGCCGATCGGGAGCGCTCGGTGATCCCTCGCGCGACCTAACCCGTTTGACTGAGCGCGAGGAACGCTGCCGCTGCCTTGGCGAGGTAGCGTTCCTTGTGGCGCAGCGCGAGGAAGCGGCGCTTCGGCAGCGGCAGCGCCACGGTGGCGAGGCGTCCGGCGGCGATGGCGTTGGCGGCGACGAGTCGCGAGATCGCGGTCGCGCCCGCGCCGGCCGCAACCGCGGCGCAGATCGCCTCGTTGGACGGCAGTTCCAGCGCCACGCTGAGGTCGTCTGCCGCGAGGCCGAGTCCCGGCAGCGCCGCCTCGAACATCGCCCGTGTTCCCGAGCCTGCTTCGCGAAGGACCCAGCCGCCTTGCGACAGCTCTTCGGGCGAGGGTGTAGCCTGCGCCCAGGGATGGCCAGCCGGCACGACGATAACGAGTTCGTCTTCGTCGACCTCGGTCATGGAGAGGGCCGGGTCGTCGATCTCGCCTTCGATGAAGCCGAGATCGGCCACGCCGTCACGGATGGTGGCGCTCACGGTTTCGGTATTGCCGATCGCCAGCGAGACGGCGATGCCGGGATGTTCCCGGCGAAAGCGCTGGATCACCGGCGGCAGCCAGTAATTCGCGACGGTCTGGCTCGCCACCAGCGCAAGCGAGCCGCGCGCCAGCCCCGAGAGATCGGAGAGCACCGCTTCGGCAGCTGTCGCTCGCGCCAGCACGGCGCGGGCCTCGATCAGGAAGAGCTTGCCGGCCTCGGTCAGGGCGATGCGCCGGCCGATCCGGTCGAACAGCTTGGTCGCATAGCGCGCCTCCAGCGTCGTGATCGCGGAACTCACCGCCGATTGCGTGAGGTTGAGGGCCCGCGCGCCTTGCGTCAGGTGCTCGCGCTCGGCGACGGCGACGAAGATGCGCAGCTGTTCGAGCGTCATGCTTCCACCTTAAGCCGATTATTCACGGCGCCGGCATCTCCGCCAGGAACGACAGATAGGCCGGGTTGTCGCTCTCGCTCCAATAGGGATAGCCGAGCGCATCGAGTCGCTTCGCGAGCTGGCCGCGCTGGGCCGGCGGGATCTGGATGCCCGCGAGGATGCGGCCGTAATCGGCGCCGTGGTTGCGGTAATGGAAGAGCGAAATGTTCCAGTCCGCCGAGAGGCTGTTGAGGAATTTCAGCAGCGCGCCCGGCCGTTCCGGGAACTGGAAGCGGAAGATCAATTCGTCGCCGAGCCCCGGCGCCTTGCCGCCGACCATGTAGCGGATATGCAGCTTGGCCAGCTCGTTGTCGCTCATGTCGAGCACGGGGTATCCATGCTCGGTCAGCATCGCGATGATCTGGCGCTTCTCGGCATCGCCCTCGGAGAGCTGCACGCCGACGAAGATGCGCGCGGCCTTCGGATCGGAATAGCGATAGTTGAACTCGGTGATGGCGCGCCGGCCGAGCAATTCGATGAAGGCGCGATAGGCGCCGGGTTTTTCCGGGATTGTCACCGCCAGAAGCGCCTCGCGGTGCTCGCCGATCTCGGCCCGCTCGGCGATATGGCGCAGGCGGTCGAAATTCATGTTCGCGCCGCTGTTGATCGCGATCAGCGCGCCTGTGCGCTTGCCCTCGCGTGCCGCATAGGCCTTGAGGCCGGCGAGGCTGACGGCGCCGGACGGTTCGG
Organism: Allobosea sp. GW822-FHT05A11; assembly: GCF_058800455.1. NCBI lineage: Bacteria > Pseudomonadati > Pseudomonadota > Alphaproteobacteria > Hyphomicrobiales > Alloboseaceae > Allobosea > Allobosea sp. GW822-FHT05A11. The sequence goes on along the minus strand of NZ_JBXAMI010000007.1, from coordinate 27,960 downwards.
CGATGGCGCGTGTATCCTCGAAGATGTCCTTCACCGCGGCGCAGATCTCGTCGGTCGAGACGGTGATCACCTCGTCGAGCAGTTCGCGGCAGAGCCTGAAGGTCTCCTCGCCCGCCTGCCGCACCGCGACGCCGTCAGCGAAGAGCCCGACCTGATCGAGCACGACGCGCGTCCCCGCTGCGATAGCACCGGCCATGGAGGCGGCATCTTCCGGTTCGACGCCGATCACCTTGATCTCGGGCCGCAGGAATTTGGCGTAGACCGCGACGCCGGCTGCGAGCCCGCCGCCGCCGATCGGCACGAAGATTGCCTCGATCGGCTCGGAATGCTGGCGCAGGATCTCCATGCCGACCGTGCCCTGGCCGGCGATGACGTCCGGATCGTCATAGGGATGGACGAAGGTCAGCCCCTTCTCAGCTTCGAGCTTGCGGGCATGGCCATAGGCTTCGTCGAAATTCTCGCCATGCAGCACGACGCGCCCGCCGAGGCTGCGCACCGCCTGAACCTTGATGTCCGGCGTGGTGCGCGGCATCACGATGGTCGCCTTGATGCCGAGCTTCTTCGCCGCCAGCGCCACGCCCTGCGCGTGGTTGCCGGCCGAGGCGCAGATCACGCCGCGCTCGGCCTCGATGGCGGAAAGCCCGGCGATCTTGTTGTAGGCGCCGCGCAGCTTGAACGAGAAGACGGGCTGCAGGTCCTCGCGCTTCAGCAGGGCGCCGCCGCCGATGCGGGCGGACAATCGCGGCAGCGGGTCGAGCGGGCTTTCGATCGCGACGTCATAGACGCGCGCCCCGATGATCTTGCGGATGTAGTCTTGCATGGCCGGCCCGTCCTTCCCGGTCGCGATAGCCCTCCGCGCCGGGATGTCAATCGCGACAGTTGCGTGCGGCGAGGGGCAGGTGGCGTCGGCCATGCGCGAGGCGGGATTGCCAAGCCCCCGGCCGGCGCGCGAAAGCGTTGAGGGAAACAAGGCGCCGCGCAGCGACGGCGCCGCAGAGGTGGAGACGAGCATGAGCTGGGGCAATCGCGATTTCATGGTGCCGGGCCGCCCGGTTGCGGTCGGTGACCGCGGCATGGCGGCGACCTCGCATCCTGCCTCGACGCTGGCCGCTGTCGATATCCTGCGCGCCGGCGGCAACGCCATCGATGCCGCCATCGCGGCGGTGGCCGTCCAGGCGGTGGTCGATCCGCATATGACCGGCATCGGCGGCGACTGCTTCGCGATCTACGCGCCGGCCAATGGCAAGATGGTTGCGATCAACGGCTCGGGCCGCTCGGCCGCCAAGGCCGACCTCGGCTGGTTCCTCAGCCAGGGCATGACGTCGATCGCAGCGGATTCGCCCCATGCGGTTACGGTGCCTGGCGCCATCGACGCCTGGTGCCGCCTCGTCGCCGACCATGGCAGCAAGAGCCTCGACGAGATCTTCTCAGCCGCGATCCGCGCCGCCGAGGAAGGCTTCGTGGTGACGCCGCGCGTCGCGCTCGACTGGGCCAAGGCCCGTGGCCGTATCGAGAAGCACGGCCTCGGCAACGCCGTCTACCTGCCGGGCGGCAATCCCCCGGCCGTCGGCGACAAGATGGTCCATCCGGCGCTCGGCAATATGCTGCGCCGCATCGCCCGCGAGGGCCGTTCGGCCTTCTACGAGGGCGAACTCGCCGAGGATATGGTCGGTGTGCTCCGTGCCGCCGGCAGCCTGATCGGGCTTGATGACTTCGCCGCCTCGAAGCCGGATTATGTCGATCCGATCGGCGCCGATTATCGCGGCCACCGCCTCTGGGAATGCCCGCCGAACGGCCAGGGCATCGCCGCGCTCCTCATCGCGCGCATCCTTGAAGGCTTCGACATGAAGGACGAGAAGCTCAGCGAGGCCGACCGCATTCATCTCCTCGCCGAAGCCAGCAAGGCCGCCTATCGCCAGCGCGACGCGCTGGTCGCCGACCCGGCTGTCAGCCCCTTCGACACGGACGCCTTCCTGTCCGACCCGTTCGTCGGCCGCATCCGCAAGGAGATCAGCCTGGAGAAGGCGGCGAAGCCCGAAGCCTTCGACATGCCCCTGCACAAGGACACGATCTATCTCTGCGTCGTCGACGGTGACGGCAACATGGTGTCCTTCATCAACTCGCTGTTCTCTGCCTTCGGCAGCGGCATCTATGCGTCGAAGGCCGGCGTGATGCTGCAGAACCGCGGCTCGGGCTTCCGCCTGATCGAGGGCCATCCCAACGCCATCGCCCCGCGCAAGCGCCCGTTCCACACGATCATTCCGGGCATGCTGGCCAAGGACGGCAAGCCGATCATGCCGTTCGGTGTGATGGGCGGCCAGTACCAGTCGACCGGCCATGCCCATTTCCTCTCCGGCATCCTCGACCGCGGTTTCGACCCGCAGCAGGCCTCGGATGCGCCGCGCAGCTTCGCCTATGACGGCAAGCTCTCGCTGGAGACGACCATTCCCGCGAGCGTCGCCGCCGATCTCAAGGCGCGCGGCCATGACGTGGTCTGGTCCGAGGAGCCGCTCGGCGGCTGCCAGGCGATCTGGGTCGATCACAAGCGCGGCGTGATGTTCGGTGCCTCCGATCATCGCAAGGACGGCTTCGCGCTCGCCGTCTGAGGAACCTGCCCTTAACGCCCCTCCGCTATCGCTCGTCGCCAGCGAGGGAGGGGCGCTTGGCGCAGGACAAGCCATTCGGCTGGGGGATCATGGGCACCGGTGCCATCGCCGGGCTCTTCGCCGCCGATCTCGACCTGCTGCCGCAGGCGCGCATCGTTGCTGCTCATTCGCGCTCCCTTGAGAAGGCGCAGAGCTTTGTCGCGCGCTTCGACGGGGCGAAGGCCTATGACGACGAAGCCGCTTTTCTCGCCGATCCCGCGATCGATGCGGTCTATATCGCGACGCCCAACCATCTCCACGCCGCGCAGGCGCTGAAGGCCATCGCCGCCGGCAAGGCGGTGCTGATCGAGAAGCCGATCGCGTTGGCGAGTGATGATGTCGAGGCGATCGCGCAGGCGGCAGGCAAGCGCGGCGTCTTCGCGATGGAAGCCCTGTGGAGCCGTTTCCTGCCGGCGGTGCACCGGGCGCGAGAGCAGATCTCCGCAGGCCGTATCGGTGCAATCCGGCGCATCCGGGCCGATCTCTCCTATCTCCATCCCGAGGAACCGGGCAGCCGCTTCTACGATCCGGCTCTCGGGGGTGGAGCTGCCTTCGATCTCGGCGTCTATCCGGTGTCGCTGGCCCTGCATCTGCTCGGCGAGCCGGAGGCCGTGAGGGGAAGCTGGCTCGCCGCCGGCGCCGGCGTCGACCGGCGCAGCAGCTTCCGGTTGGACTATCCGACGGCGGTCGCGGAACTCTCCTGCGGTTTCGACCGGAACGGAGCGAACCGGCTCCTGATCGAGGGCGAGGCCGGCGGGCTCATTCTCGAGGCGCCATTCCTGAAGGTGCAGCGGTTGTCGTGGTATGCCGATGCCGACAAGGCAGTCGCGGCTTACGATCGCGGGCCTGGTAGCCTGGCGCGTCTGCTCGACCGCTTGCCTCAGTCAGGGCGGCTCAGCGAAAGCTTCGCCTTTCCCGGCAATGGCCTTCAGTTCCAGGCGCAAGCCGTGATGGCGGCAGTGCGTGCGGGGAAGAGCGCCAGCGCGCAGATGCTGCTCGGCGAAAGCGCGGCCGTGCTGCGGATCATCGAGGCGGTAAGGGCCGGGCCGGCGGGGGCGGCCTGACCGGTTTGTTCAGTGCCGCGTGCCGCAGGTGAAGGCGCCGCAGCGGACCTTGTCGGCCAGCGTCTCGGCGAAGGTGGCGGTCGCGTCCTCGCCATAGGTCTCGACCAGCGTGCGAAGCGCTGCGAACAGCGCGGCATGGGCCATGGCGTCGGGATCGAGCCCGTCCTGCTGCGCCTCGTTGAACGCGTCCTCGACATAGCCATAGGCAACGCGGCGGACGTCGCCATGGTCCTCGGCGAGATTCGGGTCGAGCATCGTGTCGTCTGGCTGGATCGGCATCGAAACGGGACTCTTCAGCCTTCTGTCTGGCGCGAATCGCGGCGGTTTTGCCCCGGATCGCGACGGTTGGGCGATGCCCAAGACATAAGCCGTGCCAGAGCGGCACGCTACCATGGCCTTTAAGAAAGGTTAACGCGACCGGAAGAATCCGGTGGAAGTGCGCATTCCGGCAACAGCTGTTGCCTATCCGCCATAGCGCCCGGCGAGCGCGCGCGACAGCACCTCGCCTTCGGCTGCAAGTCGGGAAGAAGCCTCCTGGCTTGCCTCGGTACAGGAGCGATGGGTCAGGGAATAGGCCTTGAAGCCGCGATTGAAGGCTGAGGTTAACCGGTCGCGGCGCTGCGGCGTCCGGCCCTCGGCCTCGATCAGCGCGCTCATCCGCGCGCGCCAGTCCTGGGCCTCCCGCCCGCCGCAGAGCGTCCGGAGATAAGCCAGGGAACCCATGATCTCGGAGAGCTGCAGGAGCTGCGGCTCATAGGGCGGAGCGGTCGGTTCCGGGGCAGGCTGCTCGGCAGGCTTGGCTGCGGGCGGCTTCGCGGCCGGCTGTGACCGCTGCTGCGCCGCGGCCGCCATCGGCAGCAGCAGGAGCGCAACCAGAAGCGCCGAATGGCGAAGCCCGATTCTCATGGTGCGGGGATATCCGCGATGAAGAGCTGGTGGGCGCGGCGCAGCACGTCGCCGAGCTCGCGCGTCGTCGCCAGCCCGCCGAGCTTCAGCGGGTCGGCCCACATCACCGCGCCCGCCTCAGGCCCCGTCCGCGGTTCGCCGGAGAGCCACTCGCCAACGAAGGAAGCGACGACGAAATGATGCGTCACGGCGCCCTTTGCATCGCGGCCGAAGATCTCGACATGGCGGTTGAAGCCAAGGATGCGGGCGGCTACGCCGACCTCTTCCTCCAGCTCGCGCAGGGCCGCTTCTTCAAGCGTCTCGCCGGCCTCGACCTTGCCGCCCGGAAGCGACCAGAGACGGTCGGCTGGAGGTTTCGTCCGTGTCGCCAAGAGCACCTTTCCGTCGCGGAAGACGGCGACGGAAGCCGCCAGCACCGGCCGGGCCGCGGCCCGGCCGGGCGTCGGGAAGCGGATGACCTGGCCGCCATCTCCCATCATGGCGCCGGGTTTTTGTTGGGTCGCATTTTCTTCACGCGAACCGGTATCCACTTCGCTTGAAAATGCTCACGCATCAAACGTGCTGCCCGCCATTGATGTGAAGCTCCGAGCCGGTGACGTAGCTCGACTGGTCGGTGCAGAGGAAATAGATCGCCTTGGCGACCTCGTCGGTCTTGCCCAGGCGCTTCATCGGCAGGGTCGCGACGATCTTCTCGGTACCCGGCGAGAGGATGGCGGTATCGATCTCGCCGGGCGAGATCGAGTTCACGCGGATGCCGAACGGCCCGAAATCGGCCGCCATCTCGCGGGTGAGGCTGGCGAGAGCCGCCTTGGAGGTGGCGTAGGCGGCGCCCGCGAAGGGGTGCACGCGCGAGCCGGCGATCGAGGTGACGTTGACGATCGCGCCCTTCGCTACGGTGAGCTCGTCGAGCAGGCCGCGCGCCAGCATGATCGGCGCGAAGAAATTGACCTGGAAGACCTTGTGCCAGTCGTTGAAGGAGGTCGTGGCGGCGCCCAGCCGCTCGCCCTTCGGGCCCTTCGGCGAGATGCCGGCATTGTTGACCAGCGCGTTGAGCTTGCCGCCCTCTGCCGCGAGGCGCTTCTTGATCTCGGCGATGCCGCGCATCGTGTCCTCGGGGTCGCCGAGATCGATCTGGACATGGTCGTCGGCGCCCGACGGCCAGGGGCATTTGTCGGAGAAGGCCTGGCGCGAGCAGGACAGGATGCGCCAGCCCGCCATGGCGAACTGCATCACTGTGGCATGGCCGATGCCGCGGCTCGCCCCGGTCAAAAGCATGACCGGGCGTTTGCCGGCTTCGGTCTTCGGGAAATCGAACTTGGGCATCGCCATGGGGCAGGTGTCCTCAGGGGTAGAAGCGCGTCTTCGTCCAGGACGCGTCGGGCGCGTCGCGGCGGAAGATGATGCGGTCATGCAGGCGGAAGGCGCCGTCGCGCCAGAACTCGATATAGGTTGGGGTGATGCGAAACCCGCGCCAGTAGGGCGGACGCGGAATCTCGCCGATGCCGAATTTCAGCGTATAGCTCGCGACAGCCTTCTCGAGCGCGAAGCGGCTTTCCAGCGGGCGCGACTGCTGCGAGGCCCAGGCGCCGATCCGGCTGTCGCGCGGGCGGGACTGGTAATAGGCATCCGATTCGGCATCGCTGACGAGCGTCACCGTGCCGCGGATGCGGATCTGCCGGCGCAGGCTTTTCCAGTGGAACAGGGCGGCGGCCTTGGGCTGGCCGAGCAGTTCCTGGCCCTTCTGGCTTTCGGTGTTGGTGTAGAACACGAAACCGTCCGGTCCGTGGCCCTTGAGCAGCACCATGCGGCTGTTGGGCATGCCCTCGGCATCGACGGTCGAGAGCGCCATGCCGGTCGGGTCGTTCGGCTCGGATTTCGTGGCCTCGTCCAACCACTTCTGGAACAAGGCGAAAGGCTCGTTTTCCTCGGTGAAGTCACCGCTCGTTAACGGTTGCACGTTCTAATCCTCGGTCAGTGGAAATGGGCGTCGGGCGAGCGCAGAAGTGATCCGGATTCGGGCGGCTGGTTTATATAGGGCAGGGGCGGGGGCGTTCCAAAGCCTCAACCGTTGCGCAGCCCCCATGCGCCCGCTGGCTGCCGCGGTGCTGCTGGGGCTGTTCGGCGCCGGCTGTTCGGTCTCCTTCCCCATCCTCGGCCTGTCGAGCAAGAGCGAGGACGAGGTTGCCGCGACCTCGGCGATGACGACCTCCTCGGTCCTGCCGGCGCGTGGCGGCGACCGCGCCAGTGCGCTTGCGGGCCTGTCCTCCGAGCTCGGGCCGGAAGACATGCGCCGCGCCGACGGGGCGATGGCCGTGGCGCTCGATCCCCAGGGCAACGGCGCTCCTGTTTCCTGGGACAATCCCCAAAGTGGCATCAAGGGCTCCTTCATCCCGGTCGGTGGCCCTTTCCTGCGCTCCGACGAAATCTGCCGCGCCTTCATCGCCAGCGTCGAGACGCAAAGCCGGCCGGTCAAGTTGCAGGGCACGGCCTGCCGCCCTTCGGGCGGCGAGTGGGCGGTCAAGGACATGGAGCCCTGGAAGGGCCTGGGCTGAAGCTTTTCACCTGGCTTGCCTTGCCGCGAGGCCGGGTGCAGAACGGCCCCCGCCAGGTGTTGCGCACACGCCACACCGCCCCCACATTGGGCGAGGCGGACGGCTGGCGGTTCTCGCGCCGGCCGTTCGACTTTGTCTGAAAGAGGTTTTGGATGCGCGATCCCTATCAGGTTCTGGGCGTTGCCCGCGGCGCGAGCGATGCGGAGCTGAAGAAGGCCTTCCGCAAGCGCGCCAAGGAGCTGCACCCGGACCGCAACCGGGACGACCCGAAGGCGCAGGACAAGTTCTCCGAGCTCAACGCCGCCTATGAAATCGTGGGCGACGAGACCAAGCGCAAGCAGTTCGACCGCGGCGAGATCGACGCCGAGGGCAAGCCGCGCTTCCAGGGCTTCGAGGGCATGGGCGCCGGCCGGGGCGGGCGCAGCGGCGGCTTCGAGTTCAATTTCGGCCAGGGCGGCGGCGGCCATCCCTTCGGCGGTCGCGGCGGCCCGGGCGGGGGCGGGGGCGATGCCGGCTTCGACGCCTCCGACATCTTCTCCTCGCTCTTCGGCGAGGCCGGCCGGCGCGCCCGCGGCAAGCCCGAGCCGCAGAAGCCGCCGGAGCAGAGTTTCACGCTGGAGGTCACGCTGGCGCAGGCCGCGACCGGCGGCACGCGCCGGGTCAAGCTGCCGGGCGGGCGCGAGGTCGAGATCACCATCCCCGTGGGGGTGAGCGACGGCAAGGTGATGCGCCTGCGCGGGCTCGGCCAGATCGATCCGTACTCCGGCGAGGCCGGCGATGTGATGATGACCATCAAGGTCAAGCCGGATTCCCGCTTCGCGGTCGATGGCAACGACCTGCGCACCCGCGTCGCGGTGCCGCTGGCCAAGGCCGTGCTCGGCGGGCCGCTGCATGTGCCGACGCTGACCGGCGCGGTCGAGATGAACATCCCGCCGCTGACCGGCACGGCCCGGCAGTTCCGCCTGCGCGGCAAGGGCCTGAAGGGCGAGAAGGGCGCGGTCGGCGATCTCTTCGTCGCCATCGATATCGAGATGCCGGCGAGCGACGCGGAGCTGACGGCGCTGATGAAGGGGCGGGACGAGGCGAACTGAGCCGGCTCGGGCGCCGTTGCAGCCGAAAACGAGCCGCGCGGGCTACGGATCGCCGCCTTATGCGTGATTCAGCCGTGGAGGCGGGCATCAAAGCGGTTCCCGTTTCCCTGCGACTGTTCTAAGAGACCTGCTCATCGTTCATCTGCGGGTTTCCCATGCCTGATTCCAACGCCGTTTCGCCGACCGCCAATCTCCTGAAGGGCAAGCGCGGGCTCGTGATGGGCGTCGCGAACAACCGGTCCATCGCCTGGGGCATTGCCAAGGCGGCAGCCGATGCGGGCGCTGAACTCGCCTTCACCTATCAGGGCGACGCGCTGAAGAAGCGGGTCGAGCCGCTCGCCAAGGAACTCGGCGGCCATGTCGTCGGCCATTGCGATGTCACCGACGGCGCGACCATCGACGCGGTCTTCGCCGAGGTCGAAAGGCTCTGGGGCAAGCTCGACTTCGTCGTCCACTGCATCGCCTTCTCCGACAAGGACGAATTGACCGGCCGCTATGTCGAGACCACCGAGGCGAATTTCTCCAAGTCGCTGCTGATCTCCTGCTATTCCTTCACGGCGATCACCCAGCGCGCCGAGAAGCTGATGCCCGATGGCGGCTCGCTGCTGACGCTGACCTATTACGGCGCCGAGAAATGGATGCCGCATTACAACGTCATGGGCATCGCCAAGGCGGCGCTGGAATCGAGCGTGCAGTATCTCGCCGCCGATCTCGGCCCCTCAAAGATCCGCGTCAACGCGATCTCGGCCGGCCCGATCAAGACGCTGGCGGCCTCCGGCATCGGCGATTTCCGCTACATCCTGCGCTGGAACGAGTACAACTCGCCGCTGCGCCGCACCGTCACCATCGAGGAGGTCGGCGAGACCGCGGTCTTCCTCGTCTCCGACATGTCCCGCGGCATCACCGGCGAGATCATGCATGTCGACGCCGGCTACCATGTCGTCGGCATGAAGGTGCCGACCGCGCCGGACATCTCCCTCGACAAGGGCGAGTGAGAGACCGAGTCTGGTTATAACATTGTTGTAACCAGCCGGCGCGGCGCCTATATTGGCTTCCTGGAGGAAGCCATGCGCAGCGCGGTCAAGAAGATCGGCAATTCGGCGGGCATCGTCATTCCGAAGCCCCTTCTGGCAGAGATCGGGGCCAAGGCCGGGGACGGAGTCGAACTGACCGTCGAGCAAGGCCGCATCATCATCGAGCCGGTGCAGACGCGGGCTCGCGCAGGCTGGGCCGAGGATGCCAAGCGCCTCGCCGAAGTGGGGGATGACGCGCTGGTCTGGCCGGAATTCGGCAATGCCGAGGATGCCGAACTGACATGGTAAAGCGCGGCGAGATCTGGCTCGCCACGCTCGACCCAACAGTCGGCAGCGAAATCCAGAAGACGCGGCCCTGTCTCGTCATCTCGCCGCCGGAAATCCACGATCATCTGCGCACGGTCATCGTCGCACCCATGACCTCAAAGAGCCGTCCGGCCGGCTTCAGAGTTCCGATCTCCTTTCAGGGTACCGATGGGTTGGTCTTGCTGGAGCAGAGCCGTGCCCTCGACAAGACCCGGCTGATCAAGCGGCTGGGATCGGCCCCGCCGGCAACGCTCAGTCGTGCGCTAGCTGTCCTGCGAGAGCTCTACGAGGATTAACTTGCCCGGTGGCTCACGCCGCCAGCAGAGCCTTCAAACGATCCGTCGCGATATCGTCGCGGCGGATCGTTTCGTCTGTGGCCGCCGCCAGCAGCTCGGTGACGCTGCGCCCGCCGATCAGGCGCTGCGGCAGGATTTCGGCCAGCGGCGTCAGCACGAAGGCGCGCTCGGGGATGCGCGGATGCGGGATCTGCAGGCGCGCCTGGTCGATGATCGCGTCGCCATAGGTCAGGATGTCGATATCGAGCGTGCGTGGCCCCCAGCGCTCGCGGCGTTCCCGGCCGCCGGCGCGCTCCAGCTCCAGGCAGAAGGCGAGCAGGTCCTGCGGCGGCAAGGAGGTCTCGACCAGCGCGGCCATATTGAGGAATTCCGGCTGGTCGGTCTTGCCCCAGGGCGGCGTGCGATAGATCGAGGATAGCTGGCCGAGCGTGATGTCGGGATGCGCGCGCAGCCCCTTCAGCGCCGCGGCGAAGGCCGCGACGGGGTCGCCGATATTGCCGCCGAAGGCGAGTGCGGCCTCAACCTTCACGCTGGAACCTCAGCTGGATGCCAACCGAGCCGAGCGTCGCCGGGATCGGCGGCGCCGGCTTGCGCAGGGTGACCTCGACGGCCTCGATCGTCGGGAAGGCATCGAACAGCGCCAGTGCGACGGCGCGCGCCGCGCCTTCCAGCAGGTGGTAGCGGCGGGCCGTGAAGGCTTCGGCGACGATCGCGACGGCGCGGCCGTAATCGACGGTGTCCGTGAGGCGATCGCTGGCGGCGGCGGCGCGCAGGTCGACATCGAGCACGAGGTCGATGACGAAGCGCTGGCCGAGCCGCTCCTCCTCCGAGAAGAAGCCGTGATAGGCGTAGATGTCGAGTTTCTCGATCAGGATGCGGCCGGTTTCGCTCACAGGTCTGCTTTCATGCTGTCTTCGATGGCGGCCCAGGTCTTGAGCGCGTCGATATGCGGGGCAACGTCATGGGCGCGGATGATGGCGGCGCCGCGGCTCGCGCCATAGAGATGCGCGGCGATGCTGGCGGCGAGCCGCTCGGCCGGAACCTCCCGGCCGGTGATGCGCCCGAGCGTCGATTTCCGGGAGGCGCCGAGCAGGACCGGGCAGCCGAGCACGGCGAGCCGGTCGAGATGGCGGATCAGGTCGAGATTCTGGCGTGCGGTCTTGCCGAAGCCGATGCCGGGATCGACCACGATCTGGCTTCGCGGCAGGCCGGCTTGCGTGGCGATCGTGATCGAGCGCTCGAGGAAACGCAGCACCTCCTCGAAGATGTCGAGCGAGGCGTCGATCGTGTCGCGGTTATGCATCAGGATGATCGGCGCGCCGGCTCGCGCCGCGACCTCGGCGATGCGCGGATCGCGCTGGGCGCCCCAGACATCGTTGACGATCGAGGCGCCGGCTGCGAGCGCCGCTTCCGCCACGTCGGCCTTGTAGCTGTCGATCGAGATCGGCGTGTCGATCCGCGCCTTCAACCCGACGATGACCGGCAGCACGCGCGCCATCTCGGTCGCGGCATCCACGGTGGCGTGGCCGGGCCTTGTCGACTCGCCCCCGATATCGACGATGGCCGCGCCTTCCGCGGCGAGGCGCGCGCCATGGGCGATCGCCGCCTCGGCATTCTTCAGCAATCCGCCATCCGAGAAGGAATCGGGCGTGATGTTGACGATACCCATGACGAGCGGCGTCGCGGAAAGCGCGAGGCTGCGGCCGTCGGGCAAGGTGAGGGCAGGGGACATGCGGTTCCGCTGGTGATTGGCAAGGGCGCTATACACAGGCCGTGTAAATTCGGCCACAGAAAGCGGCCAATTGTCGCCATCGGCTGAAAGCATGGCTGCGGGCGGCGCAAGGGCTTTGACCCTGTCCGCGGCAGCGTGCAGAAGCCCCGCATGGTCCCGCTCTCGCTGCCTCACCGTCTCATCCTCGTCCGCCATGGCGAAACCGACTGGAATCGGGAAGGCCGGCTGCAGGGTGGTCAGGACATCCCGCTGAATGATCTCGGTCGCCGCCAGGCCGCCGAGGCCGCCGGTCGGTTGAAGGCGTTGGAGCCGGCTTACGCCGATCTCGCCTATATTGGCTCGCCGATGCAGCGGGCGCGCGAGACCATGGACATCCTCCGCCGCGAACTCGCCCTGCCGGCCGGCGAATACCGCATCGACGACCGCCTGCGCGAATTGACCTTCGGCGAATGGGAAGGTTTCACCTGGCGCGACGTCCGCAAGGCCGAGCGCGAGCAGGCGCATCTGCGCGAGCGCGACAAATGGGGCTTCGTGCCGCCGGGTGGCGAGAGCTACCGCATGCTGGCCGAGCGCGTGCGGCCGGTTCTCGAAGGATTGCAGCGCGAGACGGTGATCGTCAGCCATGGCGGCGTGGCGCGGGCGGTGCTCGCCCTGGTCGGGGCGGTGGCGCCGCGCGAGGCCTCGATGGTCGAGATCTGGCAGGGCAAGCTGCTCGTCGTCAGCGGGAACAAGGCCGACTGGCTCTGAGTTAGCACGCAGCCGGGCCGTGGCATTCATGGCCCGTTCACCCGTGATTTTGCAGGGAGAATATGCTAGCGAGACAAGCGTGATGCGGCGGCCTGCCCGGTCGGGGGGCTCACGCGGATGTCGCGATGCACAGGCGACGATTCCGGTTTTCTTCACGAGGTGCGTGATAAGGCGCCAGAGGGCCGAGGGCAGGACCTGCCGCGGCATCAGCGACGGGCCTTTCAGCGCAGCGGGGCGCGATGAACGATATGACGAAGCTGTCGGCGGCGTCTGACGCGGCTGCTGCCAACACACTCGCCATGCTGGCAGGCGAGAAGCGTCCCGATCTGATTCGGGACGAGGTGCTGGCCGAGATTTTCGCAGCGACCGCCGCGCTGCGCCCTGACCATCCCGCCCTCACGGATCTCGAGCGGCGCCTGAGCTATGCCGAGGTCTGGGCTGCCGCTGGCCGGCAGGCACGCGGCCTCCAGCTCGCGGGCATCGGCCCGGGCGACATGGTCGGCCTGTGGATGCCGCGCGGCATCGACCTTCTTGTCGCGCAGATCGCGATCACGCGCGCCGGCGCGGCCTGGATTCCCTTCGACGCGGAGGCGCCGGTCGAGCGCATCGCGACCTGCCTCGACGATGCCCAGGCCAAGGGCATCGTCACCTGCACCGGCTGGGCCGGTCGGGCCGAGGCGACGGAGCGCGCCGTCTGGACCCCTGAAGGTCTTGCCGCCGGTGCTGACGGAACCGAGCCGCCGGCGCGACCGGCCGGCCTGACCGCCGATCATCCGGCCTATCTGATCTACACCTCGGGCTCGACGGGCACGCCCAAGGCGATCGTCATCAGCCACCACAACATCTGCCATTTCCTGCGCTCCGGAAACGCGCTCTACGGCTTCGGGCCGGACGATGTCGCTTTCCAGGGGGCGTCGGTCGCCTTCGACCTGTCGATGGAGGAGATCTGGACGCCCTATCTCGTCGGCGCGACCCTGTTCGTCGCCTCGCCCGAGATGATGGGCGATGCCGAGAAGCTGCCGGCGATCCTCAACGAGGCCGGCGTCACCATCATCGACACCGTGCCGACGCTGCTCGGCATCCTGCCGGCCGACGTGCCCTCGCTGAAACTGATCTTGCTCGGCGGCGAGGCGCTGCCGCCCGCGATCGTGCAGAAATGGTCGAAGCCCGGCCGGCGCATCCTCAACACCTATGGCCCGACCGAAGCGACCGTCGTCGCGACGGCGGCTGAGGTCGTCCCCGGCGAGACCGTGACCATCGGCAAGCCGATCCCGAACTACACGGCTTACGTCGTCGGCGAGGACATGCGTCTCGTCCAGCCGGGCGAGCAGGGCGAATTGCTGATCGGCGGCCCAGGCGTCGCCAAGGGCTACCATGGCCGGCCGGAGCTGACGGCCGAGAAGTTCATCGCCAACCCCTTCGCCGGAGTTGCGGGCGGGGGCGATCCCATCCTCTACCGCTCGGGCGACGCGGTCAGCCTCGACGCCGACGGCAACATCGTCTTCCACGGCCGCATCGACGACCAGATCAAGATTCGTGGCTTCCGCGTCGAGCTCGGCGAGATCGAATCGAAGCTCGCCGACGAACCCGGCGTCGGGCAGGCCGCGGTCGTGCTGCGCACGGATGACGGCATCGAGCGGCTCGTCGCCTTCGTCGTGCCGGAGCCCGGTGTCGCGGTCGACGGCCCGGCGCTGCGCGCGGCCCTGCGCGAGAAACTGCCGCCCTATATGGTGCCCGCGCATTTCGAGGCGGCGGGCTCGCTGCCGCGCATGGTCTCCGGCAAGGTCGACCGCAAGATGCTCAAGGCGGCGCCGCTGACGGCGCCGAGCGCCGATGGCGAGCAGGAGCCGCCGCGCAATGCCACGGAAGCCGCGCTGCTGGAGGCGGCCAAGCGCGTGCTCGGCACGGCGAGCCTGCCGCTGGAAGCCGATTTCTTCATCGATCTCGGCGGCCACTCGCTGCTCGCCGCCCGCTTCATCTCGATCGTGCGCGAGACCCCGGCCTATGCCGGCATCACGCTGCAGGACGTCTATGGCGCCCGCACCTTGCGGGCGATGGCGGCGCTTCTCGACGAGCGCGGCGTCGCGGTGGCCGAGGACCTATCCTTCACGCCGCCGCCCTTCCTGCGGCGCTTCCTCTGTGGGCTTGCGCAGGCGGTGGCGCTGCCGGTCATCATCGGCCTGGCGACCGCGCAATGGCTCGGCGTCTTCGTCACCTACATGATCCTCTCGGGCGAGGACCTGCCGCTGCTCGGCCAGATCTTCGCGCTGCTCGGCGTCTATGTTGCGATCATCGTCGTGACAGGCCTGATTGCCATCGCCCTGAAATGGCTCGTGCTCGGCCGGACGAAGCCGGGCGTCTATCCGCTCTGGGGCGTCTATTATTTCCGCTGGTGGTTCGCCGCCCGCGTCGCCGGGCTGGTCCACATCAAGTGGCTGCAGGGCACGCCGGTGATGCGCTTCTACTGGCGTCTGCTCGGCGCCAAGGTCGGGCGCGACGTCATCATCTCCGATTACGAGGCCGGCGCCATCGACCTGATCGAGATCGGCGACTTCACGACCTTCGGCTCCAAGACCACCTTCGCCAATGGCGAGGCGATCGGCGACAAGCTGGTGATCGGCCGCATCACCATCGGCAAGGACGTCTCGGCCGGCGCCTCCGTGGTGCTCGGCCACGATTCGGTAATCGGCAACCACGCTGAAATCGGCGACCTGACAGCCATTCAGCCCGGAGCCCATGTCGGCGAAGCCGAGATCTGGGACGGCACGCCCGGCCGCAAGATCGGCACGGTCGATCTCGCCGCGCTGCCGCCGCAGGCCGAAGCCTCGGCGGGCCGCCGCGCGCTCATGACGGCCTTCTACATCCTGATGCTGGTGGTGCTGCCGCCGGTCAGCCTGCTACCGATCTTCCCGGCCTTTTGGCTGTTCGACAAGATCGACTACTTCATCGCCGGCTGGACCGATATCAGCTATCTCTGGTTCCTGCCGATCCTGACCTGGCCGACTGCGATCGGCCTGATCGCCTTCACCGTGCTGCTGATGGCTGCCTTGCGTTGGGCGATCCTGCCGCGCGTGACCTCGGGCTCCTGGTCGATCCATTCCGGCTTCTACGCCCGCAAATGGACGGTCGCCCTGGCGACCGAGGTGACGCTGGAGACGCTCTCCTCGCTCTTCGCCACCATCTATATGCGTGCCTGGTACCGACTGATGGGCGCCAGCATCGGCAAGGGCGCGGAGATCTCGACCAATCTCTCGGGACGCTATGACCTGACCGGCATCGGCGCAGGCAACTTCATCGCCGACGAGGTCGTCTTCGGCGACGAGGACATGCGCCGCGGCTACATGCGCCTCGACGCGACGCGCACCGGTGATCAGGTCTTCGTCGGCAATGACGCGGTGGTGCCGCCGGGCGCCGTCATTCCCGATCGCGTGCTGATCGGCATCAAGTCCAAGCCGCCCGCCAATGATCGCATGCAGCCGGGCGATACTTGGTTCGGCTCGCCGCCGATCCGTCTGCCGACGCGGCAGAAGGTCGATCTCGGCGCCGACTGGACCTACAAACCCTCCTTCGCCAAGCAGTTCGGGCGCGGCGTCTTCGAGGCGCTGCATACCTCCTTCCCGGCGATGCTGTTCATCACCTTCGGCACGATCGCGGTCGACATGGTCTTGCAGCAGAAGATCAACGAGGGCGATTGGTTCGGCCTCGTGCTCTCCTTCATGGGCGTTGCCATGGCGATCGCCATCGTCCAGGCGCTGATCTGCGCCGCCGTGAAATGGCTGATGATGGGCGTCTACAAGCCCGTGATGAAGCCGATGTGGTCGTGGTGGGCGATGCGCACCGAGGCGGTCGCGGTGATGTACTGGGGCCTCGGTGGCAAGGTGCTGTTCGACTACCTGCGCGGCACGCCCTTCCTGCCCTGGTTCCTGATGCTGTTCGGCGCGAAATACGGCAAGGGCGTCTGGCTCGACTCGACCGATATCACCGAGTTCGACTGCATCAAGGTCGGCGATTTCTGCACGGTGAACGCCCATTCGGCGCTGCAGACCCATCTCTACGAGGATCGGGTGATGAAGGTCGGGCGCGTGCGGCTCGGCAAGGGCGTCTGCGTCGGCGCCGGCGCGACCGTGCTCTACGACACCCATGTCGGCGACTACGCCCAGATCGGCTTGCTCACCGTGATCATGAAGGGCGAGAACCTGCCGGCGCATACGCGCTGGGAGGGCGCCCCGGCAGCGCCGGCGAAGGGGCCGGCGCACTGACGGAGCCGGCTGCTCAGGCCATGTTGATGCGAAGCTTGCCGACGGGATAGCCGGCAAGCGGCAGTGTGGTTTCCTCAGGGGCCAATTCGCGGACGGCGCCCTTGGCGAGATCGCCGAGTTCGAGTTCGCCGATCCTGACCCGGACGAGGCGCAGCACCGCGGCGCCGGCCGCTTCGACGATCCGCCTGATCTGCCGGTTGCGGCCCTCGTCGATCACCATCTCGACCCAGGCATTGCGCTCCCCGCAGCGCAGCAGGGCGGCCGAACGGATCGACAGCACCTCGTCTCCATCGACCGCTCCCTCTCTCAGCCTGGCCATGAAGGCGTCGTCCGGCACGCGGTCGATCTGGACATGGTAGGTCTTGTCGACCCCGGAGGCGGGATCGAGGATACGCTGCGCCCAGCGCGTGTCGTTGGTCATCAGCAGCAGACCCTCGCTCGCCATGTCCAGGCGCCCGACCGGGGCGAGATGCGGCAGGTCTTTGCCCTCCAGGCAGGCATAGACGGTCTGGCGCCCTTCCGGGTCGCTTGCGGTCGTCACCATGCCGCGCGGCTTGTTGAGCATCAGATAGATCCGCCGCACCGCCGTCACCGGCTGGCCGTCGACCGTCAGCCGCGCCCGCTGCGGATCGATACGCAATTCGACCTGCCGCACGCTGCGGCCGTCGACCGTGACGCGCCCCTCGCGCACCAGCTTCTCGGCCTGTGTCCGCGAGCAATAGCCGAGCTTGGACAGCGCGCGGGCAAGGCTGACGCTGGCCGTCGATGCCGGCGCTGGGCGCCTGCGGAGAAATCTCATGATGAGTCTGGCCGTTGATCGCAGTGCCCTGAACAGGACTGGCCGCGCTCGAGTGGTCGCGGCGGGCCAATGCTGGGGCAGCGGGGCGGCTTCGTCGCGGAAGCCCGTCTATGTCGGAAAACATGTGGCGCGACGCCTGCAATCAGGCCGGTCGTCGCCGGATCGACCCCGAAGCGGCCCTGTCGGGCAGCTCGGGGCTAGGCTCCCGCGATGATGGGGCTCCCGGGGCGCCAGGAGCGCGAGGGGCAGGACGTCCGGCTCATGGCTGCGTTGAAGCGGCCAGGGCAGGCCTTGTCAATGACCATCGCGCCCCTTGCGGGGTTTCGCCGCGCGCCGATCCGGCTTAAGAGCCGGTAGGAAACGTATCGGGCTCCCATGTCGCATAACAGCTTCGGCCACCTCTTCCGCGTCACCACCTTCGGCGAGAGCCATGGCCCGGCCATCGGCTGCGTCGTCGACGGCTGCCCGCCGCTGCTGCCGTTGACCGAGGCGGATATCCAGGGCGATCTCGATCGCCGCCGGCCCGGCCAGTCGCGCTTCACCACGCAGCGCCAGGAGCCGGACCAGGTCCGCATCGTCTCCGGCGTCTTCGCCCGCGAGAGCGACGGCGTGCAGGTCACGACCGGCACCTCGATCGGGCTGATGATCGACAATGTCGACCAGCGCTCGAAGGATTATTCCGAGATCAAGGACAAGTACCGGCCGGGCCACGCCGACTACACCTATGACGTCAAATACGGCATCCGCGACTATCGCGGCGGCGGGCGCTCCTCGGCGCGCGAGACGGCGATGCGGGTCGCCGCCGGCGCCATCGCCCGCAAGGTCGTGCCGGGCATGATCGTGCGCGGCGCCCTCGTGCAGATGGGGCCGCACAAGATCGACCGCGCCAACTGGGATTGGGACGAGATCGGCCGCAACCCGTTCTTCTGTCCCGACGCCAAAGCCGCGGCCTTCTTCGAGAGCTATCTCGACGGTGTCAGGAAATCCGGCTCCTCGATCGGTGCCGTGCTGGAGATCGTCGCCGAGGGCGTGCCGGCGGGGCTGGGCGCGCCGATCTACAGCAAGCTCGATTCCGAGATCGCCGCGGCGCTGATGAGCATCAATGCGGTCAAGGGCGTCGAGATCGGCGAGGGCTTTGGCGCGGCCGAGCTTTCCGGCGAGGCCAACGCCGACGAGATGCGCGCCGGCAATGACGGGCGCCCGCTCTTCCTCTCCAACCATGCCGGCGGCATTTTGGGCGGCATCTCGACCGGCCAGCCGATTGTCGCGCGTTTCGCGGTGAAGCCGACCTCGTCGATCTTGGCGACGCGCGCGACCGTGACGCGCACCGGCGGCGAGGCCGAGATGTTCACCAAGGGCCGCCACGACCCTTGCGTCGGTATCCGCGCCGTACCGGTCGGCGAGGCGATGGTCGCCTGCGTGCTGGCCGACCAGTATCTGCGCCATCGCGCACAGGTCGGCGTCGTCGAGCCGCGCTGGCCGTTCCAGGAGTGAGGCGGAACGGCTTTTGCCGCTGCGTCGCATCTTGCATTTCAGCAATACTGAAAATGCATTGATCGTTCATTGCAGGTGAAGTGGCGCCGTATTAGTTTCACGGCATGAAGCTCGACGTCTGGCTCCGGCAGAACAAGATCGCACGCAGCGCCTTTGCCAGGCAGGTCGACCTGTCGCCGGCCAGCGTCACCGCGCTCTGCAATGATCCGGCCGCCTGGATCTCCCGCGAAAGCGCCGAGCGCATCACCGCCGCCACCGGCGGCGCCGTCACCCCCAATGATTTCCTCGGCCTGTCCGGGCCGCGCGAGGCTGCCATGTCCAATAATGTCGCCGAGACCATCGAAGCCTTTGCCCGTGGCGAGATCGTCATCGTCACCGATGACGACGATCGCGAGAACGAAGGCGATCTCATCGTCGCCGCCTCGCTCTGCACGCCGGAGAAGATGGCCTTCATCATCCGCAACACCTGCGGCATCGTCTGCGCGCCGCTGACCGCGGGCGAGGCCCGGCGCCTGCGCCTCGATCCGATGGTCTCGTCGAACGATGCCCCGCTCGGCACGGCCTTCACCATCACGGTCGACGTCAAGCACGGGCTGACCACCGGCATCTCGGCCGAGCAGCGTAACAACACGGTCCGCGCGCTCGCCAACGGCAATATGGGCGCTGCCGATTTCGTCCGCCCCGGCCATGTCTTCCCGCTCATCGCCAAGGATGGCGGCGTGCTAATGCGCTCCGGCCATACCGAGGCCGCGGTCGACCTGTGCAAGCTCGCCGATCTCCCGCAGGTCGGCGTCATCTGCGAGCTCGCCAATGACGACGGCACGGTGATGAAGGGCGCGCAGATCACCGCCTTCGCCGAGAAGCACGGTCTCAAGCAGATCACCGTCGCGGACCTGATCGCCTATCGCCAGCTGCGCGAGAAGCTGGTCGAGCGCGTGCATTCCTTCCCGGTCAAGACCGAGTTCGGCGATGTCACCGGCCATGTCTATGTCACGCCTTTCGACAGCACCCAGCATTTCGCCTTCGTCATGGGCAAGCTCGGCGACGGCGAGAAGGTGCCGGCCAGGCTGCACCGCGCCGACGTGGTGGCCGACGTGCTCGGTGGCGCCGGCTCGATCCAGTGCGCGCTGCGGCGCTTCCAGCAGGAAGGCAAGGGCGTGCTGATCTACCTGCGCGACGGCAGCGCCGGCGTGCCGATCAAGAGCGTCGACGAAGAAGGTTCGGACGAATTGCGGATTCAGCAATGGCGCGAGGTCGGTCTCGGTGCGCAGATCCTGCGCGATCTCGGCGTCCGCTCGATCGTGAATCTGGCCTCCTCGCCGCGTTCCTTCGTCGGCCTCTCCGGCTTCGGCATCGAGATCGCCGAGACGTCGCCGCTGGAATAGGCGGCGCTTCGGGCGTTCAGCCCTCCATCAGCGCCGAGACATGGGCGGCGGTCGATTTCGCAAGAGCGTCGAGATCGTAGCCGCCCTCCAGCACCGAGACGATGCGGCCTCCGGCATGGCGGTCAGCAGCCTCCATCAGCTTCGAGGTTGCCCAGGCGAAATCAGCCTCGCGCAGGTTGAGGTCGGCGAGCGGATCGCGCCAATGCGCGTCGAACCCGGCCGAGATCACCACGAGATCGGGGCGGAACGCATCGATCCGCGGCAGGATCGCGGTCTCGAAGGCCTCGCGGAATTCGTCGGAGCCGTCCCCGGCCCGCAAGGGGGCGTTGACGATCGTGCCTTGCGCACCGCGCTCCGAGGCCGCGCCGGTGCCGGGATAGAGTGGCATCTCGTGCACGGAGGCGTAGAGCGCGCTGGCATCGTCCCAGAAGATGTCCTGCGTGCCGTTGCCGTGATGCACGTCCCAGTCGACGATGGCGACACGCTCGGCCCCATGCGCCTTCTGCGCGTGGCGCGCCGCGATAGCGGCATGGTTGAAGAAGCAGAAGCCCATCGCGTGTTCGCGCTCGGCATGGTGGCCGGGCGGGCGCATCGCGACGAAGGCGTTGCGCGCCTTGCCGGCCATCACCTCGTCGACGGCCGCGACCGCGCCGCCGACACCGCGCAACGCCGCCTCGATCGTACCGGGCGACATCAGCGTATCCGCATCGACCTGCACGAACCCGGCCGCAGGCGCGGAGGCGATCAGCGCCTGCGCGTAGGATGCCGGGTGGCACAGCGCCACCTGGTCGAGCGTGCCGAGCGGCGCTTCCAGCCGAATCAGTGCCGCGAAGCGCTCGGCTTCCAACGCCTGTTCGACCGCCTTGATCCTGTCGGCGCATTCGGGGTGGCCCGCCGGCATTGCATGCGCACGGCTTGCCGGGTGGGTGAAGAGCAGGGTCGTCAAGAGCCGTTATCCGCGCGCTGGAGCGGGCCAAAGGGTCATGCGTGGCCGGTTTGCCACGCCAAGCCGCCTTCCGAACGCCTGAAAGGGAACCGGATTGCGCCATCGCCGTTTGAGGCCTAGTGCTTCGCCGGACGGCCGCTTTTGGATAAGCGCTGGGCCGATACGAAGCGTTAACGTTCGATTCATCATAAAGGCTGCCTTCGGGTCGGCTCGGTGGGGACTATGAAGAAGACCGTTTTCGTAGCACTGGCGCTGTCAGCCCTGCTCGGCGCCTGCCAGTACAAGAGCGTCAGCGCGCCGGAGCTGTCAGCCCGCGATGCCGAATATATCGCGCTCGTCCCCAAGTTCGACACCTACCTGCCCTATCTCCCTTACGAGATCGCCGATCCGACCGGGCAGGCGCCCGGTACGGTCTATGTCGATACGAAGGAGAAGTTCCTCTACCTCGTCCTCCCCAACAAGAAGGCGATCCGCTACGGCGTCGCCACCGGTGACGAGGCTTTTGGCTGGACCGGTGAGGCTGTGGTGCAGCGCAAGGCGGAATGGCCGCGCTGGACGCCGCCGGCCGAGATGGTCAAGCGCTGGCCGCATCTGAAGCCGGTTGCGGGTGGGATGAATGGCGGGCCGGAAAACCCGCTCGGCGCCCGCGCGCTCTATCTCTACCAGAACGGCCACGACACGCTCTACCGCATCCACGGCACCAACGAGCCGGAGACGATCGGCCGCTCGGCCTCGTCCGGCTGCATCCGGATGCGCAATATCGACGCGATCGACCTCTTCAACCGCGTGCCGGTCGGCGCGAAGGTCATCGTCGTCTGATCGCATCGAACATGTCGGAGATTTCAGCGGGCGGTCTTCGGGCCGCCCGTTTTCGTTGAGGCACCTCCCGCCCAAGAAAAAGGCCGGTGGGAGCAAGCTCCGCACCGGCCAAGTCATGGGTCTCGAAGGGGAGGTTTCAGTCGTGGAAACCGTGGCGGAGAACGCCGGGCAAATCGGCCTTGCGTGCTTCGCCGTGCTGTTTCAACGCAGGCGCGGCCTGTCGGGTTCCCGCGGCGACCGCCCGAATTGCGATCGGGCGGAAGCGGGAGGCATAGGTCGCCCGCGCCGTGGCGTCATGGAAACCCTTGCGGGCCGGTGTCGGGGCGTGCGTGTCGCGTTGAAACATGGCTCCTGACTCAGCTGATGACCTCATGCCGGCGGCTCGCGCCGGCCGGTCTTGCCTGTCTGACGGCGGATCGGGACGGCGCCGGGGCGCCTCTGTGATCTGTTCGTGGCGTTTTCGGGCTGATCCGCCACATTGCTGAACATGGAAAAGGCCGGGCGTCACCGCCCGGCCTTCCGTCGTTTCAGCGCTGAACGGCTGTCAGGCCAGCAGGCCTTCCGCCTTGGCCCAATTCAGGGTCTTGTCGAGGGCGCGTTCGCAGCGATTGAACATTTCCTCGATCTCGGCCTCGTTGATCACGAGCGGCGGGCAGAAGGCGAGGCGATCGCCCATGGCGCGGGTGATGAAGCCCTCCTCCAGCGCATAGGCGACGGCCTTGGCGCCGACGCCCTTCTTGCCTTCGAACGAGGCCTTGGTCTGCTTGTCCTTGACCAGCTCGGCGCCGCCGATCAGGCCGACGCCTTTGGCTTCGCCGACGAGCGGATGCTCGTTCAGCTTGTTCAGGCGGCGCAGGAAGGTCGGCGAGACCTTCTCGACATGCTCGACGATTCTGTCGCGCTGGTAGATCTCCAGCGTCTTGACCGCGACGGCACAGCCGACCGGATGGCCGGCATAGGTGTTGCCGTGGCCGAAGGTACCGATCTTGCGGCTCTGATCGACGAGCACGTCATAGATCTTGTCGTTCATCATCACGGCGCTGAGCGGGAAATAGGCCGAGGTGATCTGCTTGGCGAGCGAGATCGAGTCGGCGTTCATGCCGTAGGTTTCGGTGCCGAACATCTTGCCGGTGCGGCCGAAGCCGGTGATGACCTCGTCCGAGATGAACAGCACGTCGTACTTGGCGAGCACGGCGTTGATCTTCTCGAAATAGCCCTCCGGCGGGATGATCGCGCCGCCGGCGCCCATCACCGGCTCGGCGATGAAGGCGGCGACCGTGTCCGGCCCCTCGCGCAGGATCATCTCTTCAAGCTCGGCGGCGAGGCGCGACGAGAAGTCCTGCTCGCTCTCGCCGGGCTCGGCGAAGCGGTAGTGATGTGGGCAGGAGGTGTGCAGGATGCCGGGCAGCGGCAGGTCGAAATCGATATGGTTGTTCGGCAGGCCGGTCAGCGAGGCCGAGGCGACGGTGACGCCGTGATAGCCCTTCAGCCGCGAGATGATCTTCTTCTTCTGCGGCCGGCCGAGCGCGTTGTTCAGATACCAGACGATCTTCACCTGGGTGTCGTTGGCGTCGGAGCCGGAGGCGCCGTAGAACACCTTGGAGATCGGAACCGGGGCGATCTCCTTGAGTTTTTCGGCGAGCTCGATCGCCGGGTCATGGCTGCGTCCACCGAAGATATGGGTGAAGGGCAGCTTCTTCATCTGCTCATAGGCGGTCTCGACCAGTTCCTGGTTGGAATAGCCGAGCGAGGTGCACCAGAGCCCCGCCATGCCCTCGATATATTCCTTGCCGGTGGAGTCGTAGACATAGATGCCCTTGCCGCTCTCCAGGATCAGCGGGCCCGTCTGCCGATGCGTGGCGAGGTTGGTATAGGGATGGACGAGGGTCTCGATATCCCTGACGGCGACATTCGACAGCATGATGGGCTCCCGGTTCTGTTTAATATTCTTGCCAACATACGCTGATATGGTTGCAAATGTTGAGCGAATTTGACGCAGGGGACAGTAGACTCTGCCGCGGGGCGAGGGAAACGGAAAGGCCTCGCCTCAGGCGGGTGCAACCGCCCTCCGGGCGGTTCAGTTTGCGAGCGGCGGCGGCGTGAACCGCCCGCCCAGTTCTTCCAGCATCGCCCCGACGGCAATGGCGGTGCGATCCTCGCCGAAGGGCGCGATGATCTGGACGCCGAGCGGCAGGCCCTCGCGCGACCGCATGACCGGGGCCGACAGGGCCGGCAGGTCCGCCCCGGTGGCAAGCGCGGCCCAGAGCAGGAAGTCGAGATAGGGCCGCGGCTCGCCGTTCACGATCAGGCGGCGGGCATGGATGTCGGGGTCGTGATCATGCGGGATCGCGGCGACGGGGGCCGGCGGGCAGAGCACCACGTCGTAGCGCGAAAAGAAGCTGGCCCATTGCCGCTTCTGGGCGAGGCGGCGCTGGCTGACCTGCTGGTAGAGGCCGGGCGTCATCCGGGCGCCACGTGCTTGCAGGGCCTGGTGCGACAGGTCGTTCGGGCTGAAGCGTGCGGCCTGCGCCTGGATGCGGGCGCGCACCTTCGGCGGCAGGCCATAGGCGACGACGGCATGGTTCAGCAGCGCATAGATCTCGAACGCGTCCGCGAAGCGGATAGAGGGCCGCGCCGTCTCGTCGACGATGGCGCCGGCCTCGGCCAGGCGGCGCGCCGCCTCGCGCACGGCATCCGCGACCTCGCGGTCGACCGGCGCGAAGGGATCGTCGGCCCAGAGCGCGACGCGCAGGCCCTTCGCGCCGGTCCGACGCGGCTCAGGCAGCGCGGGCGTGGGCAGGGCCGTATCGCGAGGCCCGGCGATCACCGGCAGGATCAGGTCGAGATCCTCGGTGGCGCGGGTGATCGGGCCGGCGACCATCAGATCGACATTGCGCAGGGTGCGGCGCTCCGGCGGTGGCGGGATCGCGCCCCAGGTCGAGACCAGCCCCCAGCTCGTCTTGAGACCGAAGACGCCGCAGGCATGGGCCGGCCAGCGGATCGAGCTGCCGAGATCGGAGCCGAGCTCGAAGGCGCTCATCCCGGTCGCGACCGCGACCGCCGCCCCGCCTGACGATCCGCCGGGCGAGCGCGTCTCGTCCCAGGGGTTGTTGGTGACGCCATGGGCCGGGTTGTAGCTCTGGAAATCGCCGGAAAAGACCGGGACGTTCGTCTTGCCGATGATGACCGCTCCGGCGGCGCGCAGCCTTGCGACCGCGGCGGCATCCTCGGTCGGCACGCGCTCGCGATAGGCCGGCAACCCGCCGGAGGAGGGCAGGCCGGCGACGTCGAATGCATCCTTGATCGTGATCGGCAAGCCTTCTAGCGGGCGAGCGGTGCCGCTGGCGATGCGCTCATCCGAGGCTTTCGCCATTGCACGAGCGGCCTCGCGATCCTCGGCCACGATCGCGTTGAGGCGCGGGTTCAGCGCATCGATGCGGGCGAATGTCGCTTCGAGAAGATCGGTGGCGCTGAAGCGGCGGGCGAGCAGGGCCTCACGCAAGCGCGTGGCGGATGCGGTCAGGTCGATGCCATCAGCCATGGCCGCTCACTCGGCGTCGACGGCGCGGGCGAAATCGCGCCAGAGCAGCACCAGTCGGTCGAGTTCGACGAGATCGTCCGTTTCCAGCTTGCCGAGCGTGTTCGCGACGAAATCGCGCTGGGCGGCGATGCCGGCTTCGGCGAGCCGGCGGCCTTCCGGCGTCAGGTGCATGGCATAGGAGCGCCGGTCGCCAGCGATGGCGCGCCGCTCGACCAGCCCGGCCTGCACCAGCCTGTCGACCAGCCCGGAGACATTGCCCTTGGTGACGTAGAGCCGCTCGGCCAGTTCGCTCTGGCTGATGCCCTCCTGCTCGGTCAGGGTCGAGAGAAGGTCGAATTGCGGGATCGAGAGGCCGAGCGCGCGGATACGGGCCGTCATCTGCATGAGCATGCGCTGATGCAGCCGCATGAAGCGGAACCAGACCCGGTCCGGTTCCGTCGCGGCCTGCTGCACGATCTTCGGTGCGGTCATGGCGTTTCCCCCCGCTCTTGAAGGATCAGGCCTAAACCATCTGGCGGGCGCAGGCGAGCCTCCGATGGGATGACTTCCCTTTCGCGGGAGCGCGCCGCTATCCTCCGGGCAAACGGATTTGGGAGGATAAGCGCATGCTCGGCCTGATGCAGGACTGGCCCCTTCTGCTCCACCGCATCATCGACCACGCCGCCGTCCAGCACGGCACCCGCGAGGTGGTCAGCCGCGCCGTCGAGGATGGCTCCTTGAGACGGCGCAGCTATGCCGAGATCCGCAGCCGCGCGTTGAGCGTGGCGAAGCGCCTGCAGCGACAGGGCATCACGCTGGGCGACCGCGTCGCGACGCTGGCCTGGAACAGCGACCGCCATCTCGAGCTCTGGTACGGCATCAGCGGCATCGGCGCGATCACGCACACGGTCAATCCGCGGCTCTTCCCCGAGCAGATCGCCTGGATCGTCAACCACGCCGAAGACCGCCTGCTCTTCCTCGACCTGACCTTCGTGCCGATGGTCGAGGCGATCCAGGACAAGCTGCCGACGATCGAGCGCTATGTCGTGCTGACCGATGCCGCGCATATGCCGCAGACCAGCCTGAGGGGCGCTGTCGCCTATGAGGATTGGCTGGCCGAGGTCGATGACGATTTCGCCTGGGGCCGCTTCGACGAGAACACGGCGTCGGGGTTGTGCTACACCTCGGGCACGACCGGCGGGCCGAAGGGCGTGCTCTATTCGCATCGCTCGAACGTGCTGCATGCGATGACCTGGGCGACGCCGGATTATCTCAACCTGTCGTCGCGTGATTCGGTGATGCCTGTCGTGCCGCTGTTCCACGCCAACAGCTGGTCTCTGGCTTATTCCGCACCGATGACCGGCGCCAAGCTGGTGATGCCCGGCGCGAAGCTCGACGGCCCCTCGCTCCATGCCCTGCTGGAGGGCGAGGGCGTGACCATGACCGCGGCGGTGCCGACCGTCTGGCTCGGCCTGCTACAGCATCTGGAGGCGACGGAGGGTAAGCTCTCGACGCTGAAGCGCGTCGTCATCGGCGGCTCGGCCTGCCCACGCGCGATGACCGAGACCTTCGAGCGGAAATACGGCGTCACCGTCGCCCATGCCTGGGGCATGACCGAGATGAGCCCGCTCGGTTCCTTCTGCTCGGTGAAACCCGTCTACGAGCATCTGGAGGGCGACGCGCTCTACGATCTCAAGGTCAAGCAGGGACATCCCGGCTTCACGGTGGAATTCCGCCTGACCGACGATGCGGGGCGGGATCTCCCCTGGGACGGCAAGACGTTCGGCCGGCTCAAGATGCGCGGGCCCGCCGTGGCGAAAGCCTATTATCGGCGCGAGGACGAACCGACCCTCGACGAAGAGGGCTTCTTCGACACCGGCGATGTCGGCACGATCGACCCTGCCGGCTACATGCAGATCACCGACCGCTCGAAGGACGTGATCAAGTCCGGCGGCGAATGGATCTCCTCGATCGACCTCGAAAACCTCGCCATCGCTCATCCCGATGTGGTGGAAGCGGCGGTGATCGGCGTCGCCCATCCGAGATGGGACGAGCGGCCGCTGCTGGTGATCGTACCGAAGCCCGGCCGCGCGCCAGGCAAGGACGAAATGCTCGCCTTCATGACTGGCAAGATCGCGAAATGGTGGCTGCCGGACGATGTCGTGCTGGTCGAGGCGATCCCCCACACGGCGACCGGCAAGATCCAGAAGACGGCGCTGCGCGAGATGTTCAGGGATTACCGGCTGCCGGGGTGATGTGCGGCCAGCGCCGCATTCCTGAAACGCCAACGGCGCCCGTTGAGGGCGCCGCGCGTGTCGTGTTCGAGGATGTTCGCAGGCTTGGTGGCCTCAGAACTCCTCCCATC